>NZ_JBFBBC010000021.1:0-89603 GCF_040689545.1 Streptomyces sp. NPDC051180
GGTGCCCCCCGCTCCCGCCGCCGCCGCGCCGCCGCCCCCGCCTCCGCCGCCCCCGGGGCCGCCGCAGCCGAGCGGCGCCGAGCTCGACTACGCGGCCCTGGTGCTGCGCGGTCCCGACGAGCGGGGCGGCCGCCGCGGCCGGCTGTTCCCGGACGCCCCCTCGGACCTGGTGGCGGCCGAGTACCGGCGCCGCGCCGAGGCGGTGGCCGACCAGCCGCTGCCGGGGAAGACCGTGCGCCCCCGCGAGTCGGCGGGCTCCTTCGACCACCGCTTCGACGCCACCGCCCGCGCCGACGTCCCCTCGGACGGCACCTGGCACACCGTGACCGTCGGCGAGATCGGCGTGGGGCTGCGCACCGAGTACCTCTGCGTGCCCTCCGTCGAGCAGACGGTGTACGCGACGCTGGTCCTCGCCAACGCCACCGACCAGGCGCTGCTGGCGGGGCCGGTGGAGGTCACCGTCGACGACGACTTCCTGCTGACCGCCGCGCTGCCCACGCTCGCTCCGGGCGGCGTCCGCCGGATGGGGCTCGGCCCGGCCGAGGGAATCCGGGTCACCCGCCGCACGCATCTGAACGAGTCGACCGCGGGCATGCGCAACCAGACCACCGTGCTCGACCACCGCGTCCACGTGGAGCTGGCCAACCGGCTCGCGCGGCCCGTCACGGTCGAGGTCCACGAACGGGTTCCGGTCAGCACGGAGCCGGACGTCCGCATCGAGGAGCGGGCCGGCTGGACGACGCCCGAGGAGGGCTCGGGCCCCGACCGCCTCGCGCCGGGCACCCGCGTCTGGCGGCTCGACCTGCCCGCCGGCGCCACCACCGCCCTCGACGGCGGCTACGAGATCCGCATCCCGACCGGCAAGGCCCTGGTCGGCGGCAACCGCAGGAGCTGACACCGCCATGACCACGCCCCCCGAGCCGATCGCCCTCCCCGTCACCGCGGTGACCTGTCTGGAGGACCGCGCCCTCGTCGAGCGGACCACCGTCCTCGACCTGCCGGCCGGCGTCACCCGGCTGCGTCTCGGTCCGGTCGGCGCGCTCGCCGTCGACCGGACCCTCCACGCCGAGCTGACCGCCGAGCACGCCGCGGACGTCCTCGACGTGCGGATCGTCCGCACCTGGACCCCGCGCGGACCTCGCCCCTCGCCCGTCGACGACTCCGCCCTGCGCCTGCGCGTCCACGCCCTGGAAGAGGAGGAGGCCGACCTCGGCCGGCAGGCCGAACGGCTGCGGGCCCGCCTCGGCCTGCTCGGCCGGCTCGCCGGCGACCTGATGCGGGAGATCGGCGAGGGCACCGGCTACGGCGAGACCGAGCGGTCGCGCTGGACCCGCGAGCTCGACCGCGTGGACGGCGAGCGCGACACGTACGCCGAACGGCTGCGCGCCGTGCAGGCCCGGCAGTCCGCGCTGGAGTCCGAGCTCCTGGAGTCCCAGCTGGCCCTGCACCGGTCGGAGGAGGACCCCGCCGAGCTGGTCGGCCACGTCGAGCTGACCGTGGAGACCGCGGCGGCCGGACCCGTGGGGCTGCGTCTGAGCCACCTCACCCCGTGCGCCCTGTGGCGGCCCGCCTACCGGGCCGTGCTCGACGGCGACTCCCTCACCGTGGAGACCGACGCGATGGTCTGGCAGCGCACGGGCGAGGACTGGTCGGGCGTCCGGCTGACCCTCTCGACGGCCCGCTCGGCGCTGGCCACCGACCCGCCGCGCATCGCCGAGGACCGGCTGACGCTGAAGGACCGCTCGGCGGCGGAGCGCCGGACGGTCGACGTGGAGCTGCGCGAGGAGGACGTCGAGTCCCTCGGTCCGGCCCCCGTACTCGGTCTGCCGGGGGTCGACGACGGCGGCGAGGCGCGCGTCCTGAAGGCGCCCGCACCGGTCTCCGTGCCCGGGGACGGGCGGGCCCACCGGGTGCCGCTGTCCTCGTTCACCGCGCCCGCCCGCGCCGAGTACGCCTGCTCGCCGGAGCTGTCCCCGCTGGTCACGCAGGTGGTCCGGTTCGACAACCTGTCCGGCCACGTGCTGCTCGCCGGGCCCGTCGACCTCGTCCGGGGCAGCGGCTTCACCGGGCGCGGCACGCTGGACTTCACGGCCGTCGGCGCCGCCGCCGAGCTGGCCTTCGGCAGCCGCGACGACTACCGGGTGGTCCGGCTGGCCGAGGAGTCCCGCGACTCCGTCGGCCTGACCCAGCGCACGGTGGTCACCCGCACGGTACGGCTCCATGTGTCGCGCTTCTCCGCGCCCGGGGAGAGCGACGGCCGCACCGTGGTGCTGCGGGAGCGGATCCCGGTCTCCGAGGTCTCCGCGGTGGAGGTGCGCCTCCACAAGGACGCCTGCTCCCCGCCGCCGGACGCGGTCGACGCCGACGGCATCGCCCGCTGGGAGGTGGACCTCCCGCCCGGCGGCCGCCGCACGGTCACCCTGGTGTACGAGCTGTCGGCGAGCGCCAAGGTCACCGGCCTCTGACCGGGCCGGGTCCGGAGGTTCAGGGGCTGGTCGCGGAGACCGCGTACACCCGCGGGAAGGCCGGGTCGGTGAGGTCGACCGTGATGTCGGTGTCGGGGCGTGGTTCCTCGCGGAGTACGGAGGTGCCCGCCCAGGCCGTGCCGCCTGTGGTGCCGGCGGCGGTGGCGTCGGTCGCGCCGTCGCCGAAGGTCCAGCCGGCGATCTCGGCGTCGCGGTCGCCGACGGTGATACGGCCCGAGGTGAGGCGCGCGCGGCCGGTGCCGGACTCGGCGAGGAAGGCGTCGAGGCCGCCGGCGGTCGTCGTGAACTGGACGTAGAGCCGGCTCGTCTTCCAGTTGCTGGTCTCGTAGTAGGCGACGTCCCAGGCTCCGGCGGGCACCGGCACCTCGAAGACCCGGCGCTTCATCAGCGAGGGCCAGTTGGCCTGGAGACCGGCGGCCGAGGACTCGCGCTCCTTGTCGCGGCCGCTGTCGCGGCTCTGGCCCGCGGAGATGACGAGGTAGCCGGCCGGGATGCCGACGAGCAGCACGATGGTGACGGCGGTCAGCCAGCGGCGGCGGATCATGTGCCGGCGGTCCTCGGGCAGCTTGGCCCGCGGGTCGCGCGAAGGGGTGGACTGGTGGGGCACGGTCATGAAGGCGGGTCCTCGGGAGTGCGTGCGGCCCGGCCCGTGGTCCCGTTGCGCAGGACCTGGGCGTAGCGCTCGTACCGTTCGTACCGCTCGACGCGGCGCCGGTTGGCGCGGCGGAAGCGGCGGGCGACGAGCCGGGCGAGGTCGGCGGCGCCGACCATCCCCGCCTCGGGTCCGAGCTGGGCGCGGGTGATGCGGGCCTCGGGGCGGTAGCCGCGGCCGGTGAGGTGGCGGCGGAAGGCGTCCCGGGCGGGGCCGATCAGGAGGTCGTCGGCGGCGGAGACGCCTCCGCCGATGACGAAGCAGGAGGGGTCGAGGGCGGCGGCCAGGTTGGCGATGCCGACGCCGAGCCACTGGCCGATGTCCTGGAGCAGTTCGACGCACATGGCGTCGCCCTCGCGGGCGAGCTCGGTGATCAGCGGACCGCTGATCTCGGGGATGTTGCCCTTGACCCGTTCGATGATGCCGTAGGCGACCGGGGAGTCGGCCGCCGCCAGCTCGCGGGCCTCGCGGACGAGCGCGTTGCCGGAGCTGTACTGCTCCCAGCAGCCCCGGTTGCCGCAGGGGCAGCGGTGTCCGCCGGGGACGACCTGCATGTGGCCGAACTCGCCCGCGACGCCGTACTTGCCGCGCTTGACCTGGCCGCCCTCCAGGATCGCGCCGCCGATGCCGGTGCCGAGGGTGATCATGACGAGGTGGTCCTCGCCGCGTCCGGCGCCGAAGCGCCACTCGGCCCAGGCCGCGGTGTTGGCGTCGTTGTCGACCATGACGGGGACCGCGAGGCGCCCCTGGAGGGCGTCGCGGAGGGGCTCGTTGCGCCAGGCGAGGTGCGGGGCGAAGAGCACCCGGGCGCGGTCGGCGTCGACCCAGCCGGCCGCGCCGATGCCGACGGCGTGCACGTCGTGCCGGTCGGAGAGGTCCAGGACCAGCTCGACGATGGTGTCCTCGACGACCTTGGGGCTCTTGGACTTGTCCGGGGTCTCCGTGCGGAGCTTCTCCAGGATGTTGCCGTCGGCGTCGACGACACCGGCCATCACCTTCGTACCGCCGATGTCGATGCCGACGGTCGGCACCCGGGGCGCCGTCAGGTGGGAGCGCCGCTCCCGGGTCCCGACGGTCCGCAGGACGGTGCCCCGGGCCGAGCCCCGGTGGGTGAGGTCGCGGTAGGTACTCATCGGCTCCGATTCTGCCAGCTGGAGAGTGAGGGGGCCGTGAGGTCGGCCGCGACGGCCGTCACGTCGCGGAGGGCCGCTCCAGTTCGTGGCGGAGGTCCTCCAGCTCGGAGCCGCCTGCCATCTGCCGGGTCAACTCGTCGAGCGTCACGGACGCCTTGGTGTGGCTGCCGGCCATGGCGCCGCGCTTGAGGAGGACGAAACGGTCGCCGACGAGGTAGGCGTGGTGGGGGTTGTGCGTGATGAGGACCACGCCGAGGCCCTGGTCACGTGCGGCGGCGACGTACTTCAGGACGACGCCGGACTGCTTGACGCCGAGCGCGGCGGTCGGCTCGTCGAGGACGAGGACCTTGGCGCCGAAGTGGACGGCGCGGGCGATGGCCACGCACTGGCGCTCGCCGCCGGAGAGGGTGCCGATGGGCTGGTCGACGTCGCGCAGGTCGATGCCCATGCGGAGCAGCGCCTCGCGGGTGGTGCTCCGCATGAGGCCGACGTCGAGCCGCTTGAGGGGACCGGAGCCCCTGGTGGGCTCGGAGCCGAGGAAGAAGTTCCGCCAGACCGGCATGAGGGGGACCACGGCGAGGTCCTGGTAGACGGTGGCGATGCCCCGGTCGAGGGCGTCGCGGGGGTTGGCGAGGGTGACCTCCTCGCCCTCGATGCGGAAGGTCCCCGCGTCGTGCCGGTGGAGACCCGCGACGATCTTGATGAGGGTGGACTTGCCGGCGCCGTTGTCGCCGAGGACGCAGGTGATGTCGCCCGCGCGGACCTCCAGGGAGACCCCTTCGAGGGCGCGGATGTTGCCGTAGTACTTGCTGACGTCGGTCAGCTCGACGAGCGGAGCGGCGTCGGGGGCGGCGGGCGCCGTGGCGTCGGTCGTCACTTGGTGGCCTCCACGCGCTTGCGGATCCAGGCGTTCAGCAGGGTCGCCAGGAGGAGCATCGCTCCCAGGAAGAACTTGAACCAGTCGGGGTTCCACTCGGCGTACACGATGCCCTTGCTGGTCATGCCGAAGATGAGGGCGCCGACCGCCGAGCCGATGGCGGAGCCGTATCCGCCGGTGATCAGGCAGCCGCCGATGACGGCCGCGATGATGTAGATGAGCTCGTTGCCGACGCCTTCGCCCGACTGGACGACGTCGAAGGAGAACAGCAGGTGCTGGCCGGAGATCCAGGCGCAGAAGGCCACGCCCATGTAGAGGCCGATCTTCGTCCGGTAGACGGGGACGCCGACCGCGCGGGCCGCGTCGGCGCCGCCGCCGACGGCGAAGATCCAGTTGCCGAAGCGGGTGCGGAGCAGGATCCAGGTGGCGAGGGCGACGAGGCCGAACCACCACAGGATGGTGACCTTGAACTCGACGCCGCCGATGGTCAGCTGCGAGGCGAAGAGCTTCCGGGCGGAGGGGAAGCCCTCCATGTCGGCGATGGTCTTCGTGGAGACGGTGCCGCTGATCAGCTTGGTGAGGCCGAGGTTCAGGCCGGTCAGCATGAGGAAGGTGCCCAGCGTGATGATGAAGCTGGGCAGCTTGGTGCGGGTCAGCATGACGCCGTTGAACAGGCCGATCGCCAGGGTGACGAGCAGCGAGACGCCGACGCCGACCCAGACGTTCGCCGTCATCTGGTAGCTGAACATCGACGAGATCAGCGCCGAGCTCGTCACCATCACGCCGGCGGAGAGGTCGAACTCGCCGCCGATCATCAGCAGGGCGACGGGGACGGCCATGATCCCGATGGTGGAGGCCGCGTAGAGCACGGTGCCGAGGCTGGCGGGGCGCAGGAAGCTGTCGGCGACGACCGAGAAGAACACGAAGACGGCGATCGCGCCGACGACCGAGCCGAGCTCGGGGCGGGCGAGGAGCTTCTTGAGCGGGGTGGTGCGCAGCAGCCGTTCGTCGACGTGGTCGACGCCGTCCGACGGCGGGGCGGTGGAGCTCATCGGGTGCCCCGCTCCGCGTAGCCGACGAGCGCGGCGGCGTCGTCCTTGGTGATGATCTGGGGTCCGGTGAGGACCGGCTTGCCGCCGCCGAGGACGTCGGCGTTGTAGCGGTAGAGCCAGAGCAGGTCGACGGCCTCGTAGCCCTGGAGGTAGGGCTGCTGGTCGACGGCGAAGCCGAGGGTGCCGGCCTGGAGGGCGGTCGCGACCTTGGCGTTGAGGTCGAAGGTGTCGACCTCCGCGGTGCTCCCGGCGCTCTTCGCGGCCTGGACGGCGGCGTCGGCGAAGGGGGCGCCGAGGGTGACGACGGCGTCGATGTCCTTGTCGGACTGGAGCTTGGCCTCGATGGACGCCTTCACGTCGGGCATGTTGGTGCCGTCGACGTAGAGGTTCACGAGTTCGCCGCCGAAGGTCTTCTTCGCTCCGCCGCAGCGCTGCTCGTGGCCGACGTTGCCCTGCTCGTGCAGGACGCAGAGGGCCTTCTTCTTCTTGCGCCGGTCGAGTTCCTCGCCGACGGCCTCGCCTGCGACGGTCTCGTCCTGGCCGATGTGGGTCAGGGCGCCGTACGCCTTGGACTGCTCGGCGCCCGAGTTCACGGTGATCACCGGGATGCCGGCCTTGACGGCCTTCTCGACGGCGGCCTTCACGGCGTCGGGCTTGGCCAGGGTCACGATGAGACCGTCGACGCCCTTGGTGACGTACGAGTCGATCAGCTGCGCCTGTTCCTTGCCCTCGTCGCTGTGGGCGTAGAGGAAGTTGATGTTGTCCTTGACGGCGGCCTGCTTGGCGCCGTTCTGGACGATGTCCCAGAAGGTGTCCCCGTCACCGGAGTGGGTCACCATGGCGAAGGTCCAGCGGGGGGTGTCGACGGCCGCCCGGCCCTGGGCAGCGGCTGCCTTGCGGGCGTCCTCCGCCCTCTTCCCGCCGGTGCTGCTGCACCCCGCGAGCGCCCCTGTGAGTGTGAGCGCGAGCACGGCGCCGACGACGGCGCGTACCCCTCCGGTCCGAAGCCTGGTCACGAGGCCGTGCCCTCCTTTGTGTCCTTCTGCGTGCATTGCAGTATCGGTCATGCGGATCGCAGCGCTCGTCAGGGGGCCTCCTCGGGGCTACGGACGGACCATCAGCCGGAACTCGAAGGCGTACCGGGCGGCCCGGTAGAGGTGGGAGCCGTACTCGACGGCGCGGCCGGTGTCGTCGAAGGTGGTGCGCTCCATCGTGAGCAGCGGGGCGCCCGCCGGCTCGTCGAGGAGCACGGCCTCGGCGGCGGTCGCGGCGCGGGCGCCGATCGACTGCCGGGCGCTGTGCAGGGTGATCGCGGCGGAGCGGAGGGTGCGGTAGAGGCCGGTGGTCTCCAGGAGCGCGGTGTCGGCGGCGACGAGCCCGGCGGGGAGGTGGTTGCGCAGGTACGCCATGGGTTCGCCGTGGGCGGTGCGCAGCCGCTCCAGGTAGCGGACGTCGCTGCCCGGGGCTATGCCGAGGGCGGCGGCGACCGGTCCGGGGGCGGGTTCGGTGCGGTCGACGAGGACCCGGGTGGCGGGGCTCCGTCCCGCGGCGTCGAGGTCGTCGTAGAGGCTGCCGAGTTCCGGCGGGCGCCGGACCCCGCCGGGCAGGACCTGGGTGCCGACGCCGCGGCGACGGACCAGGAGGCCCTTGTCGACGAGGGTCCGGATGGCCTGGCGGACGGTGGGACGGGACAGGCCGAGGCGGGTGGCGAGGTCGATCTCGTTGCCCAGGAGGGTGCCCGGGGCCAGCGTCCCGTTCTCCACGGCGCTCTCCAGCTGGCGGGCGAGCTGGAAGTAGAGCGGGACCGGGCTGCCGCGGTCCACGGAGAGCGGGGGCAGGGGGGATCCGGACTGCTTGGACACTGGGGGAGCGTAGCCCCGGTGTGCGGGTGACAGGAAGCACATGACGGGAGGTCGTGACGTCCGGATGTCCTGACAAATCCTTGACAGTCGGGACGGGCGCCCCCACGGTGGGGCCATGCGCATCGGACTCATCGGTACGGGACGGATCGGGAGCTTCCACGCGGGTGTGCTGGCCCGCCATCCGGAGGTCGGGGCGCTGGTCGTGGCCGACGCGGACGCGTCGCGGGCGGCCGGTGTCGCGGGGGCGCTGGGCGCGGAGGCGGCCCCGGACGTGGAGGCCCTGCTCGGGCACGCCCTGGACGCCGTGGTCATCGCCTCGGCGACGGCCGCGCACGCGGAGCTGATCACGCGGGCGGCGGAGGCGGGACTGCCTGCCTTCTGCGAGAAGCCGATCGCCCTGGACGTCCCGGGGACCGCGCGGGCCCTGGCGGCGGTGGCCGCGGCGGGCACCGAGCTGCAGCTGGGGTTCATGCGCCGCTTCGACGCGGGGTACCGGGCGGCGCGCGAGGCGGTGCGGTCGGGGCGGCTCGGCCGGCTGCACACCGTACGGGCGGTGACCTCCGACCCGGCGCCGCCGCCCGCCGCGTATCTGCCGCTCTCCGGCGGGCTCTTCCGGGACTGTCTGGTGCACGACTTCGACATCGTCCGCTGGGTGACCGGGCGGGAGGTCGTCGAGGTGTACGCGACGGGCTCGGACGCGGGCCCGGCGATGTTCCGCGCGGCGGGTGACGTCGACACGGCCGCCGCCCTGCTCACCCTGGACGACGGCACGCCGGTGACGGTGACGGGGACGCGGTGCAACGGCGCCGGGTACGACGTGCGCATGGAGCTGGCGGGCGAGCGGGACCAGGTCGTGGTCGGGCTGGACGAGCGCGCGCCGCTCACCTCCGTGGAGCCGCACGGCCCGGCCGCGCCGGGCAAGCCCTGGCCGGGGTTCCTGGAGCGGTTCGGTCCCGCGTACGAGGCCGAACTCGACGCCTTCGTACGGCTGGTGCGGGGCGAGGCCGCCAACCCGTGCGACGGACGGGAGGCCCTGTCGGCCCTCCGGATCGCGGAGGCGTGCGAGCTCTCCCGCCGGGAGCGGCGGCCGGTGCGGGTGGACGCCGCCTGAGCGGTGCCGGGCCGGACATCCCCGTGCGGGCATGTCCGGCCGGGGCCGCGGGTGGCCGGGGCGCCCGAGCGCTCACCACCGGACGGGAAGGCTCCTGACGCCGCGCAGCAGGAGGCCGGGCAGCCACTCCCAGGGCTCTCCCCCGGGGTCGAGCTCCAGCCGGGGGAAGCGGTCGAGGAGGGTACGGAGCGCGATCCTGCCCTCCAGGCGGGCCAGCGGGGCGCCGAGGCAGTAGTGGATGCCGTGGCCGAAGGCGAGGTGGCCGCGGGTGTCCCGGCGGATGTCGAAGCGGTCGGGGTCGGGGAAGCGGGCGGGGTCGCGGTCGAGCGCGCCGATGCCCACGAGGACGCTCTCGTGGGCGGGGACGACCCGGCCGCCGAGGACGACCTCCTCCCGGGTGAAGCGGTAGGTGCCGGTCTCCACCGGGCCGTCGTACCGCAGGGACTCCTCGATCGCGCCGTCGAGCAGGGAGGGGTCGGCGCGCAGGGCGGCGAGCTGTGCGGGGTGGGTGAGCAGGTTGCGGACGGTGTTGGAGATCAGGTTGACGGTGGTCTCGTGTCCGGCGATGAGCAACAGATACGCCATGGCTCGGAGTTCGGGCAGGGAGAGCCGGTCGCCGTCCTCGGCACGGGCGGTGATCAGGCCGGAGAGCAGGTCGTCGGCGGGCCCGGCGGCCCGCTTGTCCTCGATGAGTTCGTCGAGATACCCGGCGAAGCCCTCCAGGGCCTCCTGGATGCCCTGTTCGCCGGTGGGGACGACCAGTTCGTTCGACCAGCGGCGGAAGGTGTCGCGGTCCTCGGCGGGGACGCCGAGGAGTTCGCAGATGACGGTGATCGGCAGCGGGAAGGCGTAGGCGTCGACGAGGTCGGCGCGGCCCGCCGGTTCCATCGCGTCGGCGAGGTCCTGGGTCAGCCGTTCGATGCGGGGCCGCAGGCTCTCGACCCGGCGGCCGGTGAACTCCGCCGTGACGAGGCGGCGCAGCCGGGTGTGGTCGGGGGCGTCCGCCGCGAGGAGGTGGACGCCGATGATGTCCTCCTCCGGCGGCTTCACGCCGATGACGGACGGGGACTTGGCCAGGCGCGGGTCGGCGAGCGCGGCGCGCCCCTCCTCGTGGCCGACGACCAGCCAGAACCGGAAGCCGTCCGGCATCAGCACCTCGTGCACGGGACCGGCTTCGCGGAGCTTCGCGTAGAAGGGATACGGGTTCGCGGTGAAGTCCGCGCCGTACTCCCCCAGTTCGATGACGGACATCGGTTCAGACTATCCGACCGGGCGGTCCCTTCCGGGGGTCGTGGCGCGAGCCCGGCATGATCGACAGGACACGGCCTAGTCGCCGTCGGCCTCGTCCAGCAGACCCGCGTCGTGGACCAGGAGCGCGATCTGGACCCGGTTGTCGAGGTCGAGTTTGGCGAGGACGCGGGAGACGTGGGCCTTGACCGTCGGGACGCTCATGTACAGCTCGGCGGCGATCTCGGCGTTGGAGCGGCCGCGGCCGACGGCGACGGCCACCTCCCGCTCGCGCTCGGCGAGCCGGCCGAGGCGGCCGGCGGCCGCGGCGCGGCGGGACCGCTCCGGCCGGTCGGCGGCGACGTGGGTGATCAGACGGCGGGTCACGGCGGGCGAGAGGACGGGGTCCCCGGCGGCGACGCGGCGGACGGCGGCGAGGATCTCGGCGGGCGGGGTGTCCTTGAGGACGAATCCGGCGGCGCCGGCCCGCAGGGCGCGCAGCACCTGTTCGTCGGCGTGGAAGGTGGTGAGGACGATGACCTCGGGGGCGTCCGGGCGGGCACGGAGCCGTTCGGTGGCGGTGAGGCCGTCGACCCTCGGCATGCGGATGTCCATGAGGACGACGTGCGGGGCGAGCCGGGCGACGAGTTCGGGGACGTCCGCGCCGTCGGAGCCCTCGCCGACGATCTCCACTCCGTCGGCGCCGCCGAGCATCAGGGTGAGGCCAGCGCGGACCAGGGGGTCGTCGTCGACGATGAGCAGCCGGATGGTCATGGGGGCCACGGTAGCCAGGCGTGCAGGGCGAACCCTCCGTCGGGGGCCGGGCCGTGCTCCATCCGGCCGCCGGCGAGGGTGGCGCGTTCCGTGAGGCCGATCAGTCCCTGGCCGGAGCCGGGGACGTGCGGGACCGGACCGGACGGGGCGGGGTTGTGGACGTCGACGGTCAGGCCGTCGCCCGGCCGGCCGCGGACGGTGACCGTGACCACGGTTCCCGGCGCGTGCTTGCGGGCGTTGGTGAGGCCCTCCTGCGCGATGCGGTAGACGGTGCGGCCGGTGGCCGCGGGCACGGCGGCGGGGTCGTCGACGGTGGTGTCGAGGACGACGTCGGCCCCCGCCTCGCGGGATTCGGCGACGAGCGCGTCGAGCGTGACGAGGGTCGGCTGGGGCCGGTCCCCCTCGCCGCCCTCGCCGGGGGTGCGCAGGACGCCGATGATCTCGCGGAGGTCCTGGAGGGCCTCGTGGGCGCTGTCGCGGATGACGCCGGCGGCGCGGGCGACCTGCTCGGGCGGGGCGTCGGGCCGGAACTCCAGGGCCCCGGCGTGCACGCTGAGGAGGGTGAGCCGGTGGGCGAGGACGTCGTGCATCTCGCGGGCGATGGCCTCGCGGGCCAGCCGCTGGGCCTGGGCGGCCCGCAGCTCGGCCTCGGCCTCGGCGCGGCGGGCGCGTTCCCTGAGGGCCTCGACGAGCTGGCGCCGGGAGCGGACGAGCATGCCCCAGGCGGTGACGAGGAGGACGAGGATCGAGCCGATGGCGACGGACAGCCAGGCGTTGGTGGTGGGGTCGGGACGGACGACGACCTGCACGGCCGAGGTGGCGACGGCGAACGCGCCGATCCACGCGACCTCGCGGAAGGGACGGCGTACGGCGACGCTGAACAGGCTCGCGAGCAGCGCCCCGGCCGCGACCGGGGCCACGACGTTCACCAGGGAGAGCACGACGGCCAGCCCGACGGGCCACCTCCGGCGCGCCCAGAGGGCGCAGCAGGCGGCGGCTCCTGCGAGCTGGTCGGCGAGCGTGACCGCCTCGCTGGTGTACTGCGCGGTGGTGTCGGCGACCAGGAGGCCGACGAAGGCGGCGAGCAGGAAGAGCGTGGTGTCCACGACCCAGTCGCGGGCCGTTCGGCGGGGCCTCGGCGCCCCCGTCCCACCCGGTTCGACCAGGTGAGAGGGGAGCAGCCAGCGCTGCCGGTCCGTACGAGTCATAAGGGCAATGTACGCAGCCGAGGGGCGCCCGCCGGGCATGAGCGGCCCGGGCGGCTACCGAAGTCGCACAGCTCGATACTTCGGTAGCGGGTGCCGTGGACCGGAGGCGGACGCGGCCGCCCGGCCACCCCCGCCATGATCACGGCATGAAGAGAATTCTCGAGGTAGGCGGATTCCTGCTCACGGTGTTCGGCGTCTGCGGGGTGGTCCGGGAGCTCACGGACGGCTGGTTCCGGCTGATGGGGCTGACGCGGTTCCTGACCGACAACGTCTGGTTCCTGGAGGGCCGCGAGGTGTTCGCCAACATCGTGATCGCGGTCCTCGGCCTGGTCCTCATGATCGTGTCGGACCGGGTTCCCCGGACCTGAGGTAGGGGGTGTCCGGAAGGTCATGGGCGCCAGGGTGGGAGGCAGGCGAGGGTGACCGACGGGCGCCGGAGCACGGGGATCGCGCGACGAACGCGATCACGGGGCGGCGGTCATGCCGGGGCATCCGTCACGCGAGTCGGTCCCGACGGGTGCGGGGTGAGAGCGTGGACCGCTCACACCCCGCCCCGGAATCGTCAGAAGACCAGGCCCCATGCCTGGGGGTTGTTGAACTCCGGGTTGCAGGTCCACAGGGTCAGCCAGGTTCCGTTGGCCGAGGAGTTGCCCTTGTTCGTGATGCACTTGCCCCCGAACTGGGTCCAGGTCCGTCCGGAGTTGCCGACGAACACCTGCGGGCTGGAGTCGCTCCAGTCGCAGGTCCACAGGGTCAGGACCGTGCCGTTGGTGGCGGAGGCGTTGCCGCGCGGGGTCAGGCACTTGCCGCTGACGTCGTGCACGATGTGCTGGTTGAGCCAGTGCCAGTTCTGCAGGCTGCTGCCCGTGCAGGACCAGACGGTGATGACTGCCCCGTTGGCGGTGCTGTTGCCCTCGGGTGTGGCGCAGCTGCCCTGGTTGTAGAGCCGGTTGCCGGCGGCGTTGGCCGTGCCGGTCGACAGGACACTGACGCCGAGCGCGGTGAGCAGTGCGATGAGTAGGGCTGACGCCTTGCGTATCATCTCGGTCTTCCTCGAAGGTTGCCGACCCCGCGGTCGGGGGTGGCGGTGATGTGGTGGTTGCCTGGCCGGACGGGCGGGGACACCTGTCCGCGCCGCGCGGCCATGAGCGCAGATCATGAGGATCGACGCGGCATGGCAGCGTTCGTCGCCCGGGGCGGGTGCCCCGAAGGGGCTCCTACGCGTAGTTGAAGACCCACTGCTGCTCGGTGGGGTAGTCGCCGGCGCAGCGCCACAGGGTGAGGTAGGTGCCGTTGGCGTGGCTGCCGCCCTTGTTCGTCAGGCAGCGGTAGTCCGGGCCCGAGTAAGCGGTCCAGGTCCAGCCCTGGTCGTAGTCGAACAGCTGCGGGTAGTTGGTGCTGCTGGTGTCGCAGTCCCACAGGCCCAGGACGGCGCCGTCGGTCTTGTAGCCGTTGCCGTACGGGGTCAGGCACCTACCGCTCGCCCTGTTCACGATCTGGTAGCTCCCCCTGTCCATTCGGATCTCCCAGTGCTGGAGCGGGGAGCCGGTGCAGTCCCACAGGGTGATGATGGTCCCGTTGGAGGTGCCGTTGCCCTTCGGCGTGGCGCACTTCCCCGAGTACTTGTTCTTCAGCACGTGGTACGTCGCGGCGTCCGCGTCAGTGGCGGTCGAGACGTTCATGGTGAACACGACCAGGAGGGCCGCGAAGACGGCCAGTATGGACTTACGCATGATCAGCTTTCTCAAATGAAGCACGTGGTCGCGCTTCCTTCCACGTGGCGCACGAAGCGCCGGCACGACGGCCTGCGGCCGACTCCACCGTCCGCGCCGCGCGGCCATGAGCGCAGATCATTGAGGATCGACGCGGCATGGCAGCGTTCGTCGCCCGGGCGGGTGTCCGGCAACAAGGAATCTAGGGCCGGACGGAACGTCAGGGTGTGCGAGGCACGCAGCTTTCCTGTGCAACGGATGCAGCCCGGCAGAGGCCCGCGTCGTCTCCCGCGGGGGATGCACGGAGTGCGGGGGCCCAAGGTGCGGGCGTCGTCGGGCTTGCCGACGCGGTGTCCCTGGACGGCGTCCAGGGCCAGGACACCCCCTAGGCGGCCCGGTCGGCGGCCCGGCGGCCCCAGGCGGTGCCCGCCAGCACGAGGGCGGCGCCGGCGAGGCCGAGGACGCCGGGGCGGTCGCCGGCGAGGGCGATGCCCGCGGCGGCCGCCCAGAGGGGCTCCGTCCCGAGGAGGAGGCTGACCCGGGAGGGTGAGGTGCGGCGGACCGCCCACATCTGCACGAAGAACGCGAAGAGGGTGCAGCAGACGGAGAGGAAGAGCAGCCCGGCCCACTCGCGCGGCCCGAAGGCGAGGGCGACGGCCCACGGCGAGGCCCCGGTGCCCGGGACGGCGGCCAGGACGGCGAACACGGCCACCGCGGAGCCGAGCTGGACGGTGGTGAGGGAGAGCGAGTCCGCCGAGCGGACCGCCTTGATCCGCGACATGGCCAGGACGTGCACCGTCCGGGCGACGGCCGCGAGCAGCATCAGCAGGTCGCCGAGCGAGGGCGCGGTGAAACCGCCGCCCTGGGTCAGCAGGACGACGCCGGCCACGGAGAGCCCCGCGGCGGCGAGGAACGCCCGCGGGGGCCGCACCCGGTTCACGGCGGCCTCCGCGAGCGGGGTGAAGATCATGGTGAGGCTGATGATCAGGCCCGCGTTGGTGGCGGAGGTGTGCACGACGCCGTACGTCTCCAGCAGGAAGATCCCGCCGAGGATCAGCCCGAGGGTCGCCGCGCCCCGCCACTGGGCCGCGGTCAGCGCCCGGAGCCTGCGCCGGCCCGCCGCCACCAGGACCGGCAGGACCACGGCGAACCGCAGGACGAGGACCGCGACGACGGTGTGGGTGGTGGTGATGCCCTTGGCCGCCAGATAACTGGCGCCCCAGACGACGGCGACGAGCAGGACGGGCAGGTCGGTGAGCCAGGCCCGGCGGGGGGCGCCGAGGGTCACGGGGGCGGCGATCGACGACATGGCGGCCGCTTCTCCAACTCTTGAGACGGGGTGGAGACTTCGGCGGCTCCCACGTGGAGCGATCACCGTACCCGGCCGGGCCCGTGGCGGCTACACCTTTCTGCCGGCCCCCGCGGTCAGTAGCTGCCGTACGCGGGCCTGCCCGCCAGCTCGTACGTGTGGAGGGCGACGCCTGAGCCGGTGGTGCGCGCGTCGGTGAGGCGGAACGCGGTGGGCCGGACCCCGTCCGAGAACAGGCGACGCCCCGTGCCCAGGACCACCGGGAAGACGTGCAGGTGGAGGGTGTCGATCAGGTCGTGGTCGAGGAGGGTCCTGGCGAGGGTCGCGCTGCCGTGCATCTGGATCTCGCCGTCGAGGCGCTCCTTCAGATCGGCGACCTCCTTCACCACGTCGCCGCGGAGCAGGGTGGTGCCCTCCCAGTCCGCGGAGGCGAGCGTCGTCGTGGCGACGTACTTGGGGAGCCCGTTGAGCTTGGACGCGACGGGGTCCGCGGGGTCGGTGTGCAGGGGCCAGTACCCCGAGAAGATGTCGTACGTGCGGCGGCCGAGCAGGAACGCGGTCGGCCGGTCGAAGATCTCGGTGATGCGCTGCCCGAAGTCGTCGTCGCCGAACGGCACGGACCAGCCGCCGTGCTCGAAACCGCCGCTGCGGTCCTCCTCCGGCCCTCCGGGCGCCTGGACGACGCCGTCGAGGGTGAGGAACTGGGTCAGGCTGAGGGTGGCCATGGCGGGTGCCCTTTCTGTTCTCCGGACCATCGTGTCTCACCCCCTTCGACTCCACCGCCCGACGGAACTCATCGGTGGCCGCGTCGGGGTCCGATTGCCGCCAGCGTCCGACGGGCCCGCCGACTTTTATTGAACCCGCAACCACTTGCTCACGACCCACGGAGGTTTCGGGATGTCCACGATGAACGGCACGGCGGCCCTGGTCACCGGCGGCAGCCGCGGCATCGGCGCGGCCACGGCCGTCCGGCTCGCCCAGGAGGGCGCCGACGTCGCCTTCACCTACGTCCAGGACGAGGCCCGCGCCCGGGACGTCGCCGCCCGGATCGAGGCGGCCGGCCGCAAGGCCCTCCCCCTCCGCGCCGACGCCGCCGACGCCGGCGACGCGGCGGGCGCGGTCGAGTGGGCCGCGGACGCCCTGGGCCGTCTCGACGTCCTGGTCAACAACGTCGGCATCGGCGTCCTCGGCCCCCTGGAGTCGCTCACCCTCGCGGACGTCGACCGCGTCCTCGCCGTCAACGTCCGGGCGGCCTTCCTCGCCTCCCAAGCAGCCGCCGCGCGCCTCCCCGACGGGGGTCGCATCATCACCATCGGCACCTGCATGACCCAGCGCGTACCCGGCCCCGGCGGGACCCTCTACGCGACCAGCAAGTCCGCCCTCGTCGGCCTCACCAAGGCGCTCGCCCGCGAGCTGGGCGCCCGCGGCATCACCGCCAACCTCGTCCACCCCGGCCCGGTCGACACCGACCTGAACCCGGCCGACGGACCGTACGCCCCCGGCCAGTCGGCCCTCACCGCCCTCGGCCGCTTCGGCACCCCGCACGAGGTCGCCGCCATGGTCGCCTTCCTCGCGGGCCCCGGCGGCACCTACGTCACCGGCGCCGAGCTCTCCGTCGACGGCGGCCACGCGGCCTGACACCCCCGGGCGAGTGAGCCGAAGGCCCGAAGAAGAGGGGCGAGTGAGCCGAAGGGCGCCGCCGGAGGAACGGCCCCGGACGCGCGCAGCCTCCCGAGGAACGAGGGAGGCGAGCACGTCCGGGGCCGTGAGTCCGGCTGAAGGCGCCCGGAGGCGAACCGAGCCCGAAAAAAGGGGGGCGGCGAGCACGTCCGGGGCCGTGAGTCCGGCTCAAGGCGCCCGGAGGCGAACCGAGCCCGAAAAGAAGCCACCGGGCGGGGTGTCGTGCCCGCCCGGTGGTTGGGGGCTTCTCAGCCGCCCAGTTCCTGGTGGCGGGCGGTCAGCCGCGCCGCGCCGGTCTCGGTGAGGGAGCCGAAGAGGCGGAGGCGGGAGATGCCGCCGTCCGGGTAGATGTCGATCCGTACGCGGGAGCCGACGGCGGGGGTGTCCAGGACGAAGCGGTGGTTGGTGTCGGGCTGGAGGCGGGTACGGGGCAGGATCTCGGTCCAGTCCTCGGAGCCTTCGGCGGCGACGGAGAGCGCGGCCCAGCCGGCGCTGTTGCCCTTGAGGTAGGCGGTGTCGATCTCGACGGCGCGGATCTCGGACTCGGCGACGAGCTGGTAGCGGATCCAGTCGTTGCCCTTGTCGCGGCGGCGGCGGGTCTCCCAGCCGTCGTCCATCTTGCGGGAGCGGCCCGGCTGGATGGTGTTGGTGGCGGGCGAGTAGAAGCGGTCGGAGGCGTCCTCGACCTGGCCGCCGTTCTCCAGGGCCGCGAGGTCGAAGGTGCCGAGCACGCCGAGCCACGCGGGGTCGGGGGCGACCTCGCCGTGGACGCGGAGGCGGGCGATGCCGCCGTCGGGGTGCTGGTTGACGCGCAGGTGGGTGAAGCGCTGCTCGACGTCGACGGCGAAGCCGTTGGCGGCGTGGCCGCCGACGGCGGTGCGGGGGACGAGGGTCGTCCACTTGACGTCGTCGGCGAGGAGCTCCTCGGGCGAGGGCGAGCCGGCGACGGAGGTGGCCTCGACGGAGACGGCCTGCGGGTAGTTGCCGCGGAAGTGGGCGGTGTCGACGACGATGCCGCGGACGACGCCGGGCGCGCCGAGGCGGACGAGGGCCCAGTCGTGGTCGTCCTCGGTGGGGTGCGGCTGCTGGGCGGAGACGCCGCGGCGGCGGCGGGTCTCCCAGCCGTCCATGATCTTGCCCTTGTGGCCGAAGTGCTCGGGGTCGAACTCGGCGGGCTCGGGCTTGAGCAGGTTCTCGCGCTCGGCGAAGAACTCGTCGTTGGCGGCGACGACACCGGCGCCGAGGCGGCGGTCGGCGAGGTCGGCGTACTGGGTGAAGGGGAAGTCGGCGGTGCGGTAGTCGGCGTACGGGTCACCGCCGCCGAAGGGGCTGGCGTCGCCGGTGAAGGAGGGTATGCCGGTGCTCACGGGTCAGTTGTTCCTTTCGAGGAGGCGGCCGGAGGGCTCGGCCAGGGTGCCGTGGTCGGCGATCCGCTCGCCGCGCAGCCAGGTGGAGGTGACGACGCCGCTGAGGGTCCTGCCCGCGTAGGCGGTGATCCTGTTGCGGTGCTGGAGTTCGGCCGGGTCGACGGTGAAGGTGGCGTCGGGGTCGAGGACGGCGAAGTCGGCGTCGCGGCCGGCCTCGATGGCGCCCTTGCGGGTGAGTCCGGCGAGCCGGGCGGGGGCCTCGGACATCCAGCGGACGACGTCCGTCAGGTCGAAGCCGCGGCGGCGGGCCTCGGTCCAGATGGCGGGGAGGCCGAGCTGGAGGGAGGAGATGCCGCCCCAGGCCGAGGCGAAGTCGGGGGTCTTGAGGTCCGCGGTGGACGGGGAGTGGTCGGAGACGATGCAGTCGATCGTGCCGTCCGCGAGGCCCTGCCACAGCGCGTCCTGGTTCGACGCCTCGCGGATGGGCGGACAGCACTTGAACTCGGTGGCGCCGTCCGGGATCTCCTCGGCCGTGAGGGTGAGGAAGTGCGGGCAGGACTCCACGGTGATCTTGACGCCCTCGGCCTTGGCGGCGGCGAGGAGCGGCAGCGCGTCGGACGAGGAGAGGTGCAGGACGTGGACGCGGGCGTTCAGCCGGCGGGCCTGGTTGACCAGGTTCTCGATGGCGGTGTTCTCGGCGTCGCGGGGGCGCGAGGCGAGGAAGTCGGCGTACGCGCCGCCGGAGCGCTGGGGGGCGGCGGCGAGGTGGTGCGGGTCCTCGGCGTGCACGATCATCAGGCCGTCGAAGCCGGAGATCTCGGCGAGGGAGGTCGCGAGCTGCTCCTGGTCGAGCGAGGGGAACTCGTCGACGCCGGAGGGCGAGAGGAAGCACTTGAAGCCGTAGACCCCGGCGTCGTGGAGGGGGCGCAGGTCCTTGACGTTGTCGGGGAGCGCACCGCCCCAGAAGCCGACGTCGATGTGGGCCTTGCGGCGGGCGACCTCCTGCTTGACGCGGAGGTTCTCGACGGTGGTCGTCGGGGGCAGCGAGTTCAGCGGCATGTCGAGCAGGGTGGTGATGCCGCCGGCGGCGGCCGCGCGGGTGGCGGTCCAGAAGCCCTCCCACTCGGTGCGGCCGGGGTCGTTCACGTGCACGTGGGTGTCGACGAGCCCGGGCAGGACGACGTCGTCGCCGACGTCCTCGAGCCGGGCACCGGCGGGTACCTCGGCGTCGTACGGCAGCACGGCCGCGATCGTCCCTCCGGAGACGGCGATCGACGCCGGGCGCGTCCCCTCGGGGGTGATGACGCGTGTCGAGCGCAGGACCAGGTTGACGTCCACCCGTACCCCTTCTTCAAGCACTTCGGCGAGAAAATTCAACGAACTGTTGAAGGAGTCTTCACTTCCGGACGACATGTCGTCAAGGGCACACTTCCAGCATCGGCCCTTGGTGAACCCACCTTGGATGTTTCCACAAAGTGGAAAGCAAATTCCGTACAGTAGAACGTAGCTCCGCACATGCGGGGCGGACCCGGACCCCGCCGGGCCCTCGGCGACACCGGACAAACACCCCCTGACCGGCGCGTACGCCGGCACCGGGACCATGTGCCCCGGCCGGTGGCCCGGTAGGCTGCTGCCTTGCCCGCCTGCCTCGAAAGGACCGTTGACGTGCCGACGTCCAGCGCCAGCACCACCGACGCCGCCAAGCCCTCCGCCGCGAGCGGTGGCGTCCAGTCCCTTGAGCGTGCCTTCGACCTCCTGGAGCGGATGGCCGACGCCGGGGGCGAGGTCGGGCTGAGCGAGCTCTCCGCCAGCAGCGGACTGCCCCTCCCCACCATCCACCGCCTGATGCGCACCCTGGTGGCCTGCGGCTACGTACGCCAGCAGCCCAACCGGCGGTACGCGCTCGGCCCTCGCCTCATCCGGCTCGGCGAGTCCTCCGCCCGCCTCCTCGGCACCTGGGCGCGCCCCTACCTCGCCCGGCTCGTCGAGGAGACCGGCGAGACGGCCAACATGGCGCTGCTCGACGGGGACGAGATCGTCTACGTGGCGCAGGTGCCGTCCAAGCACTCCATGCGCATGTTCACCGAGGTCGGCCGCCGGGTCCTGCCGCACTCCACCGGCGTCGGCAAGGCACTGCTGGCGCACACCCCGGCGGACGAGGTGCGCGCGCTGCTCGCCCGTACGGGCATGCCGGCCGCCACCGAGAAGACCATCACCACCCCCGACGGCTTCCTCGACGCGCTCGTCGAGGTCCGCGAGAGCGGGTACGCGGTCGACGACAACGAGCAGGAGATAGGAGTCCGCTGCCTCGCGGTCTCCGTCCCCGACTCCCCGACGGCGGCGGCCATCTCCATCTCCGGCCCCGCCGGCCGGGTCACCGAGGCCGCCACGGAGAAGATCGTCCCGATCCTCCAGGAAGTCGCCCGCGAGCTGTCGGCCGCCCTCGCGAACACCTCGGGCAACGGCCAGTCCTGAACCGCGCGCACCCCTGGCGACGAGCGCCTCTCCGCTCGTCGCCAGGGGTGCGGACGTGGACGGTGTGATCGAGGTACGCGACCCCGGCGGCATCTCCTGACGCCCCCGGACCCTCAGGCCCGGGCCGGTTCCACCAGCCTGCCGTCCCGCACGGTGACCGTGTGGTCGGTGCGGGACAGATGGGTGCGGTCGTGGGTGACGAGGACGGTCGCGGTCCCGCGCTCGGCCGTGAGGCCGGCGAGGAGGTCCATGACGGCCGCGCCCCGCTCGTGGTCGAGGGCGCTGGTGGGCTCGTCGACCAGGAGGACGGACGGCTCGTTCATGAGGGCGCGGGCGATGTTCACCCGCTGGCGCTGACCGCCGGAGAGCTGGTGGGGGCGCCGGTGCGCCTGGTCCCCGAGGCCCACCGCGTCGAGGAGGTCCCGGGCGCGGCCCCGTACCGCCTTCGGGGGAAGGCCCGAGAGATGGGCCATCACCTGGAGCTGCTCCAGGGCGCTCAGCGAGGGCAGCAGATTGGGCTGCTGGAAGACGATCCCGATGTGCTCGCGCCGCAGCCGCGCCTTGGCGGCGGGGGTCAGCGGCCCGGTGTCCGTGCCGGCGACGACCACCCGGCCCTCGTCGGGGGTGACGAGCGTGGCCGCGACCGCGAGCAGGCTGGACTTGCCGGAGCCGGACGGGCCGACGACGGCCGTGAGCGTGCCGGCGGGGACGGTGAGGGAGACGGCGTCGAGGGCGGTGAGCCGGCCCTCTCCGTCCGGGTAGGTGAGGGTGACGGCGTCGAGGACGAGGCTCATCGGGCGCTCCCGAGGGCGGTGAGGGGGTCGACGGCGGTGATCCGCCGGATGGACAGGGCGGCGCCGACGACGCCGAGGACGACGATCACGGCGGCCGGCCCCAGGACGGTGAGCGGTTCCAGGACGAAGGGCACGTTCCCGCCGCTGACCAGGGCGCCGATGCCGACCGCGAGCGCGGTGCCGAGCAGCGTGCCGGCGGTGAGCATGAGGACGGCCTGCCCGAGGGCGTCCCTGAGGAGGTAGGGCGTGGAGGCGCCGAGCGCCTTGAGCACGGCCACGTCGCCGCTGCGCTGGATGGTCCAGACGGTGAAGAACGCTCCTATGACCAGCGCCGAGATGGCGAAGAGGAAGCCGCGCATCAGCTGGAGCGAGCCGTTCTCCGCCTGGTAGGACCCTATGGCGGTGAGCGCGTCGTCGATCGTCCGCGCCTCCGTCCCCGCGGCCGCGTCACCGGCGGCCCAGTCCGCGCCGTCGCCGCTCAGCGCGATGACGGTGGCCTGCTCCTGCGGGGTGGTGCCGCTGTGGCCGAACCTCTGCCAGTCGTCGAGGGAGGTCCACACCACGGGGGTGTGGCTGTACGAGGCGTCGCCGGCGACCGCCGTGACGGTCACCTCCAGCGGTCCCAGGCGCACCGCGTCCCCGGCGCCCACGCCCAGCTCCTCGGCGACCGACTCGGACAGCACCGCCTTCCCCGCGCCGACGGGTGCCGGGGCGAGCCCGGATCCGCTCTCGGTGCCGAAGGCGGAGACGGCGGCGGTGCGGTCCCCGGCGGCGG
Source organism: Streptomyces sp. NPDC051180 (assembly GCF_040689545.1). NCBI lineage: Bacteria > Bacillati > Actinomycetota > Actinomycetes > Kitasatosporales > Streptomycetaceae > Streptomyces > Streptomyces sp. NPDC051180. Next base: position 22,495 of record NZ_JBFBBC010000021.1, read on the forward strand.
CGTTGAGGGTGCGGATGCCGAGCGGCGCGGCCTCGGTCACACCGGGCCGCTGCGACCACCGGCGCCACTGCTCCTCCGTCACCGTCGAGTTGGTGAAGGAGACCGACTGCCCGGTCGGCGGCGCCGCGAAGGCGAGCCGGTCGGCGGGCAGGCCGGTGATCGCGGAGATGTTCTCTCGCGCGAGTCCGGCGGTCAGCCCGGACAGCAGCCCCACCAGCAGGGTGATCAGCACGATCACGGTGCCCATCAGGGTGAAGCGCCCCTTGGCGAATCTCAGGTCTCTCCATGCCACGAACATGCTGACCAGAGTGGTCGGCCGGGTGCCTCCGGGGCATCGCGCCACGGATGGCTCCGCAATCAAACTTTCGGTTGAGTCCGGATTGTCTCCCGCTGTCTACCCTGGAGGGATCATGGATCCCCGCTCCTCCCTCCACCCGGCCCGGCGTCCCCTCACCCCCGCCCTCCGCGCCCTGCGGCTCTGCCTGCACCTGCTCATGGCGGGCCTGCTCGTCCTGGCGGCGGTGCGCGCGGACTCGACGGGCGGGACGGCGATGGCGCTGGTCACCGGCGCGGTCTACGCCGCGGGCTCCTCCCTGCCGTCCGTGCGCGGCTCGCAGCGGGCCGCCGCCGTGTGGCTGGGGGTCCTGGGCCTGTCCTGGCTCGCGCTGCTCTGCCTCACGCCGGAGGCCCTCTGGCTGGCCTTCCCGCTCTACTTCCTCCAGCTGCACCTGCTGCCCGTGCGCTGGTCGCTGCCGGCCGTGGGGCTGACCGCGGTCTCGGCGATCCTCTCGTACGTGGGCCACGGTGCCGCGCTCAATCCGGGCGTCTTCATCGGCCCGCTGCTCGGCGCGGCGGTCGCGGTCGCGACGGTCCTGGGGTACCAGGCCCTGTACCGGGAGAGCGAGCGGCGGCGGCAGCTCATCGAGGAGCTGATCGAGACCCGCGCGGAGCTCGCCGCGGCGGAGCGGCACGCGGGCACCCTCGCCGAGCGGGAGCGGCTCGCCCGCGAGATCCACGACACCCTCGCGCAGGGCCTCTCCTCGATCCAGCTGCTGCTGCGGGCCGCCGAGCGGGCCCTGCCGCCGGACTCCCCCGCCGCCGGTCACATCGGCCGGGCCCGCGAGGCGGCCCAGGACAACCTCGCCGAGGCCCGCCGTTTCGTCCGCGCCCTCACTCCCCCGGACCTGGAGCACGGCTCTCTCGCGGCCGCCCTGGAGCGGCTGTGCGAGCCGGGCCGGCCGGGAGCGGCGTACGCGCCGGACGGGGAGGCCGGAGCGGAGGCGGACGCGCGGGCGGGCGGGCCGGAGCCGTACGCGCCGGGGGCGGGCCGTCCGGCCGCCCCCCGGGTCCGCTTCACGACGAGCGGTACACCGGTGGAGCTGCCGACTCCCTACGAGGTGGCGCTGCTGCGGATCGCGCAGTCGGCGCTGGCGAACACCGTGCGGCACGCGGGGGCCTCGCGGGCCGAGATCACCCTGTCGTTCATGGACGCCTCGGTGACGCTGGACGTCGTCGACGACGGCCGGGGCTTCGATCCCGCCTCCGTGCGGCCCTCGTCCGACGCCGGCTTCGGGCTGCCGGCGATGCGTTCGCGGGCGGAGTCGCTGGGCGGCACGTTCACCGTCGAGTCCGCGCCCGGCCAGGGCACCGCCGTCGCCGTCTCCCTCCCCCTCCCGGCTGGAGCCTCCGCATGACCATCCGCCTTCTTCTGGCCGACGACCACCCGGTGGTGCGGGCGGGCCTGCGCGCCGTCCTCGACACGGAGCCCGACTTCACGGTCGTCGCCGAGGCCGCCACGGCCGAGCGGGCGGTGGAGCTGGCCGCCGCCGGTGGCGTGGACGTCGTCCTGATGGACCTCCAGTTCGGTGCCGGCATGCACGGCTCGGAGGCGACGGCGGCCATCACCGCCGTGCCCGACGGGCCCAAGGTGCTGGTCCTCACCACGTACGACACCGACGCCGACATCCTCGCGGCGGTCGAGGCGGGCGCTTCCGGCTACCTCCTGAAGGACGCGCCGCCCGAGGAGCTGGCCGCGGCGGTCCGTACGGCGGCGGCCGGCCAGTCCGCCCTCGCCCCCGCGGTCGCCCACCGGCTGATGGACCGGATGCGCACCCCCGCCGAGGCCCTGACCAAGCGCGAGCTGGAGGTCCTCCAGCTCGTCGGCGAGGGTCTCTCCAACCAGCAGATCAGCAAGGCGCTCTTCCTCAGCCAGGCCACCGTGAAGTCCCACCTGGTCCACATCTTCGCCAAGCTGGGCGTCGACTCCCGCACCGCCGCCGTGGCGACGGCGACGGCCCGCCGGCTGATCCGGCGCTAGGGGGTGTCCTGCCGGCGCGCGGGGGGCCGTCTACGCCGTGGGCTCGGTGGGGCGGGCGATGCGGAAGAGCACGTTCGGGCGGAGCGGGCCTTCGGGGGCGGTGGGGTCGTCGAAGTCGTCCTCCGGTGCGCGGCTCATCCCGAGGCGCCGCATCACCGCCTGGGAGCGGAGGTTGCCGGCCGTCGTCACGGCGAGGATCTCGGGGAGTCCGAGGGACTCGAAGCCGTGGGCGAGGACGGCGCGCGCGGCCTCGGTGGCGTAGCCCTTGCCCCAGGCCGGGCGGGCCAGCCGCCAGCCGATCTCGACTCCGGTGAAGGGCAGTCCGTCGTCCACCTCGTCCAGGCCGGCGAATCCGGCGAACGCGCCGGTGTCCCTGACCTCGACCGCCCACCATCCGTAGCCCCGGCGGTCGAAGTCGGCCAGGAAGCGCGCCACGGAGGCGTCGCTCTGCTCCCGGGTCAGCGGGTCGCCCAGGTGTTCCCGGACCTCGGGGTCGGCGTTCATCGCCGCCCACGGCGCCAGGTCGGAGTCGCGCCACCGGCGCAGGAGGAGGCGGTCGGTCGTCAGTTCGGTCATGCCGCCCAGCCAACGCGAACCGCCCGCCCGGGGCAATCCGGTTTCCTCGCGCGCGCCCTGTCGCTCAGGCGTTCGGGGGTGGCGGCGGGCCGAAGAGCTCGACGGCCCGGCGGACGCCGTCCAGTGCCTCCGCGAGCGCGCTGACGGAGCCGACGCAGCCGGCGACGAGCAGCAGCGAGCGGCGCAGCCTGCGGACCTCCGGGGCGCCGCTGAGCGCCATGGCGTCCAAGGCCGCGAGTTCGTCCTCGGCGATGCCCCGGTCCGTGAACTCCACCCGGTGCGCGGCCAGTTCCCGCCGCAGCCGGGACACGGCGGACCGCAGTCCGACCACCCTGGGGTCCACACCCTCGCCGGTCACTCGCCTCTGCCCCACGCTTCGCAACATGGTTCTCCCCCTCGCACGACCCTGTGCGCAGAACTCCGTACGACGATCACTCCGGGCCGGCCGTCCCACTGACCGACCCCCGTGAGCCGCGGGCCAGTTAACTCCTTCGCCACCCCGACGCGCCACCCTTGGTGAGCGTAATTCAGGCGACCGTGTCATTCCGCGCGATGCGGTATGCAGTTCCCATGAGTACAGCGGATGATCGAGGGCCCGTCGTCGCCGGACTGCTGCTTGCGGCGGGGGGTGGGCGGCGGCTCGGCGGAAGGCCGAAGGCGTTGCTGACGCACCGGGGCAGGCCGCTGGTCGAGCACGCGGTGGGGGTGCTGCGGGCGGCGGGGTGCGAGGTGGTGCACGTGGTGGTCGGGGCGCGGGCGGAGGCGGTGCGGGAGCTCGCGGAGCTGCCCGGTTGCGTGGTCGTGGAGAACCCGGGGTGGGCGGAGGGCATGGGGTCGTCGCTGCGGGTGGGGCTGGAGTCGCTGGGGGCGGACGCGCGGGGCGTGGACGCGGCCCTGGTGCTGCTGGTGGATCAGCCGGGGATCGGCGCGGAGGCGGTGGCGCGGGTGCGGGCGGCGTACGGGTCGCGCGCCACGCTGGCGGCGGCGTCGTACGACGGGCAGCGCGGCCATCCGGTGCTGTTCGGGTCGGAGCACTGGGCGGGGATCGCCGCGGGGGCGGTGGGCGACCGGGGCGCGCGGGACTATCTGGCGGCGCACCGGGATGCGATCACGCCGGTGGACTGTTCGGATGTGGCCGAGCCCTACGACATCGACACGGAGGCGGATCTGGCCCATCTGGAGTGAGGGGGCTGGCACCGTGCGCCACGTTGTGTCGATCCGGAGAATCTCGACATCAACAAACCATTGAACTTCCACCATGAGGAAACTAGTATCCACTGTTCAGAAGCGCCTGTTTCCCGAAACGGCGCTCGCGGCCGTATCTCGGCGCCTGCGGCACTCCGTGCCGAATCGCGACGCCCGGCGGCCGTATGGCACCGCCCGTGAAGTCCGCTGAAGGAAGTGACAGTTCATGTCCGCACCAGCGCCGTCCCCCCTGGCCGTCGTCGATGCCGAGCCCCTGCCGCGTCAGGAAGAGGTGCTCACCGAGGCCGCCCTGGCCTTCGTCGCCGAACTGCACCGGCGGTTCACCCCGCGCCGGGACGAGCTCCTCGCCCGCCGGGCGGAGCGCCGCGCCGAGATCGCCCGCACGTCCACGCTGGACTTCCTGCCGGAGACCGCGGCGATCCGCGCCGACGACTCCTGGAAGGTCGCGCCGGCCCCGGCGGCCCTGAACGACCGCCGGGTCGAGATCACCGGCCCGACCGACCGCAAGATGACGATCAACGCGCTGAACTCCGGCGCGCGGGTCTGGCTCGCGGACTTCGAGGACGCCTCGGCGCCGACCTGGGAGAACGTGGTCCTCGGCCAGGTCAACCTGATCGACGCGTACACCCGGAAGATCGACTTCACGGACCCGAAGTCGGGCAAGTCGTACGCCCTCAAGCCGGCCGGCGAGCTCGCCACGGTCGTCATGCGGCCGCGCGGCTGGCACCTGGAGGAGCGCCACCTCACGTTCGACGGACGCCCGGTGCCCGGCGCGCTCGTCGACTTCGGGCTCTACTTCTTCCACAACGCCCAGCGGCTGATCGACCTCGGCAAGGGCCCGTACTTCTACCTGCCGAAGACGGAGTCGCACCTGGAGGCCCGCCTCTGGAACGACATCTTCGTCTTCGCCCAGGAGTACGTCGGCATCCCGCAGGGCACCGTCCGCGCCACGGTCCTCATCGAGACCATCACGGCCGCGTACGAGATGGAGGAGATCCTCTACGAGCTCCGCGACCACGCCGCCGGCCTGAACGCGGGCCGCTGGGACTACCTCTTCTCCATCGTGAAGAACTTCCGTGACGGCGGCGCCAAGTTCGTCCTCCCGGACCGCAACGCGGTCACGATGACGGCCCCGTTCATGCGCGCGTACACCGAACTCCTCGTCCGCACCTGCCACAAGCGCGGCGCGCACGCGATCGGCGGCATGGCGGCCTTCATCCCGTCCCGCCGGGACGCCGAGGTGAACAAGGTGGCCTTCGAGAAGGTCAAGGCCGACAAGGACCGCGAGGCCGGCGACGGCTTCGACGGCTCCTGGGTCGCCCACCCCGACCTGGTCCCGATCGCCATGGCCTCCTTCGACGCCGTCCTGGGCGACAAGCCGAACCAGAAGGACCGCCTCCGCGAGGACGTCTCCGTCGCGGCCGGCGACCTCATCGCGATCGACTCGCTGGACGCCAGGCCCACCTACGGCGGCCTCGTGAGCGCCGTCCAGGTCGGCATCCGCTACATCGAGGCGTGGCTGCGCGGCCTCGGCGCCGTCGCCATCTTCAACCTGATGGAGGACGCGGCCACCGCCGAGATCTCCCGCTCCCAGATCTGGCAGTGGATCAACGCGGGTGTCGTGTTCGAGAACGGCGAGACGGCCACTCCCGAGCTCGCCCGCAAGGTCGCCGCCGAGGAACTGTCCGCCATCCGTGCCGAGATCGGCGAGGACGCCTTCGCGGCCGGCAAGTGGCAGCAGGCCCACGACCTGCTCCTGCACGTCTCCCTCGACGCGGACTACGCGGACTTCCTGACGCTCCCCGCCTACGAGCAGCTGGTCGGCTGAGGTTCCGCCCGGCCCCGCACAGGCCCCGCCCCCGGTGAACGCACAGCTCCGGGGGCGGGGCCCTGTCGTGCCACAGGGGACGTGACGGAACCGAGATATGCAGCTACCTAGCGGTAACAAGCCAGGACGTGTCAGATTCCGCCATGCCACCGGCGCCGGCGGCTGTCCCCCACGTCACTGCAGACCGCAGGAGCACAGCCATGCCTCCGTCCCCCCACCGTGCGCTGCGCGCACTCCTGGCACTGTGTACCGCCGCCGGACTCGCCTCCGTCGCCGCCCCCTCCGCCCACGCCTCCGCCGGCACCGGGCCCACCGCCGTCGTCACCATGGGCGACAGCTACATCTCCGGCGAGGCCGGCCGCTGGCAGGGCAACAGCCTCACCAACAGCGGCAGCCGCAACGGCACCGACCGCGCCTGGACCGGCAGCGGGTACGACCCGTCCCGGGTGTACGGCTCCACCGCCGGCGGCTGCCACCGGTCGGACACCGCCGAGGTCAAGAGCGCCGGCGCGCTCGCAAGCTCCCTGGTCAACCTCGCCTGCTCCGGGGCGACCACGAAGAACGTCATCCGCGCCTCGCGGGGCGGCCAGGCGTACAAGGGCGAGGCCCCGCAGGCCGACCAGCTGGCGGCCGTGGCCGCCTCGCACGACGTGAAGCTGATCGCCCTCTCCATCGGCGGCAACGACCTCGGCTTCGCGGACATCATCACCACCTGCGCCACCGACTACATCGTCTGGTACTCCTACTGCCACGACGACCAGCAGGCCGCGGTGGACGCGAGGATCGACGGGGTGATGGCGGACGTCGGCACCTCCGTCGACGAGATCCGGGCCGTCATGTCGGCCGCCGGATACGCCGCGTCGGACTACCGGATCGTCCTCCAGTCGTACCCTTCCCCCATCCCGCGCGCGGCCGACAACCGCTACGGCGAGAGCGGCTGGACGCGGACCAACACCGGTGGCTGCCCCTTCTGGAACGCCGACTCCGACTGGGCCCGCGACGCGCTCGTCCCCCAGCTCGCCGACCGGCTGAAGGGCGTCGCCGCGGCCAAGGGCGTGCAGTTCATGGACCTGCGCGACGCGCTCCAGGGACGTGAGGTCTGCGCCAAGGCGAGCCGGCAGGTGACGGCGTCGCTGCCCCCGTCGGGCACGACGAGCGAGTGGGCGCGCTGGATCGACAGCCAGAGCACCCAGGGGCTCGTCCAGGAGTCGATGCACCCCAACGCCTACGGCCAGCAGGCCCTCGGCCGCTGCCTGGCGCTCGTCCACGCCCGACCGACCGGCAACCACAGCTGCCGCAACACCGCGGGGTCGGGTCCCTCGGGCATGTACCTCACGGCCGGGTAGCCGCGACGGAGCCGGTCACGGCGGGGCCGGTTCCTCGTCCGGGGCCCGGTTCAGGGCACGGTGATGCCGAGCGGGCCGAGCACCCGCTCGGCCTCGTGGCGGTCCGCGTCAGCCATCGCCCGGACCAGGGCGGCGGAACCGCCGGGCCAGGCGGACGCCGCCTCGTCGAAGGCGGTACGGCGGGACTCCAGCGGGCCCTTCTTCCCGGGCAGCGCGTCGAGGAGGTGCAGCGCCCGCGCGGAGGTCCCCACCTGGATCGCGTCCGCCGGCTCGTCCCGCTCGCGCAGGGCCTGGAGGGCGTAGGCGCCGACGACCGGGTCGCGCAGGGCCCCTCGGAGGGCGTCGGCCGGGGCGGCGGCGGTGTCCAGGACGGTGAAGAGCGCCCGTACGGCCGCCGCGTCCTCGGTGCCGGCGTGCACGGTGCCCAGTGCGGCGAGCAGCGCGGACCACGCCTCGGCGGTGTCCCCGCGCGCGTGGAGCCAGTCGGCGAGGACGCGCGCGGCGACGCAGGAGGGCCAGCCCGCCGCGGCGGCGGCCATGACCGGCGCGCTCCAGGCGGCGGCCCGGGCGGCGTCGGGCGCGACGATGCCGCGCACGCCGAGCAGATAGCGCACGACGCCCGCGCCGCGCGGCGTCAGCCCGAAGGCGTCGCCGGCGCGGAAGACCAGGCCGGTGGCGGCGAGCCGGTCGACGGCGGCGGCCAGGTCCCGGGCGGGCGCTTCGAGCCGGGCCCGGTCGGCCTCGTCCAGCTCGGCCGCGCCCAGGAGCCGGACGAGCTCCGGGAGCGGCGGCGTGGCGTACTCCTCCGGCGCCTCGGCCGGCACCTGGACCGGCAGGTCCTCCAGGTCCGGGTCGACGGCCCAGTCCTCGTACTCGGCCGCCTTGCGGGCGACGGAGTCGGCGGAGCAGCCGCGCTGGTAGACGACGTACAGCAGGTGCGGGGCCTCGCCGCCGTAGGGCTCGAACTCCTCCTCGGCCAGCTCCTCGACGGCGGCGATGAGCGCGTCGGCGTCCGCCTCGACGGAGCCGGGCCCCGGCGCGGTCTCGACGGAGGGCGGCGGCGGGACGGGCGCGGCGGGGTCCCCGTAGTAGTCGAGGTGCTCGTCGAGGAGCGCGTCGGCCAGGACCAGGTGCGGGAAGGCGTCGGGTCCCGGCGCGAACCGCGCGTACGGTCCGGCGAGCTGCTCGGCCAGCCCCGCGGCCGTCCAGCGGTCCCGGAGCGCGGCCGCCACCTGCCCGATGCCGGTCGCGACGGCGTGGTCGGTGAGGAGCGGTCCGGCGGGCGGCGGCGCCTCGGCGTCCCGGACGTACGCCCGGGTGAGCGCCTCGGCGAGCAGTACGTCCGCCAGCTCCGTCCGGCCCATCAGGTCGGCCCGGTGCACCCCGTCGGGGAGCGGGGCGCCGTCGAGCGCGGCGAGCCTGCGCCGTACGTCCTCGGGGTCGGCGAGATCCGCGCCGCAGCCGCGGAGCAGGGAGGCGTACCAGCGGTGCCAGGTGAGGTTGCCGGGGTCGTTCATGGCCCGTTCGAAGTCGGGGCCGGTCTCCGCGACCACGGCGGCGACCCGTTCGCCGCGCCCGCCGTCGAAGCGTGCGGCGAGCGCGCCCAGGACGGCCGGGTAGGCGGCGAGTTCGCCGGGCGGCGCGTACACGAACGTCGGCAGGTCCTCCACGAGCAGCTGCCGTACGAGTCCCGGTGTCGGCTCGGGCACCCCCGTGCCCCGGTCGGCGCCCCGGAGGGCCAGCAGCCCCAGCACCGCCTCGGCGGCGCGGGTGAACACGGGGTCCCGGCGCTCGGGTGTTCCGTCGAGGAGTTCGAGGAACCTGTCGAGCCCGGTGTTGGTGAGTACGGTCTCGGCCACAGTCCCAGGGTAGTTCCGGGCCGCTCGTTCCGGGCGGCAAGGCGCACGGGCCAGGTGTGTCGGCGCCCTCCGGGTGCGACGGGCCGGGGATTCGGGGCGCTCCTGGCCGGCGGCTCGCGTCAGGCGCTCCGCCGCAGCTCGCGGGCGGTGTGGGTCAGGTGCTGGAGGTGGCCGGCGCAGATCCAGGCGTCCGGGTGCCCGGTGCCGGGCGGGCCGGTGCCGTCGGCGCACGCCTGGAGCCAGCGGTCGCCGCGGCTGTAGGACGCTCCCCTGAAGTCGTCGGAGTCGACGATGTCGCGGGCGAGCGCGCGGACGCCGTGGTGGGGTCCGGGTCCGCCGGCGCGCACCTCGCCGACGAGGAAGGTGCGGCGGGTGGTGTAGCGCACCGCGCCCCGGAGCGGGTCGTGCCCGGTGTCCGAGACCCGGTCGGCGCTGGCCGGGTCGTGGGCGCCGTAGTCGCCGTACAGGGGCTGCGGGCCGGTTCCTCCGCCGGTGTGGCGCAGCAGGTCGCGGAGGTCCCGGTCGGCCCGTCCGGTCTCGGTGAGGGCGGCTCCGTACCCCTCGGGTCGGCTGCGTGGGAAGGCGCCGGCGAGCAGGACGACGGCGCGCCAGGGGTGGAGCGGGCCGAGGAGGTCCAGGGCGTGGAGCGCGGTGCGGGGGGCCGCGTCGTCGGCGTCGTCGACGGCGCCCAGGTCGAGGAGGAGGTCCACGGGGCAGTGGGCGAAGGCGATCCGGTGCAGGAGGCGGCCGACGCCCTCGGCCCACCGTCCGCCGGGTGCGGGGTCGGGGCGCACCCGTACGCCGAGGCCGCCGCCTCCCGCCGCGGCGGCCTCGGCGCAGGCCACCTGCTGCCAGGCGGCGCGCTCGGGGCCGGTCACCGGCCGCAGCGGGTACGGGCCGGTGACGAAGGCGCGGGGGCCGCTCTCCACGTGGCGGGTGTCGACCCAGGCCGGGCGGTCGCGCTGCACGCGCGCGATGCCGGTCAGGGCCCGGTGCAGGTGACCGCCGAGGGCGAGGGCGTCGGGGTCGGGCGGGTGGGTCGGGCGGCGGCCCGGGGTCCGCTCGGGGCCGACGCGGGGCGGGACCGTCCAGAGCGGCGCGACGGCCGCCCGGACGTCCGGCGCGAGCCCCCCGTAGGCGGCGAAGCCGCTGCGCCGGGCGGGCAGCGCGGGTACGTAGATCGGCTCGGTCACCGGTTCGGTCATCGGCGCGCCCCCCAGCAGCCTGTCGTGCCCCTTGGTCGCAGAGTGCGACGCGACGGTGCGTGGCGAAAGGGTGCGATTCCGGCCAAGGCCGGTGTGGGGCGGCGCGGTGACGCGGGGTCAGCGCACCACGACCGTCCTCGGGGCCGAGAAGTCGCCCCAGGTGCCGTCGGGCAGCTGGGCGCGGAGGGTGACGGTGTAGCGGGTGCCCGGGGCGTCGGGGACGGGGAAGGTGTAGGTGGCCCGGCCGGGGGGCGGGGTGGTGCCCCAGACGATGGTGGTGGCGAAGTGCCCGTCGAGGTGGAGTTCGTGGTGGGTGACGGGGGCTCCGGTGCGCGGCGGGGTCCAGGTGAGGGTGATCTCGCCCCTGGCCGCCGTGGCGGTGAGGTCCCTGGGGGCGGTGTTGGGGGGTGCGCCGGGCGCGGATGCGGTGGTGAGGTCGACGGGCGCGCTGTCCGGGGAGGAGTTCTCGGCGGCGTCGCGGGCACGGACGGTGAAGGCGTAGGCGGTGCCGGGGCGCAGTCCGGTGAGGCGGGCGGTGGTGGCGGTGCCGGGGACGGTGTGGATGCGGGTGTCCGCCTGGTAGACGTCGTACGCGGTGATGCGGGTGTCGTCGCGGCCGGGGGTCCAGCGCAGGGTGGCGGCGCGGCTGCCGTCGGCGGTGACCCGGAGGGCGCCGGGGGCGGTGGGGGGCGTGCGGTCCTCGGCGGTGGTGCGCGGGGTGGTCGCGGTGACGGGGCTGCTGGGGGCGGAGAGGTTGCCCGCGGCGTCTCGGGCGCGGACGGTGAAGGTGTGGGGGGCGCCGGGGGCGAGGCCGACGACGTCGGTCATGAGGGTGGTGGCGGGGACGTCCTTGACCTTGGTCCCCTCGCGGTAGACCGCGTAGCCGTCGACGGCCCGGTCGTCGGCGGCCGCGCTCCACATGACGTGGACGGTGCTCGCGCTGCCGGCGGTCGCGGTGACGCCGAGGGGCGTGGTGGGGGCGCGGGTGTCCGGCGGCTCGGGTGCGGCCGCGGCCGAGCAGGCGGTGAGGGTGAGCGTCAGGCTCAGCCCGAGAGCGGTCAACAGGCTTGCGGCGAGCAGGCGTTGCACGGGCCGGCCTCCGTCCGTCGGAAAGGTCCAGACCTATATCGCACAGTCGGCGGCACCCCCGCAAGACCCGCGCGGCGGGGCGTTGTCAGTGGGGTGCGCTTCACTGAATTCGTCACGCTCCGTAATCACTTCTGGGGGAATCATGACGGACCGTACGATCTATGTGAGCTTCACCGGTGTCCGCCGCCGCGGCTGGACCGACGCCATGGTGCGGGACCTGCTCGGCACGCCCGACGTCCAGGGCCGCGATCCGCGGCGCTGGTCCCTCGCGCCCGTGCGGCTCTATCTGCTGGCCCGGGTCGAGAGCGTCGAGCGGACCCCCGAGTTCTCCGAGACCTCCGCCCGCGCGCCGGCCCGGTCCGCCGCGGCCGAGGCCCACGCCGAACGCCGGCGCGCCGCGGTCCTCGCCGCCGTCCGCGCCGAGCCCATCGAGGTCCCCCGGCTTCCCGGGCCCGAGCTGGAGCGGCGGGCCGTGCGCCACCGGCACGCCCTGGCCGGCCGGAGTCCCGGGTCGTCGCGGCCGACGGCACCGACCGAGCCCGGAGCGGGGGCCGAGGGCCGGAGCGCGACCGCGCGCCCGGACGGGAGCGGGCCCGGACGGCCGGGCGGGACCCGGGGCGGGCCCCCCGCCGGCTCGCTGGTGCGCTGGCAGGTCGCCTATCTGCGGCACGCCCTGTCGCGGTACGAGGCCCTGCTCGACGGGTTGTACGGGGCCACCGGACGCGCCGACGCCGAGCGGCTGCTGGGGCGCAGGCTGTACGAGGCGATCGCCGCCGCGTACCCGGCGCTGGCGCGCGAGTGCCGCCGCCGGATCGAGGTGGAGGGGTGACCGGGTGGGCGGGCCGGGCGCGGGCGCTGCTCCGGGCCTGTCAGGCCGTCAGGAGGCGGGTGATCGCGCGGATCGCCGCCGGGACGGGGGCGACGACCGGGAGGCCGCAGCGGTCGCGGAGGTGCTCGGCGGCCTCGCCGAGCGGGCCGCCGCCGATGACGACGGACCGGGCGCCGTCGCGGTCGGCGCAGGCGCGGACCGCGCGCTCCAGCCGGTCGAGCAGGAGCGCCGGGTCGGCGGAGAGGCGTTCGGGGGCGCCCGCGGTGAGGCGGATGCCCGTGTACCGGTCGGCGAGGCCGAGGGCCGTGACGCGGTCGGCGATGGCGTCGGCGAGGAGCGGGGTGGTCGTGGCGACGCCGAACGGGAGGCCCTCGGCGGCGGCTTCGCGGAGGGCGGCCTCTCCCAGGCCGACGACGGGGATCCCGGCGGCCGCGCGCAGCTCCTCGACGCCCGGGTCGCCGAAGGCGGCGACGAGAAGCGCGGCGCAGTCGCCCTCCGCCGTCGCGCGGAGGCCGGCGGCGAGGACCTCGGGGGCGGCCGCGCGCAGGGCGGCCGGGTCGGTGAGCATGCCGGGACCGCGGGCGGCGGTGACACCGCGGACCGGGAGGGCGGGACCGAGGGCCCGCCGGGCGATCGCGGTCATCATCGCGGTGGTGGCCGTGGAGGTGTTGGGGTTGATCAGCACCACGGCCCCGGGCCCCGCGGCGTGCGCGGGGACCGGGGCGGGCGGGGGGACGGGCCGGTGGTTCAGTGGGCGTGCGCCGCCTTCGCCGAGTGGCTGCCGGAGATCTCGTCGCCCGGCTCCATCGGGGCGGTGACGTCGTCGTCGTCCCGGCGCCGGCCCAGGTGGTTGAAGACCACGTTGAGCAGGACGGCCGCGACGCAGCCGGTGGAGATGCCGGAGTCCAGGATGATCTGGGCGGTCTCCGGGAAGGCGTGGTAGAAGTCCGGCTTGGTGATCGGGATGATGCCGACGGCCAGCGACACGGCCACGATCAGCACGTTGTTGTCCTTCTCCAGACCGGCCTTGACGAGGGTCTGGATGCCGCTGGCGGCGACCGAGCCGAAGAGGACGACGCCCGCGCCGCCGAGGACGGGGCGGGGCACGACGGATATCAGCGAGGCGGCGACCGGGGAGAGGCCCATCAGGACCAGGAAGCCGCCGCCGCAGGCGACGACGAAGCGGCTGCGGATCCTGGTCATGGCGACCAGGCCGATGTTCTGGGCGAAGGCGCTGCACATGAAGCCGTTGAAGAGCGGGCTCAGCGCCGAGCCGAGGGTGTCGGCGCGCAGTCCGGCGGCGATGGTCTTCTCGTCGGCGGGCCGGTCGACGATCTCGCCGAGGGCGAGCATGTCGGCGGTCGACTCGGTCATGGAGACCAGCATGACCACGCACATGGAGATGATCGCGGCGAGGGCGAACTGGGGTCCGCCGAAGTGGAACGGGGAGGGGAAGCCGACGATGTCCGCCTCGGTGACCGGCGAGAAGTCGGTGACGCCGAAGGGGATGGCGATGACGGTGCCGACGACGAGGCCGACGAGGACGGCTATCTGCTTCAGGAAGCCGCGGGTGAAGCGGCGCAGCAGCAGGACCACGACGAGCGTGATGCCGGCGAGGGAGAGGAAGGTCGTCGAACCGTAGTCCGCTGCCTTGGGGTTGGGGCCCTGGGCCCAGCCGAAGGCGACCGGGAGGAGGGAGACGCCTATGAGGGTGATGACCGTGCCGGTGACGACCGGCGGGAAGAAGCGCACGAGGCGGGAGAACCAGGGGGCGGCGAGGAAGCCGAGGAGTCCGGCGACGATGATCGCGCCGAAGATGACCGGCAGCGCGTCGGCCTTGTTCTCGGTGGTGTCGACGATCGCGAGCATCGGTGCGACGCCGGCGAAGGTGACGCCGTTGACGAACGGCAGCTTGGCGCCGATCTTCCAGACGCCGAGGGTCTGGAGGAAGGTGGCGAGACCGGCGGTGAAGAGGCTCGCGCCGGTCAGGAAGGTGAGTTCGGTGCCGGAGAGGCCGACGGCGGCTCCGACGATCAGCGGCGGGGCGACGACGCCCGCGTACATGGCGGCGACGTGCTGGAGGCCGCTGGTGAGCATCTTGAGTGGGGGCAGCGTCTCGTCGACCGGATGCTTCTCGCGGTCTTCGGGGGCGGAGCCTGCGGCTGGTGCATTGCGAACCTGGGGCGTGGCGGCCACGGCGGTTCCTCCGGTCGGTTACACGTCGGCGGTGACGCGGGGTTCAGGGAGGTGGTGCGATGCGGTGCGAAGTGCAGGAGGTGCGGCTCGATGCGGTGGGGCGGGGTGCGCGCGGAGAGGGCGGCGCGGGACGGACCCGGTGGGGGTGCGGGCGGGGTTCACCGTCCCGGGGGTGCCGTACGTCTTCTGCGTACGGCACCGCCCGGTCCGGCTGCCGCGGACCCCGCTCGGGTCCGCGGCGACCGACCGAGGGCCGTCCCCCTCGGTCGGACTCCGTGGGGAGGTCAGCCCTGGGCCGTGATCCGGGCCAGGCGCTGGGCCTCCGCGCGCGCGTCGCGCGCGATCTGCTCCTCGTCGGCGAAGAGCAGTCGGTTGTTCTCGACGATCTGCTTGCCGTTGACGAAGGAGGCGGTGACCGGTGCCGCGGCGCCGAAGACGACGGCGGTGACCGGGTCGGCGATCGAGGAGTGGCCGAGGCCGTCGATCTTCCAGAGGACGAAGTCGGCGAGCTTGCCGGCTTCGAGGGAGCCGATGTTGTCGGCGCGGCCGAGGACCTGCGCACCGCCGTAGGTGCCGAGGCGCAGGGCCTGGCGGGCGTTGAGCGCGGCCTCGCGGTGGGCACCGAGGCGGTTGATGAGGAGCGCGTTGCGCAGCTCGGTGTGGAGCTCGCCGGACTCGTTGGAGGCGGTGCCGTCGACGCCGAGGCCGACGGGCACGCCCGCCTTGAGCATGTCCGGTACGCGGGCGATGCCGGCGGCCAGGCGCGCGTTGGAGGACGGGCAGTGGGCGACGCCGGTGCCGGTGCGGGCGAAGGCGGCGATGTCGGAGTCGTTCATGTGGACGCAGTGCGCCATCCACACGTCCTCGCCGAGGAAGCCGGTGGACTCGAAGTAGTCCGTCGGGCCCATGCCGAAGAGCTCGTGGCAGAACTTCTCCTCCTCCACGGTCTCCGAGCCGTGGGTGTGCATCCGCACCCCGAGCCGGCGGGCCAGCTCGGCGCCCTGCTTGAGCAGCTGGGTGGAGATGGAGAAGGGGGAACAGGGGGCGACGGCGACCTGGGTCATCGCGTCGAAGGAGGCGTCGTGGAACTTCCGCACCGTCTCCTCGGTCGCGGCGAGCGCGCCCTCGGTGGTCTCGACGGCGAAGTCGGGCGGCAGGAAGCCGTCCTTCTCGCTCATGTCCATCGAGCCGCGGGCGAGGGTGAAGCGGACGCCCATGTCGGAGGCGGCGCCGATGATGGCGCCGGAGAGGTCGCCGGAGTTCTTCGGGTAGACGTAGTGGTGGTCCATGGCGGTGGTGACGCCGCCGCGGGCCATCATCGCCAGGGAGCCCTGGGCGGCGACGCGGACCATCGACTCGTCGATCCGCGACCAGGTCGGGTAGAGCGCGACCAGCCAGTTGAACAGGTTGTGGTCGGTGGCCAGACCCCGGGTGATCCACTGGTAGAAGTGGTGGTGGGTGTTGACCAGACCGGGCGTCACCAGGTGACCGGTGGCGTCGATCCGGCGGACCACGTTCTCCAGGCCCTCGGGCGCCTTGCCGGCGCCGATGGACTCGATCCGGTTGTCGGCGACGACGAGGTACCCGGAGGCGTACTCGGTGTCGTTCGCGTCGACGGTCGCGATCGCCGCGTTCTCGATGACGATGCGCTGGGCTGCCGAAGGTGCTGCCATGGCGGTGGTTCCTTCATTCCTCTGTGGTGGTGTGGGCACGGCAGGACCCTAGGAGGATTTGAGTGCCGGAGCGGTGTGACGGCTCCGGGTGCCGAGGTGGTGGAAGAACAGGTTGAGCAGGACGGCGACGAGCGCGCCCGCGCTGATGCCGGAGCCGAGCACCGTCTGCGCCCAGGCGGGGAAGCCGGCGTAGAAGGTGGGCGCGGCGAGCGGGATGATGCCCGCTCCGAGCGCGACGGCCACCAGGATGATGTTGGAGCTGTCGTCGAGCCCGGCTTCCGACAGGGTGCGGATGCCGCTGACGGCGATCGAGCCGAAGAGGACGATGCCGGCGCCGCCGAGGACGGGCATCGGGACCGTGGAGACGACCGCGCCGAGGACCGGGAAGGCGCCGAGGACGATCAGGGCTCCGCCGGCGACGGCGACGACGTACCGGGAGCGGACCCGGGTGAGCGAGACGACGCCGACGTTCTGGGCGAAGGCCGAGGTCGGGAAGCCGCCGAAGACGGGGCCGAGCAGGGTGGCGATGCCGTCGGTGCGCAGGCCGCGGGTGATGGTCCGGCCGTCGCTGCGGCGGTCGCAGATCTCTCCGAGGGCGAGCATGCCGGCGCTGGACTCGGTCATCAGGACCAGCATGACGATGCAGAGGGAGAGGATCGCGGCCGGCTGGAACTCGGGGGCTCCGAAGGCGAAGGGCGCGGGGAGGGCCGCGACGGGGGCCTCGCGCAGCGCGCCGAAGTCCGCCATGCCGAAGGGGATCGCGGCGAGGGTGCCGATGAACAGGCCGAGCAGCAGGGCGATCTGCTTGACGAAGCCCTTGCCGAAGCGCTGGAAGAGCAGGATGACGACGAGCGTGAAGCCGGCGAGGGCCAGGTGCCTCATGGCGCCGAAGTCGGCGGCGGTGCGGTCCCCGCCCTGGGCCCAGCCGACGGGCACGGGCATCAGGGTCACCCCGATGAGGGTGATGACGACGCCGGTGACGAGCGGCGGGAAGAAGCGCAGGAGCTTGCCGAAGAAGGGTCCGACGGCGAGGCAGAAGACTCCGGCGACCATCACCGCGCCGTAGATGGCGGGCAGTTGGTGTCCGGGTGCGCTGGTCTCGGCGATGGCGAGCATCGGGGCGATGCCGGCGGACGAGGCGGCGTTGACGAACGGCAGGCGGTTGCCGGCGAAGCGTCGGATGCCGAGGGTCTGCAGGATGGTGGCGCAGCCGGCGATGAGCAGGCTTGCCGCGATGAGCCGGGTCATTCCGGCGGCGTCCAGGCCGACCGCCTGGCCGATGATCAGCGGAGGGGTGACGACGCCCGCGTACATGGCGGCGATGTGCTGGAGCGCCGCGGGGACGAGCCGCGAGGCGGGGAGCTTCTCGTCCACCGGGTGGCACTCGGCCGGGGCCGGGACGGTGGTGGACGGCGGGGTGGAACACGGGCCTTCGGCGGTTGCCGGCCCCTTTGCAGGCTGTGCCATGGTTGTTCCCTCCGGTCCGGTGCACCGGCCCCGCCCGACTGCGGGCGGGCGGGGCCGGTCACGCGGATGCCGCTTAGAGGTTGGTCATGTCGACCGGGATCTGCGCCGTGGCTCCGTCGCGGAGGACGGTGGCCTCGATGAGGCCGTACATGCGGTCGGCGGCGTAGTAGACCTCGTTGTCGTTCTTGAGGCCGAAGGGCTCGAGGTCGACGAGGAAGTGGTGCTTGTTCGGGAGCGAGAAGCGGACTTCGTCGATCTCCGAGCGGTGGTTGATGATGCGCGTGGCCATCTGGTACAGCGTCTGCTGGAGGGAGTACGAGTACGTCTCCGAGAAGGCTTCGAGCATGTGCTTCTTGGTCTGCTCGTACGACCGCTCCCAGTTGGGCATGCGCTGGTCGTCGCCGGTCCAGTTGAAGCGCCAGCGGGCGGAGACCTGCGTGGCCAGGATCCGGTCGTACGCCTCCTGGAGGGTGGTGTACTGGTCCTTGATGTAGCCCCAGAACTCCGAGTTGGTGGAGTTCATGACGACGAGGTCCTTGAGGCCGGAGATGACCTCGAACTTCTCGCCGTCGTAGGTGATCTGGCTGACGCGGGTCTCCTGGCCCCTGCGGGCGAAGGAGTGGTTGACCTCGTCCGAGCCGATGAACTTGGAGTTGGCGTCCGAGGAGGCGATGCGCTCCCAGGAGTACTCCTCGATCCGGATGCGGGCCTTCTTGATCGGCTCCTGGCCCGTCACGAAGTGGCGGGCGAGGTGGATGCCGAACTGCTCGGCGGACTCGATGCCGTACTCCTTGGCGAACGCGAAGACGGTGTTCTTCGTCGTGTCGGTGGGGAGGCAGTGGGCGTTCGAGCCGGTGAGGTGGACGTCGTCGAGGTCGCCGGAGAGGGCGACGGAGACGTTCAGGTCCTTGATGTGGTGGGTGGCGCCGTCCCGCGTGATCTTGACGACGCGGTTCTCTGCTTTGCCGTACTGGTTCTGGCCGAGAATCGTGGGCATGTCTGCTAGCTCCCTCGGTAAACGGAGTAGCCGAACGGGTTGAGCAGCAGCGGTACGTGATAGTGCTCGCCCGGGGTGACGGCGAACGTGATCGCCACCTCCGGGAAGAACGCACCGCTGTCCCTTACGCGGGGGGCGTCCTGCTGCGCCTCGGCTTGCTTCTTGGCGAAGTACGTCTCGGTCTCGAAGTCGAGACGCACGTGGGTGGTTTCTTCCGGCAGCGCCGGCAGGTCCTTGCAGCGCCCGTCCGCGTCGGTGGCGGAGCCGCCGAGCGTGACCCACTCCGCGCCGGAGCCGCTGCGGGCCGCGAGCGTGATGGCGACGCCCTCGGCCGGGCGGCCGATGCTGGTGTCCAGGATGTGGGTGGACACCGAGGCGGTGGTGTCGGTGCTCATGCGGAGCTCTCTTCCTCGGGGGTCTCTACGAGACGGGTCAGCCGGATGCGGTTGATCTTGCCCAGTTCGGTGCGGACGATCTCCCGCTCCTCCTCCGGCGTGTTCCCGATCCGTTCGCGGACCGCGTCGCGCATCTGCTCGCCGGTCCTGCCGGTGGCGCAGATGAGGAAGACATGACCGAACCTGTCCTGGTAGGCCAGGTTGAGTTCGAGCATCTCGGCCTTGAGCTCCGCGGAGGCGCCGGCCATCCCGCTCTGTTCGCGGGAGGAGGTCGGGTCCCCTTCCTTCGGACGACCGATCGGCGGGTGGCCCGCCATCGCGTCGGCCAGGTCCTCGGCGGTCAGTTCGGCCGTGGCGGCGTCGCCGGCGAGGAAGAGGGCTTCGGCGGTGGAGTACGGGCGCTGGGCGAGGAGCTTGCTCCCCCACGCCGAACTGGAGCACACCTCGTGGAGCGCGGCGAGGGCCTCGCTGTCCGCCGAGGTGTTGAACCGGGTGAGGCCCGGTGTCGTACCTGAAGTCACGGGAAGCCTCCGTGGCTGTTTTTCGCTGTGCGTCGGACGGGCTGCGGATAGCTAACGCCCTCCGCAACACGACGTCAACACTTTGTTGAAAACTCGGTCACACAAAAGCCGTCGTCCCGACATCCGGACGACGGCTCCCGGCCACACAAGATCAACTAGTCGTTCTTGGCGGCTTTTTCCCTGTTCAGGGCGGTCTCGCGGTTCAGGTAGTTGTACACGGTGAACCGGCTGACACCGAGTGCCCCGGCCACCGTCTCCACCCCGTGGCGCACCGAGAAGGCCCCGCGCGCCTCCAGCAGGCGGACGACCTCCTGCTTGGCCTTGCGGTCGAGTTCGGCCAGGGGCATCCCGTGCCGCCGCTCCATCGCCGCCAGGATGTGGTCCAGGGAGTCGGACAGCTGCGGCAGCCGTACGGCGAGGACGTCCTCCCCCTCCCAGGCCAGCACGACGTCGTCGGGCTCCGCCTGGGCGGGGACGAGCAGCTCGGCGCCCATGGCGTCCACCAGGGGCTTCACGGCCGCGACCAACGGGTGCTCGCTCACTTCTCCCCCTCGCCGATCACGTTGACCTGGAGGGAGACGCGGGTGGCACCGGCCGCGAGCGACCTGCGCAGCAGCGAGTCGACCGCGGTGAGCACCGCGTCGGCGCCGCCCTCCGCCGTGTTGCCGAAGGGGCCGACGTCGACCGCGTCCAGCTCTGCCGACTGGATGACCTCACGGGCCACGACCGCGTGCGCCGGCGCCTCGTCGAGGTCGAACGGCTCGGTCGTGAACTCCACTCTCAAACGCACCATGGCCCCACGCTACGGCCCCGTTCCGCCCGGCGGGAGCCCCGGACCTGCGGGGACCTCTTGACAAGTACGGCGCCCGCCTTGCAACATTCCGTCAGACAGAAACTTACTTCCGCAATACGGAAGGAGCGCCGCCCCTCATGGGATACACGGACCAGCGCTTCGATGTGAACCTGTCGATCCTCTTCACGGAACTCCCGCTCCTGGAGCGCCCCGCGGCCGCCGCCGCGGCGGGCTTCACCGCGGTCGAGCTGTGGTGGCCCTGGATCGACACCGCCACCCCCGAGCAGAGCGAGCTCGACGCCCTCAAGAAGGCTCTTGAGGACGCCGGCACCCAGCTGGTGGGCCTGAACTTCTACGCCGGGCAGCTCCCCGGCCCGGACCGCGGAGCCCTCTCCGTACCCGGGGAAGAGTCGGACCGCTTCCGCGCCAACATCGAGGTCGCCGCCGACTTCGCCGCCTCCGTCGGCTGCAAGGCGCTCAACGCGCTCTACGGCAACCGCGTGGAGGGCGTCGACCCGCAGATCCAGGACGCCCTCGCCCTGGAGAACCTGGTCCTGGCGGCCCGCGCGGCCGACCGGATCGGCGCGATCCTCCTCGTCGAGACCCTCAACAAGCCGGAGTCGCCGCTCTACCCGCTGGTGAGCGCCCCCTCCGCCATCGAGGTGATCGACCGGGTGAACGCGGCCACCGGCCTCGGCAACGCCAAGTTCCTCCTCGACATCTACCACCTGTCGATGAACGGCGAGGACGTCGGCCGGGTCATCGCGGAGTACGCGGCCAAGACCGGCCACGTCCAGATCGCGGACAACCCGGGCCGCGGCGCGCCGGGCACCGGCGACCTGCCGCTCGAGCAGCTCCTCGACGAGCTGAAGAAGGCCGGTTACGACGGCTGGGTCGGCCTGGAGTACAAGGCCGCCGACGCCGCCGCGTCCTTCGAGTGGCTGCCCGCCGAGGCCCGACCGGCTCGCTGACGCAGGCCACCTCCCCGTATCACCTTGTTTTGAGAGGCACCCTCATGAGCAACCTCCCCAAGATCGCTTGGATCGGCCTCGGCATCATGGGCTCCCCCATGTCCGAGAACCTTCTGAAGGCCGGCTACTCGGTCACCGGCTTCACCCTGGAGCAGGACAAGCTGGACCGGCTCACCCAGGCCGGCGGCACCGCCGCCGCGTCGATCGCCGAGGCCGTCGAGGACGCCGACGTCATCGTGACGATGGTGCCCGCCTCCCCGCAGGTCGAGGCCATCTCCTACGGCCCCGAGGGCATCCTGGAGAACGCCAAGCAGGGCGCGCTGATCGTCGACATGTCGTCGATCACCCCGCAGACCTCGGTCGACCTCGCGAAGAACGCCGCCGAGAAGGGCATCCGCGTCATCGACGCCCCGGTGTCCGGCGGCGAGGCCGGCGCGATCGAGGCCGTGCTCTCGATCATGGTCGGTGGCGAGCAGGCCGACTTCGACGAGGCCCTCCCGATCCTGGAGGCCCTCGGCAAGACCATCGTGCTCTGCGGCCCGCACGGCTCCGGCCAGACGGTGAAGGCCGCCAACCAGCTGATCGTCGCGGTCAACATCCAGGCGTGCGCCGAGGCCGTCGTCTTCCTCGAGAAGTCCGGCGTGAACCTCCAGGCCGCCCTGGACGTCCTCAACGGCGGTCTGGCCGGCTCCACGGTCCTGACCCGCAAGAAGGACAACTTCCTGAACCGGGACTTCAAGCCCGGCTTCCGGATCGACCTGCACCACAAGGACA
Source organism: Streptomyces sp. NPDC051180 (assembly GCF_040689545.1). NCBI lineage: Bacteria > Bacillati > Actinomycetota > Actinomycetes > Kitasatosporales > Streptomycetaceae > Streptomyces > Streptomyces sp. NPDC051180. The sequence goes on from NZ_JBFBBC010000021.1 coordinate 44,537, forward strand.
TGGGCATCGTCACCGACGCCGCCCGCAACGTCGGTGCGGCCCTCCCGGTCGGCGCCGTCGTCGCCCAGCTCGTCGCCTCCCTGCGTGCGCAGGGCGACGGCGGCCTGGACCACTCGGCCCTGCTGCGCGCCGTCGAGCGCCTCTCCGGCAGCCAGGTCTGACCCACCGCCCCCTACCGGGGCCCCTGAATTCCGGTCGGCGGCGGCGCTGACAACTGTCCTGTCGCGCCCAAGGCGTCGCCGCCGGCCGGAACACCACACTTCCTTTTCAACAAACTGTTGACGTTACGTTCGAGCCGAATTTACGCTCCTCGCACCGTCTGCAGAGCTCCCCGTACGGAAGGTCACGATGTCGAAGCGCGTGCTTACGACCGAGTCCGGCGCCCCCGTCGCCGACAACCAGAACTCCGCCACCGCCGGCGTCGGTGGCCCTCTCCTCCTCCAGGACCAGCACCTGCTGGAGAAGCTCGCGCGCTTCAACCGTGAGCGGATCCCGGAGCGCGTGGTGCACGCCCGCGGTTCCGGCGCGTACGGCTTCTTCGAGGTGACCGACGACGTCACCGGCTTCACGAAGGCCGCGTTCCTCTCCGAGGTCGGCAAGAAGACCGAGACGTTCATCCGCTTCTCCACCGTGGCCGACTCGCTCGGCGGCGCGGACGCGGTCCGCGACCCCCGCGGCTTCGCCCTGAAGTTCTACACCGAAGAGGGCAACTACGACCTCGTCGGCAACAACACCCCGGTGTTCTTCATCAAGGACCCGATCAAGTTCCCCGACTTCATCCACTCCCAGAAGCGCGACCCCTTCACGGGCAAGCAGGAGGCGGACAACGTCTGGGACTTCTGGGCGCACGCCCCGGAGGCCACCCACCAGATCACCTGGCTCATGGGCGACCGCGGCATCCCGGCCTCGTACCGGCACATGAACGGCTACGGCTCGCACACCTACCAGTGGACCAACGAGGCGGGCGAGGCTTTCTTCGTCAAGTACCACTTCAAGACGAACCAGGGCATCCGCAGCCTCTCCGCCGACCAGGCCGCCGAGCTCGTCGGCAAGGACGCGAACTCGCACCAGACCGACCTGCTCCAGGCCATCGAGCGCGGTGTGAGCCCCTCGTGGACCCTGTACGTCCAGGTCATGCCGGCCGCCGAGGCCGCGGAGTACCGCTTCAACCCGTTCGACCTCACCAAGGTGTGGCCGCACAGCGACTACCCGCTGCAGCGGGTGGGCCGCCTGGTCCTCGACCGCAACCCGGAGAACGTCTTCGCCGAGGTCGAGCAGGCCGCCTTCTCCCCGAACAACTTCGTCCCGGGCATCGGCCCCTCGCCGGACAAGATGCTCCAGGGCCGCCTCTTCGCCTACGCGGACGCCCACCGCTACCGCCTCGGTGTGAACCACACCCTGCTGCCGGTGAACGCCCCCAAGGCGACCACGGCCCAGAACTACGGCCGGGACGGCCTCATGGCCACCCGCAACGGTTCGCGCCACGACAAGAACTACGAGCCCAACTCGTACCAGGGCCCGGCCCAGACCGACGCCGCGCTCGCCGCGCCGCTCGCGATCCACGGCTGGACCGGCACCCACGAGGCGCCGCAGCACACCAAGGACGACGACTTCTTCCAGGCCGGCGAGCTCTACCGCCTGATGTCCGAGGACGAGAAGGGCCGTCTGGTCGCCAACATCGCCGGCGGCCTGTCCCAGGTGTCCCGCGAGGACGTCATCGAGAAGAACCTCGCGCACTTCGCCGCCGCCGACGCGGAGTACGGCAAGCGCGTGGCGGAGGCGGTCCGCGCCCTGCGCGAGGACTGACCGCACCGCAGCAACCAGACTGCGTGCGGCGCTTGACGGGAGGTCAGCGCCGTACGCGGTCCGGATCGCCGGCCCGGATGAGGGGTGGCCGGCGGACCGGACAAGCGTGAGGACCGCGGCGGCGCCGAGCCAGTGCGGTGGTAAGGGCACCCGGCCCCCCCTTCTTGACCTGAAAGAAGGGACGGCAGGCGCGCCCGTCGGCACCGCCGCGGTCCCAACGCCCAGCCCCGGAAGGGGCCCACAGACTCCGCCCGGCGGCGCGAACGTCCTGTCGCGCCAGCCTCGTGCCGTCGGGCGGTCATCAAGCCGGAGAGCGCGGAACCAGGTTTACGGTCCCTGGTTCCGCGCTCTTCTTGCGTGTCCGGCCGCGGGGTCCACGGCCCTGGTCGCCGTCACCGGGCGCCGCCGTGCGGCCCTCGCCGACGGTGCTCCCCCGCCGCCGGGCCGGTCGACGGTCCCGTCGCCGTCGGCCCGGTCGGTGCTCCCGTCGCCGTCGGCTCGGTCGGTGCTCCCGTCGCCGTCGGCGCGGTCGGCGCGGGCCAGAGCGAGTGTCACGGTGAGCGAGGCGACGGCGAGGGCCGCCATCGCGGTGCGCGGGGAGGTGGACTGGGCGAGGGTGCCGGCCAGCGCGGCACTGAGCCCCTGGAGGGCGAGCATGCCCGAGACGTGCAGCCCGAGGGCGTGCCCGGCCAGCTCCTCGGGCACCAGTTCCATCAGCCGTTCCTGGTGGAGCAGGCTCGCCCCGTACCCCACGGAGGAGACGGTGACGGCGGCGACGGCGAGCGGCACTCCAGGGTCGAGGGCGAAGAGGAGGAACGGGGCCGCGAGCAGTGCCTGGAGGGGGAACCGGACACGCGCGCGCAGCCGGGCCGGCACGAAGCGGCCGACGGCGGTGTCCCCGGCCAGCATCCCGAGCGCGCCGCAGGCGAAGAGCAGCCCGGCGTGCCCGGGGGCGTACGGCACGAAGAGCGACTCGCAGCCGACGATCAGCCCGTTGGGCACCCAGAGGGCCAGGTAGCAGCGGCGGCGGGCGGGGGACGCCCACAGGCGCGCGTTGCCGCGCCGGGTCTCGGCGAAGGACGGCCGCCCGGCGGCGCGGGGCGGCCGCCGGTCGAGCCCGAGCCGGGCGCAGACGGCGGCGGCGAGGTGGAGCCCGGCGCCGACGAGGACCGTGCCGCGCGGCGAGAGCAGGGCGACGAGGAGCCCGCCGGACGCGAAGCCGGCGATCTGGCAGACCCCGGAGGACATGTTCGTCAGGGAGCGGCCGAGCAGGTACTCCGTGCGCGGCAGGATCTCGTTGAGGAGGCCGTGCCGCACCCCGCCGCCCAGCGACCCCGCGAGGCCCTGGGCGAGGAGGACGGCGAAGACCGCGCCGACGGGGAGCGCGGGCACCGCCAGGACGGCGGTGCAGAGGGCGAAGAAGAGGGCGAGGCCGGCGAGCGCGCTCCGGGGCGGGAGACGGTCGGCCGCCGAGAGCAGCGTGGTCGCGCCGAGGAGCTGGGCGAGCGACGGGCCGAACAGCGCGAGCGAGGAGAGGAGCGGGGAGCCGGTCGCCCGGAAGACGAGGGTGGCGAGGCCGAGACCGGCGACGGTCTGGGCGGCGATCTGGGCGGAGCCGGTGAGGAACAGCGGGGTGAACCCGGGGATGCGGAACAGCGCGCGGTAGCGGGGCATGCGAGGAGCTTCGGGGAGGCCCGGCGGCGTCGGTACTGTTTCGCGCGGAGGCGAAACCGAGGGAGCGGGTGGCGGCGTGGGCTGGTGGCGGATCGGTGCCGACTCGCTCGCGGGGGGCCGGTTCCTGCTGTCGCCGCTCGCCGAGGCGATCGCGGCCCTGAAGGTCCTGCACGCGGCGGCGGGCTCCCATCCCGGAGAGCGGGCCTGGCTGGCCGAGCGGCTCCCCGCCTACCGGGAACGCCTCGCCGCCGAACCTCTCGACGCCCTCCTCGTCCGGGCGGCCCTCGGGCGGACCTGGAACGCGGACTTCCTCACGCCGACGCCGCAGGGCGACGGCGAGCGGACCTTCGCGGAGGAGGTCGAGGCCGTGCGCGCCGTCGAACCGGCGGACGCCGTCGAGCAGTTGGCCGTCTCGCTCGGACGTCCCGTGCCGGAGCCGCTCCGCTCGGCGCGGGATCTGCCGGAGCGGATGGCCGGGGTCCTGACCTGGGTGTGGCGGGAGACCGTGCTGCCCGAGTGGCCGCGGCGACGCCGGGCGCTCGAAGCCGACGTGGTCGCCCGGACGGCCCGGTTGGGCCGGGGAGGCTGGGCCGCGGCGCTCGACGAGCTGTGCCCGGGCAAGACCCGTTGGCTCGGCGACGGCCGCCTCCAGGTCAGCACCCGCGCCTATCCGCCGCGCGCGGTCGACGGCGGCCGGCTGCTCTTCGTCCCGGTTACCGCGAACACGGGGTGGGTCTCCTGGGAGGGAACGGAACGCTTCGCCGTCGTGTACCCGTGCGCGGGCGTCCTGGCCGACACGGCGGGGCCGCTGGTGCCGGAGGCGCTCGGCGCGCTCCTGGGCAGGTCCCGGGCCGAGGTCCTCGTGCGCCTCGAATCCCCTCACTCGACCAGCCAGTTGGTGGCGCTCACCGGCCAGGGGCTCGGCTCGGTGGGTCGCCATCTCAGGGTGCTGCTCGACGCCGGGCTGGTACGCCGCGGGCGGGCGGGCCGGTCGGTGCTGTACGAGCGGACGGAGGCGGGCAGCACGCTCGTCCGGGCGCCGGGCGGGGGCTGACGCACGGATCGACGGAGCGCGTCGGCGGCCTCGGGTCCGATGGGCCAGGGTGGGGGACGGCCCCCGTCCCGGTGCTCCTCGGGACGGGGGCCGTGGTGCGGCGTCGCGATCAGACCGCGAGGGCCTTGATGGCGGTCGGCGCGTGGCCGGGCTCGGTCGCGAGCTCCTCGAACTCGGTGACGTCACTCATGTCGACCGTCTTGCTCATCGCGATGTTCGTGATGCGCTCCAGGATGGCCTCGACGACGACCGGGACCTGGTGCTCGACGGCCAGCTTCTTGGCCTGCTCCAGCGCCTCGCCCAGCTTGTCCGGGTCGGTGACGCGGATGGCCTTGACGCCCAGCCCCTCGGCGACCTTGACGTGGTCGACGCCGTAGACGCCGATCTCGGGGGTGTTGATGTTCTCGAACTCGAGGTTGACCTCGAAGTTGATGCCGAGGCCGCCCTGCGCCTGACGGATCAGACCGAGGTAGGCGTTGTTCACGAGGACGTGGACGTAGGGGACCTTGTGCTGGGCGGCGACCGCCAGCTCCTCGATCATGAACTGGAAGTCGTAGTCGCCGGAGAGGGCGACGACAGGGGTCTCCGGGTCGGCGGTGGCGGCGCCGATCGCGGCCGGGATGGTCCAGCCGAGCGGGCCGGCCTGTCCGCAGTTGATCCAGTGGCGCGGCTTGTAGACGTGCAGGAACTGCGCGGCCGCGATCTGGGAGAGACCGATGGTGGTGACGTAACGGGTCTCCGGGCCGAAGGCCCTGTTCATCTCCTCGTAGACCCGCTGCGGCTTCATCGGGATGTTCTCGAAGTGGGTGCGGCGCTGCAGGGTGGCCTTGCGCTCCTGGGCGGAGGCGGCCCAGGCGGAGAAGTCCGGCAACGTGCCGGCGGCCTTCAGCTCCTTGGCGATCTCGACGAAGAGCTCCAGCGCGGCCTTGGCGTCGGAGGCGATGCCGTAGTCCGGGGCGAAGATCTTGCCGAGCTGTGTGGGCTCGATGTCGACGTGGACGAACTTCCGGCCCTTGGTGTACGCCTCCAGGTTGTAGCCCGTGTGGCGGTTGGCCCAGCGGTTGCCGATGCCGAGGACGAAGTCCGACTCCAGGAAGGTCGCGTTGCCGTAGCGGTGCGCGGTCTGGACGCCGACCATGCCGGCGGCGAGCTCGTGGTCGTCCGGGATGGTGCCCCAGCCCATCAGGGTGGAGATGACCGGGATGCCGGTCAGTTCGGCGAACTCGACGAGCAGGTCGGTGGCGTCGGCGTTGATGATGCCGCCGCCGGCGACGATCAGCGGGCGCTCGGACTCCAGGAGGAAGCTCAGCGCCTTGGCGGCCTGCGCGCGGGTGGCCCGCGGCTTGTAGACCGGCAGTGGCTCGTAGGTCTCCGGGTCGAACTCGATCTCGGTCAGCTGGACGTCGATCGGGAGGTCGATGAGGACCGGGCCCGGACGGCCGGAGCGCATCAGGTGGAATGCCTGCTGGAAGACGCCGGGGACCTGCGCGGCCTCCAGGACGGTCGTGGCCGCCTTGGTCACCGGCTTGGCGATGGTGGCGATGTCGACGGCCTGGAAGTCCTCCTTGTGGAGCTTCGAGACCGGAGCCTGGCCGGTGATGCAGAGGATCGGGATGGAGTCCGCGATCGCCGAGTACAGGCCGGTGATCATGTCGGTGCCGGCGGGGCCGGACGTGCCGATGCAGACGCCGATGTTGCCGGCCTTGGCACGGGTGTAGCCCTCGGCCATGTGCGACGCGCCCTCGACGTGGCGGGCGAGGGTGTGGCCGACACCGCCCACGTTCTTGAGCTCGCGGTAGAAGGGGTTGATCGCCGCGCCGGGGACGCCGAACGCCTGGGTGACGCCTTCGCGCTTGAGGATCTCAACGGCCGCTGCGGCGGCGGTCATACGAGGCATGGGAGTGCTCCTGCTTCGGCCGGTCGGATGCGGGCGCGCGTCGCGGCTCGGGAGCCCTTCGCGGCCTGTTTCCGTAATGCGGAAATACTGTTCTGCTATACGGAAGCAATGTAGGTGGGGTCGCGGAGAACCGTCAAGAGACGTCCGCCCGGCGGAATCACCGAAGTGGCCGAAGACCTCCCCCGAGGTGGTCGATGGGTGGACGATGGGACCGAACGACAGGGGGTTGGTTGTGGGCGATTCCGTACCGGTGCGCTGCCCGGAGTGCCTGCGTACGCAGGCGTACGCGGCGCCCGTCTTCCCCTGCGCGTGCGGAAGCCCCGTCGCGCCGGCGGTGACGGCGGGCGCGACCGCGGAGCCCATCACCCACCGGAACTGGACCGACGAATGGGTCACCGTCCGGTGCCGCGCCTGCGGCCGCGAGGACGACTGGCCCCACCCCGAGCTCGGCTGCCCCTGCGGCACCGTCCTCCGCGTCCCCGTCCAGCCCGTGACCGGAACGGCTCCCTCTGCGGGAGGACCAGGAGCGCCGGAGGCTTCGGGAACACCGGGAGCACCAGAGGCTCCGGGGGTTCCGGGAGCCGAACCGCCGACCTCGCTTCCGTCGGACGCCGGGCCGCCGTCCGCGCCGCCGTCCGCGCCGGGCGCGGGTCCCGCCCCGGTGTCCCCTGTGCGGCCCGGGGCCGTCTCCGAGCAGGGCGGTACCCCTCCGGGGACCGGCCGGCACCGGGGTGGGGCGATGCCCGGCGAGCAGGGCCGGGAGCAGGGATTCGGGGCCGCCGGGCCGACCGTGGGACGGGCCGCCGGGCCCGCCGCGGGACCCACCGCCGGGCCCGCATCCGAGCACGTGGAGTCGTGGCCGGAACCGGCACACGGTGCTCCCCGCCCGGGCGGGGACGCGGCGGCGGGTCCCGACGGCGCCGCCCCGGGCGGAGTCGACTCCGGCGCGGGCGGGACCGGTGTCGGCCCGGCCGCCCCGCCCGGTACGGCGCGGCCGCGGGCGGTCGAGCCGGGGTCGGACTGGTTCGGCAGCGGACCCACCGGAGGAAGCGGTACGGGTGCGGGCGGGCGCGGCGCGGGCGGGCCCCGGCCTGACGGTCCGACCGCGGACGAGCCGGAGGCTGAGCGGGAGTCGGAGCGGGAGGAGAGGCAGGGGACGGGGCGCGCGGCGGCGCAGGGCGCGGGCGTCCCGCCCCGGATCGGCGCGTCGCAGCGCTCGTTCGCCGAGCGGTACCCGGCGCACATCCCGCTGCCTCCGACGGCCCCGCGTCCGGCCCCGGTGCGCGGCGCCTTCCGGCCCGTGACGATCCGGACCGCACGGGACGCGGTGGCCGCGGCCGCCGGGTACCTGCGCTGGCTCGGATTCCGGGACGTCGTGCAGCCGGAGGAGCGGCCGGCCTCCGGGGTGGACCTCAGGGCGCCCGGGCTCGTCGCCCAGGTCGACCCGAGCACCCGCCAGACGAGCCTGCGGGCGGTCGAGTGCCTGTGGCTGAACGGGCTGAGCGCCTCCGCGGTGAGCGTCTTCTTCTCCCTCGCCGGCTACACCCCGGAGGCCCGTTCCCGCGCCGCCGAGATCGGTCTGCCGCTCTTCGTGCTCGACCTCACCGGCACCCCGCAGCCGGTGAACCTGGCCGCCGACGACCTGGCGGCGGGCGGAGCCTGACCCCGCGGAGGACGGGCGCACCGCTCCTCCCGCCGTGCCCACAAGACCTCGGCATCCGAAACCGGCCATTCACGCGTGACGATCATGTTCTGCCGGGCACAACACCCTCGGGGGTGGGCGTCATGGCGACGGGGATGTGGTGGTTCATCGGTGCGGCCTGGGCGGAACTCCTGCTGGCCGCCGCTCTGTTGCGAACCCGCAGCCGGGAAAGCGGAGGGGTGGCCGGCGACGAGGTGCCGCCGCCGCAGGCCCTCGCGCTGCTGCGGGGCGGCCGGCGGGCGGCGGTGACCGTCGCGCTCGTGGCGCTGCACCAGCGCGGCGCCGTGGCCGCGGGCCGCAAACATACGATTCGGGCCAACGGCGGCCCGGGCCGGACCAGCGATCCCGTCCAGCTCGGGGTGCACGGAGCGCTCCACCGGGCGTTCGCCCTGCGGGCCCTGTCGCTGCGCCCGGAGGCGCGGCGCGCCGTGGACGCGCTGCGCGGCGAACTGCGCGGAGCCGGACTGCTGCGGCCGGCGGCGCGACTGTGGGCCGCCCGGGCTCTGCTCGGCTGCGTCCCGCTGACCGTGGTGGCGGGTGCGGCGACCGGGCTCCTCGGCCCCGGGACCCCCGGGCCCTCCGCCGCGAACGTCGCCGTGGCGCTCGCCGTCGGCGTGCCGACGGTCCTCGCGGCGGTGGCGCTGCTGCGGATGCCGCCCGCGACCCGCGCGGCGGGCAGGCTGCTCGACGACCTCCGCGAGCGCTACCCGCTGCCGGCCCACCGGCGCGAGGTCACCGACGGACGGCTGGTCCAGCTGTACGTGGCGCTGTACGGCGATCCGGCCCTCGCCCTCTTCCTGCCCCGCTTCTCCCGCGAGGGCGGCCTGCTCGACCGCCCGGACCGGGAGTCGCCCGCCGGGAGCGCGTAGGGCGACCAGTACGCGTACGGGCCGAGGCACGGGCCGGGCACGCGGACCCGTGATCGGGCCGGGAACGCAGGACGGAACCGGCCGCGTCCCGGACCGGGTCCCGCCACGGGCGGACCTGTCCGGCACCCTCGCGCCATACTGTCCTATGCGCATCAGAGCGGCCGCTGCGGCCGAACTCCCGCTGCTCCAGGACATCGAACGGGCGGCGGGCGAGCCGTTCCGTTCCCTCGGCATGGCGGCGATCGCCGACGACGACCCGCTGCCCCTGGACGTCCTGGAGACGTACCGCCACGCGGGCCGCGCCTGGGTCGCGGTGGACGCGGCCGACCGCCCGGTCGCGTATCTCCTCACCGACACGGTGGACGGCTCGGCCCACATCGAGCAGGTGTCGGTGCACCCGGACGCCGCCCGCCGGGGCGTCGGCCGGGGGCTGATCGAGCATCTCGCCACGGCCGCCAGGAGGCAGGGCCTGACGGCCCTGACCCTGACGACGTTCACCGAGGTCCCGTGGAACGCCCCGTACTACGCGCGGCTCGGCTTCCGCCCGCTCGCCTCCTCCGACCCGGCCCTCACCGAGGGTCTCCTCGCCATCAGCCGCGCCGAGGAGGCCCACGGCCTCTCCGCGTGGCCCCGGATCTGCATGCGCCGCGAACTCCGCTGAGCCGCGAACTCCGCCGAGCCGCGAGCCCTGCCGAGCCGGGAGCGCAGGCGGCGGGGGCGGAGTGCGCGCGCCCGTGGCTCAGACGGAGCCGTACCGCTCGCGCAGCTCCACCTTGCGGACCTTGCCGCTGACGGTCATGGGGAACTCGGCGAGGACCTCGACCCTGCGCGGGATCTTGTAGTGGGCCAGCCGGTCGCGGCAGTAGGCCGTGACGTCCTCCAGGGTCGGGGGGTCGGCGGGGTCGCGGGCCACGACACAGGCCAGGATCTCCTCGCCGTACCGCTCGTCGGGGACGCCGACGACCTGGACGTCGGCGATCTTGGGGTGTCCGTGGAGGAACTCCTCGATCTCGCGCGGGTACACGTTCTCGCCGCCCCGGATGATCATGTCCTTGATGCGGCCGACGATCCGGACGTAGCCGTCGGCCCGCATCACGGCCAGGTCGCCGGTGTGCATCCAGCGGCCCGCGTCGATCGCCTCCGCCGTCTTCTCGGGCTCGTCCCAGTACCCGAGCATCACGCCGTAGCCGCGGGTGCACAGCTCCCCGGCCGTGCCGCGCTCCACGGTGAGGCCGGTGGCGGGGTCGACGACCTTCACCTCGACGTGGGGCATGACCCGGCCGACGGTGCCGGTGCGGCGTTCCAGGTCGTCGTCGCGGCGGGTCTGGGTGGAGACGGGAGAGGTCTCGGTCATGCCGTAGCAGATCGACACCTCCGCCATGTTCATCTCGGCGACGACCCGCTTCATCACCTCCACCGGGCACGGCGAGCCCGCCATGATCCCGGTGCGCAGGGTGGAGAGGTCGTACGTCGCGAAGTCGGGCAGGTTCAGCTCGGCGATGAACATCGTCGGCACCCCGTACAGCGAGGTGCAGCGCTCCTCCTGGACGGCCCTCAGGGTGGCGGCGGGGTCGAAGGAGGGGGCCGGGATCACGATGCAGGCGCCGTGCGAGGTGGCGGCCAGGTTCCCCATCACCATGCCGAAGCAGTGGTAGAAGGGGACCGGGACGCAGACGCGGTCCTGCTCGCTGTAGGCGATCATCTCCCCGACGAAGTAACCGTTGTTGAGGATGTTGTGGTGGGAGAGGGTGGCCCCCTTGGGGAAGCCCGTGGTCCCCGACGTGTACTGGATGTTGACGGGCTCGTCGCAGGAGAGCGGCTCGGGGCGCAGCCCGCCCGCCGTGCGGCCGAGGAACGCGTCCCAGCTCGCGTCGCCGAAGTAGACGGCCTCGCGCAGCTCCGGGCACTCGGGCCGCACGTGGTCGACCATCGCCCGGTAGTCGCTCGTCTTGTGGGCGAGCGAGGCGAAGAGCAGGGTGATCCCCGCCTGGTCGAGGACGTACGCCAGCTCGTGGGCGCGGTAGGCCGGGTTGATGGTGACCATCACGGCGCCGACGCGGGCGGTGGCGTACTGGACGAGCACCCACTCGGCGCAGTTGACCGCCCAGACGCCGACCCGGTCGCCCTTGCGCACCCCGCTGCCGAGCAGCGCGTCCGCCAGCCGGTCGACGTCGGCGCCGAACCGCGCGTACGTCCAGCGGCGGCCGGTGGGCAGGTCGACGAGCGCCTCCCGGTCCGGCCAGGCGGCGACGGCCCGGTCGAGGTTGTCGCCGATCGTGTCGCCGAGGAGCGGGGTGGTCGACACCCCGTGCGCGTAGGAGAGTTCGGCGGTGCTCCGGGTCGGTCCGGTCACGAGAGGTCCCCTTCCGCGTACTCCGTGCCGCCGCCCTCGGCGGTGAGCCGGCGCAGTTCCACCCGGCGGATCTTGCCGGAGACGGTCTTGGGCAGCTCGGCGAACTCGATCCGCCGGACGCGCTTGTACGGGGCGAGCACCGCGCGCGAGTGGGCGAAGAGCGCCTTCGCGGTCTCCTCGTCCGGCTCCCAGCCCGCGGCGAGCACGACGTACGCCTTGGGCACGGCCAGGCGCACCGGGTCGGGCGCGGGGACGACGGCGGCCTCCGCCACGGCCTCGTGCTCCAGGAGGGCGCTCTCCAGCTCGAAGGGGCTGATCTTGTAGTCGGACGCCTTGAAGACGTCGTCCGAGCGGCCGACGTAGAAGATGTACCCGTCCGCGTCGCGCGAGCCGATGTCGCCGGTGCGGTAGTAGCCGCCCGCCATCGCCTCGGCGGTCCGCTCGGGGTCGCCGTGGTAGCCGGTCATCAGGCCCACCGGGTTGGCCGACAGGTCGAGGCAGATCTCGCCCTCCTCGACGTCCGGGCGGCCGGTCACCGGGTCGACCAGGGTGACCCGGAAGCCGGGGCTCGGACGGCCCATCGAGCCCTCCTTGAGCCGCTGGCCGGGGCTGTTGGAGACCTGCACGGCGGTCTCCGTCTGGCCGAAGCCGTCCCGGATGGTGACCCCCCAGGCGCGCCGCACCGACTCGATCACCTCGGGGTTGAGCGGCTCGCCGGCGGCGACGACCTCGCGCGGCGGGGTCTTCAGCTGTCCGAGGTCGGCCTGGATCAGCATCCGCCAGACGGTCGGCGGGGCGCAGAAGCTGGTGACGCCGTTCCGCTCCATCTCGTCCATCAGCCGGGCCGCGTCGAAGCGCGCGTAGTTGTGGATGAAGACGGTCGCCTCCGCGTTCCACGGGGCGAAGAGGTTGGACCAGGCGTGCTTGGCCCAGCCCGGCGAGGAGATGTTGAGGTGCACGTCGCCGGGCTTGAGCCCGATCCAGTACATCGTCGACAGGTGCCCCACCGGATACGAGAGGTGGGTGTGCTCGACGAGCTTGGGGCGGGCGGTGGTGCCGGAGGTGAAGTACAGCATGAGCGTGTCGTCGGCGAGGGTGACGCCGTCGGGCTCGAAGTCGGCGGACTCGCGGGCCGCGTGCTCGTAGCCGAGCCAGTTCACCCCGTTCCCGCCGACCGCGATCCGGGTGTAGTCGCCGGGCACGTCGTCGAACTTCGCCGTGTCCTCGGCGCGCACGATCACGTGCCGGGCGCGGCCACGGTCGACGCGGTCGCGCAGGTCGGCGGGGCCGAGGAGCGGCGTGGCGGGGATGACGACGGCCCGCAGCTTCATCGCGGCGAGCACGGTCTCCCACAGCTCGGCCTGGTTGCCGAGCATCACGATGATCCGGTCGCCCGCGCGGACGCCCTGGGCGCGCAGCCAGTTCGCGACCCGGTTCGAGCGGGCGGACATCTCGGCGAAGGACACCTTCGTCTCCGAGCCGTCCTCCTCGACGAGGTGCAGGGCGGTCCGGTCGTTGCCCTCGGCGATGACGTCGAACCATTCGAGCGCCCAGTTGAAACGGTCCGGACGGGGCCACTCGAAGCCCTCGTAGGCGGTCCCGTAGTCGTCGCGATGCCGGAGCAGGAAGTCCCGGGCCTCCCTGAACCGCTCCGTCGCGCTGGTCGCGCTCGCTGCCGTCATGTGTCCTCCTCGTTGCGGGACCGGTCCCGGACATCGTGTAATCAGTGACCCAGGTCTCACTACCCCCGTTCGGGGGTGAACGCGCCGAACGGCGTCGCCGGGACCGGGACGGGGTGCACGGACGCCGACCGGCGGCGTCGGGGCCGACGAAGGAGAGCACGGTGCGCGAGCACGTCGAATCGGTGGAGCTGCGCGGCGCGCTCCAGCGGCTGCGCCGCGCCACCGGCCTTCCGGTGGCCTTCGGGGGCCTGCTCCACGAGGCCCGCGGCCTGCGGATCGACGAGCTGAACGGGGCGGTGACACCGGCCCTGCAGGGCCTCGCGATCTCCACCGGCTCCGGTCTCGGCGGCAAGTGCCTCGCCCTCTCCCGACCCTGCGCCGTGACGGACTACCCCTCCGCCCGGCACATCACCCACGAGTACGACGGGCCGGTCTCCGCGGAGGGGCTGCGCTCGGTCGTCGCCGTGCCCGTGGTCGTCCGGCGCCAGGTCCGCGGCGTCCTCTACGGCGCGATGCGCGACGCTCTGCCGATCGGCGAGCGGGTCTTCGACGCGGCCGTGGCCGCCGCGCGCGACGTCGAACAGGCCCTCGCCGTGCGCGACGAGGTGCGCCGGCTCCTCACCCCGCCCTCCCCCGGCCCGTCCTGGGAGGAGGTCCGGCACGCCTACGGCGAGCTCCGCGAACTGGCCCCCCAGGTGACCGACCCCGCGCTGCGCGAGCGTCTCCTCGCCGTCTGCGGCCGCCTCCGGACCGCGTCCGGAACCGCCACCCCCGCCCCCGGCGTGACCCTGACCCCCCGCGAGACCGACGTCCTCGCCGCCGTGGCCTCGGGCGCCACCAACGCCACGGCCGCCCGTCGCCTCGGACTGCGCCCCGAGACGGTCAAGGGCTACCTCCGTTCGGCGATGCGCAAGCTCGGCGCCCACACCCGCATGGAGGCGGTGGTGGCGGCCCGACGCGCGGGGGCGCTGCCGTGAGGGGACCCGGCCGCCCGGAGCGGGCCGGTCACCGCCCGTCGGTCACAGCTCGGGGGCGGCGAAGCCGATCTCGTACGGGACGCCCTCGGTGCCCAGCACGGCGAGGGTCCGCTCGGCCTCGGCGAGGAGCTCCGCGCGCTGCCGCCTGCCGCTCGCGCCGGAGGGGAGCGGCTCGAACGGCTCGATGGTCATCGTGACGCGCTCCTTGGTCTCGGCCAGGTGCCAGCGCCCGGCGACGAAGCCGTCGAGGAGGAAGACGCGGTATGCCTGGTTCCCCTTCCAGGTGCGGCTGCGGTGGTCGGCGCTGACCACCCGGGAGCGGTCGGCGTGCGACAGGAGCAGGTTGTCGAACTCGGGCAGGAACCGGGGCGGGGCGGGGGTGTCCTCGTCGGGGCGGGACCCGTCGGGCAGGTCGAACAGCTCGGTGCCCCGCTCGCTCCGGAAGAGGGCCAGCCGGGGCCTCAGCCGCTCGAACGCCTCCTTGAGCCCGGTCAGCCCGGACCACGTCTGCATGTCCTTCACCGAGGCGGGCCCGAAGGCGCCGAGGTAGCGCAGCACGGTCTCGTCCACGTCGGCGGCCTCGGGCGGCACCCGGTCGAACCATGCGTCGGTGGTGGTGAGCGCCACCTGCCCGGCGCGGCCCCAGAGCCCGCGCGGGGTGACCTGCACCAGCGGCAGCCGGCAGCGGAACGCGATGGTGAGGGCCAGCGGATCGGCGTCCGGCCACTCCTTCAGAAGCTCCTCGCGCAGCTGCTTCGGCGTCCGCGGCCGCTCCTCCACCAGCGCGCGCGACCGGGCGGCCACCCGGTCGAGGTCCACGCCGTCGAGGCCCCCTCGCGCCACGAACATGGCGAGCTCGCGGTCGATCGCCCCCTTCTGGGCCAGCCCCCGCAGCGCGACCGCGTCCCGCGCCGTGTGGGTGTGCACCGTGGACCGGAGGGTGACGATGCGGGCCACGGCCCGCGACTCCATGAGCGTCGACAGGTCCTCGGGCCGGAAGCCGTCGAGGCGCGCGGCGAGCGCGTAGTACGGCGGCTTCGTGTTCTGCGCCTGGAGCCCGAGGAGTCGGGCCACGGCCTCCTCGGCGCCGAGCGCCGACCGGCGCAGGAGCAGCTGGCGGTCGAGCGTGGCGCGGTTCAGGGCGCGCGTACCGAGCACGGGGTGGGTCGTCTTCAGGGCCATACCGGCACGCTATCGATCCTTGCGGACAGATACGGTCCGCTATCCCCGGCCCACCGCCCCCGTTCACCGGCGCGGCTCCGCCCCCACCGGCCCCTTCCACGGCATACACCCCATCCGTCCCCTATATCCTTCGGGTGACCCAGGAGGTGCACGACGATGTCCGACCGCCGACCCCGGGCGGCCTGGCGCCGCCACCCCGAGCCGCCGCCCGAGACCGCCTCCGCGCGGCCGCCGGCGGACACGCCCAGCGTGGTCCAGGTCGGGCTCTACCGCGACGGCCGCCGCGTCGCCTCCCCGGCCACCCTCGCGGAGACCTTCCGGCGCCTGCGCGAGGACCCGGCGGGCATGGCCTGGATCGGTCTCCAGCACCCCACCCACGAGGAACTCCACTCCCTCGCGGCCGAGTTCGACCTCCACGAACTCGCCGTCGAGGACGCGATGGAGGCCCACCAGCGCCCCAAACTCGAACGGTACGGCGACACCCTCTTCGTGGTCCTGCGCGCCGCCCGCTACCTCGACGCCCAGGAGGAGGTCGACTTCGGCGAACTGCACGTCTTCGTCGGCCCCGACTTCCTCATCACCGTCCGCCACGGCGCCGCCCCCGACCTCTCCGCCGTCCGTCGCCGCATGGAGGAGAACCCCGACCTCCTCGCCCTCGGCCCCGAAGCCGTCCTCTACGCGATCCTCGACGCCGTCGTCGACGGCTACGCCCCCGTGGTCGCCGGCGTCCAGAACGACATCGACGAGATCGAGACCGAGGTCTTCGGCGGCGACCCCGCCGTCTCCCGCCGCATCTACGAACTCTCCCGCGAGATGGTCGAGTTCCAGCGCGCCACCCGTCCCCTCGTCGGGATGCTCCACGCCCTCATCGCCGGCTTCGCCAAGTACGGCACCGACGAGGAGCTCCAGCGCTACCTCCGCGACGTCGCCGACCACGTCACCCACACCAGCGAACGCGTCGACGGCTTCCGCCAGGCCCTCGCCGACATCCTCACCGTCAACGCCACCCTCGTCACCCAGCAGCAGAACGCCGAGATGCGCGCCCTCGCCGAAGCCGGCTTCGAACAGAACGAGGAGATCAAGAAGATCTCGTCCTGGGCGGCCATCCTCTTCGCCCCCACACTGGTGGGAACGATCTACGGCATGAACTTCGACAACATGCCGGAGCTCCACTGGGCGGGCGGGTACCCGTTCGCGGTGGTGCTGATGGCGGTGGTGTGCACGAGCCTGTACGTGGTGTTCAAGAAGAAGGACTGGCTGTAGCGGTCTGACCTCGGGAGACGGAGGGGACCGCCGGGGCGGGTGGGGTGGTGGCGGATAGGGTGGAAGGGCTCCGGAGGGCCGGGGCCGGATGTCACTTGGGGTGGGGAATGCCGAAGCACCGGCTGTCCAGAAGAGGTCGCTACGTGGCGATGGCGACGACGGGTGTCGTGGTCGTCGCGGGGGCGGGGGTGGCCGCGCAGGTGTCGACGGCGGCCACGGCGTGGTCGGCGCAGAGGACGTACACGGGCCGGGCGTTCGACGCCTGCACGGCTCCGTCGTCGGCCGCGATGACGGCGTGGCGGAAGGACGGGTACTACGGCGGTGTCGCGGTCTACATCGGCGGGAAGAACCGCGGGTGCGCGCAGCCGAACCTGACCAAGGCGTGGGTGAAGTCGGTCGACACCATGGGGTGGCGGATCATCCCGCTCTACGTCGGCGCCCAGCCGCCGTGCCAGAAGAGCGGGAACAAGGAGAGGTTCACGGCGGCCACCGCGGCCTCCGTCGGGGCGAGCAACGCCAACGACGCGGTCGCCAAGGCGGCGGCGCTCGGCATGAAGCCGGGCAGCCCCGTCTACCTGAACATGGAGCCGTACGACATCGCCGACAAGGCGTGCAACGACGCCACGCTGACCTATGTGCGGTCCTTCACCAAGACCCTGCGCGCCAAGACCTACCGCGCCGGGCTCTACGGCTTCAGCAGCTCCAGTGCCAAGGCGATCGCCACCGCCAAGGACCGCACGGACCTGCCGGGCAACCTCTGGTACGCCCTGTGGAACGGCCAGGAGACCACCACCAAGGACTGGCCCTGGGACCCGAAGCTGTACACCGACCACAGCCGCGGCCACCAGTACAAGGCCAACAGCAAGGAGACGCGCGGCGGTCACACGATCAACGTGGACCGCAACGCCTGGGACGCGCCGGTCGCCATCGTCGGCTGACGGCCGGCCCTCCTCCACACCGCCTGACGGCCGCCCCCTCGGGGGCGGCCGTCGCCGTTCCTATGGCAAGGCCCGCCACATTGCGCCCCGGAGGAGTGGGGGAACGCCATGTGTTCGGGGCCACGGAGGGTCACCAGGATGTGCGCATCCCCACCCCCATCTGGAGATGCGCATGAAGATCAGACAGCTTGTCGTGGCCGTCCTGGCGACGGTCGGAATCGCGGGATCGACGGTCGGCGGTGCGACGGCCGCCGTGCCGGCGCCGACGCCGGGGTCCCTCGAGCGGTACAGCATCGACGCGGCGTACGTCAGCGGCCTGTCGTCCGGCGGGTTCATGGCGAACCAGATGCACGTCGCCTACTCCGACGTGTTCCAGGGTGCGGGGATCTTCTCGGCAGGTGCCTACGACTGCGCGCAGAACAACCTCAACACGGCGCTGTACGGGTGCATGGACACCCTGACGGCCCGCAAGACACCCGCGCAGCTGGAGCAGTTGACCCGGGACCGGGCCGCGGCCGGGAAGGTCGATCCGGTGGCCAACCTGTCGGGCGACAAGGTGTGGCTGTTCCACGGCACCAACGACACCACGGTGAAGCAGCCGGTCAACGACGACCTGGCGACGTACTACCGCGACCTCGGAGCGGATGTCGTATACGCGAAGACGTCGGCCGCCGGCCACGCCTGGGTCAGCCCGATCGGCCCCAACTCCTGTTCCTCCACGGACTCGCCGTACGTCAACAACTGCGGCGGCGACCCGGTGAAGGACATGCTGACCCATCTGTTCGGCGCCGTGGCCCCCGCGAGCTCCTCGCCCCTGACCGGGAAGCTGGTCAGGTTCGACCAGAGCGCGTACGCCCCCGGCGGGAACCCGAGCGCGATCAGCATGGGGAACGAGGGGTTCGCGTACGTGCCGCTGAGCTGCCAGAGCGGCGCGTCCTGCCGGCTGATGGTCACGCTGCACGGCTGCTACCAGTACTTCGGGCTGGTCGGCAACGCCCTCATGGACAAGGGCTACCTGAACGAGTACGCCGACACGAACGACATGATCGTGCTCTATCCGCAGACCACCACCATGTCCGGCAACCCGCGCGGGTGCTGGGACTGGTGGGGGTACAAGTCGGCCGACTACGCCCAGAAGAGCGGTCCGCAGATGACGGCCGTGATGAACATGGCCAAGGCGCTCGGCGCCGGGTCCGCGGACGCTCCCGGCCTGCCGGCCCCGACCGGTCTGACCGCGACCGCCACGACGGCCACCAGCGCGTCGCTGAGCTGGAACGCCGTCCCGGGCGCCGCCTCGTACCACGTGTACCGGAACGGCACCCAGGTCGACACCGCCCCGGTCACGGCCACCTCGTACACCGACACGGGCCTGACCGCCGGCACGGCCTACGGCTACACCGTCGCCGCCGTAGACGCCGCCGGCGCGGTGGGGGCCAGGTCGGGGACGGTCGGGGCGACCACGCCGGGCGCCGTGACGTGCGTGACGGCCAGCAACTACGCCCACACACAGGCCGGCCGGGCCCACCAGTCGGGCGGCTACGCCTACGCGAACGGCTCGGAGCAGAACCTCGGCCTGTGGAACCTCTTCACCACCAGCACCGTGAAGGAGACCTCCCCGGGCTACTGGGTCGTCTGCTGACCCGGGAGCGCGGCGCCCTGCCCGCGGGCAGGGCGCCGGCCGCGTCCCGGTGGGGGTGGGGGTGAGGCACATCTCACGGTGTCCGTGATCGTCCCGGTCCCTAGAATGCATGGCCCAGGCAACTATCCATGCATGCCCCGCCCGAGGAGACGGATCGCGTGAGCACAGGCACTGCCGGCCCGGACAGCTACTACGAGCGGACCGGCGAGAACCGCTACAAGCCGACGGCGTACGCGGGCGGCGCGTGGAGCGCCGACGAGCAGCACTTCAGTCCGCTCGGCGGGCTGGTCGTGCACGCGATCGACCGGCATCTGGCGGGGCGCACCGACGGCCTGGCCCTGGCGCGGATCAGCTACGACATCCTCGGCCGGATCGCCCTGGACGAGTGCGAGATCACGGTGGAGACGGTCCGGCCGGGGCGGACGATCGAGCTGCTCGAGGCGAGCGTGGCCATCGGGGGCCGGACGGTGGTCCGGGCCCGCGCCTGGCTGCTGGCGTCCCTCGACACGTCGGCCGTCGCCGACAGCCCGTACCCGTCGGTGCCCTCGCCCGACGAGCTCCCCCGGTGGGCGATGGACGGGGAGTGGGGCGGGGGCTACATCTCCTCCATCGAGGTCCGGCGCACCCCGGCGGTCCGCAGGGGGCGCACCACGGCGTGGGTGTCCTCGCTCGTCGGTCTGGTCGGGGGCGAGGAGAGCAGCGCACTGGCCTCCTACGTCGCGCTCGTCGACACGGCGAACGGCATCGCCGTGCAGCAGGACCCGGCGGCGTGGATGTTCCCGAACGTCGACCTGACGATCCACCTGCACCGGCAGCCGGAGGGGCCGTGGACGGGCCTCGACACCACCGCCGCCTTCGGCCCGACGGGCCAGGGTCTCACCAGCAGTGTCCTGTACGACGTCCACGGGCCCGTGGGGCAGGCGCAGCAGATCCTCACGGTCCGCCCCCAGCCCGGATCCTGACCGCGACGGGCGGCCCCTCGGCCGCCTACGCGGGTGCGGTCGCGAGCTGGATCAGGTTGCCGCAGGTGTCGTCGAAGACGGCGGTGGTGACGGGGCCCGTCCGCTGGGGCTCCTGGGTGAAGCGGACGCCGAGCTCCCGCATGCGGGCGTACTCCGCGTCCACGTCGTCGACGGCGAACTGGGCGAGCGGGATGCCGTCCCGCACGAGCGCGTCGCGGTAGGTCCTCGCGGCCGGGTGGCGGGCGGGCTCCAGGAGGAGCTCGGTGCCGCCCGGCTCGTCGGGCGCGACCACGGTCAGCCACCGGTCCTCGCCGCCCACCGGCACGTCGTGCTTCTTCACGAAGCCGAGGACCTCGGTGTAGAACCGCAGGGCCTTGGCCTGGTCGTCGACGAAGACGCTGGTCAGATGGATCCTCACGGGGTTCTCTCCTCTGCTCGGGCCGGGGTCGACGGCCCGTCGGGGGACTCGTTCGGCGTCTCGCCCCAGTACGGGGCGAGCGCTCCTTGACGGTACGGCTCCGGGCTGACACTCAGCTCGCCGGCGAAGGGCCGGTCGAGGACGAGGACCAGGAGCAGGCTGAAGCCGATGAGGCCGGCGACGCAGGCGACGAAGAGGAGCTGGATGCGCAGCCTGCGCATGCCGTAGAGGAAGGTGAGCGGGACCAGGACGAGCGCGCCGCCGAAGGCGAGGACCTGGAGCAGCGGCGGCAGCTCCTGCTCGGCCATGGTGAGGCGGGCGCGGCGCTGGCCGGCGACGTCGTTGAGGCGGCTGACGGCCTCCTCGTAGAAGACCTCCTCGCGCGCGGTCCTCGGTTCGTACGACTGGAGGACGTCGAAGACGGCCTGGAGGCTGCCGGAGGTGGCGTCGTAGTCGGGGGTTCCGCGGCGCATCAGGGGCCACTGGTCGTTCACGACGCCGTGCACGTAGCCGCTGAGGGCGTCGTCGACGCGGGCGCGGACCGGGGGCGGGAAGGCGGCGGCGTCGCGGGCGATGAGGGCGACGTCGGTGGCCTCGGTGGCGACGACGGTCTGGGTGCTCTCCAGCTGGGTCCAGAGGGTGACGATCACGAACGCGAGGATGATCCCGTAGATCGCGCCGAACATCCCCAGGGTCACCCCGACCATGTCGTTGTGCTCGCCCTCGGCCAGGGACGGGTACCTGCGGCGGGCGAGGACGCTGCCGGCGACGGCGAGGGCGACGGTGCCGCCGACGACGACCGCGGCCAGGGTGAAGGTGCTGAAGTGGTTGAGCAGCCAGAGCGACATGTGCGGGGAGTCTAGGGACAGCGGGAGGGCCCTTCGCGCGTCCGGCGGCGGGGGACGGAGGGTCGTCGGGGCGGGCGCGGGGGCCCGGTGCCGTGCGCGGTACGGCGCGCCCCGCGCACGCCCCTCGCGCGGCCCGCGGGGGGACGTCCCGTCGTTTCACTCCGACGAGTGAGGCCGACCGCTGCGTCTTGACGCATTCCTGACGCGCCTTGACGGATTCCTGACGCCTCCGCCCCGATCGGGCCTCCCGGCGCTGCCTACGCTGGCTCGGCCGTCCGTTCGACGGCCCGGCCCGGCGGCCCTCCGATCGGCGGCCGCCCCCTCGTCACCCCAGCTCAGGAGCACCACCATGGCCACCCCACCCGACGCGCCCACCGGACGCCTGCGCGCGTGGATGCTGGAAGGGCTCTCCGACATGGGCAAGGGCAGGCCCTCGCGGCCGGTGGAGGCCGCGCCGGACAGCGGGCACCGCGGGCAGCGGTGGTGGCGGGTCATGTGCCTGACCGGTGTCGACTACTTCTCGACGCTCGGCTACCAGCCCGGCATCGCCGCCCTCGCCGCCGGGCTGCTCTCCCCCGTCGCCACGATCGTGCTCGTCGTCGTCACGCTGGCGGGCGCGCTGCCGGTGTACCGGCGGGTCGCGGAGGAGAGCCCGCGCGGCGAGGGATCGATCGCGATGCTGTCGCGGCTGCTGTCGTTCTGGAAGGGCAAGCTGTTCGTCCTGACCCTGCTGGGCTTCGCCGCCACCGACTTCCTCATCACGATCACGCTGTCGGCCGCCGACGCCTCCACCCACCTCGTGGAGAACCCGCACCTGGAGTCGGCGCTGCACGACAAGCAGGTCCTGATCACCATGATCCTGATCGCGCTGCTCGGCGCGGTCTTCCTCAAGGGCTTCCTGGAGGCCATCGGCGTCGCCGTCGCCCTCGTCGGGATCTACCTGGCGCTGAACGTGGTCGTCGTGATCACCGGCCTCTGGCACGTCGCGACCGCGGGGCACGTCGTCACCGACTGGACGGCGGCCCTGACGCAGGAGCACGGCAACGTCCTCGTCATGATCGGCGTCGCACTCGTCGTCTTCCCCAAGCTCGCCCTCGGCCTGTCCGGCTTCGAGACCGGCGTCGCCGTCATGCCCCACGTGAAGGGCGACCCGAGCGACACCGAGACGACGCCCACCGGCCGGATCCGTGACACCAAGAAGCTCCTGACGACCGCCGCGCTGATCATGAGCGTCTTCCTGATCTGCACCAGCTTCATCACCACCGTCCTCATCCCCCACGAGGAGTTCGAGCCCGGCGGCCAGGCCAACGGCCGCGCGCTCGCCTACCTCGCCCACGAGTACCTCGGCAACACCTTCGGCACCGTCTACGACGTGTCGACGATCGCGATCCTGTGGTTCGCCGGCGCCTCCGCCATGGCCGGCCTGCTCAACCTCATGCCCCGCTACCTGCCCAAGTACGGCATGGCCCCGCACTGGGCCCGTGCCGTGCGCCCCATGGTCATCGTCTTCACGCTGGTCGCGTTCCTGGTGACGTGGATCTTCGACGCGGACGTCGACGCACAGGGCGGCGCCTACGCCACCGGTGTCCTGGTCCTGATCTGCTCCGCCGCCATCGCCGTGACCATCGCCGCCCGCAAGGCCGGACAGCGCGGCTGGACGATCGGCTTCGGCGTGATCTCCGTGGTCTTCCTCTACACGACCGTCGTCAACGTCATCGAGCGCCCCGACGGCGTCAAGATCGGCGCCTGCTTCATCGCCGGCATCATCCTCATCTCCCTCCTCTCCCGCCTCGGCCGCGCCTTCGAGCTGCGCGTCACCCACGTCGAGCTCGACGAGACCGCCGAGCGCTTCGTCCAGGACGTCTCCCGGCGCTCGGCGCGGTTCATCGCCAACGAGCCCGACCACCGCGACGTCGCCGAGTACCGCGAGAAGATCGAGCAGATCCGCGCCGACAACGACATCCCGCCCCAGGACGACTTCGTCTTCGTCGAGGTGACCGTCACCGACCCCTCGGAGTTCGAGGCCGGGCTGACCGTCCGGGGCGAGGTCCTGCACGACCGCTACCGCGTCCTGACCGTGGAGTCCTCCTCCGTGCCCAACGCGCTCGCCGCGCTGCTGCTGCACGCCCGGGACACCACCGGCACGCGCCCCCACATCTACCTGGAGTGGACCGAGGGCAACCCGTTCGCCAACTTCCTCAGGTTCTTCCTCCTCGGCCAGGGCGAGGTCGCGCCGGTCACCCGCGAGGTGCTGCGCGAGGCGGAGCCGGACCGTGACCGCCGCCCGCGCGTGCACGTCGGCTGAGGACCGGCTCCGCCTCGGCCGCCACCGCCCCGGCCCAGGTCACGGGCCCGGGTGCGGGCCGGCCCCGGCCGGCCTCGACCCGCTCCCAGGTCGCTCACGGTAATCTCCCGGCCGTCGTGCGGGGCGCGTAACGCCGCGTGTCCGTGGGGTGTGACGGTCCGGAAACCCGCGCTCCGTACGGTCGTGGCCGTGGGAGACCTCCCACGGTCCGGTGTACCGGCGCGGGTCGGGACGGCGGATGGTTCCTGAGGGGGAGGAGTCCCGGTGACGTCGGACTCGCGGACCGAGGCCGTCCGGACGGTCTGCTCGTACTGCGGAGTCGGCTGCGGGATCGTCCTGGACGTCGCGCGCGACCCGGGGACGGGCCTGCGGCGGGCGGTGAGGTCCACGGGCGACAAGGCGCACCCGTCGAACTTCGGCCGGCTGTGCACGAAGGGCTCGACCAGCGCGGACATGATGGCGGCCGGCGGCCGGGCGCGCACCGCGCTCGTCCGGGCCGAGCGCGCCGGCGAACCCGCCGAGACCGACGTCGACGCGGCCGTCACGGCGGTCGCGCGGCGGCTGCGCGCGATCCTGGACGAGCACGGGCCGGACGCGCTGTCGTTCTACGTGTCGGGGCAGATGTCGCTGGAGGCGCAGTACCTGGCGAACAAGCTGGCCAAGGGCTTCGTACGGACCCGCTACATCGAGTCGAACTCCCGGCTGTGCATGGCCTCCGCCGGCTCCGGCTACAAGCTGTCGCTCGGGGCGGACGGCCCGCCCGGCTCGTACCGGGACTTCGACCGGGCCGACGTGTTCCTCGTCATCGGCTCGAACATGGCGGACTGCCACCCCATCCTCTTCCTGCGCATGATGGAGCGGGTCAAGGCGGGGGCGAGGCTCGTCGTCGTCGACCCGCGCCGCAACGCCACGGCCGACAAGGCCGGCCTCTTCCTGCAGATACGGCCCGGCACCGATCTGGCCCTCCTCAACGGGCTGCTGCACCTGCTGGTCGCCGAGGGCCACACCGACGAGGCGTTCATCGCCGAGTTCACCGAGGGCTGGGAGGGGATGCCCGCCTTCCTCGCCGACTACCCGCCCGAGCGGGTCGCCGAGATCACCGGGCTCGCCGAGGCCGACATCCGGCAGGCCGCGCGGTGGATCGGCGAGGCCGGCGCGTGGATGAGCTGCTGGACGATGGGGCTCAACCAGTCCACCCACGGCACCTGGAACACCAACGCGCTGGTCAACCTGCACCTCGCCACCGGGGCGCTGTGCCGGCCCGGATCGGGTCCCTTCTCGCTGACCGGCCAGCCCAACGCCATGGGCGGGCGGGAGATGGGGTACATGGGGCCGGGCCTGCCCGGCCAGCGGTCGGTCCTCGTCGACGCCGAACGCGCCTTCGTCGAGGAGTTGTGGGACGTCCCCGCGGGCTCCCTCCGGACGGACGTCGGCACCGGCACGGTCGACATGTTCGAGCGGATGGCGGCCGGGGAGATCAAAGCCTGCTGGATCATCTGCACCAACCCGGTGGCCTCGGTCGCCAACCGCAGGACCGTCATCGCCGCCCTGGAGGCCGCGGAACTGGTCGTCACCCAGGACGTGTTCACGGAGACCGAGACCAACGCCTACGCGGACGTGGTCCTGCCGGCCACGCTGTGGGCCGAGTCCGACGGCGTCATGGTCAACTCCGAGCGGAACCTCACCCTGGTCCGGGGAGTCGTCGACCCGCCCGGCCAGGCCCTGCCCGACTGGCAGCTGATCGCGCGCGTCGCGTGCGAGATGGGGTTCGCCGATTCGTTCGCGTACACGAGCGCGGAGGAGGTCTTCGAGGAGCTCAAGCGGGCCTGGAACCCGCAGACCGGCTGGGACCTGCGCGGGGTGACCTACGAGCGGCTGCGCTCCACGCCCGTGCAGTGGCCCGCGCCCACCGCCGACGGCCCCGACCGCAACCCGATCCGCTACGTGAACGACGGCGTCAGCCAGACCCTGCGCGAGCGCGAGGACGGCAGCCGGCCCCGGCTGGCCTTCCCGACGGCGAGCGGACGCGCCCGGTTCTTCGCCCGGCCGCACCTGCCGCCGGCCGAACTGCCCGACGACGACTACCCGTTCGTCCTCAACACCGGGCGCCTCCAGCACCAGTGGCACACCATGACGAAGACCGGGAAGGTGGCCCGGCTCGCCAAGCTGAACCCGGGGCCCTTCGTCGAGGTCCATCCCGAGGACGCGGCGGCGCTCGGCGTCGGCGACGGCGACCACCTGGAGATAGCCTCGCGCCGCGGCCGCGCCGTCCTCCCCGTCGTGGTGACCGACCGGGTCAGGCCGGGCGACTGCTTCGCGCCCTTCCATTGGAACGACCTCTTCGGCGAGTACCTCAGCATCAACGCCGTCACCCACGACGCCGTCGACCCGGTGTCCTTCCAGCCGGAGTTCAAGGCGTGCGCGGTCGCCCTCACCAGGACGGCGGCGCCGGTGCCGCCGGCCCGCACGGGCGAGGACCCGGCGGTCCCGGCCGGTGCCGCCGCCTCCCCCGCCGCTCCCCTCGCCTCCCCCGCCGTCGCTGTCCCCGCCGGCGGGGCGGGCGCGGCGGGCTCCGCCGGGGCCCTGCTCGCCTCGCTGCTCGGCGTCGCGGACCTGGCCGCGCCGCCCGCGTTCACCGCGTCCGAGCGCCAGTACCTCGCGGGGTACGTCGCCGGTCTGTCCGGCCTCCCCGGCCTGGCCGCGGCGACCGCCACACCGCCCGAGGGACGGGCCGCGGTCCCCGTCCTGCCGTCCGGCGCTCCGCTCGCCCCGGCCCGCGCCCTCTGGGTCGACGGCCTCCTGGCCGGCATGTTCTCCCGCACCGGCGCGCCCGCACCGTCCGCGCCGCCGGGGGCCGGTCCGTCGCCGTCCGGCGGTACGGACGCGCCGGGAGGCCGGGACGCCGCGCCCGCCCGGCGGCTGCTGATCCTGTGGGCGTCCCAGACGGGGAACGCCGAGGAGTTCGCCGCGACCGTGGCGGGCTCCCTGTCCGGAGCGGGGCGCGCGCCGGAGCTGCTCGCGATGACGGACGTCGATCTCGGCCAGCTCGGCGCGGAGACCGACCTGCTGGTGGTGACCAGCACGTTCGGCGACGGTGACGCGCCCGACAACGGCGCCGGCTTCTGGCAGGCGCTGAGCTCCCCGGACGCCCCGCCGCTGACGGGCCTGCGCTTCTCCGTGCTGGCCTTCGGCGACTCCAGCTACGACGACTTCTGCGGGCACGGCCGCCGGGTCGACGAGCGGCTCGCCGAACTCGGCGCGACCCGACTGCACCCGCGTACCGACTGCGAACCCGACCACGAGGAGAGCGCGGACGCCTGGCTGACCGGTGTCGTCGCCTCGCTCGCCGCGGCCGCTCCGGCGGCTCCCCCGGCGGCGGGCCCCCCGGCGCCGGCCCCGCACCGGACGCCGGCCACGGTCTCCGCCGGCTCCGCCGAGGGCCGGAGCGCGTACTCCAGAACGTCGCCGTTCGCGACCCTGCTGGTCGGGAACCGCCTGCTGAGCCTGCCGGGTTCGGAGAAGGAGGTGCGGCGGTTCTCCTTCGACACGCGGGGCGGCGAGCTGGCGTACGAGGCGGGCGACGCGCTCGGCGTCTGGCCGGTGAACGGCGCCGGCCTCGTCACCGAGTGGCTCGCGCTCACCGGTCTCGACCCGGACGAGCCGGTCTCGGTCGGCGACGCCGGGACCGTCCCGCTCGCGGAGGCCCTGCGCACCCGGCTGGACATCAGCCGGATCACCCCCGACCTCCTGAGGTTCGTCGCCGACCGCACCGGCAGCCACGGGCTGAAGCGGCTCCTGCGGCCGGGCAACAAGGACGAACTCGCCAAGTGGGGCTGGGGACTCCAGGCGGCCGACCTGGTCGGCGCCTTCCCCCTGCGGGCCTCCGCTGCGGACTGGACCGGCGTGCTCAGGCGGCTGCAGCCGCGCCTGTACTCGATCTCCTCCAGCCCGCTCGCCCACCCCGGCGAGGTCAGCCTCACCGTCTCCGTCGTCCGCTACGCCAACGGCCGCGGGCGGGAGCGCGGCGGCGTCTGCTCCACCTATCTCGCCGACGGCGCCGACGACGGGCCGGTGCAGGTCTTCGTGCAGCGCTCCCCCGCCTTCCGGCCGCCCGCCGACCCCTCGACCCCCATGATCATGGTCGGCCCCGGTACCGGTGTGGCGCCCTTCGTCGGCTTCCTGGAGGAGCGCAGGGCCCGCGGGCACACGGGCCCGAACTGGCTCTTCTTCGGCGAGCAGCGCGAGGCCACCGACTTCTACTACCGCCGGGAACTCGGGGAGCAGCTTGCGGCGGGCCATCTCGACCGTCTCGACGTCGCCTTCTCGCGCGATCAGCGCACCAAGGTCTACGTGCAGGACCGCATGCGCGAACACGGGGCCGTGCTCTGGTCCTGGCTCCGCGACGGCGCCCACTTCTACGTCTGCGGCGACGCCACGCGCATGGCCAAGGACGTCGACCGGACGCTCCGCGACATCGTCGCCCGGCACGGCGGCATGAGCCCGGAGGAGGCGGCGGCCTGGGTGAAGCAGCTGTCGGCCGACCGGCGCTACGTCCGCGACGTGTACTGACCGGGTCCGCGCCGCCGGGCCACACGTCCGTTCGGGCGTTGAAGTCGCCGAGGGCCGTGTCGCGGGCTCCGGCGCCGGGGGACGTCGCATAACTGTGAGCCCATGGCCAACGACTACCGGGATGCTCTGCCGTCCGCACCGCACGACCGTCCGCACCCGCACAGCCGTCCCGCCCACCCACACGCGCTCCAGACGCCGCGTCCGGCGGACCGGCCCGGCCACCCGGCGCCACGTCCGGCGAGTGCGCCCCTGGTGGACCCGTACCTCCGCATCATCCTGGGCGCGCTCGGCCCGCGGAGGGCGACGGCCTTCCTGACGGCGGCGCTCAAGGCCCACCAGGAGGAGCGCGCACGCGAAGGAACGATTCAGCTCGGGTTCTGCGCCTACCTCTCGGACCGCCTGGACGAGTCGTGGGGCCGAACCCTGGCCGAGATCTCCGCATGGGAGGCGATGCAGGCCGTCCGCCGGCTCGTCCGCGCCGACCCCGAGGCCGACCTCGGCCGCCAGCTCGCCCACGGCCTCGCGCTCGCCCTCTCCCTCGCCTCCGCCCCGGCGCCGACGACGGCCCGCTGACACCGCCGCGGCGGCACGCCGCCGTCGCCCGACCGCGCCCCCGCACGCAAAGAGCCGGTGCCCCGACAAGGCACCGGCTCTTCCCGTGGCGGGAGGGCTCAGGCGACGGGCTCCGCCGTCTCCTTCTCCGGCTGCGGCTCGTCGGAGGCGGCGGCGGAGGCGGAGGCGGTCGGCTTGGCGTCCCGCATGGCGAGGGTGGCGAGGACGGCGGCCGCGAGGACGCCGATGGCGCTGATGGTGAAGGTGGTGGACATCGAGGAGGTGAAGGCGTCGCGGGCGGCGTCGACGAGGCGGGCGTCGCCCTGGGCGGCGGCGAGGGCGCCGCCGATCGACTGCTTGGCCTGCCCGGGGGCGTCGGCCGGCATCTCCCGGGAGTACGCGCCGGTCAGCAGCGAACCGAGGATGGCGATGCCGAGCGCGGTGCCGGCCTGCTGGATGGTGTCGTTCAGTGCGGAGCCGACGCCCGCCTTCTCCTCGGGGATGGTGCTCATCAGCGCGCCGACGGCGGCCGGCATGGCGAGACCGGCGCCGAGGCCGAGGAGTCCGAGGGCGATGGCCGGGACGGTGAAGCCGGAGTGCGCGTCGACGGTGGTGAGGAGGGCGAAGGACGAGGCCATGACGAGCATGCCGACGAGGATCAGGATGCGGTTGCCGGTCTTCGCGGCGAGGCCGGCACCGGCGCCGTTGCCGATCAGGGCGGCGACGGCGAGCGGGACGAAGGCGAGGCCGGCCTTGACCGGCGAGTAGCCGAGGACGAACTGCAGGTACTGGGTGAGGACGAGGAGCAGGCCGCCGTTGCCGATCTGCACGAGGGTCAGCGAGAGCGAACCGCCGCTGAAGTTGCGGTGCTTGAAGAGGACCAGCGGCACCATCGGCTCGGGGGTGACGTTCTCCCAGATCACGAAGCCGGCGAG
Organism: Streptomyces sp. NPDC051180; assembly: GCF_040689545.1. Classification (NCBI taxonomy): domain Bacteria; kingdom Bacillati; phylum Actinomycetota; class Actinomycetes; order Kitasatosporales; family Streptomycetaceae; genus Streptomyces; species Streptomyces sp. NPDC051180. Next base: position 74,162 of record NZ_JBFBBC010000021.1, read on the forward strand.
GGTGACGACGGCGACGGCGAGGGTGACCAGCGAGCGGCCCTGGAAGGCGCCGTGCTGCGGGATCTCGATGATCCACCAGATCAGGGCGGTCATGCCGACGGCGGAGAGGATCGCGCCGAGCGGGTCGGGCTTCTGCCACGGACCCTTCGACTCGGGCATCAGGGTGAGCGCGGCGAGGACGGCGAGCGCGACCACCGGGACGTTGATGAAGAAGATCGAGTGCCAGGAGAAGTGGTCGATCAGGACACCGCCGAGGACGGGGCTGCCGACCAGGCCGAGCATGGACACGGAGCCCCAGGCCGCCATCGCCTTGGGACGCTCGTCCTCCTCGAAGACGGTGATGAGGATGGAGAGTGTCGAGGGCATGATCAGCGCGCCGCCGACCCCCATCGCGATCCGGGCGGCGATGACCTCGCCGGGGGTGGTGCAGACCGTGGCGGCCAGGGAGGCGGCGCCGAAGAGCAGCAGGCCGATGATCATGATCTTCCGCCGGCCGAAGCGGTCGCCGAGGCTTCCCGAGGTGAGCAGGAGTCCGGCGAAGACCAGGATGTAGGAGTCCAGGATCCACTGGATGTCCTGGGCGCTCGCGCCGATGTCCTCGGTCATGGAGGGGACCGCGACGGTCAGCGCCATGCTGTCGACCACCAGGACCAGGGTGCTCAGGCACAGCACGACCAGGATCCACCAGCGGCGTGGGTTGCGGGTGTCCATCGGGAGTTCCCCCTCGGCTTTCGTTCGTCGTCCTTCGATGCGAACACTGTACGCAGCTGCGCACGGCGTTCGCAAGACCGGAGACCTGTACGCTGAATGCGCACGCCGTACGCAGCAATGAAGGAGGACCAGGACCATGGCCACCAAGGCGAACCCCGTGCCGTCCGTCTGGACGCGGGAGCAGGCCGCCCCCGACCAGCCCGCGCTGAGCCGGACCACGATCGTCCGCGAGGCGATCGTCATGCTCGACGCCGACGGCATCGAGGCGCTCAGCATGCGCAAGCTCGGCGCCCGCCTGAACGCCGGCGCGACCTCCCTCTACCGCCACGTCGCGACCAAGGACGAGCTGATGGAGCTCGCCGTCGACGAGGTCGCCGCCGAGCTCACCGTCCCCGATCCGGGCGGCCCCTGGCGCGACGCCGCCACCGAGGCCGCCGCCTCCTTCCGCGGCACCGCCCTGCGCCATCCCTGGCTCTCGTCCGTCCTCGGACAGGCCGGCCTCGCCTACCTGGGCCCGAACCTCATGGCGTACTCCGAGCGCCTCGCCGGCCTCTTCGCCGCCGCCGGGTTCCCCGAGCCGAGCCGCGCGATCGACACGGTCCTGTCGTACGTCATCGGCATGAGCACCACCGAGGCCGCCTGGCTCACCACCGTGGCGCGCTCCGGGGAGACCGAGGCCGGGTTCATCGCGCGCCTCATGCCCGCGGCCCAGCAGGCGGCGGCCGACCACGACCACCTCTCCGAGGCGTACGCGGACGCCGCCGGCACGGCCACGGTCGACCCCGTCACCCTCCGCGACGCGAAGTTCTCCTACGGCCTGGAGGTGGTCCTGGACGGCCTGGAGATGCGGCTCCCGCGGCGGCCGGGCGCACGTCCGGCCTGACCCGCGGGGCGCGCCGGGGGCCAGTGCCGGTGCAGCGCGTCGATGTGGAAGTCGTGCGCGTGCGCACCGGCCGGACCCGCCAGGTGCGGGTGCCCGGCGGGGAGTTCGGGGTGGGCGTGCGGCAGCTCGGCCGGGTCCGGGCGCGGCCACAGCCGGGCCGCCGCCCCCGCCCCGAGCAGGGCGACGACCGCGAGCACGGCCGCCGACACGGCGGGCCCCGAGCGCACGGCCAGCCAGCCGGCGAGCGGGTAGGTGACCAGCCAGCAGGCGTGCGACAGCGAGAAGCGGGCCGCGAAGGCAGCCGGCAGGTCGCCGCCGCCCGCGGAACGCCGCACCACCCGGCCGCCGGGCGTGAGGACCGCCGAACCCGCCGCCCCGACGACCAGCCAGAGCCCGAGCAGCGCGGGCCACGACCAGGCCCCCGGCGCGACGGCGAGGCCCGCGGCGAGGAGCACGAGCGCCCCGGGGAGCACCCACGCCGCCCGCACCATCACCGACCGGTCGTCGGCCCGCCCGAGGACGCGCGGGAGCACCAGGGCCACCGCCATCGAACCCGCCCCGTACGCCCCGAGGGCGAGCGGCACGTCGCCGGCGGCGCGCCCCAGGGTGTCCCGTACGAGCAGCACGGTGTCGACCAGCACCACCGCCCCCGCCGCCGCGACGGCCAGATCGAGGGCGAGGAGGGCCCGCAGGCGCGGGGTGGCGAGGAGCAGCCGTGTCCCGAAGGCGACCTTGGCGTACGCGCGCCGGGCGCGGCCGCCGGGGCCGGCGGAGGCGGGTGGCGCGTCCGCCGCCGGCCCGGCCGGTGCCGGTGCCGGTGCCGGGAGGACGGTGGTACGGACGAGGAGCGCGGAGACCAGGAAGCCGAGGGCTGTGCCGGTGAAGAGCCAGGCGTAGGGGACGACGGTGAGCAGGGCCGCGGCGAGCGCGGGGCTCGCCAGGCTCTCCAGGTCGTAGGCGAGCCGGGAGAGGGAGAGGGCCTCGGTGTACGCGCGGTCGTCCGGCAGGACCTGGGGCAGGGTGGCCTGGAAGGCGGGGGTGAAGGCGGCGGAGGCGGCCTGGAGCAGCAGGATCAGGACGTAGACCTGCCACACCCGGGTGACGAAGGGCAGGGAGAGGACGACGGCGGCACGCGCCAGGTCCATCGAGACGAGCAGGGCGCGCCGGGGCACCCGGTCGGCGAGCGCGGCGACGACGGGGGCGATCGCCACGCACGCGGCCATCTTGATCGCGAGGGCGGTGCCGAGGACGGCGGCGGCGTTCGCGCCCGCGAGGTCGTAGGCGAGGAGGCTCAGCGCCACGGTGGCCAGGCCGGTGCCGCCCAGGGCGACGACCTGGGCACCGAGCAGCCGGCGATAGGTGCGGTTGCGCAGCACGGACAGCATGGACGCCCCCGGTCGGCCCCTGCGGACGACGAACGACTGACGTCCTTACGGTATCCGACGCGTGCATGAGTGCGCACATGTTCACACCAGGTCGGTTCCGGTCGCCGTCGGCCGGGGCGGGCGCTCCCTCAGGCGTGCCAGGGTTCGCCGCTCACCTCGTGGTCGGCGCGGCTGATCGCCTCGACCACCAGGCGCTTCAGGTGCCCGTCCGGCATCCCGTACACGACCCGGCGACCGTCCTTGCGCGACTGCACGAGGCCGCCGAGGCGCAGCTTCGCCAGGTGCTGGCTCACCGCGGGGCGCGCCGCGCCGCACGCCTCCGTCAGCGCGGTCACGTCGGCCTCGCCACGGGTGAGCAGCCACATCAGATGGAGTCGCGTCGGGTCCGAGAGCAGCGCGAACACCCCCGCCGCGGCCGAGAGTTCCCGCGGGCCGGGGGTCCCCTCGTGGGGGCGGGAGGCGGCCTCGGGATCCACTCGCTCAGACATGGGGCCATCGTAGGCAGCCCCGGCGGCGTCAGATGCGCAGCTCCCTGGCCTCGAAACGCCCCTCGCCGAGGACCAGGACGAAGGAGACCTGCTGCCCCTCCGAGACGACCTGGTCGTCACCCTCGATGTCCTCGGCGCGGAAGTACACCTGGTCCTCGGAGTTCACCGGGACGACGAAGCCGTACCCGCCGAGACGGTTGAAGGAATGCACGAACCCGATGCTTCTGCCTTCCACGGCGGCCTCCCTGTCGTCACCGGTTGATACGCCTCAGAGGGAGATGTACCCCGTACGCCCGCGCTTCGCCATCCGGACCCGGCACCCCCGGGTGGACAGCCACCCCTCGCCGTCTCGTACAATCTTCAACAGAGGCCCGGTGCCGGAGATCCCCCGTGTCCGACACCGGGCCTCGCCTCCTTCCGACGACTGCGGCTCGCACACTCACCGCTAGGGCCTGTCGTCACATTCCCCTCTGCCCCGCGACGCCTGGCACGCGCTCTCGCCGCACCGGGCGAAAGCGCGAGTACGCCCAGTACGAGCACTTCCACCCGGCACACCGAGAGCACGCACCAGACGCCGCAGGGCCGCCCTCCGGGCAACGAGGGGATTGTGACGACAGGCCCTAGGCCCCGCACGGCTCCGGGGCGGACGCTCAGGCGGTCCCGCCGGGATACGCGATCCTCGCCGTGATCCGGGCGATGCGCCGCGCCGACTCCTCGGGCGAGGCCACCGGCTGCACGATGTGGCTGACCGTGAGCCGCACGATCGTCTCGACCGCCAGTCCGCGCGACTCCTCGTCCACCTCGGGCCACGCCTCGACCGCGTAGGCGTCGAGCATCGTCATCGCGGTGCCGAAGACCGGCTCGGCGCGCGTGGTCAGATAGGCGAGGAGATCGTCCTCGCCGCCGCGCGCCGCGACCAGTACCCCCTTGATCAGGGGGTTGTCCACGGCCTGCTGGAGCGTGTAGCGCACCCCGGCGGAAGCGGCGGCCTCCAGGTCGCCGCGGTGGGCGTCGAGTTCGCCCTGGATGCCGACCAGGAAACCCTCCAGCTCACGCTGGACGAGGGCCCTGCCGATGGCCTCCTTCGACCCGAACTCGTTGTAGAGCGTCTGGCGGCTGATCCCGGCGGCGCGCGCGATGGCCGTCATGCGCAGCCCGCCCCAGCCTTCGGCGGCGACGAGGCGGTAGGCGGCGTCGAGCACCTGCTCGCGCAGCAGGGACCGAACACTCTCGCGAAAACGTGTCATCGTGCCCCCACTCTAGCCACCGGGCACCCGGCCGGGACCGCGGCCGGAGCGGCGCCGACGCGGCACCGGGGTCGGAGGTGCCGCGGCGCCCGTCGCTCCCTCATGGACCCGGTCGGGGGTGGGGCCGGGGGGAGGCGACGGTACGCCGCGGCACCGCTCGGGGGCGGCGCGCACGGACACCGGAAGGCCCGGGGCGCGCGCCGGCGGAGAGGGTCAGGAGGCGATGCTCGGATCCGGGCCGAGCACGGCGGCGTCACCGCCGAGGACATCGACCGCGGCAGGGCGGCCCTGGTCACCGGGGTGGACGGCGCAGGCGAGGGCGGTGGCCTGGCGGAGGGTCTCGGTGAGGTTCTGCCGGTCGAGGGCCGGGCGGGTGTCATGGCGGCCGAGGAGCAGGGAGGCGTTCCAGCGCATCCGGGGCACGCCGGGGAGCGGACGCAGCCCGTCGGCCTCCTGCGGGGAGGCGGCGAGCGCCATGGGGAGCATGGCGCAGCCCAGGCCGGACTGGGTGGCGGCACGCACGCCCGCCATGGAGCCCAGTTCGTGGATCTCGGGCGCGGTGTCGCTGCGCAGCCGGAGGAACTCGGGCAGCCAGCGCTGGGAGGGACAGTCGGGGTCGGCGATGACGACCTGGCGGCCGTGGCCGCGCCGGTGGCCGATGCTCGTGACGGGAACGAACTCGACTTCCTGGAGGCGGACTTCGGTGAGGTCGTCGGCGCGCTCGGGGTGGGGCTGGTCGGCTAACAGGGCGGTCGGGTCCTCCGCGTCCACGACGGTGAGGACCAGGGCGCCGTCGATCGCGCCGGACCGGAAGGCGTCGTGGACCTCGGAGGTCCCCATGACCCGCAGGGCGAGCTGGACGCCGGAGAGCAGCCGCCGCCCGATGTGGGTGACCCGGGCGAGCTGCTGTCCGTAGGCGAGGGCGGGGACGATGCCGACGGTGAGGCGGGGCGGGTTGGCCGCCGGCCGGCGCAGGGCGGTCTCCATCTCCCCGACGAGGGTGAGGATCTGGCGCGCGTAGTCGCGCAGGACGGTGCCCGAGTCGGTGAGCCGCACACCGTTGGGGAGCCGCTCGAAGACGGGCTCGCCCACCTGCCTCTCCAGTGCGCGCATCTGCGCCGTGACGCTGGACTGCGAGTACCCGAGGCGTCGCGCCGCCTGGGTGAAGGACCCGGTGAGGGTCACCTCGCGGAAGGTCCGAAGGGTTCTTGCGTCGATGTCCACGTGAATTCCCCCCTGCCGCGCAGGCGGCAGTGTCCTCGCCCCGGGTGGTTGGTCGACCACCCGCTTCGATCGCCCCAGTCGGTGTGTCGCACAAGCCGCAGGGGTGCCGGACGCTCCGTCGCGCCCGGCACCCCTGCTCGGCCGCGAAGACTCTACTCGGCGAGGTGCGCCGGGACCAACGGAAAGTCCAAGTCCGGCTGCGCAACGTGATTGAAGAAGTTCGACAGCACGTTGAGGGCGACGTGGCCGACGATCTCCGCGATCTCGGCGTCGGTCACGCCGGCCGCGCGGGCGTCCGCCAGGTCCTCGTCGGCCACGCGGCCCGCGGTGGCCATCACGGCGCCGGTGAACCGGAGCACCTGGTCCATGTGCGGGTCCCCGGCGTCGCCGCCGCGGCGGGTGTCGAGCAGCTCCTGCTCGTCGAGGCCGACCTTGCCGCCGCGCAGGGTGTGCGCGGAGACGCAGTACGTGCAGTCGTTGCGCTGCGCGATGTAGAGGGCGAGCTGCTCCCGCTGCCGGGCGCTGAAGGCGCCGCCGACGAGGGCTTCGCGCATGGCGAGGTAACCGCGGAGCGCCGCGGGGCCGTTGGCGAGGGCGGCGTAGAGGTTGGGCAGCTTGCCGAGCTGCTTGAGGGTGCCTTCGAGCAGCTCGCGCTGCTCCTCGTTGGCGGTCTCGACGGTCAGTTGGGGCAGGCGGGGCATGGAGCTCTCCTTGAGCCGGACCAAGACGGAACTGATCGGTACCATCGAGACGGTACCGACCGGTTCCGTCCGATGCAACGGGAGGGGCCGCCTCCGCCTCTCGCATGGAAATCCCTGATACGACGCGACGGTTGGCCCACCGGAAGCCTTCCGGGCGGAGGTCGTTGATACGGCAACCTATTCGGAACCGAGTGGTACCGTCGGGCATGGCCACGAACGCGAAAGAACGACTCCTCGGTGCGGCGGAGCGTCTCTTCTACGAAGAGGGGATCCGGGCCGTCGGCATCGAGCGGATCCTCTCCGAGTCCGGAGTCGGCCGCGCCTCCTTCTACCGCCACTTCCCCAGCAAGGACGACGTGGTCGTCGAGGTGCTGCGGCGCCGCGACGCCATGTGGCGCGCCTGGCTCGACGGCCGGATCGCGGCCAGCGGGCGCTCCCCCTCGGAGCTGCCCCTCGCCCTCTTCGACGGCCTCGCCGAGCGCTTCGCCGCGGCCTCCTTCCGCGGCTGCGCCTTCATCAACACCATGGTCGAGACGGCCGATCCGGACAGCCCGGCGCACCACGTGGCCGCCGAGCACAAGGAGAAGGTCATCGGCGTCCTCGACCGCCTTCTCGCCGAGGGCGGCTACCGCGACCACGAGTCCCTGGCCCGCCAGCTCGCCCTTCTCGGCGACGGGGCGATCGTCACCGCCGTACGCGAGGGCACGGCGGACGCCGCCGTACGCGCCAGGACCGTGGCGGAGGTCCTCCTGCGCACGGCGGACCGGGAGCAGGTCAGCGCCTGATGGACCCGCCCCCGCCGGTCGAAGCCGGGCGGGGGCGGGTCCATCGGTCCGGCGGTCCATCGGTCCGGCGGTCCATCGGTCCGGCGGTCCATCGGTCCGGCGGTCCATCGGTCCGGCGGTCCACCGGTCCGGCGGTCCACCGGTCCGGCGGGCCCCTCGGGTTCCGCAGGTCCGGCGGGTCGGACGGGTCCGGTGGGAGCCCTCCGGGTCAGCGCACCGCGGAGGCGGGGCGGAGGTCGCCCCGGCGGACCTTGCCCGAGCGGGTGCGGGGCAGCCGCGGGACGACGTCGACCCCGCGCGGGACGAAGACCGGCGCGAGCCGCTCGGCGGCGAGGGCGATCAGCTCGTCTCCGATCCGCCGGTGACGGTCGACGGCGCCCTCGCAGGCCGCGGCCGGACTCAGGGCGGCTGCGCCCCCCGCCGCCCTGAGCTCCACCACGGCGTACGGCGCGAGGCCGCCGTCCGGGTCCGGGCAGGGGATCACCGCCGCGTCCGCCACGTCCGGGTGGACGCGCAGGACGGCCTCGATCTCCATCGGGGAGACCCGGTGGCCATGGGACTTGAAGACCTCGTCCGTCCGGCCGAGCAGCCGGACGGAGCCGTCCGCGCACCGCTCGCCCCGGTCGCCCGTGCGGTACAGACCGCCGGCGAAGGCGTCCGCCGTGCGGCCCGGCAGGCCCGCGTAGCCGAGCATCACGCCGGGCGGGCGGTCCGCGAGGTCGACGCAGACCTCGCCCGCGTCGCCCGCCTCGCCGGTCTCGGGGTCCCGCAGGACGATCCGGTAGCCGGGCAGCGGATGGCCGAGCGGGGCGATCGGTTCGGGGGTGCCGGGAGCGCGGCCGATGAGGGCGGTGGCCTCGGTCTGCCCGTAGCCGTCGCGCACCCGGACGCCCCAGGCGGCCTCGACCCGTCGCACGGTCTCGGCCGTCAGCGGCTCCCCGGCCGCCGTGGCCTCGCGCAGCCGGGGGGCGCCCGCGCCGCCGGTGACGTACGGCAGCACGGCCCGCCAGGCACTGGGCGGCGCGCAGAGACTGGTCACGGCGTGGTCGGCCAGCGCCCGGGGCAGGAGCTCGGGCGGGAGCCCGCCGTCCGGCGGCGCGAGGACCGTGGCCTCCGCCGCCCACGGCACGAAGAAGCTGGACCAGGAGTGCTTGGCCCAGCCGGGCGCGGAGAGGTTGAGGTGGCGGTCCCCGGGGCGCAGCCCGCTCCAGTACAGGCTGGAGAGGTGGCCCACGCCGTAGCCGGCGTGGCTGTGCTCCACGAGCTTGGGCAGCGAGGTCGTCCCGGAGGTGAAGTAGCAGAAGGACGGGTCGGCGGTACGGGTGGGCCGGTCGGGGACGTGGGCGCGGCGGCCGGGGCCTCGGGTGTCGGGGTACGGGACCCAGCCGGCCCGGTCCGCGCCCGGCGCCATGCGGAGGCCGGGAACCGGCAACCCCTCGATGAGCGGGATGAGTTCGGGCGCGCAGAGCACGTGCCGGATGGCGCCCCGGGTGATCCGGTCGGCGGCCTCGTCCCGGGTCAGGTCCTGGTAGCCGGGCACCACGACGGCGCCGGACTTCACACAGCCCAGCAGCGTCTCCCAGAGTTCGGCCCGGGTGCCCAGAAGGATCAGGACGCGCTCGCCGCGCCGGACGCCGCACTCCTCCAGAGTGACGGCCAACTCGTCCGAGCGGGCGGAGAGTTCGGCGAAGGTGAGGCGGTCGACGACGGGGACGGCGCCGTCCGGGCCGGGACGGCCGAGGATCTCCAGGGCCGGCCGGTCGTTGCCCTCGGCGATGACGTCGAACCAGTCGAGCGCCCAGTTGAAGTCCCCGGCGCGCGGCCACCGGAAGGCGGCGCAGGCCGCCTCCCGGTCCCCGCGCAGCCGCAGGAGGAGGTCACGGGCGGCCCGGTACTCCTCGTGCGCGGACGAGCGGGGCGGGCGGGCGTCCGTCATCGCGCCGCACCCCCGAGCAGCACCCCGCCGGGGCGGGGAAGGTCGGCGGTGGGGCCGCCGGACGGACCGTTGCGGCGGCGGTGCCGGCCGGGCCCGCCACCGGTCCGGAGGGACCCGCCCCCGACCGCCGCCCCGCGCAGCAGCGCCGCCGCGATCGCGTCCGCGTCCCGGGTGAAGGAGCCCCAGGCGCCCGGGCGTCCGCTGCCCACCTGGGTGAACCAGCGGGTGTGCTCGCTGGGGATGCCGAGGACGTGGGTGGTGGTGTCCACCGAGCCGTCGGCACGCACCGGATGGAACGGGGCGTCGGTGCAGTCGAGGCCGCCGGTGGCGAACTCACCGGCGCCCTCGGCGTGGTTGGTGAAGGTGCGGATCTCACCGTCCACCATCAGACCGCGGATCAGCGGGTCCCGGTCCGCCGCCAGGTCGGTCCCCGGCACCCGGGCGTCGACGACGACGTCGAGCGGCACCCAGGAGTTCTCGACCTGGGGGGACTCGACGGAGAACCGGCCCTCGACGGGGTCGGCGGCGAACCGGGCCCCGGGGCCGACGGGTTCGAGGACGCCGGCGGCGAGCAGGGCGAGGAACTGCTCCGAGCGCACCTGGGGCGGCCCGGTCGAGACCATCGCCGCGACCGGGCCGAACTCGGCGAGGAAGCGGCGGTGCGACTCCGGGGCGAGGCCGCCGAAGTCGACGACCGAGCGGATCGTCTGCCGGACGTCCCGCAGGACGTCGGCGGCCGCCTTGAGGGGGCCGTCGGCGTTCCCCTGGCGCGCCTCGGCCAGGTCGCTGCGCAGCCAGTCGGTGAGCACCTTGTGGAACTCGGCCGGGGAGCCGAAGTGCCGGCCGCCGAACGGGCGGGCCAGCGCGTCCAGGCCGGTGAGCGGCCGCGGGTCGACGCGGTGTGCGGCGGCCAGCCCCTGCAGGAGCCGGAGGTCGGGCCGGTCCGCGAGGGCCTCGACGCCGCGCTCGGTGAACTCGGCCGCCGCGTCGGCACCGTGGGCCCGGCGGATCCGGGTGGCGAGGAGGACGAGGTTGACCTCGGCCAGCAGCCAGGGCAGGACGGACCGCTCGAAGTCGACCGGCGCCGCCGCCGACCGCAGGGCGGCCATCCGCTCGGCGGTGAACAGCCGGGCCCGGTAGCGGTGGGCGGGACCCTTCTGGTTGGCGCCCCGGGTGAGCAGCGGCACGCCGCCTCGGGAGCCTGCCAGGATGCGGGGCTCCTTGCCGCTGGGCAGGTAGAGGAGTCCCTCGCCGCCCTCGGTGAAGACGCCGCCCCGGCCGAGGGTGAGCTCGGTGAGGATGTCGTAGAAGGTGAGTCCCATGCCGACGATGCCGACGCTCGCGCCCGCCGGGATCTCGGCGAGCGGCATCTCGCTCGCCGAGCCGCCGGCGATGTGCCGGACGGGGCGGGCGGGGGTGCTGTGCTCGCGCGCGAACCGCTGCCAGGCGCGCTGGTCCGCGTCGGGTTCGTTCACGGGGTGGCCGGTGGCGAGGACCACCCGGTCGACGGTGAGGACGTCCCCGCGGTCGAGCCGCAGCCGGTGCGCTCCGGGTCCGTCCCCGTGCACGCGGTCGGCGCAGATCACCCGGGCCGGGACCCGGTGGACGGTGAGCGAGGGCGGCAGGGTCTCCTCGATCCGCCGCATGACGTGGGTCAGGTAGCGGCCGTAGACGGCGCGCGGCGCGTACCCCTCGGGTGCCGCGTCCGCCGGGTCGTCCTCCGCCCACCACTCCCCCAGGGTGGGTCCGGCGCCGGGCCGGTGCGGCCCGTCGTCGGCGGGCCCGGAGAACATGGTGACCTCCTGGGCGGGGGTGTTCATCAGGAACCAGGGCGACTGGTCCGTCCGCCAGATCCGACCGGCCCCCGCCTCGTACGGATCCACCGCGTACACCTCCACCGGCCGTCCGGGCGCCTCCTCGGCGCAGCGGGCTGCGAGCCGCTCCAGTACGGAGAGACCGCGCGGGCCCATGCCGACGAACGCGATCCGCAGCGGGGCCGCGGGCTCCGCCGGGGCGCCGCGGCGTACGGGGTCCGGCGCGGGCTCCCGGCCGGGGGCCGCCGTCGGCGACGGGGCCCGGTCGTGTCTCCGGGCCGGACCCGTGGCCCGGTCCGTCGCCCGGTCCGGGACGTGGTCCGGGACGTGGTCCTGGGCCTGGTCGTGTGCCTCGGCCCGCCCCCCGGCCCGGAGGCGGTTCCCGGGTCCGGGGACAGCCGGTTCCCGGTCGTCGTCCGTGCCGGCCGCGCGGTCGTGCTCGCGGGCGACCCGGTCGAGCATGCCGGAGAGCTGTCGCGAAGTCATCGGAGTGGTCCTCCTGCTGGTGGTGAGCAGCGGAAGCGCGCCCAGGTCGGTCCACTGCAGGCGCCCGTCCGGTGCGACGGTGGAACGGACGGCGCCCCGGTTGTCCGGGTGGAGGCAGAACGGCACGTCGAGCAGGCCCCGGTCGAACGCCTTGAGCAGGGCGGCGCCGATGTCGTCGGAGAGGTCGAGGACGGCCGTGACAAGGGCGCGGGCCTCGACGAGCACCTCTTCGGCGTCCGCGTCGGCCTGACCTCCCCGGCCGGCCCGCGCACCGGCCCCGGGGGTGCCGGCGCCACGGGGGGTCCGGGCGGCCGCGGCCGCGGCGATCCGCAGGGCGGTCAGGTTCTCGGCGACGGTCGGGATGCGGTGCGCCTCGGTCTCGGTCTTCACGATGAGGCGCTGCGCGCCGCCCCGGACGGCCAGTTCGGCGCTTCGGCGCAGCAGCAGCCGGGCGCCGGGCACGGTCCTCGGGTAGACGCCCATGTAGGTGTAGAGCACGATGTGGCGGTCCACGGCCGGCGGCAGGAACTCGTCGGAGAGCAGCCGCAGCGCGGTGAGGGCTCCGGCGTCCTGGGCCGGGTGGGTCTGCTGGGCGTAGCTGAGGGAGACGCTGGTCGCCCCGTGGGCCGCGAAGAAGAGGCATTCCAGGACGGAGACGGCGACGAGCAGCGAGGGCGGGCAGAGCTGGCCGAGCAGGCAGCCGCCGAAGGACTCCAGGTGGGCGCGGCGGCCGTGCGCGCGGCTCTCCTCGGTCAGGTAGGCGACGGACTCGCGCCAGGCGGCGACGGATTCGGCGAGCGGGGTGCGGCCGTAGGGCAGGCAGTACGAGACGGGGCCGCCCTCGGAGGCGGCGAGGCCGGCGGCGGTCATCGTGCGGAAGATCGCCATCGGGTCGGCCGAACCGTGCCGGACCTGGACGGGGGTGGTGCGGCCGGCCGCCGCGGCGACGCGTGCGGTGGTGGCGGGGCCGTGGCTGACGAGCGGGAACCCGTTGAGGGGCCGGCCGCCGCGCAGGGCGGCGGTGGCGGCGGCGTGGTCGCCGACGCGGGTGTAGCTGTCGATGGTGAGGGTGGCGACGGTGCGTTCCGGCAGGGCCGCGACGGCGGCGACTCCGGCGGCCATCTCGCGGGACCCGACCATGCCCATCCGGGGCTGGACGACCAGTTCGCCGGCCTCGGCCGCGGCGCGGACGTGGGCGCCGAGGTCTCCGGGGGCGTGCGGGGGCGGGGGCGGGGCGGACGTCGTCAAGCCGCGGCCCGCCCCGTACACGCGCCGCCGAGTCCGGCGAGCCGGCGCAGCAGCGCCGTGGGCGGGGTGCCGTCCGCGTAGACCTCGTCGTATCCGGCGTCGAGGAGTTCGGCGGTGCGGGCGGCGGCGCCCTCCGGCGAGATGCCGAGGAGTCCGCCGATGACCATGGGGACGGACCGGGTCGCGCGGTCGGCGCGCAGGGCGCGGGCGGCGCGCAGCCCGTCCTGGTGGCCGTGGCCGTTGACGGAGGAGAGCACGACGAGGTCGGGGCTGGTCATCCGGGCGCTGTCGACGAGCAGCCGCTCGGGGACGCAGGGCCCCAGGTTGAGCACCGAGTGCCCGTGCTCCTCCAGGAAGAGCTGGAGGTGGACCAGGTTCCAGGTGTGCGCGTCGGAGGAACCGGTGGTGAGCAGGACCCGGCGGGAGGGCTCGGGACTGCGCAGGGACTGGGGCCGTGTGGGCGGTGTCATGGCGTCTCTCCGGAAGGCGTGCGGACGGGCGGGCGTTCGGGACGGGCGCGGGTACGGAGCGAGGCCGCCGGGCCTGTGCGCCCGGTGGCCTCGGGGTGTGCGGACGGGTCAGGGGGCCGGGACGCCGGCTCCGACGCCGGTGGTGATCTCGCCGTCCTGCGGGGTGCGCGGGGCGGCGGGGCGGGCGCGGACGGCGAGGACGGTGCAGCCCGTGGCACTGGACATCTGGTGGCGGGTGCCGGGTTCCTCGACGACGAGGTCGCCGCGGTGGAAGCGGCGTCCGTCGCTGTGGTCGAGGGTGCCGTCGAGCACGAGCATCAGCTCGTGGCCCAGGTGTTCGTGGAAGTCGCCGTGGGCGCCGGGCGGGAAGCGGAGCAGCAGGGAGGCGGAGTCCTCGTCCGCCGCGGGGTCGGGGCCCCAGAGGACGACGTACTCGACGCCGACGCGGCCGGGTTCGGCCCAGGGGACCCAGGGCAGGTCGGTCTGGTCGAAGCCGTTGCGGAACACGTCGCGGAAGACGGTGACGTCAGGCACGGGCGGTGACCTCCGGGGTCCGCTGGGCGACGACGGCCGGGATGCCGTCGGGGCCCCAGGGCTGGGGGCCGTTGACGATGGGGGCGCCGATGAGCGAGCCGAACTCCCGCCAGGCGCCGTCGTAGTTGCGGATGTCGGGCAGGCCGAGGAGTTCGCTCAGGACGAACCAGCTGTGCGCCGAGCGCCAGCCGACCCGGCAGTAGACGACGGTCGGGGCGTCGGTGCGGACGCCGGCGTAGGCGCGGGCCAGCTCCTCCTGGTCGCGGAAGGTTCCGTCGGGGCGGACGGCGGTGTTCCAGGGGATGTGGTCGGCGGAGAGCGCGTGGCCGCACCGCACGCCGAGGTCCTCGGGGACGCCGGGCGGGGTGTTGCTCCGGCCGAGGTACTCCTCCAGGGAGCGCACGTCGAGGAGCTGGTGGCGGCCGATGTGGTCGAGCATGTCCTCGCGGCGGGCCCGGACGGTCTCGTCGAGGGAGGGTACGGGGTAGTCGACGGGCGGCCGCTCCGGGGTCTCCTGGGTGAGGGGGCCGCCGAGCTCCTCCCAGCGGAGCCGGCCGCCGTCGAGGAGCCGCAGCCGCCGGTGACCGTAGAGGGCGAACTGCCAGTATCCGGCGGCGGCCCACCAGTTGTTGTTGCCGCTGAGGAAGACGACGGTGTGGTCGGCGGATATGCCGTGCCTGCCGAGGAGTGCGGCGAACGCCTCGGGGCCGATGACGTCCCGCCGTACCGGGTCCTGGAGGTCGCCGGTCCAGTCCAGGCGGACGGAACCGGGGACCCGGCCCTGGGTGCTGCCGCCTTCGGTGATCTCGACGACGACGGTGTCCGTGTCGCGGGCCGCGGGGTTCCGCAGCCCTTCCATGACCTGCTCGCAGCTGACGAGCAGTCTGTCTCGTTGCATGGGCGCTCCGTTGGGGTCGACGCGCGGGTGTGCGCGCTGGACGGGGGTCACGGCCGGGGCGGGTGGTTCACCACCAGTACGTCGGGTACTTGCCGATCGCGCCGAGGCGGGAGGCGACGACGCCCACGGCGACCAGGAGGGCGCTGCCGACGGCGAGCAGGACGAGGAAGCGCAGGGGCTCCGGGTCCTGGAGCACGGCGAGGACGGCAGTGGCGGCGGCGGGCGCGTGGACGGCCCGCAGCAGCAGCATGAGTCCGACGCTGAGGCCGGCGGCGACGGCGGCCACCCAGAGGGAGTGGCCGAAGGCGGCGACGGCGAGCAGGCCGAGGACACCGGAGCCGACCTGGCCGAGCATGACGCCCCGGGGCTGGGCCGGGGGCAGGGCGGGGGTGCTGCAGACGATCATCGCGGTGGCGGCGAGCGGCGCGATCATGAGCAGATGGCCGGTCGCCTCGCCCAGGGCCACCAGGATCAGCAGCGACACGACGGTGGCGGCGGTGCCGAGGACGGCGGGCCGGGCGCCGGGGAAGGGCGGGGCGTGGATGTTCTGTACTCGACAAGGGGATGTCGCCCCGCCCCCTTCGAATGACGGAAGGACAGCATCCGTCTGGGGAGGGGCACATGGACCGCAT
>NZ_JBFBBC010000022.1:0-70373 GCF_040689545.1 Streptomyces sp. NPDC051180
GTTGGGAGTCGCCGTCG
Source organism: Streptomyces sp. NPDC051180 (assembly GCF_040689545.1). NCBI lineage: Bacteria > Bacillati > Actinomycetota > Actinomycetes > Kitasatosporales > Streptomycetaceae > Streptomyces > Streptomyces sp. NPDC051180. The sequence continues at coordinate 18 of NZ_JBFBBC010000022.1, forward strand.
CCGTAGAGAGCTTCCCCATGGTTTGGTTTTCGGTATGTATTTGGTATGTATTCGGATGATCGGAGCCTGCGTGGACGCACCGGTACTGGTGTCGGCCCCATCCGCTTCTCCGTCAGGCCGACTCCCTGGAAGGGAAGTTGGGCATGACAAAACTTGACAGGTATGATACCATGGTCATGTGACCAGATGTCACGAATCAGACCTAAGGTACCTTTAATGTCAACATCAGGAGGCTATCCCAATGTCTGAAGGAATGTCAATACTGAACAGAAAGATTCTTCTACATGACCAAGAACATTGCGGCCGCGCTACAGGCCGCTTACTGGGGGGTCGCACTGGCGTGGGCGGCGGTCTACCCGTGGCTCGAAGAGAACCTCGGCCCTTACTACTCACACGAGGTGCCGTGGTTCATCGCGCTGACCTTGGCCCCTCTACTTGGGGCGCCAGCCTGGGTCGCCCTCCTCGGCATCGTGCCCATCGCATGGAATAACAGGAAGAACAGGCGTCAGAGGTAGCAGGAGGGTGTCCCTGCTTGATGGTCGAGGCACCCAGCTCCGACTGTCACTCCGTCCTGACTGCGGCCGCCCCCACACTCGTGCGGGCGGCCCGCTTTACATGCCGACCTTCAGGACGGTTCGAGCGAACCAACGACGTGTGACCTGCCTGAAGCCTCCCAAGATCACGAAGAGTGGCCGAGGAATGACCCACTGTCAGTGGCGGCACCTACATTGGTCGGTTGCGCGGGGAGCGCGCGATTGACCAAGGGGAGGGGGCTTCGGCCTTGCCGTTCGTCAGGGGATATACCAAGCAGGACGGAACACAGGTGCGGGCGTACTGGAGAGCGCCGGCCGGGACGAACCAGCAGACCATGCTGGCAGTCGGGATCGTGGCGGCAGTCTTCATCTTCGGCGGCTCCGCCACCTCGACGGGCAGCGCAACAGGCGGCGGCGAACGGTTACCTGCCCCGCGGTCCTCGGCGGGCGTGACGTATCCGGTCAAGTGGCCCGCGTGGGATAAGCCGACCTCTCGCCCGGACCCGACGGTGTCGTACCCGATTCGCTGGCCGGGGTGGAAGCAGACCGCGCCGCGTCCGGTGCCCACCGTGTCGTACCCCATCAAGTGGGACCGGAACGGAGACGGGCGATGAGCCGGCGCCCGGCCCGTCGGCGGCGTTCGCGGAAGGCTGACGGCAGCAATCAGCTCTTCCTGGCCCTCGGCGGCCTCGTCATCGCGGGGGTGGTACTCGCGGCGGTGGTGGACTTCGTCCGCGCCTACCCGTGGGTGCCGGTCATTCTGCTTCTTCTCGCTGCCGGGGTGGCCGCGGCCTGGACGGTCTCCAAGCAACGGGCCGCCCGGTGGGAGCGGGTGCGCGCCCAGGGGCTGCGGTACGCGCTGACGCAGCTGGACGCGCTGCATCACCGGCAGTTCGAGCACGCGGTACGGGATCTGATGCAGCGCGACGGATGCGCGAACGCGGTACAGGTCGGCGGTGCCGGAGACAACGGCGCGGACGTGAAGGCCACCGACCCCTACGGACGGCGCTGGGTAATCCAGTGCAAGCACCGCAAGAACGGCCTGTCCGGAGCGGCCGTGGGCACCCCGGACCTACAGGTCCTCAACGGCACCGGCCGACCCGTCCACAACGGCGACGTCGTCGTTCTCGTCACCAACGGGCGGTTCTCCAAGCCTGCTCTCGACTTCGCCCGCTCCCAGCGGCTGCACCTCGTCGACCGCAGCATGCTTGGCGACTGGGCCAGCGGCTCACGGCCTTTGTGGGAGTTGCTGCGGGCCGTCCCGCCCCCGCGCCGACCACTGTCTGGCTGATGGGAGCTCGTGCCGAGGAAGCCCCGGACCTGTTTGGGTCCGGGGCTTCTTGCAAGGCATCAAGCGGGGGGAAGAGCGGTTAATCAGTCTGCCTCGCCCCCTGGGGGTCGGAACCGGTGCGCTGGCGCCAGCACTTCTCCCCTCGCTCCCACACGACCGTGTCCTTGCTGATCGCACGAAAGGCTGAGAGGACAGTCTTGTCTATGGCGAGGTTGCCGTTGTCGTTCGTGTATGTCAGCCCGGAACCGAAGTGCTTCTTAATGTGCTCCGCCGCGTCCACCTGGTACAGCTCGCGACCCGAGGTGTTGGTGACCTGTCCCAGCATCCAGCGGGCAGCTGCCTGAGCGTCCATTTCATTCATACAAGAGACGATATAGGTCGGTACTGACAATTCCCCAAGGGCATGGAAGTTCGGCTCCGGTAGCGGGACCCCCACGGGCCCTCGTTCTCAGGACGCCGGTCCCGCGCACGTGCGGGACGCAGGACCGGCTCGTCGGTACACCCGTCCTGAGGGGCGTCCTTACAGCCACCGTACGAAGCACACAAGGACGCCGCGCGATCTGATACCCCGTTGGATACAGGCGTCAGGCAACCCGTTCTTCGGCCGCTGCCGTGTTGGCCATGACCGGGTGAGCCGAATCCGTCTCCTGGACCGCGAGCGCGGAAGGCGCGGGGGTTGCCGCGGCGGGGTTGGGACGCCAGGCGGTGGTGAAGGGGAACTCGTTGTCCACCCAGAGGACGCCAGCGAGTTCAGGGGGCATGGTCCAGCGGGGCGGGTTGAGTGGGTTGACCTCGACGGGGTGGTGAATGAACGAGTCTCCGAAGTTGAACTGCACGCTGATCGTGGCGTTGCCCTGGAGCAGGTCGTCGAGGTGCTGGAGCTGGAGGCCGGTGAACTTGTCGGCGCCGGCGGCCACGATCAGCGGGAGTCCGGCTTCCTGGGCGAGCGCCCGGTACTTGCTGACCTTCTTCTCGATCCCGGCGGTGACCGGCTCCGCTGAGACGACACCGGCCATGTTGCTTGGGGGGAGAAGGATCGTGCTCATCCCTGGGGGCTTCATGGCCTGGCCCGTGCGAGGGTCGGCCCGCAGCAGGAAGGTGTAGCCCTCGCTCCGGAAGACGGCTTGGTGGACAAGAGGGGAGAGAAGCGCCCGGCGCAGGTCCTGGGCGATCTTCTTCGAGGTACGCGCGTCCGGGGTGGGGAGCGGGCCTGAGGGGTCGCCGTGCACCGTCAGGACGACGGGGACCGGTATCTGCTTGAGGCGCTCGACCAGTCCGTGCCACGCCCTTATCCTCGCGGTCGTCCCCTTCTGGGGACTGTGGGTAAGGACTTCGACCAGGGCAGCCGGCTCGCCGTTCTCGCCGACGACGGTCCAGTCCGGTGTCTGTGTGCCCCACTGCCGCTCGTACTCCAGGCTGAAGCCTCGCCGCCGCAGCGCCGCGCCGGCGGCGAGCTCGATGAAGTCGGGCCAGAAGTTCTGGTCACGCCAGAGGTTCGTGGCGAAGGCGGCGGCGTCTGCCTCTGGCAGGAGGGCAAGCTGCTCGTCCAGCCAGATCCGCCAGGGCTCGTACTCGTCCAGTACCGCCTGGTCATAGGAGAGCATCCGATTCTCCGGCGGGCGCTTGCCGTAGCGCTGAATCTGTTCGGCCACGAACTGGGGGCCGAAGCGCCGAAGGGGCAGTTCCGTGTTCATGGACCCGGATTCTCCGGCTTCCCGTCACCGCCCGCACCGAGATTAAGGGAACCGTGCGGGCTGCCACCGAGGTGGCCCGTCTCCGCTGTGGGACATGAGAATCGGGCCGGGCTCACGGAAGCCACAGCCCTCCGAAGTCGCCTTCGTGAGCGAACAGAACGGGATCCGGCCATTCCCACCCGCCGTACAGCGGCGGCCGGGAGAATGAGCGATCCCGCATCGACGACAGAGGGGGACTACATGCTCGTCAGGTTGTTCGGCATCAAAGGCACGCTGAAGATCGGGGCCGTGTTTGTCGTGGGCGTGATCGTGTACCAATGGTGGAACGGCTGACCCACCAGCTCCTCTCTAGCGGCAGCCCCGGAGGCAGAACCCTCGTGCGCGCACGCGTATGTGGGGGTCAGAGGGCCGAGAAACTCCGCGCCCCAGGCGCGGCCGGCGCCTGTGGGCCACAATCGGGTGCGTGCCGGATCCCTTCCCCTCGATCACCGCGCTTGACCAGTTCCTCGGCGACCTGCGGGTCGGCGAGGCGAGGCGGCGTCAGCTCGGTATGGTCCGCGGAGAACTGCAGCGGGCCCTGGACCGGGGCGCGCTGCCCGTAGGTGCCCGGCGCAGCCTGCGGCGCCTCCTCGGGGAAGACGCGCTCGCGCCGTACAAGCGGCTCGCCGAGTCCGGCGTGCTGCGGGCCCGCCGGGTGCAGGGCGGGTACCCGCCGACCTCAGAGGCAACCAACGAGGCACGGACGCAGTGCCTGGACCTGCTGCGCGAGGCGTATGGATTGCCGACGCTGCGGCTCGGCGTCGGAGGCCGGGTGTCGCCCCAGCCCACCCCCGCCTTCGGAGATCTGGCGGCGCTGAGGCGTCAGCTCGACCAGGACCTCGGCGGCCACATGACGCCGGGCCGGATCCGGCTCACTGCGGTGCTTTCCTTGGTGCTCGACGCGGCGCCCCGGTCGGGGGAGCTGGTGGCAATGCGCCTGTCGAGCCTGCGCCCCGGGGCGGTGTACGTAGACCGCCGTCCCCAGCACGGCGACGGTCAGGCGGACGGTGACTGGTTCGAGCTGTCGACGCTGAGCACCGCGGCGCTCGCCCAGTGGCTGCCGCTGCGCGCGCAACTCGTCGCGCGCACCCATGGCACCAGCAAGTTGTGGGTGAGCCTGCGTCCCAACCACGACGGCGTCCTCGACAACGACGGTCAGGCCACCCTGCGGCCCGCCGGCGTGCCCTTGGAAGAGAAGGGGTTGACGACGAGCTACTCGGAGGGGCGCTCCCGGTACGGCTTGAACAAGCTGCCCCCCAAGCTGGAGCAGCTGCGGCGGGCGGTTCTCGACCAGGCGCCGCCGGTTGCTCTGACCACCGCGCCCGCTGAGTAGTCCCCTCATCCGTATTACCGCTCCTGAACCGCCCCGCCTCAGCGACCCCGTGGAACTGTCCACGGGGCCGCTCGCCGTTTCTCGGCGCCCTGTCAGTGGCGAGCGCTACCGTGTCCGTACGGCTAGACGCGTACCGCCGTTCGCTGCCGCCTCCCACGCCCACGCCGCCCGGGGCACAGTCGGCCAAGGTCTCTTGGGGCCCGCGAAGCGAGAAGACCTGCCTGTGACCTCGACGTACACGGCCGGCGGGAGCGTGGGGGACCGCCGCGTCACGGAGTACGCCATGTCGCCGAAGAAGCAGAGCACCGCGGGCAAGAAGGCCCGCGCCGCCGCCCGCCAGGGCGAGAAGTTCACCACCGCGCTGCGCCGCGAGACCGCCGGGCTGTCCCCGGCCGAGCTCAACGCGCTCGGAGTCGCCGACGCGAAGGCACACGCCGCGTCCTTCGCGGACAAGGACGACTGGGACTGGGACACCCGCCGCGCACGCCAGGAGTGGGAGGAGGTCCAGTGGTGGGAGCGGATGCGGGCCGGCGGGGAGGTGCGCATCTGGAACGCGGTCATCGAGACCCGGGCAGCCGCCCTGAACGCCGACGACGCCTGGCACCGACTTTCGCTGTACATGCGCAGCCCCATCCACCGCCGCGGCGACGAGCCGTTGCTGCACATGACGTGGGAGATCGGCAACGCGTCCTCGGACGAGGTGGCGGAGCGCGGGTACCGCCACGAGCTTGACCCGCTTGCCCCGGGCGCACTGAGCGAAGAAGAGCGCCGGCGCCTGGAGGCGGACTACCCGCGCGGCGTGTTCGCGCACCTCGGCACCCGCGGTGAGCACTACGGCGCCTGGGAGCAGGCGCACGTCGCCGACTACTGCCAGACGCTGGACCGGGCCGCGCGGAGGATCGAGCAGGGGCGCGGGCTGACCGAGAAGGACCTGCAGCGGTGGGTATCCGAGCTCGACGCCGAGCGCGGTCCGCTGCCCGACGGGGTCAAGCTGACGTACTGGCGGGCCCACTTCCGGGTGGAGTTCCTTGCCGGATACGACGAAGCCTCGGCCCGCCGACGGGCCGAGGAACTGGCGGCCACCGTCGTCGACTACGCAGGTCGTCCGATCGGTCGCGTCGTCGACGGAACGCTGGAGCCCGAGGACGGGTTCCGCAGCGCCGTCGACGGCCGCTGGGTGCACCCGGCCGCCAGCGGCCTCGGCGAACTGGGCCGACGCGCCCTGTGGGAGGACTACGCCGAGGTCGAGGCACGCACGGCCGCCGGCGAACCGGTCGGCTCCCTCCCGGTCCTGAGGGACATGTACCGGCTCGCCGCCGAGCAGCTGCGCGACGCCTTCGCCCGCTCCACCGGTGACTACACGGCGCACGAGGCGAAGCTGCACACCCAACCGGACGGCACCCGCACCTACACCAGCCCCGGGATGATGCGGCAGGTCACCGCCAACGCCCGCGCCGAGGCGGAGGGCAAGACGCCCGCCGAACTGCGGGAGATGGCCGAGCACGCCGACTACATGGCGCGGCGGGTGTACGGCAAGGTCGTCCAGAACGACGAGGACGTGCGCCGGATCGAGGCGGCCGAACAGCGGGCCAGGGTGTGGGCGAAGCTCGCCGACGACATCGAGGCGATCACTACGCTCGCCGGGGAGGCTGCTGCTGGATGGCCGCTGCTCGGGGTGACCTGGCTGCAGACCGGCAGGGAGGACGGCCCGCAGCTAGAGGTCTGGGCGGAGACGGCCGACGGGGACACGGACCTGGTCGGCCTGTGGCCCCTGGGCGAGGACGACAGGCCCGTCGGGGCGTACCACGTGGTGCTGCAGACCGCCCCCGGACGCGCGCCACGAACCGCCCCCTACCCGGTCGGCTTCATCCCGCCGAACCCGGCCAAGGGCGCCGCGTCGGAACGATGGCGGTGGCTCGGCATCGAGCCCAGCTGACCCAGGACCCGCAGTGCCTCTCGCCCGGCGAGGACGTCGCCGGGGTGCCCGGCCTCGCCGTCTGACGAAGCCGGGCACCCGGCCCGTACTACTGCGGTGTCTGCTCCGCCAGGGACGCCAGGGACGCGTTGCGTGCGGTCACGTGGCCGCACGGCCACGGATTCCACCGGTGTCCCGGCGGAGCCGGGCGGGGGTCGACGTCGTACCCGCCGTCCGTGATGCGCTCCACGGCCGCGTCCCGGTGAGCGGCGCACGCGTAGATGACGCCGTGGTGCGTGCCGAGCATCCCGGGCCCCGGGGTGTTCGCCTCCACGATCAGCGAGGCGCCCTCGTCGCACTCCCACCCGGTGTGCCCGTCCGCCGACGCGGTGCCCGGGGTGCTGCGCAGCTCCTCCGCGTAGCGCCGGGTGGACTCCTTCACCCAGTACCGGGGTGCCTCCGTGGCGGCCGGGGCCGGCGCCTCGTCCTGGTGGTCGTCGGCAGCGGCCTTCGCGGTGGTGAGGCGTCGACGGGCGGCGGTGTACGAGATGCCCTCGCGCGCGGCAAGTTCGCGGGCGGCGCGCTTGCCGTGCTTGTCGATGGTCATGGACCGGTCGCTCTCCCGGCGGCGGGCCCCACGCGTCGGCCGCCGTGGCGTCGGTGGACCATGTGGACCACGAGGAGCCCTACGGGGCGGTGCTGACTTCGCGTGAGGCTTGAGCCCCTTGTCCTCGTCGCCGTCCCGGCGTGGGCGGTTCCGGCTCGGAGTCGGGCCGACGCGGTGCGGCCTCTCTCACCGTAGCGCGCGGCAAGGGCAGTCCGCCGGTGATACGCCCCGGTTCTCTGCAGCGCGTACGGCGCCCGCCGAAGCGATACCGCAGAGGTCCCTGCGGGGTCAGCGTCGTCCGCTCGGCGCGGTGTTCAGGTACTCCAGGCGCCGCTGAGCGGCGGGCAGGTGCCGGGCGTCCAGGGTGGGAAGCTGCCGCAGCAGGTTGATCAGTTCCGGTCCGGTGCTACGTCCCTCGGCGGGATCGGTGATCTGCTCCCAGCAGTGGTGAGCGCTGCGGGCAGCGTCCACCACTTCAGGGGCGTCCGGCGACTGGTGGGCAAGGCGGGTCCGGGCCGCCGCGATCCACAGCTGTGTGGCAAGCAGGTCCTTCCCGGACATCTTCGCGAGGTCCGCGCGGATCTCTAGCCACTGGGTGGCCTGCGGCGAGTGGATGCCGTACGTCTGCAGCGTGTGGGTCTCCCACGCCTGAGCGAGCTGCATGGACTCGTTGAACCGCCGGGCCTGTGCAAGGGCGTAGATGTGCGGGCGAGGGTCTTGCTGGGCCACCGGAGGCTGCTGAGGAACTGGCGCCGGAGCCTCCGGAGTCGGGGCCGGAGGCATCACCGGCCGGACGGCGGCCGGCGGCACGGCTGCTCGCTGCGCGGGCGGCGGGGTCTGCTGCGGCGCCGCCGGGGCCGTCGGGTGCGGCGGGTGGGCGCTGGCCCGTACGGGGTGGTGGGTCTCCTCAACCCGCTGGTGCGAGGCGGAAGGCATCTGGTCGTAGCCGACAGCCTCGTCCCACGGGACCTCGTCGGAGCGGCGCGGCGGCTGCGGCTCGGGCTTACGCAGGCGGGCCAGGAGGGTGGTGTCCCCGGCAAGCAGCCGCTGCACGTTTGTCATCGGCGGCCGGGGCTCGACCGACTGCGCGTCGAGCTGCGGGGTGGACGGCAGGACCATGCTGCCCGGCGGGAGCTGGGCGGCGGCGATGGTGAGGGCGTGGATCCGGGAGTTGGCGGGCCGGTCGGGGTTGCGGCGCAGCTGGTCGATCCAGACTCGTGTGTACGGGCTGACGCCTGCGCTGCCGGCAAATCCGGGGGGTGCGATCACGCCGTACACATCGGCGGAGGTCGAGGCGGGCAGCGTTCCGTACTCCTGCAGCAGGGGCCAGGCGCTTTTGTCCGCGGCAAGGTCGAACATCACGGTGGTCAGGCCGACGGGGCGGCTTCGCAGTTCGGCGCCGAGCCATTCCCAGGGCAGGGCGGTGTAGCGGGTGGTGGAGGCGGTGGTGCCCGGCAGCGCGAGGTAGAGCTGCTGCCCACGGCGGTCGACGGTCAGTCGGCCGGAGAGGTAGATCAGCAGCGGGCCGGGGGCGGAGGCAGCGGTGCGCAGCCTCATCAGCAGGGCGTTCTGGTCGCGGACCCCGTCGAGGTACGTGGTGTCGGTGGGGGCGTCGCTGCCGAGCAGGACCGGCACGGGCACGATCGAAAAAGCAGCGAGGTTGGCGCTGGGCTCGACCTGGACGGTGCGGCGTCGTACGGCAGCGTCTCCGGCGATGAGTAGTACGTGGCCGCGCTGTTGCTGTCCCGCCCCGTTGATCTGCATGTCAGCACCGTACTCACCGCGAAAAGCCCCGGCGGATGCTTTCCGCCGGGGCTGCTGGTGGTCTGTCACATGGCCATGCCGAAGTCGGTTTTTACCGGGCGATTTCCAGGGTGCGGGGGGACTCATCCCTGGTCCGGCCGTCCAGGAGCGGTCCGCAGCCGTCGGTGATGCGGTCGCACCAGTCGCTCACAGGTCGATCTCCTCCTCGACGTCCGTGTCCTGCTCGGCCTGGGGCGGCGGGGTCGCCTTGTAGGCGCGGGTGTGGGTGGCGTGATCGAGGGCGCGCTCGGTGTCGGCGTGGGCCTGGGCGCCGCCGTGCTCGGCGGCGACGGTCTTGACGTCGTCGGCGGTCAGTCCGCCGGCGGCGATCAGGTGCTGTGCGTGGTGCGCGGTGAGTTCGTAGGAGACGACGCTGTTCGGGGTGATCTGCTCGCCGTTGTCGCTGGCCTGCTCCAGTGTGGTGGCCTGATGGGCGAGGGAGGTGAGCACGGGCAGTACCGCGGCGGCGGCCTGCTCGCGGTGGGCGGCTTCCGGGTCGGTCGGGGTGCTGGGGGTGTCGGTCATCGGTTTTCTCCCGTTCGGTCGGTGTTGGCGTACCGCTCGGCGGTGGCGAGCGCGCGCTGGACGAGGGCACGGTCGGCGAGCGCTCGGCGGTGGCGAGCGCGCGCTGGACGAGGGCACGGTCGGCGAGCAGGGCGGCAAGTCGGTGGGCGTCGCCGGCGAGGTCGTCGGGCAGGAGCCGGATGACGTCCTGGATGCGGCGGAGGTCGGCATGCGGGCTGAACCCGGGCGGGGACTGGGTGCAGGCGCGGTGCGTGCATCGGTCGAGCTGGCCCAGCTCCCGGCGCAGGTCCTTGAGTCGGGTGGGGTCCGCTCCGAAGGCGGTGGCGGACTTCACGCGCTGGTCCAGCTCGCTGCGGATAGCGGGGTAAAGCCCGTTCCAGGCATCGGCGATGGCGGCGGCCTCCTCCGGGGGAAAGCCGTTGTGGACGAGCTGGGCGGCGTTCACGCGGCGCCCTCCGTCTGCTCCTCGCGCTCGGCGGCGGTCAGCTCGACCGGCGCCTGGTGGCCGGCGGCCTTGAGCAGGGCTGCAACGGACAGCTCGTCGCCAGGGGCCACGGCCCGGTTCTCGCGGGCCTCGCTCGCGGCGACCAGGCCCTCGACGGTCTTGCTGATCGCCTCGACCCGGGCCACCTCGGTGCGGTACGCCCACTGGGCCTCGGCGGCTCGCGTCTGGCCCTCGATCATGGCGAGGGTCACCTGAGTGCGTCCCTCGGTCTCAGCCATGACTCGTTCGTGCCGCTGCTCGCGATCCCTGCGGAGGTCTCCGCGCCACAGCGGCGCGCAGACGGCATAGACGGCGGCGGTGCCCAGCAGCCACATCAGGCCCCGAAGCGCCCAGTCCGGTGTCCAAGCAGCGATGCCGAGCAGCGCGGTCACCCCGGCCGCGCCGAAGGCGAACCGGGTGACCTCCGCCTCGCTGTTCGGCTTGGCGGCGGAGATGATCCCGGCCGCGCCGGTGAGCGCGGTCAGCAGACCGCCGATCCACAGCGGCTGGGTGGAGCCGTCGGGCAGCTGCTCGTGCCACGCCCCCGCCAGCGCGGTGGCCGTACTGGTGACGAGGCCCGGGGCGATGCGACCGAAGTGCTCCCACAGCATGCGGGCCGTGGAGCGTACGGGCGGCAGCGGCTCGACGCCCGGCAGATACGGGGCGGTGATCTGCTGCTCGCGGGCGAGGAGGTACTCGGTCGGATCGAACGGCACGGGCTGGGGGCTGTTCACAGGTCCATCTCCATCTCGGCTTCGGGTGAAGGAAGTTCGGGCGGGGTGGCGGGAGCGCCTGGGGCGGGCTCCTTGTCGGGCTCCGGCTCTCGGTCGGCGTGCCGTACGCGCTCGTGATCGGCGATGACCGGCTGCAGGGCCTGCCCGGCGTGGTCGACCAGGGCGCCGGGGGCGAGCGCGGGGTGCCGGGCGTAGTTGCGGATGTCGTGCCCGGCCTGGTCGATCCGGTCCAGGGCGGCGGTGTGCAGGACCTGTTCGCCGGTGTAGGCGGCGGTGCCGGGGGTGCCGCCCTTCTCCAGCTCGGCCAAGACCTGCTCGCTGGGCTGGGGGCCAGGGTGACGCTGGGCCTCCCACGCGACGGTCAGCGGGTCGATCGGCGCGTGCCGTTCGTCGAGCGTGACCATCGCCCGGTAGACGGCTGACAGCTCCGGGTGAGAGAAGTCCTGGTCGCTCAGCCACCGGGTGACCTCGTCCAGTTGGCGGGGCTGGTAGAGCAGCGAGGCGACGGTCTCCGCCTCCGCCTGCAGGTCGGTGCGCGCCCGCGCGGTGCGCGGCACTGGGGCGACGGGCTGGGTGGGCTGGGTGTCGAGCAGGTTGCGAACCACTTCCGGCGCGGCCTTCCATGCGGCGTCCAGCTGGGCGATCCGCTGCCCGGTCCTGTCGGCCTGCTCCAGCGCCGCCAGGACCTGGTCGGTCTCGGTCCGTCGGACCGTGTGCCGTAATTCCTCACCGGCGTGCTCGACAGCCCTGTGGATCGCCGCCTCCAGCGTCATCCCGCCGTACAGCGGCGCGGTACGCGGGTCGGGGCAGGCGTTGGCCAGTTGGGCGAGTCGGGACGGGTTGAGCAGGTGTCGGATGCCCTGCTCCTCGATCCCGGCCACGGCCTGGGTGACCGTGGCCGGGATGTCGTTGCGGGCGACCTGGGAGAAGTCGATCGAATGGAGGGTCTGCCACAGGGCGGCGTGGTCCGGGCGGCTGAAGACGCCCGACGGGATCCAGCGCATCGAGGACAACGCCTCGGGGCGGAACAGCATGGCCCCAAGCAGTGCTTCCTCCGCCTTGCGGGTGAGCCGCTTCACCGCTCAGCCCTCCACCGCGTCGGGGCGGCCGCTGTAGGTGACGTTCCCCCGGATCTCCGGGTCTTCGCGACGACCCTTGAGGCGCGCCACGGTCGTCGGCCAGGGGGAGGCCGGGGCCGCGGGTGCCGTGCTCTCGGCAGGGTCCTGCTCCTCGTCGAAGAGGCCGAGCTGAGTACCGCCGTTCATCTCGGGGTCGAAATGGGTGGTCACCGTGCCGCCCCCAGCGCCTCGCTGGTGGCGGCCTCGGCCAGGGCGGGGACGATGGTGGTCAGGACGCGGATCACCGGTCCACCCCCGCCCACCAGTCGCCGACCAGCTCGGCGGCGAGGTTCTCGCCGATGGCGAGGGCCGTGGCGATGTCGGCGGTGGTGTGGCCGGCGGCGTTCATCTCGCCCGCCTTCCGGGTCCATTCCACGCGGCGCTGGGCGGGCGACACGTAGTCGCTGCCCACCTTCGCGGCCGGCTCGGGCTCGGTGGTGTCCTCGGTGGCCATGCCCATGGCGAGCAGCAGTTCACGGGCGTCGTCGGTGCCGGTGGCGTGCGCGGTGACCTTCGTGGCCAGGGCGCGCGGGGCGGTCAGGCGCAGCATCACACCATCCCCTTGAAGGCCCGCACGATGCCGATGAGCAAGATGACGGTGAGGACGGACCCCATCAGGGCGCCCTTGGTGGTGGCGGCGAGGATCTTGGCCAGGCTCAGCTTCTGCTGGCCCTTCATGGCGACGCCGACGACGGTGACGACGTAGGCGATGAGCGCGGCGCCGGCGACGTCGAAGAGATCGGCGCCCAGGTGCAGGGCCGCGACGCCGACCAGGACGGCGGCGAGGGTGGCGAGCAGGGCCGTGATGCGCTCGGCGGTGAAGTTGCCGGTGGTGGGGACCTTCATCGGGACACCGCCAGACGCGGCTCGGGGACGCAGGTCTGGAACCTGGCGTCCTCGACCGCCTTCAGGCAGGCCGTCATGTGAGCGGCGGCGGTCTCGGGGTGCTCGCCGTACTCGTAAGCGACCTCGGCGAGCGCGCGGTTGGCGCCGTGGGTGCCGAGACGGTCGGCGGTCTCGTGGATCAGCTCGCGGGTCCGGGCCGGGTTCTGGGCGAACTCAGCGACCGGGGCCTGGGAGACGAACAGGAACGTGGCGAGGGTCGTGGTGATCTTCGAGGTGGAGCGCACAGCAAGCCTCCGTGGAAGGAGAAGACGGGGTGCGGCCCGCCCGGGCGGCGGAAGCGGTGCCTCTGCCGCCCGGGCCGGGCTGATGGGGGTGGTTCAGTGGCCGGTCGGTGAGGACGAGGCGGCGTTCTGGCGCGCTTCCCTGATGGCGGCGGCCTGTGCGGCGGCGCGCTCGGCGTCCCGGCGGGCTTCCTCGGCCCGGTTCAGGGCGTCGCTCGCGGCGGGGTCCTGGATGCAGGCCACGGCGTCAGCCGACGAGCAGCGAGTGCGGACGGACCGGCTGCGGCTTGTCCTGTCGGCCGTCCCGCTCGTGCGGGGTCGGACGCATCGGCAGCTTCGGCTTGTCCTTGGCGTGCATGGGGTTGACGCAGAGGACGACACCGGTGTGGGTGACGACGCGTTCGAAGCCGAGGCAGTCGCGGCACATCGGCGCGATACGGCCGACGACGACGAGGCGCGCACCGGTGACGGCCGTCTGCTCGTGGAAGTCAGGCGACCGAAGGGCGGGGAGGTCGAGGACCTCGACCCGCGCGGCGGGAATCAAGCTCTTGCTGACAAACTGGCTCATGGAAATCCCTCCATCTAGGGGTGTCCCGATCCGGAAGGCGGTCCTACGCGCCTGTCCGGGCGTTGGCCGGGGGCTGCAACCGCCGGCCGGAGAGAGGGTCAGGGGCCTGCAAGCCGTCTGGCCCTCTCTCGTTTGCAGAACCAACATAACCCCCAAAGCCTTGAAGTTCAAGACTCTTGAACTCTTGGAGTGTTGAGGTTAGGTTGATCTCGACACCTATAGAAGGGAGTGACGGATGGGATTCTCGGCAGTCCGCGACCGGATGCCCGCACCGCGCACAGCGCTGCCCGCCCGGACCCATAACCTCTTGGAGTCACCGACTCCACGACCCCAAGGGGGACATCTGATGGCGGACAACTCGGCAAAGCATCAAGAGCAGTCCGACGAGCGACCCAAGTGGGTGCCGTTGCGAGAGGACCAGCACACCGACTTGTCGAGCCTCGCCCGCGAGCTGATGCGCGCCCGGTCCCACAAGGGCGGCGGCCGGATCACCGAGAACACCGTGATCAGGGTGGCGGTCGACCTGGTGGTCAGGCACCCGGACTTGCTCTCTGGTGACACCGAGGACGACCTGCGCACGAATGCCTTTGCACGGTACGAGCAGCTGCTGGAGCGGGAGCAGGCGCTGTTGGCCGGCGGAATGGAAGACGACCCGGAGGGGAGCCGGTGAACTTCGACACGATCGACTGGGGCAAAACCGCCGAGCAGTTCGTCGGCGACCTGCCTCCCTGGGTGTTCGTCGCCGCTGGTAGCGCCGTGCTCATCGCTCTGCTCGTCGTCGGCTACCTGGTCATCTCCAAGTCCTCGGCGCAGCAGGCGAAGCGGGACGAGGAACACCGGGAGGCCGTCGCGGTCGCCCGGGAGAAGGATCAGCCACTCCCGCCCAAGCCCCTCCACATGGACACAAAGCCCCTGATCGGCGGCTTCGCGGTGTCCCTGAACGGCTTGTGGCACTTCGCTCAGGACACGGTCAACCTGTCGTTCCTGTTCGCGATCGGTTTCGTGTCGATGTTCGACGTGCTGGAAATCCGGCTGTTCTCCCAGATGTTCAAGATGGCCAACGATGACCCGCGCCAGCGGTGGACCCGCTCGCTCAAGGTGATGCGGGCCACGGCCTGGGGCCTCGTGTTCGCCTCGGCGGCGGCCAACATCGTGCACGCCCCGAACGTGTGGGCGGCGCCCTTCCTGGCGGCCATGCCGATCGGCGCGGCCTGGGTCATCTACGTGCCCCTCCACAGCGCGCTCGGCGAGACGGAGCTGGCGGAAGACGAGAAGCGCCCCGAGGGTCGGAAGCCCGGGCCCCTCCTGCTGGTCGGCCTGGTCTGGCGGAAGCTGTGGGCCTGGGTGTTCGGCCTGTTCGGTTTGGATGTCAACGACCGTGCGGACGAGATGGTCCGCCGGGCACGCGCCCGGGAGGCCGCGGACGCCTCCTACGAGTTGCGCGTGGCGCTGCTGGAGAAGAAGGACCTGGAGCAGGCCGTCCAGAGCAGGGATGGGCGCGGTGCGAAGCAGGAGGCCCGGAGCCGGCTGAAGGCACTGACCCGGAAGGTGGACAGGAAGATCCGGCCCAAGGCGCAGAACGCGCTGGAGCAGGCGGACACTCACCTCCCGAGTCAGGGACTGCAGCTCATGCAGCGCATGGCCTGGCTGACCAACGCCGATGACGTCGCGCTGCTGGACTATGGGCCCGACAGCCCGGCGATGGCGAAGTTGGAGCAGTTGAACATCGCGGCGAACGCAGACTTCATCGACTCCTCGAAGCGGGCCAAGGAGGCCGACGCTCGCGCGGAGGAAGCGGAGGAAGCCCGACAGGCCGCCGAGGAGGCCGTCGAGGCGGCCAGGGCTCAGCTGGCCGACCTCGCCGAGCAGCTGGAGCGTTCCCGGAGCGAGGCACAGAAGGCGGGCGAGTCGGTGTCCGCCGAGATCGAGGCGGAGCAACTCAAGCTGGCGGCCCTGCGCACGGAGCGGGAGCTGCTGGAGAGCAGCGAGGCGTCGACCGGGCAGCTCTACCAGAGGACGTCCCGGGAGCTGGAGGAGATCCGTGCGCAGCTGACCGGTGCTCAGGAGGTGGCACGCCTGGCACGGGAGGAAGTCGTCCGGATGGAGGGCAGCAATAGTGCCCTGGCCGAGCGACTGGAGGCCCTCGTCGGAGAGCGGGACAAGCTGGTCCAGGAGGCGGACGACGTTCTGGAGCAGGCCCGGCAGGACCGGGAAAAGGCGGTACGCCTGGAGGAGCGGTTGCGAGCCCTCGAAGCCCTGCAGAAGGCGGGCGTGCCGGCCAACGGACCGAAGCGGCCCCGGATCGACACCCGCATCAGCGGCGGTGGCGCCGCTGGTGAGACCCGGCAGCGCATTCGTGAGCTGCTGCAGTCCATGACGGCGGAGGAACGGACGGCCGCCGCAGGTCCCCGGAATTCGCGCCGGGAGCTGGCCCGTCACCTCATCGACAGGTTCCAGCTGGACCTCGGGCTCGACGCGGTGCGCGGTCACATCGGGGAGATCGAGAAGGAGGACCAGCAGGCCGCCCAGGCCAGGGGAGAGGTGCCCGCGCCCCGCAGCGAGGACGAGGTCGAGACCGAGCACGAGACGGCCACGGTGTGACCGTCCGTGCACGGGCGCTCGCGACGGAAAGGTCCGGTCTGGCGGGAAGTATGCCCATCCCTTCCCGCCTCGCGGGAGGCTGCGCCGCCGGTCGCAGCAGGTCAGCAACGATGGGCCACGACCGTGCGGCACATGTCAGTACAGCGACGTATACCAACTGGAGTGGCCCCGGTGCGCTTTGAGCTTGGCGGCTACGCACCGAGGCCCACTACGAAGGGAACCTTCGTGAACGACAACAGTAAGGGCACGACCACGACCACCACCCCCCGGCCCTCGAACGATCTCCCCGCGTATGGGGAGTCCGCGCCGGCATCCGGCTCCGCCCCCTTGGCGCGCATCGAGCGGCAGATGCGCCGCCGGGCGCGTTACACCGCGATCGGCACCATTCCCGTCGTGGCCCTGACGGTCGAACAGGGCCCTGCCGAGTCCTCTGGCGCGGACTTCGGCGAGGTCCTCGACATGATGGGAACCGTCGGCGGCAAGGCCGTCAGCCTCGTCGGTTCGGCCTTCGCGGAGCAGCCGGTGATGGCCAGTGCCGTGACGCTGGCCGTGGTGGCCGCGGGCTACATGAAGGTGAAAGAGGGCTCGATCCTCGGCGGCATGGGCGGGGACAACGACGGCTTCGCCCCGTCCGGGGCGATCCGCAAGCACGTCAGCCGCCAGGCCCTGCTGAGGAAGAAGACCCTCCGGGCCCTGCGCCCGTCCCTGGCGGACGTGCCGCCCCGGCAGATCCCCACCACGGAGGTCGGGGTCCGTCTGGGCAGGGACCGCAAGACCGGTATCGACATCTGGTCGCCGATCGAGGACAGCACGGTCCTCATCGCGCCGATGGGCGCGGGCAAGACGGGGCTGCTCGGCAACTTCGTGGTGGACGCTCCCGGTTCCGTGGTGGCCACCAGTACCAAGGTCGACATCGTGAAGCTGACCGCGCCGCTGCGGCAGCGGGCCGGCGGGCGCATCTGGATCTTCAACCCCATGCGGCTGGGCTCCGGAAAGTACCCCTCGAACCTGCGGTGGGATCCGGTCATCGGCTGCAAGGACCCCAAGACGGCCCTGCGCCGGGCGAAGTACCTGCTCGACGGCTCGGACATGACCTCGGGCCTGGACAACCGGGACTTCTGGAACTCCCAGAGCTTCAAGGTCCTCAAGTCGTTCATGTGGGCCGCGGACACGGCCGGGCTGTCCCTCCTGGACGTGGCCCGCTGGTCGAAGAAGCCGATGGAGACCCCGGCCACCCGGATCTTCGAGGACGCCCTGAGGGAGAACCCGGACATCGTGCCGCAGGGCTGGGCGGACGACCTGCAGCAGACGCAGGCGTCGGCGTCGGCGGACTCCCGTTCCAAGACCACGACCCTGGACAACGTCTTCCTGACCTTGTCGACGACCTTCGAGTGCCTGTCCCTGCCGGACATCGCACAGTCGGTCAGGGAGGCCCACAACCCGGACGTGCCGCAGTTCGACGTCGAGGAGTTCATCGAGTCCGGCCGCGACACGGTGTACGTGCTGGGTGAGAACACCGGCACGGGCGGCATCGGCCCGCTGTTCACCACGCTCACCGGCGACATCTACGAGGCCGCACGCCGACGGGCGCCTGCCCAGGACGGCGAGCGCAACGACCCGCCGGTGAGCTTCGAGCTCGACGAGGCCGCGCTGATCTGCCCGGTGCCGTTGGAGAAGTGGACCGCCGACTCGCGCGGTCTGGGCATCAGGGTGGACGCGGCCTTCCAGTCCCGCGGGCAGATCCGCGAGCGGTGGGGCCGCAACGGCGCCGAGACGATCTGGGACAACTGCACCGCCGTGGTCCTCGGCGGCCTGAAGAACGACGACCACCTGGAGTCGATGAGCAAGCTGACCGGCACCAAGCGGGTCAAGGAGGAGACCGGCGCCAGGAGCCCGGGCCCGAACGGGACGACGACGAGCAGCAGCAGCTTCCGGTACGTCAAGGAACCGACGATGTCGCCCTCCGACATCATGTACCTGAAGCCGGGCGAGGCCCTGATCTTCCGCCGTCACCTTGGCGGCCCCGTCGTGGCCCGCTATCAGATGGTCTGGGACCGCAAGGACCTCAAGCAGTTGGAGCGGCGCGGCAAGAAGGACGCGCGCGACAAGGCCCGTAAGCGCAAGGCCAAGGTCACCCCGTCGGCGTGGACGCCCGCGCCCGCGATGCCGCCCACCGCCCCGGCCGGCATGTGGGCGCCCGCTCCGCCGGTCGCCCCGCCCTTCGCCGTCCCGGCTCCGCCCGCGATGCCTCCCACGGCCCCGGCGGCGGGCGCCTGGACGACACCCCCGGCCCCCGCTCCGGTCGAGGAGCTGTGGGCGCCTCCGGCCCCGTCCACCAGCCCGTGGACCTCCGCCCCGGCGGTCAGCGACTGGTCCACGGGCGGTGTTCCCGGCCCCCGCGACCACCTGCGCATCGTCCCGGGCCAGGTCGTCGAGCCGCCCCCGGTCGTCGTCCCGAGCGCGCCCGCCGAGCCCGCCCCGGCTCCGGCGCCGCCGACCGCCACGCCGACGGTCCACCTGGAGGAGCAGATCTCCCCGCAGCCGGAAGCAACCACCGACGAGAGCACCGGCGCGCAGGACACCACCCCGCCGCGCCGGGTGCGGAACTTCGGAGCGTTCTAAATGGCCATTCAGCCCGAGCGGATGCTCACCGTCCTGGCCGGTGACCTCGCGGTCCTCAAGGAGGGCTTCGGGGCGCTCGTGGAGCGGATCGGCAAGCTGGAGGGGAAGGACCCCTCCACCTCGATCGCCGGAATCCACGAGGCGCTCGCCGACATCCTGGAGTCCATCGAGGAGTTGCGCCCCGGCTCCGAGGAAGAGGACGGGCCCCCGCCCACCCCGAACTGGGCGACGGCGGACCAGGACCGGGCCCGGGAGCTGTGGAAATGGCTCACCGACTGGTGCCGGAGCACCCTGCACCCGATGTACGCGCGGGAGCACTGGCGGCCCTGCTGGTACGAGCACCCCCAACTGCGGATCCAGCTGACCTGGCTGGCCCACTTCCACGACTGGGCGTATGAGCCCAAGGCCCCGCCGCCCCGGGCCGCGGAATGGCACCTGCGGTGGTGGCCTCAGCTCAGGGACCAGATCCTGATCCCCGAGTTCGAGGGGTGCGGCCACAAGGACGCCTCGAAGGCCGACCGGGTCATGCTCCATGAGGTCCCCATCGAGGAGGACCAGATGGCGTTCGAGGACGGCGGCCTGCACGAGTACATCGATGAGTTCGTCAAGCTGCGGCCGACGAAGGCGGAGATGGCGAAGAAGAGCGGCTGACCGTCCCCAGAACCGCCGAAGGGGGAGTCACCCAAATTTGGGTGACTCCCCCTTCGGCGTGCGCGGGCCTCGTCAGCGGCTCGCCAGCTCCGCCTCGGCGGCCTCGGCGAGCGACAGCGCCGCCTCCACGATGGTCTTGAGCGTCTCCGGGCTCGCGTGCCGCAGCAGCCCCGACATCACGAACCCCTCGCTCATCCCCTCCAGCGTGCTCGCCGCGACCTGGGCCCGCATCGCAAGCGGGTCGGGGCCCTGTTCCGACTGCTGGTCCTCGCCGGTCCCGGTGCCGTCGTTGCCCGTTTCTGGGGCCTGATGCTGATCCCCATCGCCCGCCCCGGCGATCGCCTCGGGTGCCTGGTCACCCAAATTTGGGTGACCCTCCGGCGCGGCCTCCACCTTTGGAGAGTCACCCAAATTTGGGTGAGTCTCGGGTACCGCCTCCGGCTCCGGGGCCGTCTGCCTGGCCTCGCTCGCCGCCTTCCTCGCAGCCTTCCGGGCCTCGGCCTGCGCCTGCAGCCGTACACGCTCCTCGCGTACTTCGAGCAAGCTCTCCCCGGTGAGTGCGGGACGCTCGGCCGGCTTCTCCACGGCCTGGGCGCGCTGGACCCACGACTCCAGGTCGGCGGCGGTCACCCGCACCTTGTTCTCGGCCGCCCAGGTCCGCATCGCCACGTAATTGCGGGCGACCTCGTCCTCGCCGCCGTACTCGGCCACGACGGGCAGCAGCGTCTGGACATGGGAGGAGGGTGTGGAGAACATCCTTGTCGTCTGCTGCTCAACGATCGCGCGCTTGAGGCGCCACTGCTGGATCGACCGGTTGACTTCGGACTCGGACTCGCCGAACTTCGCGTCGCAGTACTCCGGCCACGTCCGCGTGCCGTCCGGGCCCCGGTGCATCTTGCGGTTGCGGACCGCCTCCGCGGCCATCCACTTGATCCAGTCGGCCTTGTCTGCGTTGGTGTACGCGGCCTCGCAATAGGCGAGCTCGACCAGCTCGTCATCCGTCATCGGCCCCTGGGCATCCAGCTCCTCGGGCGCGGGAATGAGGTCCGGTGTGAACGGCTGCGGACGGTACGCCTGCAGCCCATGCACGACGGGCACCGCCTGCGGGGTCTCCGGTTCAGCTTCACCGCGACTGGCCGGCACCACAGCCAGCGAGGAAGGCGCCACCTGCTCGTCGTCGGCGGGTGCCCCGGTCTCCAAAGGGTCCGGGCCTGTGGCCCTCGCCTTTCGCCGCTCCTCGGCGGCGGCCGCGCGCTGCGCCCGAATCTGCTGTTGGCTCGGGCTCACTGGCCGCCCTCCAGGTCGCCCACGGGCAGCAGCCCGCGCTTCTTCATCTCGGTCACCAGCGCGCCGAACGCCGTCTTAGCGGCCCCTTCGACCGGGGCGCCGATGGAGTCGGCGAAGCGCTCGCTGCGCGGAATGACGGTGCTGAACACGTCGTAGCCGTCCTTGGTCATCTCCTCACGGTAATAACCCGTCGACCCCGCGTTGGCCACCGTGCGGTTCAGCAGCACCCAGGTCGGCGGCATCGCCCGCGTGGCTCGCAGCGGCGCGCTGCGGCGCAGGATGTCCATGAACGGGGTGGCGTCCTCGGGGTCGGAGATCCGCTCATAGTCCCCGCTGGTCGGCGACATGTGCAGGATCACCAGATCAGCGACGCGCAGGACGGAGTCGGCGATGTGCGGGTGGTTCTCGCTGTGCCCGCAGTCCACCATCGCGATCGTCTTCCCGGTCGGGGAAGCGACTTCCTTGTGGAACTGAGCCGACGCCATCAGGTGGACGGGGAACGAGAAGCCGCCCTTCTCTGGCTTGTGCCAGCTCCAGAACTGCTTGGAGTGGTCGGCGTCGTACCCCACGACCTCGTACGACTCTTCGTCCTCTACCAGGGCGTGCGACAGCCATCCGGTATCGGTCGTCTTGGCCATCGTCCGGGGGGACATGTTCGCAATGAGCATGGCGAGAGCCTATGGCCAGGGCCGAGATCAAAGCACTAATGCCCCCGGACACGCATGTGCCCGCCCCCTGAGGGACGGGCAACGGTGCTGCAACTGGCCGCTACGCAGTAGCCGGAGGGCCGAAGAGGGGGCGCGGCTCATCCTCCGCCCCGCGGGCCCAGACGATCGTCTGCTTGACGGCGCCGGCGTACCACTCGGATACGTCGTGCCACTTGTGCCCGAAGATGCAGTCCTCGGAGGCGAGCCGAACCTGCCCGACCGGCAGCTCGGGGTAGGGCGCGACCTGCCGGGAGATCGGCGCGTACGGTCGCTCGCCCAGGAGCCACCGGGTGGTGTCCACGACCCCTTCGAGCCAGCTGGGAATCCCGTCCGGGGAGCACCAGGGGACAACCTGTACGGACAGCGGGTCGCCCACGGGCTGTGAGGCGATGGCATCGTCACGCAGCCGCTCCAGCTCCTGGCGCGCGCGGACGATGCCGTCGGGCAGATCCCGGGCCGGTGCCGCAGGCGGTGTCGTGGCCGGAAGGAAGGCGGCCGGCTTCCCCCACCACGCGTTGTCGGTCATGACGGCACCGTAGCCATGTGCCCTGACACGGAGCCAGAGCAGCTCGTCGTTCGCGTCCACGTCGTCATCGTGTCGGCTCCTCGGTTCACAGGTCCATGTCGTGGTCGAAGTCCGGGATGAGCGGCTCGGGGGCCATCGGCTCCGGGGCCGGTTCGGGCGCGGCCGGGGCCGACAGTTCGGCCAGTTCCCGGTCGGCGGCGGCCAGGTCCCGTCCGATGTGCGCGTACGCGTCCTCGCGCTCGAAGGCGCGGTCGAGGCGCTCGCGCTCCCGCTCCTCGGAGTGTTCCGGCTGCGGCTGCGGCTGGGCGGCCTGCTGCTCGCGCTCGACACGCTCGGCTGCCCGCTGGGCGAGGATCTGCTGAGCCTCCCGGGCCTGTTCCATGGCCCGCATCAGCTCCTCCTCGGTCGAGGGCTGCGGCGACGACGCCGCGCTCGTCGTGGTGCCGGTCTTCGGCTCCTCTGTCTCTACCTCGGGGGCACGGCGCTCCAGCTCGGTGCGTGCGAGGTTGGCCTCGTCGCGGACGGTCTGCGTCTCCTCCGCCCACCGCTCGCGGGTCTCGTGGATCTCCCGCAGCTGCCGGGCCCGCTCGCCCATCGTCTCCGCGATGCTCTGCGAGGTCTCCGCACGGTCCAGGGTGTCGCGTACCAGCTCCGACGGGTCGATCTCGGCCTGGAGGGTGGGCACCTGCTGCAGCGCCATCGACTGCGCGATGGCCTGCTGGTGCTCGTTGTATCCGGTGGCCTTCGAGACCTGGTACATGGTCTCGGTGACCTTCGCCTCATGCTCGGCGGCTTCCTTCTCCGCCTGCTCCTGGGCGCGCAGTTCCAGCTGGGTGGCCTGGTCGGCGTAGTTCCGCTCGGCGGTGTACGCCTTCTGCATCTCGTCGCCGACGTACGGCGGCGCCCACGCCTCCTCGCGATCGGCGCGCTCGGTCATCTGCTGCAGGGTCTCGTCGGACGCGCGGGCGATGTCGGCCGCACTCTCATCGACACCGAGGGCTCGGCGCGCACGATCCCAGTCGGCGTGAGCCTCGACCGCACCCTGCGGCGGGGCCTGGCCGATCGCGTTGGTCTCGTGGTCGTAGCCGTGCGCCTCGCGGTACCGCTCGACGCGGCCGGCGCGCAGCTCCCAGTCGGCGCGTGCGATCGGGTCCTCGGGGACCGGGCCCAGCCGGTCGACGGCCCAGGCGGGCGGCTCCTCGGCGACCCGGCGGCCCAGGCGCTCGGTGCGCTCATCCATCTCGACGGCCCACTCCTGCATCATCCGGCCCAGGTCGCCGTCGAGCTGCGGGGTGCGGGCGGTGTAGGAGTCCATGGCCTCCCATCGGGCATCGCGCTCGGCAGCCTGCCGGGCGCGGACCTCGACGTCCTGGCCAGCGTGCAGGACCTCCACCCCGATGGTGAACGCGTCCTGCTGCCGCATCAGCTCGGCCAGGTGCAGGTTGTGCTCGACCGCCGGGGCGGGCTCTGCTTCGGGCGCGGGGGCGTCGACCAGCTGCTCGACCTCGGCGTCCGTCATCTCCTCGGCTGTCTTAAGGACGGCGGCCAGCTGCGCCTCCTGCGCGGCCAGCGCCTCCTCGCCCGTCCCGGCCTGCAGGGTCTCCACGCCCGTCTGTGTCGCCATCGTCTGCCTCATCAGCTCGCCGTGCGCGACGGCCGGCGCCTCGGCATCGGCCAGTTCCAGCAACTGCTCCGGGTCCATCGGCGCCTGGGCGGCCTCGATCGCGTCCGCGACCTTGGCCTCCTGTTCGACCAGTGCCGCGCGCTGCTCGGCCTCCTCCGCCTTCCGCTCGTCCCGCTGAATGAGGTTGACCGCCTTCTGCAGCCGGTCGTGCAGCACCTTGCTGACGTCCTCGGCGCTCTCCAGCTCCCGCGAGCGCGCGGTGCGCACGAGCAGGTCCTCGACGTCGACACCCTGCTCCTCGGCGTGCCGGGCCAGCCGCATCAGCGAACCGAACGCCTCGCTCGACGCGGCCCGCTCATAGTCGGCCTCTCCCAGGGTCTGGAGCAGGACCGTGCCGTAGCGCTTGGCGGCGTCCTGCTCCTTGACGCCCGACCACACCGGCTCCAGCACGGCGAGGTTCTCGCGCCGCTCCAGCTCGGCCGCGATCACCTTCGTCGCGGTCGGCTCCAGGCCGCTGCGCTGCAGGGCGGAGTCCAGCTTCGCGAGGTGGTGCGGGATCTCCTCACGCTTGAGGTTCTGCTCAGGCTGGTGAGTGATCACGTAGGCGAAGTTTCCGCCCTCTCCGCGGGTGAGCATGACGTACAGCGCCTCGCGGTTGACCGACTCGTCGACCAGCGAGTGGCACACCCCGACCGTGCGGCCCTGGGCGCCGTGGACGGTGGCCGCGTACGCCAGCTCGACGTGCTCGGCGACGTAGGCGGCCGGCAGGTGCATCCGCGCGCCGTCCTCCAGCTCCACCATGAGCGCGCCGTTGTCGCTGGTTCCGGTCACCTTCGCCACCACGCGGTTGGTCGCGAAGTCGCCGTTCTCCGCCGTGACCTTCCGGATATTGCGGCGCATCTGGATCAGGTCGCCGACACCGGCCTTGGTCTCGACGCCGCCGTACTCCTCGCGGCCAGTGCGCAGCACCACGCCATCCTCGGAAACCCGCTTGGCGCGGACCAGGTCGGCTCGGACTCGGGCGGACAGCTCGGCAACCTGCTGGTTGTCCCCGGCGATGAGCAGCGGGTTCCGTCCGGCGAGGTAGTCGGTCATCCACGCCTGGTAGGCCCGACTGGTCATCTCCTCAGCGTTGCCGCCGCGGAACCGGCCGTGGAGCTCGTACGCCGCGAGGGCCTCGGTGTCACCCTTGCGCAGCTGCAGCGAGGCGTCCGCCTCCCACTGCCGGGTCGTCTTCTGCCTGGTGATCGGGTCGGTGTCGCGGAAGCGCCGGACCTCGTCCAGGACGTGCACGCCGGGGGCGTCCTGGACCCACTGGGCGAAGATGCCGCCCGCGCCCACGGACGTCAGCTGGTGATGGTCACCAGCGGGGATCATCTTGGCGCCGCTGGCCTCGACCAGGGCGCGCACGGCGTCCATGTCCGTGTTGTTGGTCATGCCGCTCTCGTCGACGATGACCAGGGAGCCCCGGGGGATGCGGTACTGCTCGGCGTTGGGGAACGCCTTGCCTTCCGCCATCGCCCGGTTGGCGAGCAGCAGCATGCTGATGTTGGCGACGTTGTCGACACCCTCCTCGCGCAGCACCTGGGCAGCACGCTGGCCGCTGGCCAGACCGATGACCTTCCCGTTCTCGTGGGCCTCCCAGACCTCGGTGAGGGCAGCGAGTGTGTAGGACTTGCCCGCGCCAGCCGGGCCGACGAGCAGGTCGACCTTGCGGCCAGACGTGGCGGCCTCGCGGACGAACTCGGCCTGCTTGCCCTTCAGGCCACGCTGGGCGATCACCTCCTCGACCAGCTCGGCCGGGACGGTCGGCGCACCGCGCTCGCCGGCGAACTTCGCCAGCCGCTCCTCGGTCTGCAGGTGCTTCTCGGTGGCGAACCGGTCGAAGGTCTTGGGGTTCGGGTCGTACTTGAAGGTGCCGTCGGCGCGCTGCAGCTCGGGGGCGATCTCCACCAGGGCGGGCGCCTTCGTGCGCACCACGCCGTTCTCAGCGGTGGGGGACAGGGCGTCATCGGCAAGCCGATTGAGCAGGTCCCGCACCTGCCGACGGTCCAGGCCACCGAGGGTGTCGGGCAGCTGACGATTGAGCTCGACGATCAGGTCGGGGCGGGTCCAGGTGGGCTTCTGCTCCTGCACTGCGGCGATGGCGCGCAGCTGGATCACCTCGGCGTCGAACTCCTTGTACGGCCGGTGCAGGTCGGCGAGGGCCGACTCGTGTTCGATCCGGTCGGGGACCTCGGTGAGCGACTCGCGGAGGCGTTCCTTGCTGGACTGCTCCCATCGCTGCAGCAGCGTCTCCCGGCTCACGGCGTCGTGCTTCTTGCCCTTGCGCTGGCGCAGGCTGACGTCCTCGCTGATGCGGGCCATCGCGTACGCGGAGGGCGCGGCACCGTACTTCTCCTCGTATGCCTTGGCGATGTCGGCGACCTCGGCGGTGATCGCGACGCGGCGGCTGCTGAAGCTGTCGCGAAGGTCCTGGTCGACGCCGACGATCTCGCGGGCCTTGCCGTCCGGGCGCATCTGCACCCGCCAGCCGAGCACCCGCTCCAGCTCCTGCTCGGCGACCCGCTCGGCAAGGTGCCCGGCGGCCTGCTTGTGCCGGTACAGGCCGGTGCCGTCGAGGGACCGCCACACCTCGCGCTCGCGGCCGGTGACCGGGTCAATCTCCCTGCTCAGAACCTTGTTCAGGACCGGGGCATGAACGTGCAGTTGCGGGTCGTCCTGCCTCGATGTGTGTTGCGCGAAGGCGCCGACAATGAACCGGTCGGTTTTGACGTACTCGCCGCTGGAACGGCCGTCGACCTTCTGCCCATGGTGGCCCTTGCGCGTGTATCCGGCCTCTTCCTGCATGTGCTCGATGCCAGCCTGCACGCCAGCCTTCCAGCAGTCCCACAGCTGGTCGGCCTGCGCGCTGAACCGCTCGGCGGCCTGCAGGTCGCCGGCCTCTCGGGCCTCAGCGGCCTTGATCTGCAGCGCCGCGTGCGCCACCGACCACGACTTCGGCGCGGAGAACGTCAGATCGTAGTAGTGCGTGGCGGAGGGGGCTTCCTTCCGGGTCTGGATCTCAATCGCCTTGACCTGCTCGGGGCTCAGCACTCCGCCCGGGGCTCGGGACTCGGCGGCCGTGAGGGCCTTCTCCAGCCGCTTCTCGTACGCCTTCTCATAGGTCCGCGGGGCCGCCCCCAGCCGGGACTCCTTGCGGATCTTCGCCTCGGCCTTGGCGTACTCCTCGCTCCCCATCGCGTGCGGGATCGCCTCGATCCGGGCGTACATCTCGTCCCGCTTCCGGGGGTCGATGAAATCCGTGTACAGGTCGGTAAAGACCTCGTTGTTGATCGTTCCGGACAGCCCCAGGTCTGCGATGCCGTCGCCGAGCCAGTAGCCGGGCGGCTCGCCCTGCAGATCGATCGAGCGCAGGTAGTAATGCTCGGCACCGGCACTGACCTCCTTGGTCAGGTAGCCGGGATCTGAGCCTGCACTGATCGACAACATCGAGTACTCAGAGTAGGCGATTTTCAAGATCAACAACAGCCATCGGATCGTGATGCATAGGTGTGGGGTTTCTTGTAGTGAGCAGGTGGATTACGTTGAGTAGGTAGTCGGGACGATCGGGTGGCAGTTATGGATCTTGTGACCTGGGTCTGCTGAGGGTCGGAATCGGAGGTTCCATGGTGGGGTGTGCGGCGGTCCGGGATGCCTTTGGCGGGGCCTCCGGCCTGTATCGGGGGACCCGGGGCTCGCTGGCGATGCGATTGGTTTGCACCGAAATATGCGGGCCGTCGGATGGTGGGCTGTGCCTGCCGCCGGGCTGCGCCGGAGCGGCAGCGACCCCGGGCGGCCGTCGCCGAAACCTAGGGGGCGGCCTGTGGTCGCCGGCCGCGCCATGCGCTACGGTCGGCGGCGACGACACCGACCCCCTCGCGGCTTCCCGCGCGGGGGTCGACTGTTACCGGGGGAGGCCTTCGGCGGTGGCGATGCCCCACCGCCGTCCCCACGTCACCAGCCGGTACGGCGCGCGACCGTGTCGCTTGGGGCCGCTCCCCACGCCGACCGCGATCACGGTGGGGACGGTCACCACCGCGAGCGCCGTGGTGGTGACGTCGGCAGCGTTCAGTGGCCCCCACGGCCGGGTGGTCACGCGCGCGCCGTCACCAAGTCGATTTGGTGACGGCGCGAGGCGGTTCGCGGGCACGTCCCCACGATGGTCATGGGGATGGTGGTGGTGAGTTCCCCAGCCGGGTCGGGCCGCGGTCGGTGTGGTGATTGGTGATGACGGGCCCGGTGATGTGCTGCGCCGAGAAACGTCCCCAGGGGTCGGTCACCAAACGGCGGCGGCCCCGGACAGGGGGCCGGGGCCGTGGGGATTGCGGTGGCCACCGGAGCGCGTCCTGGTGGGTGCCACTGGGGTTTGCCTGCCGAGAGGGCGGCGGCGATGGCGTCCTCGATCTCCTCGGGCTGGTGGCGGAGGCGAGGGACGGCCTGGACCGCCCGGGCCCGGGCCCGCCGCGCCCCGTACGTCGGCCAGCGCGTGCCCGGCGAGCCGGCGTCTAGCTGCGGCGTCGCGGTTGTTGTCGCCCCGGGTCCCAGCGAGCAAGTGCCCCGGGTTCTGACACGGTGGGGCGCATCGCTCGGGTGGCCGCTGCGCCACCACCAGCAGTCGTCCAGGCCGCGCCGCAGGACGTGGCTCCAATAGCGACTCACCACAGCCTCGTCACCAATCAGGTCCGCCCACGGCACTGGTGACGACAGTGGGGACGAAGGCGTCCAACTGTTACCGGCGGCAGGGTCGTCCCCACCGCCGTGGCGACAGGGGGCCGTGGGGACGGCCGGGACCGTCACCACTGGGGACGGTCACCATTTCACCAGCCGGGCCGGTCCGGGACGGCTCGCCGTGGGGATGGTGTCGGTCCGGAGTACACGAGGCGGGCCTCGGGCCACGGGTCCTCTCTCACCACTTCACCGTCGCTGTACGTGGTGGTGACGGTGGTGTCCCCACAGTCGGGGTCGTAGTCGGCCCTGGTGAAGAATCGCCAGCCCGGGTCACCGGAGATCCACACCCATCCGCCGGTGAGAACGTGGGAGAGGTCCTTCACCATGACGTCGCGGATCTCGGGCTCCCATGCGGTCGGCGCCCGGCTGGACTCGACGCCGGCGCCCTGGCCGTCGGGACCGTCCTGGGCGGCCAGGGCGGCGGTCACCTCGAAGCGGGGTCGCCGTTGCAGCAGCAGACGATCGCCGTGCCGTCCCCGTCGGTCTCGGTGTAGCCGGGGAGATCCTCGTCGTCCCGGTGGCCGGTGCCGTAGGTGCGCCGGGTGCAGTCGGGGGCGGTACAGCGCCAGACCTTCTCACCTTCGGCCTCGATCCGCTCCGTCACGGCCGAGCACCCGAGCACAAGGGTGTGAGGCCCATCACACAGATCCGGAGGGGGAGTACGTACTCAGGCACGAGGGTTCTCCGTCCGTGGTCGTGGTGGAAGAGGGCGTGCCCCTTGAGGGAATGCCGCTCCGGACTGCGGCTGAGTCACCCAAATTTGGGTGACTCAGCCGCGCCGCAGGGCCTGTTATTACCTCGCGGGTGCCGGGGAGGGTTGGGCAACGCGTCTGATCTGCGGCCCCGTAGCTGTACGGATGCTGGAACGGGCAGATATGACAGGGGCGGCATCCTGTGAGGGCGAGGCGGCTGGGGGGTGAACAGCGTGCAGTGGTGGGACCGGTCTCCGGTCGGTACGCGGCGGGCCTGGCGCAAGCGCGAGGAACTTCGGCTGCGGCTGAGCGGGCAGTACGGCCCGGAGTGGTGGGAGGTCGCGCCGACGTTCGCCGCGGTGCTCACGGTGCTCGCGCTACCGATCGCCGTGCTCGGCTGGTTGGGGACCCGGGTCAGCTGGTGGGCGGCGCTGCTCGCGGCGGTGGCCGGGGCGTGCGGGCTGCGGGCTGCGGTGCGCCAGCGCCGGGAGCTGGCCCTCGAAGGGCAGCGACGGGAAGCACGGTTCGGCCTCGACCAGGTCGACGCAGCCGACGACCGCGCGTTCCGCACAATCGTCGGCCGGCTGCTGTTGCGCGACGGTTGGACGAACGTGCGCGGGGTGCTGATCCGCCCCGGTGTCGTGCACCTGGTCGGCGACGGGCCGGACGGGCGTCAGCTCGGGGTCGCCTTCGAGCGCGGAGTCGAGCGGGCCGGTCGGGGAAGCGGGGGCCGCGCGGTTCTTCGGCCGGTGGGAAGTGGCGGACAGGCGTTACCGGACGGCGCTACCCAGCCACGGGCGCTGTTCCTCATCGTCAGCAGCGGCACCTTCGCCCGGGAGCGGGTGGTGTGGGCCGCGCGCAACGACGTCCGCCTCGTCGACCGGGCGACGCTTGAGCGGTGGGCGGCAGGCGGGCACCTGGCGGTACTCCTCGGGCTCTGCCTGGACGATGTACACCCGGACGCGTCGTAGCAGGGCGGGATACAACGAAGGACCCGGAGATTCGGGCCCTTCGTGCTGACAAGGGGCGGTCAACTGTTACCGGCTGGGGCTAGAAGAGGGCGTCCTGGACGGAGCCGCTGGGGTTACCCGCCGCGATTGCGGCGGCGATGGCGGCCTCGATGTCGGCGCCCGTCGCCTGGGCGGTGAGAATCGCGTCGCGGATGGCGACGGCTCGGCCGTCCGGGCCGCGGACGTCGCCGAGGGCGTGACCGGCTCGGTGGGCTCTGGCGTAGTAGTCCCGAATGTTGTCGACGCGCTCGCCGGCGATCCAGTGGGCGGGCTGCTGACAGCTCGACTCGTCGCATGCGTGGCGGACGACGTGGCCCTCGGCGAGGGCGGCGGTGCCGTGGGCGAGGATGTAGCCAAGGACGTGCGCCGTGACAACGCGGGAACTCCCGCTCGACCGGGACCCTGCCCTGAGCTTGCCGTGACCGGAGCTGCTGATCGCCCCCGTCCAGTAGGCGCAAGCGTCCGGGCCGCGGTGGTGCACCTTGGCCCGGTAGCGCTCGATGGTCGCCGGGTCGGTGGCGAGCTCGGCCCAC
Organism: Streptomyces sp. NPDC051180; assembly: GCF_040689545.1. Classification (NCBI taxonomy): domain Bacteria; kingdom Bacillati; phylum Actinomycetota; class Actinomycetes; order Kitasatosporales; family Streptomycetaceae; genus Streptomyces; species Streptomyces sp. NPDC051180. Next base: position 30,812 of record NZ_JBFBBC010000022.1, read on the forward strand.
GGTACGGTTCCGCGCTCGCTCATCTCCGGCTCCTGATCGGTGGTCTGATCTGTCATCGGGTGGTGGTGCAGTGTCCGCACTGGCCGGTGCCGTCCGAGTGTGCGTTGCGGCAGGTGGTCATCTCGTCCATCACCAGGGTGGTCAGCCACCTGAGATGTCCGGGCTGGAGGTGGGCCTGGTGCTGCTCGCCGGTCGCCGGGTCGGTGACCGTGAGGGTCACGGTAGCCGTGTCATCGGGGTCGGTGGGGTACTCCCGGGCGAGCTCCTGCAGTGCGGCCGCGAGGAGGACGGGGGCCTGAGCGGTCGTCGGGTCGTGGGTCGTCATCGGGTTACCTCGTATTCCTGGCGGACGTAGGGGCGGTGGGACGGGTCCCATTCGATCGCGTCGGGGCCGATGGGGCCCTGGCCGGTGCCGTGGTCGCGGTCGTAGGCGGCAAGCTCGTGGGCGAGCTGGGCGGCGTCGGTGAGGAAGTCCTCGACGTCGGGGTACTCGATCGACAGGCGGTCGGCGAGCGCGGCCCTGCGCAGGAGGTAGGTCCGCTCGTCGGGGTCCTCGTACGTCCCGCCGGCGGCGACGGCGGCCGCGGTTGCGGCCTGGCGGCGGGCGGAGAGGTCGAGGAGGGCGGCGGCCTCGGAGAGCATCTTCGGGGCGCTCCTGTACGCGACTTCGGGGGTGGGGGCGTCGAAGCCGGCGCCGGTGGTCGGGTCAGGCACGGACGGACTCCTCTTCGGGCTCGGCGGTGACGGGCGCGTCGAGCTGCTCGCGGAGCTTGGCGATGGCCTGGCGGGTGACCTGGGTGCGCTTGCCGAGGTCGGTGTCGCTGACGGCGGGGCTGCCGTCCTCCTTGCTCTCCCACGCGAACACCTTGAACAACCTGGCGTAGACCTCGGCGCGGGCGGTCTTCACTGCGGCTTCGGCCTTCGCGCGGGCGGCGCCGTACGTCGCGATCTCGTCGAGGAGCTGGTCGCGGAGCTTGGCGCGGATCCGGCGGACCTCGTACGGGCTGCAGTTGAGCAGGTAGACGCCCTCGGCGTCGGCGAGCTCGGCGGCCCGGTCGGGGAGGGTCTCCAGTTCGGCGTCGGTGGTGGCGTCGGTGAGGAGGACGGGGTGGGCGGCGAGCCAGGCGGCGGCAGAGATGATGGGGCGGCCGGCGGCGGCCTGGCGGCGGTGCTCGTAGAGCCAGGCCCGGGTGCCGACGAGGGAGGCTCCCCGGGTGTCGGGGTCGATTCCGATGGCCTCGGCGATCACGGGGTTCTGGGTGAGGCCGCACCGGTTCAGGGCCTCGGCCTGCTCGTCGAGCTGGGCATCGTCATGGACCGCCCACGTGTCGCGGACCAGATCGGGGTGCGCCTTGACCGCCTCGGCCATGTTCACGAGTTCGGCCCGTCGGCCCTTCGGGGGGTCCACGTAGCGGGTACAGGCGGCCGCGATGTCGAGGCCGGCGCTCGCGGATTCCGCGCTCCAGTCGTACGAGTCGGTGCCGGGGACGGGCTGCAGATTGGTCAGCAGGGTCTCGGCGAGCGGGGCGACCCGGCGGGCGAACGCGTTGCCCTCTTCCAGGGTGAGGAAGGGCCGCTCCTTGACCGCATGGTGGGCATCGATGGTCCAGTACATGAGGTTGGGGACCTCCAGCCAGTGGAACGGGTGCCAGCGCCCTTCGACGGGCGGAAAGCGATCGGCATGCTCGTCGCGCGGCACGCGCCAGTCGTCGCAGTGGAAGAAGAGCTGCGCGCGGCGGACGTCGAGAACGAGTTTTTGGTAGGCGCCGGCGCCCGCGTGGAGGCGGCCCTCGTCGAAGCCGCCCTTGGTGTCGAAGTACTTGCGGGCCTTGGCCGGGTCGGGGATGGGCGGCACCTGGTCGGCGGTGGTCTCACGGACGGTGAGCTGGGGCGGCATGGTGACGGTCTGAGAATGCGTCATGCAACTAGGTTGCGCCAAAAAGAAAGTAAAGCGCAACCTAGTTGCGGATGGTTGGCGAGAAGTCGCCGCCTGTCCGGATCTACTTCTTCCGGCCCTGCAGCTCCTGGAGTTGGCGGGTGGCGTCGCGCAGCTGCTCCTCCGCGTCGCGGGCGCGGTTTTCCTGGGTGCGAACATCCTTGTACAGCTCGCCGTTCGTCGTCTCCAGCGTGGTGATGCGGCCGCTGGCGGTCTTGGCGTTCTCAAGGAGCCGCCCGACCTCCTCCCGGAGCTCCTTGGCCACCTCGCTGGCTGCCTCGACCCTGGCGTTCGCGTCGCTGGTGGCCTGCCGGGCGGCGGCATGCGCCTCCTCGGCCTTCCCTTTCGCCTCGATCACACGGGCGTTGGCGTCCTCGACGTCCGCCAACGACTTGGCTTTCACCTCCTGAGCGCCGGCCTTCTCCTGCTCGACGGTCAGCTTCATCTCCTCGACCTGGCGCTTGGCCTCGTTCTGCGTCCGGCCGGCAGCGGCCTCGGCGGCCGCGACCTGCTCGGCGGCCTGCTCCTTGGCGGCGGTGATCTTGGCGGTCGCGTCGGCGCGGGCCTGCGTGATCTCCTCCCGGGCCTGCGTGATCTCCTCCTGGGCGGCGGCCTCGGCCTCCTGCCGGATGCGTGCTGTCTCTACCTCGAACCGCTCCTTGGCCTCGTCGAGTTCGCGGATCGCCTGGTCCGCTGCCTCGTCGGCGGCCTCCTTCGCCTCCTCGGCGGCCTTGGCCTTGCGCTCGGCGGTCTCGCGGCGGCCGCGCTCGGTGACGAGCTCCTGCTGGGCTTCGGCGATCCGTGCCTCCGCCCGGGTCTCGGCGGCAGCGACCTGGGCCTCGGCGGCCTCCGGGTCGGCCACCCGTTCCATCAGCTCGACATACCGGGGGAGCTCGACGCCCAGCGCCTTCACGGCGGTGAGAACGGACTCGCGCACGAGCACAGCGGTCGCGGCCGCACCGGTCACCGGACGGTCGGTGTCCTCCTCGGAGGCCCGGACGGCCGCCGAGGTGCCGGCAGCGCCCTGGCGCTTGGCCCGGTATGCGGTCATGGCGTTGTGGTCGGGGTCGTCGCAGTACTTCGGCCGGTTCCCACGCACCGTGGGGTCCTTCGGCACCCGGGGGCGGTGGCAGTCGGGGAACGCGCATTCGTCGGTGCCCTGCTCGACCTGCTGCTCGCTCATCTTCGGTGTCTCCTGCTCGGTGGTTGGGAGGTCGGTGGCGCTGAGGACCTGCTTCCGGCGAACGGCCCAGCCGGTGTACGGGTAACTGCCCGGCGCTGGCCCCTGCCGGTGCGGTGGAGCAGATCAGCGAGGAGCTGCTGCGTACGCGGCCAGCCGTTCGGTGATCTAGTCCTCCTCGCCCTCGCAGTCCCCTCAGTCTAATCCATTGCATTGCATTTCGTCAATGCAATGTTGAGATGTAATGGAATGCAATGCATTGCAGTCAGGTGATCAGGTAATAACAGGCCCTGTGGTGGAGCCCCGTTCTCAAGGACGGTGGAACTGCGGGCTACGCCGGAGGGTGCACGGCAAGCCGTGACATCAGGCGGTGGCGATGCGGCGCTCGATACGGGCCCGGGCTGCTCCGTGGTCGCCCCGACCGTCAGAGGTCCGGGGGTAACGGCGGCGGGGCTGGCGGGGGAGCGTTGTGAGGACCAGGGCGGCCTGCTCGTCGTGGGTCTGGACGCCGGTGCGGATGCCGGCCTTCGGGGCACGCATCCACTCCTCCTCCTGCTGCCACCACCGGTACAGCTCAATCTCGACGGCGTACCGGCGTGCACGGCTTGCCCTGACACCGTGGCACCCCAGAGCCTTCGCGGCGGCGACCAGGGAGCCGGGTCGGGGCCGGTAGTACGGGGTACTGGAGCGCTCGGCTGCAAGGGTCTGGCGGGCGGTGTGCTGGTCGGCTCCACGGCGGCGGAGAACAGCTCCTGCTGCTGTACGGCAGCGTTCCCCGGGGGCGGCCTGGCAGGTGGGGCACTCGTGGTGAACCGTCATCACCGCCCGGGTCGCGACCAGCAGGTCCCGCATCCGCGTGAGGTGCTTGGCGACGGTCCGCGGGGCGTATCCGGTGCGCTGGCACAGCTCGGTGAGGCTCAGGGCTCGGTCGGCGTGCAGGGCGAGCTGCTGGTAGACGCGTCCGGCGTGGTGCCCAAGCCCTCCGGAGTGGTTGGCCGTGCCGCGGCCGTACGAGAAGAGGTCCGCCTGACCTGCCGCGATCTGCTTCTCCAGGCGGGAGAGGAGGGTGTGCCGGGTTACTCCCTTGGGGGGCAGGTTTCTTTGTGTCCCACCCCGTGCAGAGAGAGGGAATGCAGGGTGCGAAGCGGTGACGGGGAGCAACTCGTGGGTGCTGGCCGGGCCGGTGTCCGCGCCGTGGCCCAGCCAGCTGTCGAGACGGAGCCGGCCGAACGCGCGATGCATGGTCGAACGGCCGTAGCCGGTGGCGAGGGCCGCCCGGCGGACATCCAGGCTCAGCACGGTGCTGCCGGAGCGCAGGGCGAGCAGACAGAACAGATCCAGTGCGGCGCGGTCGGCGGGCCCGGACTCGGTGGCCCAGCGCTCCGGGCAGGCGTCGGCGGCGGCCTGGAGCTGCTCGACCTGGGCGACGACGTCGGCGAGGTTCTCGGTCCACTCCAGCGCGTCCTGGGGGAGCGGGAGCTTGGCCGCGTACGCCACGCACCGCTTCCACTGGCGCTCGAACTTCTCTTCCGCCTCGGCCTCGTTGAGCATGACGCGCAGCGAGCCCACGCCGGGCGAGGTGCACAGGTGCAGCAGCCCACCCTCGCGGTAGCGGCGGTCCTCCAGCAGGCGCTCGACCATCCGCTGCGACCAGCGGCGCAAGGCCAACTTGGTGAGCAGGGAGGCGCACACCTCGCTGACCTTGTCGGCGGGCGGGCGACGAGTGAGCAGCGCCATGGTCTCGCGGTCGAGCGCAGTGCGGGGAGTGCCAGCCAGCCGGGGGCCGTTGTCGTCGATGATCTTGCCGAACTCGTCGCGGCCCACCAGCTTGGGGCGGACGTCCTCGGCGGCCGGGACAGCGTCGATGACGAGCAGCAGCCGGAGGAACGCGTCCGCCGGGTTGCCGCAGCTGGCGGGGGTGAGCAGTTCGGCGGCCCGTCGGGGGGTCTCCGGGCTCAGCAGCTCGCTGCGGCCTCCGTTGCGGTGCGGGGCGCCAATGGGGCGGACCGCGCCCGTGCGGGACTTGAGCAGGCCAAAGTCGAGCGTGGGCAGGCGCTTCGCGGCGGACACGGCGATGGACTCGACCAGCGGGGCGTCCAGGAGCGTCTCGGCGGTGACCCATACGTGCCGTCCGCCGGCGGAGCCGGAGGCGGCCACCACATAGGTCAGGCCCGCTTCCTCCAACCAGCGGAGCAGAGTTGCGAGGTCGGGGCCGACGTCGCCACGCTTGGTGTCGAGGTCGAAGCAGAGCCACCGGTAGCCGCGGAAGAAGCTGGACAGATAGACGGCGTACGGGCCTCGCGGGGCCCGGTCCGGGAGGGATCGCTCGACGTACTTGTGCTGCCACTTGCCCTCGGAGTTCTTGGTGTCGACGCGCACCGACAGCCGCGGGGACAGCTGCAGGAAGAGTTCCTGCAGGTCCGCGCGCGCGGCTAGGGCAACGGTACGAGGGGTGTGAATCGGGGCAGATGACGGGCTGTGCACGCCCGTTCCTCCGGACACTCCGGGGGCGGGCATGAGCTGTCCGGCACCGTAGCGGTCCGCTACGATGGGAGGGCTCCTAACTGCATATGAACGCCGAAGCCCCCTCTCGCCACTGCGGCGGAGGGCTCCGAGCGCGGCCAACCAGGTCGCTCAAGGGGGCGCTTCTAGCTCCATTTGTGGTAAGGGGACCACCGCCCGACAGACGCCCTGGAAAGCGTCTGTGGGGCTCGACTCACCTCCTCCGGTTTGCGAGGGCGAGGAACTCGGTTGGGAAGCCGGGGACCTCTGGGTTGGTGGCGTTGGGAGACGCCTCTTCGGGTGGGTGTTGCTGTAGCAGGCAAACAACTTGGGATTCAGCAGCTCGGGAAAGGTGCTGGACCCTGTACGTCGGAAAGGCGCCGCCCCGGTTGAAGTTTGGACCGGGGCTTTTTGCCGCGCTCAGACGGTCTTGCGGGAGGCGCTATCCGGTCAACGGAAGCGCCTCCTGTCGGTTGAGTTCGTCCGCCCACACGGGGCGTCCGTTCTCGTCGACCGGCATCCGCTTGATCAGCTCGTTGACCAATCCTGCGAACGACAGTCCCGTGGAGCCCGCTGCCTTGATGGCCTTCTCAGCCATGTCCGGCACGATCACCACGCCTGTACGCCAGTTCTGACCGGACCTCGGGTCGTACGTCACCGGGCGCCCCGTCTGCGCACGACCGCGCAACGGTCCGCCGAGGTCCGGCCCTTCGTTTCCGATCTTCCTAGCCATGGTGGCGATCTTTCCACACTTCCACGCGCTTTCACTACGACTCGCGCGCGTGTCGCGTGACTTCTCGCGGGACGGGCGTCTACTCTCCGGTCTCCCGCATCGCGGGAAATGATGAGCCATCACGGCAGTTCGACCGATTTCGAGTTGAACACGGTCCCGCTAGCGCCCGGATGCATCGTCAGCCTCCCCACGTCGGCATCACCCGTTCTGGTCATCCGGCTTCCCCTCCCAGCTCGTGGTATCGAGCTCGGCGAGTCGACGGTGCACGTACCGGCTGACCTGGCTGTGTGCTCCGAGGACCTCGGCGAGGAGGGGGCGGAGCTCGGCGCCGAGGGCTGCGAACTCGGCGGTGTCGGTGACGTACTGCCAGATCCCTGCAGCCCGCAGGGCGGATGCCTCGGCTGGGACGGAGTCAGCCCCGGCGGTGCGGGCCCAGGAGCGGGTCGTGTGCAGGTACCAGCGCACGGCACTGGGGTGCAGGCCGGCGGTGTGGCACACCCATCCGCGGAGTTCGCGGATGCTGACGGTGTGGGGGTGGTCCTCGCCGTATTCGGCGGTGATCTCCTCGTCGAGCCGCTCGCCTTCGGCGGCGGCCTGGTCGAGCTGGCGGGGGTCGCCGGAGGCGGTGTGCCGGACGACGCGGACGACACGCTCCCTGTAGGCGGGCGGGGCCTTGGGGACGGTCTCGCTGGAGCCCATGCCGAGAAGCACGTCCTGCGGGGGAGGCTCGGTGGTCCAGAAGTCGGGGAGGGGGGTGCCCCAGGGGCGGTAGAGGGTCTCGGTCGTCACGGTGGGGTTCTCCATAGGGGTTAGTCACCAGTCCACGACGCGGCGGACCTCGGTGACGCGGGTCATGCGGCTGGTGGAGGTTCTCCAGCTGTCGTAGGTGACGAGTCGGGTGCGGACTCCCGTGCGGGGTGCCTCGACGACCAGGCCCCGGCCCTGGGCGTCCTCGCCCACGTACATGCCGACGTGGCCCGGGCGCGCGGCGCTGCCGTCGCTGCCCGGGTTGAAGACCAGGTCGCCGGGCTGGGGGGCGTCGAGGTCGATACGGCGGCCGATGTTGACCTGGTCGTACGTCACGCGTGGGATGGGGATCCCGGCGGCCCGGTATGCCTGCTGCATGAGGCTGGAGCAGTCGCACCAGTGGCTGCGGGAGTCGCCGTGGGCGTTGGTGCAGTCGCCGCCGAGCTGGTACCAGCCGCCGCGCTGCTGGAGTGCCCACGCGACCGCCGTACGGATCTGGGGTGGAGCGTCGTCAGGGACCTGGAAGCCGGCGGGGAGCTCGACCGGTCCGCCGGGGGCGGAGAGGGTGGCGGTGAGCTTGCGGCTGGTGTCCATGATCAGGCGCACGTACCGGTGGGTCTCGCCCTTGGCGAACCCGACGGGCGGGACTCCGCGGAACTGGTCGACCCGGCCCCAGCCTGCGTTGTAGCCGGCGAGCGCGAGCTCGATCGGGGCGCCGGCGTAGTCCGGATGCTTCTTGGCGGTTTTGAGCAGGCTGCACATGAACCGGCCCTGGGACGGGATCGCGTCGGCCGGGTCGAAGACGTCGCGGTCGCCGTCGCCGTCGCCGTCGACTCCCCGGGTCGCCCACGTCTCGGGGGTGAACTGGCTGATGCCCTGGGCGACGACGCGGCCGGGGATCATCTGTCTCGTCTTCGGGTCGCGCCTCGGCGGTGTCCTCGACTCGGCCCGCGGGTTCCAGCCGGATTCGTGGAAGACCTGCGCGGCCAGGACGGGCGCGGGCAGACCCTGACCGCACGCGGCGGCCGCTCGCTCGATGAGCCCGGCGTACTGGGCGGGGACCCCACCTTTGCCTCCTACGCGGAGCGCGCCGGAGGACACCGCGGCGACCGGTCGGTCCTGGTCGTCGTCGGCGATGACGGCGGCCACGAGCATGACGGCCATACCGAGGATTACGGGGCCGCCGACTCCGGAGGAGGCACCGAGCAGCAGTGTTCTGAGCTTCAGGAAGGGCCCCCATGCGTGTGGGTGTGCCAGCCGGACGGCGGCGGGGCCACATTCTCACAGGCTCCTTTTCAGTAGGAAATGCACGTAAACCAGAGCGAGTTGTCACTCGGCCGGGGGGCGTATCCCGCGTGCCTGACGGTCCGTTAGTCGGGGTAGACACCCCGTCTGTGCTCTGCGGATGCGGGGCCGGGGGGTGGTCCACGTCATGCGGTGCTCCGCTCTCGTCAGCGCGGTGGGGCAGGGGGACGGGCGGGCTGCCGGGCGGCCCCCAATTGCTGCAGCGAAGCGCTGAATAGGGGTCCCATGGCGAAGAAAACTGAGCCGATCGCCTGGCCTGAGCGGGCACGGCTGACGGTGCCGGTCCTCGGGGCAGTCGGAGGGAGTGGGCGGTCGACGGTCGCGGGGCTGCTGGCCGCGTCGGCGGCGGACGCCGGGCTGTGTCCGGTGGTGCTCGATACCTGTGCCCGGCTGTCCTCGCCTTGGCCGCGCTGGGCCGGGGAGCCGGGCGGGGGGTTGCGGACCGTCCCGGCTGGCAGCCCCTCGACACAGTCCCGCGTGCAGGCGGCCGCGTCGCTGTGCCTGTCCTCGGGCGGCCGGAGCTGGCATGTGCTGACGGATCACCAGGACTGGAGCGCGCCGCCGCTGGTGCTGCCCGAGGATCCGTGGGCCTGGTACCAGCTGGCGGCGATCGGCGGGTGGGACCTCGTCGTCGCCGACACCGCGCGGCCGGCGGCCGACGACGTCGTGCGCTCGCGCTCGGAGGGGCGGACGTCGGTGACGGCGGGCTGGTGCGGACTGCCGTACGCGGTACCGCTGCTGGTCGCCGACGCGTCGGCCGACGGGATGCACGCCTTGGAGGGGGCAGTCATGGCGGCCGTCGCCGAGGGGCTGCCGCTGGGGCGGACGGTGGTCGTCGTCGTCCGCAGCGCGGACCGGTCCGTGCCGGCGGCGGTGAAGGCGGCGACGACCATGCTCGCACCCCGGGTCTCCGCGCTCCTGGAACTCCCCTTCGACGGAGGGCTTCCCGCCCTCGGCCTCACGGGCCCGGAGCGGCTGCGCTCGCGGACCTGGCGGGCGGCCCAGCAACTGCTCCAGGCCGTCCTCGATTCCGCTTGCTCGGCTTGGGGGGATCCCCTCCCGGCCGCCCCGGTTCCGGCGCCGCTGGAGCCGCTCCCGACCCCCGCGATCAGCGAAGAGGTGCCCTCATGCGTATGACCGACACGATCACTGTTCTGGCGGACGGCCCAATCCCCGGGTACACCCCCAGCCTGCCCACCCCGCTCGTGAGCCTGAGCTCGACGGTGCTGGGGTGGACGGCGGGTATCGGGCTCGGGATGTCACTGCTCGGGCTGCTGATGTCCCTGGGCTTCATCGGTCTGGGGGAGTCGACCGAGCGGGACGGTCTGGCGGTGCGGGGGAAGAAGGGCGTCAAGTGGTCGCTGATCTCGGCGGCCGGCTTCGGCTGCGCTTCGGCACTGCTCGCCACCGTGTACTCCATGGCGGCTTCCTCGGCCGGTGGTAGCTGATGGACGGGACCCGCAAACGCCGACGGGCCCGCGTCGGGCTGGTCCTGGGCGGACTCGTCCTCGCGGGCACTGTCGGGGCCGGGCTGGTCGTGGCGAGCATCGCCCTGGACGGGCCGGTCGCCGCGGAGGGCAAGGCGCGGCCGGAGACGACCGCGTCGGCCGGGCCGGCGCCGCGTCCGACCGGTACTGGCCCGATGACACCCGGCCGGGCCCGGCCGCTGCGGCTGATCCCCCCGACCGGGCAGAAGGACGGTGCCTCGACGGGTTTCCCCAAGGGAGGCATGGGGGCGCTGTCCGCGGCCGTCTACCGGCATGAGGAGTACGCCTGGTACGACGACGTGCAGGCCCGGCGTCAGCTGGAGGCGACGACGTCGCGGGCCTCGCGGGGCTGGATCGACACGGAGATCTCGCGGGTGCGGACGCTGCGGTCGCAGGCCGGGCTGCCGCCGTCCGGGGACGCCCCGGCCGGGCTGACGGTGACCACGACGGTCGTGGCCGCCCGGGGCCGGTCCTTGGTCGAGGACGGCAGTGTCGTGCAGATCTGGCTCTCCTACGAGCGGCACGCGGTTTTCGCCGACCAGGGGCCGGACGACGAACCTCTGCTCGACGAGACGGAGGACGTGATCCTCGTCTGGGAGGACGGGGACTGGAAGCGGACGACCGAGGAGCGGTACACGCGCCTGCGGACGTTCCCGGCGGCCTACGCGCCGGATTCCCCGTACGCCTGGGCCGACGGCTGGGTGCAGGTGGTCCGTGTCGACTAACCGCGTGACGCACGCTCTGCTGCTGCTCGTCGCCGTACTGCTGGCCGGCGGCACTCTCGCCCCGGCTGCCGTCGCGGACGACTCGAAGCTGCACGCGACATGGGGGCCACCGAAGCCCCCGCCTGCGGAGTGGGAGAAGGGCGGTCAGGCCGCCGGCGTCGACAAGGCGGGCAACTGGTGCGTCCTGGGGGAGGCGGACGGCTGCGACTTCACCAGCGCCGACAAGCCGAACAGCATCGCGCCCTGCGACGCGAACGGGATGGCCTCGTCGACCTGCTCGAAGGAGGATCAGCGGCTGTACGAGCAGCGGGCCCTGGAGACGTGGCGAAAGAAGGCCGACCACAACGCGGAGAACTTTCCCAAGCTCGACGCGTACGTGTCGAAGTGCGTCGACAAGGGGCGTCCCTTCAAGTTCTGCTGGGAGCAGGGCCTGCAAAAGTATCCGTCGCCCGCCTCCACACCGGTCGACTGGTTCAAGGAGAAGGTCGCCGAGCTGGCCGCGGACGCCTTCGGGAAGCTGGCGAGTTACATCGGCCGCGGGGTCGTGTGGTTCCTGCAGAGCTTCGCGAAGGAATTCGCGGCGATGTCGACGATCAACTTGGCCCAGACCGGTATCGGGAAGGTCTTGAGCCTCACCACGGCGCTGTCGGCGGTGATCGCGTGCTTCGTGCTGATGCTGCAGTTCGGGAAGGCCGCCGTCTCCATGCAGGGCGCCCCGATCGCCACAGGTGCGGTGGGGCTCTTGAAGTACGGGGCGATCCTGTCGGTGTACATCACGGGGACCCAGACCGCCCTGTACTGGAGCGACCAGCTGAGCCTGTCCCTGATCACGCTGTCCTTCGACGCTGGCGGCGCTGACCCGGCCGGGGTACTGGAGCAGCGGCTGGGCACTCTGTTCGCGGGACTGGTGGGGACCGGGACCACCGCGGCCGTCGGCGGCGCGCTGGTCACCGGCTCAGGCGTCGCCGCCAATGCGGTGGCCTTCGTCGTCATCGTCGGCGTCCTGGCGGTCATCGCGATCTGCGCCCTGTGGCTGGAGATGCTGATGCGGCAGGCCGGGATCATGATCCTGGTCGCGACGATGCCGATCTCGCTCGCGGGACAGCTCGCGGATCCGACGAGCAGCTGGTGGCCGCGCTCGCGGGACGCGCTCATCGCGCTGATCCTGACGAAGCCGGTCATCACGATGTGCTTCGCGCTCGGCTTCACCACGATGACCGATGCCGAAGGAGTCCGGAACGTCATCGTCGGACTGGTCATCTTCCTGGTGGCGGGGTTCGCGTGGCCGACCCTGGCCGCGTACATGACGTTCACGACGAACGGTGGCGGCAAGAGCGTGGCGTCCGGGGCCATCGAAAGCATCGGCTCCAGCCTCTCCTCCCTCCACGGTGCACAGCGCCGGTCTCCGTCCGGACCGGGCGCCGTCGGAGGCGGGCCCGCCTACTCCCGCGCCCTGGAAGGGGACGGGGCGACGTCGGCGCCATCCACGGGCGGGCCCGCAGGAGGCGGCGGATTCTGGTCGAACGACTCCCTGACGAGCCGTCTCAAGGGCTCGACCGGCGGCTCCTTCGGCTCGAAGGTGGCCGGGCCGCTCGCCCTGGGGCTGCAGCTCGCGTCCGCCGGCAAGAGCGTGCTGGAGGGGTCCATGGCGAACATGGCCGCGAACGCCGGGCTCGGCCCCTCGGAGCGGGTCGGCGCCCATGTCGTCCCGCCACGGGGCCACAGCCCGATGCCCTCATCCGATCAGGGCCGCGAGGGGGGTACGGCGGGGGAAGAGCGGTCCGGAGGGCCGGCGCCGTTGGACATCCCGCCCCCCGCGCCCCCCGCGCCCTCCGCGCCTCCCAGCGAGCTGTCGGCGCCCGCGCCTTCCAGCGGCCCGCCACCGGCGGTCCCGGAGCGGGGTCCGGAGGGAGCGCGGCCCATGCCCGTGCCCCTCCCGCCTCCCACCATCCCTCGGCGCCCGGATTAAGGACTCACTCATGTCATCCCAAGAGCCGGTGCGGTACGGCGGCTGGCAGTCCGAGCAGTCCGGATGGATGGGCAATCTCTCCGGCAGCGGCTTCCTGCTGATGGCCCTGGCCGTCGGGTCCGCGCTGCTCCCCGTCTACCAGCGGTCGCTGACGGCCGCCACCGTCTTCATCCCGCTCGCCCTCGTCCTGCTCGCGCTCGCCTTCGGGCGGGTGCAGGGCCTGACGGCGGACGAGTGGATCGTCCTAGCAGTAAGGCACCACATCGCTGTGGCTACCGGCAGGAATCGCTTCATCTCGGGCCTGTGGGCCCCCCGTACACAGGCGGGCGAGCAGCCCATGGACCTCCCGGGCACCCTGGCCCGGCTGAGGATTCTGGACGCCTCCAACGGTCTCGGCGGGAAGATCGGCATCGTCTACGACCCGCACGATCGCACGTACAGCGCCGTCGCCCGGGTGTCGTTCGGCGGGCTCGCGCTCGTCGACACCGCCACACAGAACTCGCGGATCGCCGGATGGGCGGCCTTCCTTCGCGCGCACTGCAAGGAGGACAGCCCCTTCGTGCGGATCGCCGTGCACCAGAGGTCGCTCCCGGACGACGGGGAGGCTCTGCGGTCGTGGACTCTGCGGCACCTGTCGCCGACGGCGCCGGACGCCTCGGTGCAGGTCCTCGGCGAGCTGATGCTCGCGGCCGGGCCCGCCGCGACCGTCCGCGAGACGTACCTGACGCTGACCCTGGCCACTCAGCGGGCCCGCCTGGCGATCCGCGGGGCCGGCGGCGGACAGCGCGGCGCGGCCGCCGTCCTGGTCCGCGAGCTCAACGCGCGGGCCAGCGTCATCTCCAGCGCGGGCCTGCAGGTCGAGGAGTGGCTCGACCAGCGCGGGCTCGCGGCCACGATCCGCACCGCGTACGACCCGGACGCCCAGCTCATGCTCGCCGAGCGAAAGGCGTCGGCGCAGATCGACGGGTACCAGGGGGCGGTGCCCGGGGTCGACCCGGAACTCGCGGGGCCGGCGGCCGCGGAGACGAGCGCGGGCTCCTACGCGCACGACGGGGCATGGACGGTGAGCTATCAGGTGCGGGGGCTGCCGCACGGGGAGGTGTACGGCACGGTGCTGCAGCCGCTGCTCCGGCCAAGGCCAAACGCGCGCAGGTCGCTGTCGATCGTGTACGAGCCGCTCGGGCCGACCCGGGCCCGTCGCGAGCTCGCGCGGGAGAAGACGAAGCGTCAGTCGGCCCGTCAGCTGCGGGCCAAGTCGGGCCGGTCGGAGTCGGAGGACGAGCGTCGTGAGGCGATCGTGGCCCGGCAGCAGGACCGGGCCCGGGCCGCGGGGCAGGGTGTGGTGCGGCTGACGGCCGTTATCGCCGTGACCGTCACGGACCTGGCGCAGCTGGAAACGGCGTGCGCGGAGCTGCAGTCCGACGCCTCCGACGCGGGGCTGGAGCTGCGCAGGGCGTGGTTCACGCAGGACAGCGTGTTCGCGGCGGCCGCGCTGCCGCTCGGGCAGGGCCTGCCGGAGCGGAGGATGGCGCTGTGATCGGCCGTCTGCTGCGGCGCCGTGGCGCCGACACCGATCTCGACTCCGCTCCCGTCGGCCGGCTCCTGGGCGGCGGCCGGGGCGGCGACGTCCCCGGACCCCGGGCGGCCACGGCGGCGCAGCTGCGCAAGGCCCAACGGCTGGAGGACCCCGCCTTCGCCAGCCGGATCGCCCCGCGCCGGGGCTGGGCGGAGCCGGACGCCGGGCAAGCCGCGAGCTCGGCCCGTACGACCGTCTTCCGCTCGGACACGGGGCAGGCGTCGGGGTTGTACCCGTTCCTGCACGGCGCGAGCCTGCCCGCCGTGGGCCCGTACATCGGCTGGAACACGGTCAACCAGACGGCGTTCTCCGCGCATCCGTCCGCGTGGGTGGCGGAGAAGGTGACGACCAACCCCAACGTGGTGGTCACGGGCATCCCCGGCCGGGGCAAGTCCGCGCTGGTCAAAGCCTTGTCGTTCCGGTTGATGGCGTTCGGCCATCAGACCCTCATCGCCGGTGACCTCAAGGGTGAGTACCGCAAGCTGTGCGCGGCGCTGGGTGTCGAGCCGGTCCGGCTCGGCCCCGGCCTGGCGGGGCGGGTCAACCCCCTGGACGCCGGGCCGCTCGGCGAGGGCCTCGACCGGATCCTCGACGCGGCGACCCGTCAGTCCCGGCTCGCCGAGATCCACCGGCGCCGGCTGACCCTGCTGAAAGCGCTGCTGGAGCTGCAGCTGCGGCGCACCCTGCTGCCGCAGGAGGAGGAGGGCCTGGACCTGGCCGTGCGGGAGGTCACCCGGGAGCTGTACGGGTCCTCGGAGTCGAGGCTCGACGTGCCGACGCTCCCGAGCGTCTATCAGGTCCTCAAAGACCCCTCGCCGCGAGTCGCCGAGGAGCTCCGCGTACGGGACGGGGACGTACAGACGGCGCGGGAACAGCTGGCCTCGCTGCGCTCCGCGCTCGGCTCGATGATCCACGGGCACCTCGGCGGCCTCTTCGACCAGCGGACCAGCGTGGGCCTGGACTGGAACGCGCCGATCCAGAGCGTCGACATCAGTGCTCTGCAGGGAACGCAGGACGAGACGATCGCCATGGTCCTGACCTGCGTGAGCTCGTGGGCGCAATCGGTCATCGACCGGCCCGGGCCACCGCGGGTCGTCGTCCGCGATGAGCTGTGGCGCGCGCTGCGGTCCGGCGGCACGGCGATGGTCCGCAAGGTGGACGCCGATCTGCGGCTGAGCCGCGGGGAGGGTGTGATTCAGGTCCTGGTCTCCCACCGGCTGTCGGACTTCGAGGCGGTGGGAGCGGCGGACTCGGAGGCGGCCGCCATCGGGCGTGAGCTGATCGCCTCATGTGACACCCGGATCCAGCTCGCGCAGGACCTCGGGCCGCTGCGGACGATCCGCGACACCATCGGTCTGACGGACGCCGAGTGCGCGCTGATCCACGGCTGGGGACCGGGCGAAAGAGGCCGGGCCTTGTGGAAGGTGGGGAAGGCGGGCAGCTTCGCGGTGCAGCTGATGCTGACGCCCACCGAGGAGGCGCTGTTCGAGACCGACGAGAGGATGGCGCTCTAAGCCCGCGGGTTCGTCATACGGTGAGGGAGTGCCCACCGATCCGCTGCCCGCTCGCGTCACCGTCGTCATGCCCGACGGGCAGACGCTCACGGCGCGCTTGATCGAGCGGGAGCAGATCCCCGGCGGCTGGCTCTACCTCGTCGGCATCGCGATCTGGAGGAACACAGACCAAGGCGAGGTAGAGGCGGCGGAGTACCGGGTGTGGCTGGACCCGTCAGCGCAGGTACGGCCCATTGAAGGGGTCTCGTACGACGACGTGCCGCGCAAGGTGCTGCCGCCACCGCCGACGTACCCAGACCCGGGGCCAGGCGAGCCCTGGGGATGGGTCCTGGAGAAGCTCTCGCAACGCGGCCGCGGCCCGGCCGAGTCCGTGCTCCACGTCTCGGACTGCCCCGAGGCGCCGGCCGGTGCTCCGGTGCTCAAGCTCGACCAGGCCCTCACGGCCGCCGAGCATCCCCGTACCCGGACGTGCACTCTGTGCCGGGCGGCAACCGAGTTGGACCCGTTGCTGAGGGGGTTCGGACATGAAGCGGACTGAGGCCCGGGCCCGGACGACGACGGGAGGGCGCACGAGGTGCGCCCTCTTCGCCGCAGGCCGAGGCCGCCCACTCGGGTAGGGCGTTCCTCGAGCACCCGCAGCCACGCGGGTGCGGCGGCACCAGCCTCGTGAGGCATCACATCTGGCTCTCGCGGGCCTCGGCGACGAGCCGCTCGGCGTGCCGGCGTGAGACGCCGAGGTCGGCGGCGAGGGTGTCGAGGTCGGGGGCTGGGTCGGTGGTGAGGGCGGTGCGCACATGGGCGCGCCGCTCTTCGGCTTGTTGGTGGCGGGCGTCGCCGGACAGGTCGCGGGGCCGGCTGTCCTTGCTGCCCTGGGGGCGGCCTCCGCTCGCCGGGGCGTCCTCACGTTGGGCGGCCCACTGCAGCACGGTGGCCCGGTACCAGTGGTCCGCCGCACCGGGTGCTGCCTTGGTCTTCGTCCCCGGGCTGGTCCTGGGCGTGCCGAAGTTCGTGTCCGGGCTGGGGCCGGCGCCGGTGGAGAGGTAGCCCCGCCAGGTCGCCAGGGTGACCCGGCCTTCCTCGGGCAGTGCCTCCCACGCCTCGATGCTGTCGAGGAGGTCGCCGTCGGCGAGCGGGGCGTCGGCGTCGAGCCACGGGCGGGCCGGGAGCGGCTGGCCGGCCACGATCGCCCGGAGGACCTCCTCGTCGTAGACGCGCGTGCGGGCGTCGGGGCGGCTGAGGAGCGCGGGCTCCAGCTGCTGCCACGCCTTCTTGTTGCGGAAGGTGCCGAGGGAGATACCGAGCAGCCGGGCGGCTCCGGCGTCGTCGACGGCGGTGCGGCCTTCGGGGATCACGGGGGCTCCAAGAGGGAGAGGGGCGACGTTGAAAAGGTACCAAGTTTTGGACATGTGCGGTGGGGGTGGCGCCGTACGGACACGCGGCCGGTCTGGGGCCGGCGCCTCCTGAGGGTGCGTTCCGCGGGCGGCAAGCCGGGTACGGCGCCCGGCCACTGAAGGGACGGCGCTTCGCGGGGGCGGGGCGGCGACGGCGCGGCCGGCGCCCGGCTGCTGCAGCGGCGGCGCCCCTCGCGCCGGGGGCACGTGCCACTGCCGGCCGTCGGCCACACGCAAACGGGTGACACCCGAAAGGGGTGGCTGACCCCCGGGGGAGGTCAGCCACCCTTCGGCGGCGCGGTGCCGATCAGTCCTCGGCCTCCACCAGCCGGACCAGTTCGGCGACGTAGGCCGCGTGCTCGGGGGGCAAGTTCGTGATCCTGACCTCGGTGCGCTTGCCCTTGGCGTCAACGTCGACGGTGATGCTCGCGGCGCCGTACGCGCGGGAGTCGCTGATCCGGCGGCCGTTGGAGAACGAGTAGCTGGGGCCGACGCACGACTTCGGGAGCTTGGCGCTGATCAGGTCGACCGCGCGCTGTACCTCGACCTGGCGCTGCTCGTACTCGGCGGCGACGGCGGCGTGCCGGTCGAGCGCGTCGGAGAACGGGGGCAGCAGGCGGCGCTTGATGTGCTGCGCGAGCCGCTGCCCGGTGCTGTCGGCGGAAACGGTGATCTCCTGGGAGGGGATGCGGTACGCGGCCGCGACTCCGTCCGTGATGTCGGGGCGGCGGCCTCGCGCGATCAGGCGTCCGCTGCCGGTGAAGAGCTGCACCACGTAGGGGTATCCGCCGTACCGGGGGGCGGTGAGCCGTACGGCGTGGTGTCCCCAGTCGGGGTCCGGGGCGGTCGTCCACTCCGGGCCAAGGTGGGTGGCGGCCTCGCGGGCTCGGTCCGTGATGGTCTGCGCGTCCATGGTCGTGCTCCTGGTGCTGGTCGTGGTTCGAGGGGGAGGGACCGGGCGGCGGGGCCTACCGCCGCCCGGCCGGGGGCTACTGCTTGGGGTGCGGTCAGTCGACCGGGAGGGTCACGGCCTTGGCGAGGTCGATCCGGTAGACCTTCTGGCCGTTCCGTGGGGCCAGCGGGTCCACCAGCGGCTTCCAGACGCCCTCGTTCTCGTAGCCGAGGTTCGGGGTCCACTCGTTCATGCCGAACACCCCCCAGTGGCCCCGGTCCTCGCCAACGGCGTCCGTGAAGGTGCGCTCCTCGCCAGCGGCGGTCCAGTACCGGCCGGTGGCGTGCAGGGAACCGTCCTCGGCCTCGATGAGTTCGGCGTGCGCGGCGTCGAACGGGGCGGCGTCGTCGTGGTCCGTCAGGATGTCGACCACGGCCATAGCGGTGACGACTGCCATGACTCGGCCGACCCGGTCGTGCGCCTTGTGCAGGGCCTCCAGGGCCTCGTGGGCGGCGTTTCCGATGTCGGGAAGGGTGTAGGTCCGGCGGAGCTGAGCGGCCATGAGACGTCCTCTGGTCTCTCGTGTCATGGGTGCCTATGTGGTCCCGGTTGGGGGTCCGGGGCGGCGGGCCCTACCGCCGCCCCGGACTGGGGGGTTAGTGCGTGGGCGCCTGGTACAGGGCGTCCGTCAGGTGCTCCATCACCTCGTCCATGCCGGGGCCCTGAGCCCGCATCTGGAGGAAGCGGGCGAGTGCGCGGCCGTGAAGGGTGGACCGGGGGGCGGTCTCCCGCAGAGCGAGCACGTACGCCATGGCGTGGAGTCCGAATTCCTCGGACTCGACGTACTCGCCGATGGGGCGGCCGTGGCGGGCGGCGGTGGACTTCAGGAGGGGGAAGAACGCGTCCATCGCGGCGTCCATCTCCTCGTCGGTGTACGGCAGGAGCGTTGCGGTGACGGTCATTCGGCACCGTCCTCGGGGGAGCGGCGGGGGTTGACGATGGTGACCGGCGGGAGGGGGTTGTCCTCGCTCTGGCGCGGGTGGGGGATGCCGTGGATACGGGGGATGGCGGGCTGGTCGTCGTCGAACATGGGGGTTCCCTTCGGGGTGGGTGGTTCGGGTGGACCCGGTGCGGGCGGCGGGGCCTACCGCCGCCCGGCCGGGGGTCTAGAACAGGGCGCCTTCGTCGCCGTCCTCGTCGGCGAAGAGGGAGCCGGTGCCGAAACCGTCGTCGCCGGTGGCGAACAGGGCGGTCTGGGTGCCCTTGGTGTTCCAGCGGTCGGCGGTCATCTCCGTCCACAGCGGGGGCTGGGCGGGGGTCTTGGGGGCGGGGGGCTGGCTCACGGTGGTCTCCGTCTCGGGCTGGTCGCTCACGCGCTGGGGAAGGTCGCGGGGGCCAGCAGGCGCAGGGCCTGGGCGGTCGCGGACAGGGTGCGCATCTGGCTGTAGACCGGGTGGGACTCCAGGGCCGCGAGTCCGTCGCGGGGCTCCTGAACGGCGATCAGGTCGTGGGCGATGTCGTCCAGCGCGCTGGTGCAGTACTCGGCGGCCTCGTCCAGCAGGGCGGCGTAGAGCGCGTGGGCGGCGTCGCGGCGGGCGTCGAGCGTCTCGGCGCGGCACGCGCCGATCTGGGACGTCTCGGCGTAGCAGGTGAGGCAGGCGGGGGCGTTGACCGTGGAGATCGTGCCCGTCATGTGGTTCATCGGTGGTGCTCCTTGCTGGTCTCGCGTGGTTCGCGCCGGTCCGGGGCCAACCGGTTCCGACACAGAGAACATACCAAATCTGGGACACATCGAGGGGGGTTCGGGGCCCTGTCCCGGCGTGTCGCGGCGGGTTTCCACTCGGGCGGGTGAAGCCGCTACCCTGGGGTCTTCACGGCTGGTCCGCTCTGCGCGGGTCGGCGTGGTTCGAAGACCGGCGGCCGGGCCAAAGCCCCTTCGGGGGTTCCGTACTTGATGCGGACGGCCGCCGTTCTGCTGCCCGGGGAGGGGCGGCGCGGGCCGCCCCTCCGAGGGAGGGTCCTACTCCTGGTCGGCCTCGTCGGTGGGCGTCTCGGGCTTCGCCGGAGCCATGCCGTGCTCGATCTCGGAGAGGGTGTAGCCCTCGGCGGCGAGCAGGGCGAGCCACCCGGACACCTCTTGCGTCGGCGTCCTCCATGCGCCGTCGTACATGACCTCGCTCTCCATCGCGGCGCAGACCTGGGCGAGCAGGGGGCGCCACCACCGGGCCTTGCCGCACTTGGCGATCACGGCGCCGAACGGGTCGGCAACCCGCTTCCATCCGGGCTGGTCGGCGTTGGGGTCGGCGGTGCCGAGGAACTGGGCCATCAGGGCCGTGTCCTTCTTGCTGACGTACCGGGAGTACGCGTAGCCGGTGCCGGTGATCATCGACAGGACGAACACCCGGAGCGGCTCGGAGATCTCCTTCCGGGCGCACAGTGCCGTGATGAACTCCTGGCGGACCGGGCGGGCCGTGCGCCACGCCTTGTTGTGGGCGATCGTGCGGCGGCGGGCCTCGCGCTCGGCCTCCTTCTGCTTGGCCTCGCCCTCGGTGTCGGTCCTGGCGGCCGTCGCGCCACCGGGCAGGGTGTGGCCGTGCTTGGCCCAGTCCGTGCAGAGGTAGACCGGCTCGACGGTGTCCGGGTCGATGGCGGCGGCGTGTCCGGCACAGTCGGCCTGGTGGCGCTCGGCGCTGATCGGGTTGTCCAGCGCGGTGCGCAGATCCTCCAGGAGTCGGCCGGTGGTGTGGGCGTAGCTGGTGCGGAAGGGGATGACCTTGATCCTGGCGGCGGCGAGTTCGGCCTCGACCTCGGTCGTACGGGCGCGTCGGCGCTGTTCCTCGCGCATCTCCTCCAGGGCGTGGGCCCAGTGCCCGCGTCCGCCCTTGCCCTCGGCGTCGTCCTTCTCCTTGGCCTCCAAGAGGTGGTCGAACGCTCCGGGCACGTCCTCGACCTCGGCGAACTCGGCGGTCTGGAGGAGGTCGAATTCCTCGCCCAGTGCGAACCCCAGTACCGCGTCGGAGAGCTTGGCGGCCCGGTTGGCGGCCTTGATCTCGGCGGGCTTGTAGCCGAGGGTCCGGGCGGCCTTGGCGCGCCTGGCGTCGCTCATGTCCATCAGGGCGAGCTGCTCCAGCGCGTCGAGGTCGTCGCGCATGTCGGCGGCGGCCCTCTGGTCGTTCTCGATCATGGACTCGATCAGGGCCTCGTCGTCGGCTCCGGCGAGATCCTCGCGGACGAGACACGGCACGTAGGCGTAGGGGCGTCCGGCGGCCTGCTCCTCCTGGGCGACGAGCAGAGCGGCGGCGCGGCGGCGCTGGCCCCAGACGATGCCCATCGCGCCGTCGGCCTGCGGGCGGACGAGCAGGGGCACCCGCACTCCCCGCTCACGGACGGAGGCGATCAGCTTCGGGTCGGGGGCGGTGGAGTCGTTCTTCCGGCCCGTACGGCGGTGGTTGAACGGGTCGACGATGAGCGCGTGCGGGTCGAGGTACTCCAGGCGGCCGACGTCGTGCCGGACCGGCTCGGCGGACTGCTGGGGGACCGTGTCGGCGGGGGCGGTCGTCGGCGTGGCGGGGGCGGCGGCCTTCTTCGCGGCGGCCTTCTTGGCGGTCTTCTTCACGGTGGTCGTCATGTCGAGCCCTTCGTATGACTATCGGCGTGGGTCGCAGCCGGCCGGGTCTCACCCATTCGGCTGTGGAGGGTCCGGGGGCGGCGGGGCCTACCGCCGCCCCCGGACCGGACGGGGGTCAGTCCTCGTCGGGGAGCATGACCGTGAGTACCAACTCGCCCTGGTCTCCGGGGCCGGACCTGAGGGTCAGCCGGGTCTCACGGGCGATGTCGGAGCGGCCGTCACGCGGGACGCGGTGCAGCACGACGGTGACGATGGTCGAGGGCTCCGGGGCGCGCTTGATGGCGTACTTCGTCATCTGGAGCACGTCCCACAGTCGACCGGTCTCGTCCTGCAAGGCGCCCGGCTGCTTCTCGTCGTCCTCGTCGCTCCAGGCGACACAGTCGGCCCATGCGGCGGCCGTGAGGGCGATGGGGGCCCGGAATCCGGCCTCCTTGGCGATGGCCTCGGGGACGGCGATCAGGAAGCCGTCCGCGAGCGCGTGGGCGCGGGTGTAGACGTGGAGGATCGGGAGGTCGGCAAGGGTCTCGGGCGAGTCCTCGTCGGTGCCGGGGATCCAGTTCAGGGCGTCGGCGCGGTTCTGGTCGTCGGTCATGTCTGCTGCTCTCCTTGCGAGTCGGGTGTGGTTCGGGGTGGTCCCGGGGCGGGCGGCGGGGCCTACCGCCGCCCGCTCCGGCGGGGTCAGGCGTAGATGTGGGAGAAGTCCACGGGCACCTGGGTGCCGGGGAAGGTGTGGATGTGGCTGAGGATCTCCATCGCCACGTCCTGGCGCGCGGCGTGGCCGTCGGCGGTCATCAGGGCGGGGATGGTGGTGCGGTACTGCTCGGCGGCGTCGGCGTACGCGTCGTACAGGGCGGCGAGCGCGTCCGGGGCCGTCAGGTGCACGCAGAACGGGTCAAGGTGGCCCAGCTCGTCGGTGCTCCACTCGAAAACGACGGTGAAGTCGTGCAGCTGCTCGGCCTCGTCCGGCAGGGGGCAGGCGTTGCCCTGCTGGGCGTCGGGCTCGGCGGCGCGGTGGTGCTGGATGTTGGACAGGTGCCGGTCGGCGGCGGTGGCGAGCAGCGCGCCGACGGCTCCGAGGGCCATGCCGACGGACAGGGTCAGGAGGTCGAAGGGGAGGTTCACGGTGGTCTCCGTTCTGGTGGTGGGGGAGTCGGGGCCCCGGCCGGGCGGTCCGGCCGGGGCGGTGGGATCAGCTCTGGTCGGCGAACTCGGGCAGCAGGACGAGCTGCTCGAAGTCGGCCGGGGGCGCGACGCGCAGAACGGCGGCGCGGATGGTGGAGACGGTGACGGTCCTCGGGAGCTGGCGGGCGACGGCCTGGGCGTCGGGCACCTGGCGCCACGCGGCGTACAGGACGGTGTCCCGCTTGGCCTTGGCGCTGAGCAGGTCGCCCCGAAGGGTCTGGTACTCGGCCTCGGCCTCAAGCGCGGAGATCATCAGGGTCTCGGTGAGCTGCATTTCCGGCTCCTTCGTGGGTCGTACGTGGTTCGCGTCGGATTCGGGGCCAACCTCTTCCGACAAAGACAACTCTACCAATTTCCCGTCACGTCACGAGCCAGAAACGGCCTTTGACCTGCGGTTTTTCTTGTTCCTGGGAGTGAATTCGGCTCGGGTTGTTCGGGGTGTGTTCGAGGGGGTCGGGGTGCCCTGAGCGGGGGCTGTGACGGGGCCTCCGGTCACGCGGGGGTCTGTGCCTCGGCCCGGTGGGCGGGGTGGCCGGACGCTCGGCCAGGGGCGGTCCGCAGCGCTGGGATCAGCTATTCGGCCTCGGCCACATCGCGGTAGCTGCTGCTCCCGCTCAGCCCCGGGCGGCGGTGCGGTCGCCTTACGGTCTGGGGGTGCGACGGCGGGGGTACGGTCTGGGCCCCGTGAGCGGGGGGCGGGTGCCGTTCCGGGCCCCGGCGGCCCCTCTGCCTCCTGCTGCTGCCGTGTTTCTCAGCCCGGCCGGCTCGCTGTCGGCAACGGCGCGGGCTACGGAGGATTACGGACGGATGCCGCCTCGCCCACGGCGCCGCGGGCGAGGGAGGCCGTCCTTGAGAACTACCGCCCGTAGGTGGAGCGGCAGAGGTCGGCGGCGCCCATGGGGGCACCGATGCGCTGGGCTTCGCGGCAGAGCTGGCGCATCTGGGGGGTCTGGCCGGGGGCCGGCTGCTGCTGGCGACGCGGGGTCGCGGCCTGCTTCCGCTTCTTCGCCGGCGTCTTCGTCTTCGCCTTCGGGGTCTTCTTGGGCGCGGGCTTCGCGGCGACGGGGCGGCCGTGGGGACGTACGGCGGGCCGTGCGGCCGGCGGTTCGACGGGGAGGGCAGCCGCGGCTGGGGGCTTCGCGGCCGGGCGGCCGGGCGCGGGCGGCGTGGTCTCGACGGCGCCGAGCTCCTCCCGTGCGGGGGCCTGGGTGGGGTCCGGATCGGGGAGCGGGGCCGGCGGCCGGTCGTTGGCGGGGGCAAGTGGGGCGGGCTGGGCTGCGGGTGGCGGCGCGGGGGTGTGGGGGACGGCTACGCAGCCGGTGGTGAGGGCGGCGGCCAGGACGAGGACGGTGGTACGGCGTTTCATGGGCGCCACGCTTCCGCAGGTGAAGGGGGGTGGGGTGGTGGCGCGGCGCGGGTCCACCGTGACGAGTGACCGGCGCTCCACGGTGGGCATGGTCGTGCCCCCGAACCGGGGGGGTGGTTCGGGGGCACGGTGCGAGGCGGCGCGGGGAGCTGAGGACCAGTCGGCTCGGGGCCGCCTCGCAGCTCAGGGTATGGGCGTCATGCCCTTGTACGGGTCGGAATGCCCGTCAGAAGTAGAACACCGCCCCGGTGATACGCGTCGCCTCGCAGTTGTTGTCGTAGGTCTTGGTCCAGTCGACGGTGCGGCCCTTGTAGGTGCCGCTCGCCGTCAGGGTGACGGGTGCGTGCTCGGCGGTGCAGGTGGCGTTGGGCTCGGCGTTCAGGCGGTCGAAGTCGCCGTTGACGGCGTCGAGGGCGTGGCAGGCCGCTTCGCGGTGGGGGTGGGCGGGGCGGCCGCTGGCGGGGCAGTCGAGCCAGACATACCCGATCACCTCGGTCTCGCCCTCGGTGCGGGCGGCGGTGAGCTGGAGGCGGGTGTCGTCAGCCGAGGGGGCGGCGGCGACCGCGGCCGGGGCGAGCGTGGCGGCGAAGAGTACGGCGGTGAGGGCGGTGACGATCTTGTTCATGATCGGATCAACGCGGGGGCGGGTGCCCGGTCACCTCGCTCGATTGGGTCACGCCGGCGGCTCGGGCCACTGCTTGATGAGGCGTTCGCGACCGTCGGGAGTCTGCTCGACCAGCGTGATCACGGTCGGGCCGGGGACACCGTAAAGCCCTACCCACGCGCGGAACTTCCGGTCGGCGGTCGGCTCGTCGTCCCACTCACCGGTGACGCGGGGGCCGCCGGGGACGTACCTGATCGCGACGATGTACGGCATGGCGTGGGGCTCCTGGTCAGCGGACGCGGGTGGCGGTGACGACCTGGTGTCGGGTCGTGCCCTCCAGGACCTCGACCACAAGGTCGACGGTGGTCGTGGTGTAAGTGTCCCCGGCGGCGGTGGTCGGCGGGCCGGGGGCGGCGGCCGTGAGGTACGCGGCGGCGTCGCAGGCGAGGGCGGCGGGGAGCCGCTGAGTCCAGGACGGTGAGGAGCGGGGCAAACAACTCGTCACCCGGCGCTCAGTGAAGCGCTGTTCAGCCGTTCGATCCGCGGCGGCATCCCCCGGTAGACTGGGGCTAAGCCGAGCATCGGGCGCGCCTATCGGGCGCGGTACCAGTTCACGCAGCGGTCGGCAGGGCAGTTGGGGCTGAGCGCCCGCCCACTCAAAAAAAAGCCCTCCCCATGTGACCTGAGTCACCACTCGGAATACAAGACGTCCGCCGTTGCCCCAGTTCAGGGGCCGGTTTCGTCTGCGTCCGGAGGGCTCCCCCTGTTGACAAGGAGCCGTACGGCTCCCCGAACCACGGAGTCTCGGTGACCCTGGTAATCAACCCCGTCCACGTCTTCCTGCTGTTCCTGGGCATCCTGGCCGCGTACATGATCTTCAAGCGGACGGAGCGCGTGAGCGGACAGGGCGACGTCGTTGGGGCCGTCACGGTGGGCGTCGCCGTCGCCGGCGTGCTCATGCTCTTCTTCGGCACGAGTCTGGTGGACAGCGGCGGGGAGGTCGCGCGGCCCGGCCGGGGCATGCCGTCGGCCTCGGCAACGCCTTCGCCGTGACCACAGCGGGCCCGGGTCGCTGCCGGGCCCGTCCCTCGTCGGGGTGGTCGAGGTCATGAGGCCGTGACGCCGGGCCCCGGGCGGGGCGTTGGTCCGTCCATGCACCGACTGATGATCTCGGGCGCGGCCGTGGCCGCGCTCCTGGCGGGCGCCGCTCCCGCTCTCGCCACCACTCCGGCGACGCCCTCGACTACGGCCCCCGTCCGGGCCGTGGCGGAGCTCAACTCCTGCGGGTACGACGTGGCGGGCTCGAACGTGAACCTGCGGTCGGGTGCGGGGACCCGTCACGCCTCGCTCGGGCACCTGACCCGCGGGGACCTGGTCGACGTCGACCGGAAGTCCGGCGGCTGGTACCGGGTGACGCTCTCGGAGCGGTCGCGCTCCGGCATCCGGGCCGGGACCATCGGATGGGTCGCCGAGCGGTACCTCAAGCCCTCGGTTTGCATGCAGCTCGACTAGGGCCTTTCTTTCGGATCAAGGAGATGCCAGGCGGGAGGAACTGTGGGGCCGCTGTCATGGCGCGGTTTGACGTGTGACGGCGAGTGGAGTGGGCCGGTCGCATCAAGGTCGTGACCCGTCCGAGTTGATCAATCGGTTCTGCATTCTCCGGGCCGTGACCCACCCGGTCATGATCGCTGGCGCTGGCGGTCAGCAGAGCCGCCCACGTCACTGACCTCCCTGGAGACCCATGAAGCTCCTCACAGTCCTCGCCGTCGCAGCACTCGCCTTGCCCCTCGCAGCCACCCCCGCCGCCGGCGCATCGCACGGCGCTCCGACCGCTCTCGCAGCAGCGGGCGACCCTGGCTACCTGAACCTCCACCAGTGCGCGTACACGGGGTCCCCCGCCCGGCATTTCAACAACTTCATGCCGTTCACTCAGCTCCCGGCAATCAGCGCGGGCACCAACGCCTCGGCGGACGCCGATACGGCGTTGTCCTGCGGTGCGGGCGGGAACGGCTGGCGGCTCGATGCCGGCAGCAGCGGCTTCAAGGCGTTGGACCTGAAGGCCGGGCGGTACCTGAACCTGCACCAGTGCGTCTACCGCAACGCCGCCGGCGAGGCCATCACCAGTGTGCTGCCGGATGTGTCCAGCGCGGCCGTCAGGGCCGCCACGAACGTCTCCGACACCATGGACACCGAGCCGTCCTGCGGGCCCGGCAACATCGGCGGCTTCAGCTTCGACGGTGCCAGCTCCTCTGTCAGCGCCTTCGACCTGGGCGCGGGCAAGTTCCTCAACCTGCACCAGTGCCACTACCTCAAGCCCACCGCCCCCGGTACCGGCATCAACTACACCAACCTCCAGCCCAACACCGCCGACACCCGCTTCAACACCGGCACGAACGTGTCCGACAACCAGGACACCGCGCCCGCCTGCGGCGCCGGCGGCGACGGCTGGAACCTCGATGCGAGGTTCACCCGCACCCTGGCTGTGCCTCTGCCGCGCCGCAGGATGTGCGTCGACGTCGGCAGCGCCACCCCGGCCGACCGCGACCTCGTGACGATCCGCGGGTGCGCGAACCGCGACAGCCAGCGCCTGGTCGTTGAGGACGGCCAGATCAAGGTCCAGAGCACCCTTGCCACCGCAGACCCGAAGTGCGTGGACGTGCGCAGCCGCGAGACCGGCCAGCAGGCCCACATCTGGACGTGCCGCGCGCCGGGGGTCAACCCCAACCAGCACTTCCGCATTCAGAACGGCCAGATCAAGGTCGCCGACACTCTCACCACGGCGCAGCCCATGTGCCTGGACTTCGGCACCGCCTTCAACGAAGGGGACCCGGTCGTCATCCGTCCCTGCGCGGCGGACGGCAGCCAGAACCCCGGCCAGGACACCACCGTCCAGACCGGCAACATCATCGCCCGCGCCACCATGTAACAACCCCAGCACGCGACAGTGGGCGCACGGCGATCCTCGCTGCGGCGATGCTCGTGCGCCCACCTAGGCCGTTTCTTCGGGGTCACCTCACTGACCAGATGAAGATGGCGGCGATTCCTCGATTCGGGCCTCGTCGGACGTTCCTCCGGCGGGGCCGATCCCGTAGTGCCCCACCTCCGCGGGGCTCGTTGAGCAGGGCATGGATCTGGAGTATCAGGGCTCGGGGCGACACCGGAAACCGCCCGCCCCCTTCGTGATGCGGGAGTGCACGTGCGGGCAGTGCGGGAACCCGTGGAAACCGGACTGCCTCCCGCCGGTTCCTCCTCCACGGCCCGCCCGCCATGCGCGGCCCCGAACGGTGTACCCGTTCGTTGCTCCGCAGCCGGACGACACCCCGCCCATGCACCCGCCCGTCGACATCGACAGCGACGGCGTCGTGGTGCCGTTCCGGAGGCGGCCCCGGAAGACGCGGTGAGCCGCGCGCCCAGCACAGCAGTGCCCCGGACGTCGGTCCGGGGCACTGCTGTGTCGTCTCCGCCCGTGGAGTCGGCTACGTCTCGGTGAGGCCGCGGAGCATCACGGCGTACAGCGGGGAGTCGGCGAAGGGCTGCCGTTCGCCGACCTTCTCGTAGCCCCAGGACTCGTAGAGGGCCTGGACGCGGGGATGGGTGACATCGACGAGGAGGGCGGCCAGCGGCTCGGGACGCTGTCCGACGAGCTCGGTGTGCAGTTGTTCCGACAGGCCGGTGGCGCGCCACTTCGGGCGGACCATCAGCTCCGACAGGTTGAACGTCTCGTTGGCGGCGGGGGCGGGGGAGAGGTACTCGCGCCACCACTCCCGCTCGTGCACGGCCGGGGCGCCGTAGGCGTAGCCGGCGGGCTCCTCGCCGTCGTAGGCGATGACGCAGTCGAACCCGGGCAGGCCGCTCCAGTGATCGACGAACCAGGCGAACCGCTCCGGGTCGTGGAACTCGTCGGTCTCGGTGGCGAAGGCGTCGGTGTGGACGTCGATGAGTATCTGCCGGATCTCCGCCGCCTCGGTGTGTCCGTAGCGGCGGAGGGTGTAGGCGGGGGTCACGGGCGGCTCCATTCGGTGCGGTAGCGGTCGGCCCAGTCCAGCGCGATGGCTGAGCCGGGGGCGAGGGTGATCAGGTCGCGGTGGAACTCTCCGAGCAGCGAGCGCATGCGGCCGGGCAGCGGAGCGCCGCGCATCTCGTCGAAGACCTTCGCGGTGGTGACCGTGGCCTGCTCGATGTCGCCCTGGTGGAGCTGGGCGAGCGACAGCCGAACGGTGGCGAGGGCCCGGTTGCGGCGGAAGGTGTCCGGGAGCACGGCCAGGGCCTGGAAGGAGGCTGCCTCGGCGTCGGCCGCGTTGCCGAGCCGGTCGCGGACGATCGCGGTGAGCGCGAACAGCTCGGCCGCCCCGTAAAAGGCGATCCAGCTCGGCCGGGGTGCGTCCAGGTCCGCCTTGTCGAGCGAGGCGGCGGCCAGGCCGAGCGCGCGCAGGGCGCTGCTGCCCTCGTTCAGGTGTGCGTGGGCGATGGCGGTACGGGCGTGGGCGAGGCTCGCGTACAGCGGATCGCGCCGGGTGATGGAGGTTGCTTTTGCGGCCTGGCCAGCGGCGAGGGCCTCGGCGTGGTCGCCCTGTTGGTGGGCGAGCATCGACATGGAGTTCCACACGCGCAGGGTGAGGGACGGGTCCTGGGCGAGGCCGGCGAGGTAGAGGGCGCGGTCCAGGTACTGACGGGCGCGGGCGCGCTCGCGGGCGTCCACGCAGGACCAGGCGGCGGTGGCGGTGAAGTCGGCGGCGAGGGCGAACAGCTTCTGCCGGGTGCGCTGGGTGGCGGCCCGTTCCTGGAGTGCGACGGCCTCCTGGGCGCCGGCGAGCGCGGCTTTCTCTACTCGGTCGTGGCCGCCGCGCTGGTCGTCGAGGGCGTTGACGGTGTCGAGTTGCTGCCGCAGGCGCAGGACGTCGCCGCTGCCGACGGACGGGGCGGCGCCGGAGAGGACGACGGCGCCGGCGGCGGACGCGGCGGTGATGAAGGTACGGCGGAGCAACGGGTCCTCCGGGGCGGCACGGCTCTTGCGGCGGTCGGGCGGAGTGAACCCTAAGTCGGCCGCCGAGCGTCCGCTGACCTGCTCCAGAGCCATCCGGGCCTTCGACTGCGGCCACGTTGTCTCGCCCGCCCTCCACTTACGCACCGTGCCCTCGGTCAGCGCGCCGTGCGTCGAGGTCTTCTGTGTGACGTCGCGGATGACCGTGTTCAGGGCCGTGGCGAGTTCGAGGGCCGTCCAGCCGTTCTTGGCCATCCAGGCGATGAACGCCTCATTCCGTACGTGGGCCATCCCTCCACGGTAGAGGTGAGCGGCACCGCCGCGAGGGTCAAGGAATGGTCAATTCGATAGGCAACTTGCGGGCAGAGAACGCGACTTCGATATGCACCTTTCCGGCCCCGGCGCGGTTGTCTGGAGTGAGACGCCGACAACGCCTTCGGGAGGCGAATCCGTGCCTGACATCCCTCTCAACCCGACCGGTCTCACGCGCCGCGCCGCCGCCACGACGGCCGCCCTGTACGCGTGCGACCCCGACCCCGACGTCGTGCGGGGGATGCTCGCGGCCGCGGCCGCCGTAGCTGCCGGCCACGGTTGGACGATCGTGGAAGGCGGCACGGTCGAGGACGACTGTTTGTTGACGCAGGCGCCGCAGTCCCGGCCGGGCTGGGACCGTCTCCGCGGCCTGACCGAGCAGGGCCGGATCAACGTGGTCGTGGTTCCGGCGCACGTGCACATCGGGTTCACCTTGGAGGTATGGCTGGCCGAGCAGCGCTTCCTGCACCGGCATGGGGTGTCCGTCGCCTCTGTCGAGCCGATGCTCGACGCCGTTCTGACGGGGGCGAGCTGGTGACGTACGGCAGCATCGTCTACGACCCCAGCGGGTGCTGGGACAGCGACATCCCGCTCGACCGCGAGCTCAACGAGCAGCTGGCCAGGGCGGTGCTGGGCTGGCGGCGGGGCGAGGACAGCAGCCCGCCGCAGGGCGACATCGTGCAGGCCGCCCTCCAGCTGACCGGCTATGCCCACCTCCTCGTCCGCGAGGTCCAGCGAAAGGCGGCGGCGCTGCCGCGAGACGGACAGGCATCCACCGTGGCCGCCCGCACCCTGGCGCAGATCACGGCCCGGGAAGCCGTCAGGCGACTGAGCGTCGCGCCGGTCTCCACGCGGCAGGCTCTGCGGGTGGCCCAGTCCCGGGCCCGGCTCGTGGAAGCCCTGCACGTCGCGCTCGACCGCACTCTCGCTGTGACACTCGTCCCCGTATCGGGGCCCTGAGACGGCTGCCCGCTCGCCCCCGGCCGTACGGGGCGAACGCGCAGCACGGGGCCCGCCTGTCGGGGGCGGGCCCCCCTCCAACTCCCGTTGGCCGTTTGGGGACGGCGAGCGGGTCGCGGCCGGCCGGCCGCACCACCCCCTCACGAAGGAGGCAGGAATGCCCAAGACCAAGGTGACCACCACCCAGGAGAGCAAGAGCGCCGTGCGCAAGCCGAACCCGGCCGACGTCAGGAAGGTCCAGGCGCGGGTCGCCGCGCTGGTCGGCAGCGGCGAGCTGACCGCCGCGCCGGTCTCCTACCACCACTGACCTGCCACCGGAGGGGAGGTGGCGCCGCCCCACGCGGCGCCACCTCCCCTTTCGCGTTCCCGCACCTCACCGACTGGAAGGACACCCCGTGACGCTGCGTTTGACGTTCCTCGGCCATCAGACCTGGCTCGTGGAGGGTGACGGCCACCGCATCCTGGTCGATCCCGTACTCGGGCCCGGGTTCGGGCTGTCGCCCGCGCTCGAATTCCGCATCTGGCCGCCTCGCGACGTCGACATCACCGTGATGCCGCCGCTCGACGCGCTCGTGCTGACCCACGAACACCTCGACCACTTCCACCTCCCGACGCTCGACCGGCTCGACCGCGGCCTGACGGTGTTCACCGGTCCGCTGCTGCCGGCGGCGGTCTCCGACGCGATCGAGTCGCTCGGCTTCACCGTCCGCCGGATCGACCACACCGGCACCATCCGGTACGGCGACCTGACGATGCAGCTGTTCCCCGCCGGGGCCAGGACCCTCTTCTGGGAGAAGCGCGTCGTACAGCCCGTCTGCCGGGTCGGCGACGGCCCGGCCGTGGTCATCGGCGTGGACGCGGACCTCTCCGACGTCTACGTGCAGGAGGTCCAGACGGGCCGGCTGCCCATGCCGCGCATGGCGGTCGTCTCGAACAACTCCCAGATCCGCCCGCCGCAAGCGGACTCGGGCAACCTGCTGCCCGGCGCCGGGGACGACCGGTCCCGAAAGTCGGGGCTGCGCGTCATGACCGACCTGCTTCTCGACTACCTCCAGCCCCTCGACGGTCTGACCGACGTGGCGCTGTGCGGGAACGGGTTCCTGCCCGCGAACTCCCCGCACGGCCCCTACCTGTACGCCGATCACCCGGCGATGGCCGCCACGGCGAACGCCTCGCAGGACCTGTTCACGGTCCACGGACCTCGCCCCGGGGACCGGCTCACCGTCCCCGCCGACGGGCCCGTGACATCCGACCGGGTCAGGTGGGTCACCATCGACACCGACTTCGAGGCCGCGCAGCTCGCCGCGCACGCCGCCTACCTCACCGACCCGTTCGCTCCGCCGCTCATCCCGATCGCCCCGCCCCTCGACGACATGACGGCGGCGCTCGCCGAGCTCGCCGAGGAGTTGCCCCGCCTCGCCCGGGAGCTCGTGCCCACCACCGCCGCGCAGCTCTCCGTCAGCGTCCACGAGTACCTGCCCGGCCCGCTCGGCCCGCACCGGATCTACCTCGGTCTCACCGGCGGCCCGGGCGGCCGCACTCTGCACTACGCGTGGAACGCCTCCAGCACCGCGTTCGACCCGGTCGGCCCGCTCGCCCTGGACGAGGCCATGGGCGTCTACCCGTTCGGCATGGTGCTGCCGCTCCAGGACCTGATCGGCATCCTGCGCGGACACGTGCAGGTCTGGGACGTCGCCGGCACCACCGCCCAGTTCTGGAACATCGGCCGCCCCCTCGACTCCCTCGTCTACGCCCTGTTCGCCGTCTACGGAGAACACCAGCGGCCCGAGCTCGCCGCCCGCTCCTACGCGTACGCGCTCGGGCACCTCGCCGCCCGGCGCATCGCCTGATGCGGTCCGCGACGGCCGCCGAGGCGCTGCGCGGCCTGACCCGGATCCGCCCGGACGGCTGGCTCACCGACCCGCTGCCGACCGACCCGGCCGCCGTCGCGGACCTCCTTGGCGAGGCACTGGCCCACCACGGCGCTCACGCGCCCGGTGGGCCGGTCCGCGTGCTCGCGGCCCGCGCGACCGCCACCGTCGCCACCGTCGGCACCCCGCCGAGCGCCGTCCTCAAGGTCCACGCCGACCTGGCCGCGTACAACGCCGAAGCGGTCGCGTACGCACTCGTCGGGCACAGCCCGGCCCTGCCCGGGCTCCTCGGCGTCCACGACGGCTCGCGTTCCCTGCTCATCGAGCACATCCCCCACCCCGTCGACTGGGCCGACCCGTCGGCCCCGGCCGACCTCGTCGCCGCTGTCGCCGCCGTCCACGCCGCGCCAGCGGCCCTCGCCCCCGAACTCGCGGCCGTCTTCGACGCCTTCCGGCTCGAACGCCTCACCGCCTCCCCGCCCCCCGCGTGGCTGCCCGAACCGTCCGCCTGGGGCGATGTCCTTGCGCTCGCCCGTAGCGCCCACGGTGGTGACGTGATCCCCGCCGGCCACCTCGACCTCAAGCCGGAACACGCTCGTCGCCGCCGTGGCGGCGGTGGCCTGGTCCTCGTCGACATCGAGACCCTGCGCCCGGACATCACCGGCCTGATCGACCTCGTCACCCTGCCCGCCGTCCTTCGGCAAGCCGGCCACGAGACGCCGGGGCGCGAGATCCTGGCGTGTTACAGGGTGGCGGCCGCCCGGCACGGCATCACCTGGACCGGACGCGGGCTACGGGCCGCGCTCACCGCATTCGCGCGGGCCACTGGGCTGGATACCCTCGACGGCCTCGCCGACCCCGTTCCCTCCCGACGCACCCCGAAGGACACCGCCATGGAGCCCCCGGCCCCCGCCTCCGCGCTCGTCGCCGACGCCCTCGACGCCCTCGGGGTCGACGGCCCGCCCAAACATCTGACCGGCCGCAAGGGCTCCGACGTCTGGCAAGCCGGGAACCTGATCGTCAAAACCGCCGTCCCCGGAGCCCGCGGCGACCTCGCCCACGAAACCGCTGCCTACGGCCTCCTCCACCGCCAGGGCCGACACCCCGGCGCCCGGCACGGCTCCGGCGACTCCGGCCGGTGGCTCGCCCTGCCTCGGCTCGATGGCCCCTCGCTGTGGGAGGCGTTCGCCCCCGCGCGCGACGGCCAGGCAACCGAAGCCGAGCGCACCACCATGCGCGAGGCCGCCACCGCCGCGTTCGCCGCCCTCGCCGAACTCCACGCGGCCGGTTGGATCCACGGCGACGTCCAGGCCGAGAACGTGATCCTCACCGAGACCGGCCCCGTCTTCATCGACTACGACCGCGCCCGCCACCCCGACCTCCCCTCGTCGACGGCGCCGTACAGGGGCGGCCTCATCCACGTCATCGCCCCCGAAATCGCCGCCCGACTCCTCGCCACTGGCGACGACGTCGACGTCCCCCTCACCCCCGCAGCCGAGGTCTACGCGCTCGGCGCCTCCCTCTACTGGGCATGGACCGGCGTACGCATCACCGACTACCGCGGCGACCCCGCAGGGGCCCACGCCGACCTTTACGCCGACATCGCTGCCGGCCGCCGACGGGACATCACCGCAGACCGCCCCTGGGCGGACACGGCCCTGGAAACCCTGATCGTCACGGCAACCACACCGACCCCGGATCATCGACTGCCCGGAGCGGCGGCGTAGTCTGCCTGCCCAACTTGGAGGGGGGCGCCCTTATTTGGGCGCCCCCCTTCGTCTTCCCTGAGTCCTTGACCGGCTTAGCGAAGCCGGTCGGCTTTGGCCTGGATCTTCTGCCGCTCGCGCTCGGAACGCTGCCGCACCTTCGCGAGTGCTCGCAGGTCGACGGCTTCCTCGACCGCAGCGCGAACAATGTCTGTCAGCTGGGTGGGGCTGAGGGCCTCGGCCTGGACGGTCTGGGCCATGTGGTCGCCGCGGCGGTCGGTGCGCTTCTGCGGTGCGGTCTGCAGCCCGTACTGCGTGATCTGCTGCTCGGTGACGGCGACCCGTTTCACGACGGGCGGGGTGCCGCCGAGCTGCTCGGCGAAGGCCGCGACGTCCTCGGCGGCGGCGTCCAGGATGCTGAGGCCGCTGGGGTCGTAGTCGCCGACGCTGAGCACCGTGGTGGGCACATCGCGGTAGGCGATGCGGGCGGCGGCGTCGTGCTTGGCGCAGACCGACTCGAACCCGCCGGAGCAGTAGACGACTACGCCGTACTGCTGAGTGACCTCGGCGACCATCGGCATCATGCCCTGGGCCTCGATCCATACCTCGACGGCCCGCGGCTGGCCCTCGGTCAGAGGCCGGGCGTAGTAGTGGGCAGAGGCGCGGACGGAGTCCCAAAACTCGGCCGGGCTGTCGTACCCGAAGGAGTGGCCGGCAGAGGACGCGCGATCGTCGCGGATCGAGTTCATCGGGATCAGCTGTGCCCGGCGGGCCCGGTTCAGGGTCTCCTGCAGCCGGTCGTAAGCCTTCTCTTCCTTGGGGTACTCAAAGGCGCCGACCAGTCGGTAAAACACCTGCCGGGCGGTCATCGGCAGGTGCTCCCGGTACTCCTCAAGGACGGCGCGCACCTGGTCGACCAGGCGCAGAGTGTCGGGTTTCGGGGACCAATCGGCGAACCCGCGCGGGCGGGTCCGCCGGTAGGTGCGACCCGAGACGGTGTGGCGGTCTCCCATGCTCATGGCTCCATCGTGGCACTGGGGGTGGTGCCGATAGTTCTGTACGGAGAGGGGGCCGTACCCTTGTGCGTGGGCGCCCGCAGCCAGCTCGAATGGTTGCGGGCGCCCTTGGCGTGTCTGGACGGTCAGCGGTCGATGACGTCCTTGGCGAGTTCGCGGGGTCCGGCGTAATGCATCGTGGCGTTTTGAGTCACTTCTGGCTCCCGTGCAGGTGGGTGATCAGGGTTTCGAGCAGGCGGTAGAGGTCGGTGTGCTCGGTGACCGTGGGCTCCGCGATGTCGAGCTGGCCGAGCTTCTGGGACCCGTTGGCGAGCCGGGCGGAGACGAAGCGCAGCCGGGAGGAGGTGGCGAGCCGCGGCGGAGGCTGTGGCCGGTGAAGCGGACCGCCCCTGTGTGTCCGGCGATGATGTTCAGCAAGTCGGTGCCACGATGTCGCCATGGCCTCCTCACCGCATTTCGTTGCTCAGCTCTGGGTCGAGAACACGTGGTTTGAGTTGTATAGCCTGAGACCTGGTGGTTTCCCGGAGGAGGCCCCCGCCCTGGACTTCGCTCCGGTCGAAGAGGCAGCCCTTCCAGAGCTGAAGCGGCTGATGAGCTCGTTTCTGGTTGAGCACAGGAACGAGCCGATGGTGGTAGTCATCGGCAACGGCGACCGGGAGTACCTCTTTGGTCCCGGTCAGGTCGGCCCCCTCCGCTTCGTTTACTGGGAATAACCCGCTGGCCCAAGAGCACCATTCGGAGGGTTACACAGTGCCCTCGCGTCGGTACAGGGTCGGGCGCAGAGGGCTACCTTCCGTCCGCCGAATGTCTGACGGCAGGTGGGTAGCAGTCCGACGACCTCCTACAGCACCCCCAACAACGCGTTGTCCTCCCACTGGTCGACGACTTCGAGGTAGCCAGCGAGCACCTTGGAGTGCGGGGCCCATCCGCCTTGCTTGGCGATGACGATCTGGTCGTGACCCTTCAGGCGGGAGGACGTGGCGAGGCCGCGGCGGGGGCTGTGGCCGGTGAAGCGGACCTCGATCCCGGCGCGGGCGCCGGCCCGGGTGATGACATCTCCGATGCCCTCGGGGCTGAGACCTCCCTCCATGACGGTGTGCCAGCGGGAGTGGAGGCGTCGCCACGCAGGGCCGTCGGCATCGGCGAGTTCGGCTGCCTCCTTCCACTCGGTCCATGCGCGGACGGGGCAGATGGAGGGGCGGGAGCCGTACGGGACCGGGACCACGCGCGGGCGGACCTTGGAGACGCGGAGGTCGGCCTGGATGCCGCCGGGGGCGTCGGCGTAGTCGCGGACGCGGTTGGCGGCGAGTTCGTGTTCGCGGCCGGCGACGGCGAAGTGCATGAGGACCAAGGCGCGGTCGCGGATGCCCATGAGGTTGTCGGGGCAGGCGGCGCTGATCGCCACGAGGTGGTCGACGAGCAGCGGGGCGGCCTGGCCGCGGCCGCGCTTCTCGCCAGCCTTCTCCATCTCCTTCACCAGCTGCTTGAGCCGGTTGCGGGCGAGGCGGGCCACGCCCTGTTCCAGCTTCACGCCGTGCTCGTCGCGGGCGGAGACGACGGTGCCGGAGATCCGGCGGTCGATGGTGGAGGGCGCGAGGTGGGTGCCGGCCTTCCAGCCGGGCTGGGTCCACAGCCACTCGACGTACGCGGTCAGGGTGCCGGGGGTCACCGCGAGCAGGGGCACGCCGCTCTCGGTGCAGAACGTCGTCCAGCTCGCCCAGTCCTGGGCGTAGCCGGTGCGGGTGCGTTCCGGCCGGCCGTCGGCGACGACGCGGAGGGCCTGGCGGTCGATGTGGTCGAGCGCGGCACGGGTCTGCTCGTCGAACTGCTCCGGCCGGGCCGGGACCGCGGCCGTCGGCGGGATGCTGCTGGAACTGACCGACAGATCACGGTTCATCACGTCATCTCCTGAATGCCTGTCATGCCAGGTTCTGGATCCCGGACATGGGGAGCTTATCCGGGATCCACAAGCCTCGCCGGGCCGGCCAATTGGCCGCCGAAATATTCCTTCGTGAATTGAGGGGGGAAGACTCACGCTTTTTCGCATAGGGGAAGACGTAACGCCTTCCTAGTACGAGATGGAGTGTGTCCATGACGACCTCGACGCCTGCGGCGGCGCGCGGCACGACTGAGATAGACCCGGAGCAGGACCCCCGGTACGCCGCGCAGCGGGCTGAGGATGCCGAGCTGTTCGCCCTGCTCCAGCTCCACCGGTTCGCCGGCCCCCACTTCGAGATGCTCCAGGACCGGCTGTTCCGGTACGGGTGGCGCGTGCTGCGCAAGTGGATGCGCGAGGGCGAGATCGTCGAGCGGTGCCGGGAGCGCCGGGTGTACTTCAAGGCGCCGTACACCGAGATCGAGGAGCTGATGCGGCGCGACGACGTCCGGCAGGACATCGCGATCGACTGCATGCGCCGGGCCCTGCCCGAGTTCATGTCCCAGCAGCTGCTCACCTGGACGCCGGACGGCGGGCGTGGCCTGAACACCTACTTCCTCCACTTCGCACTGTGGAAGTTCCGGGACGCCTACCGGGAGTGGGCCTCCGAGCACCGGCGGCGGATGCGCGAGATCCTCGGGCCCGACGCCTTCCCGGCCTACGGCGGCATGATCGTGGATGGGGACCCGTGGGAGAGGGGCCCGGTGCCCGGCCCGGAGAACCAGACGGTGCTGCAGGAGACGCTGTCCACGATCCTGGCGGCGGCCTCGATGGAGGAGCGCGCGGTCTGTGAGGCGATGCTCACCGCCGGCGGCACGCAGGAGGAGATCGCCGAGCAGCTCGGCACGACGCGGAAGTCTGTCGAGCGCCGGCTGCACCGGGTCCGGCGCCGCGCGCACAACCTCGCCGCGGCCGACCTCATCGTGGTCCCGTCGGTCAGCTCGGCGGTGACCCGGTGAACGGTCCCCTCGACCTCCGCGTCCTCGTCCTCCTCCTGGCTGGCGTCGTCATCGGCTACATCGCCTACAAGCACCCGGACGTGGGGGTGGCCCTGATCGTCGCCGCCACGGTGGTGACGCTCATTTACCTGCTGATGGGCTCCGGCGGAAGCGGAAGTGGGTCGCCCCCGCCTCGCTGACCGGTGGAATCCGTACGGCGCCGGGGTGCCGGATCACCTCGGCGCTCGTCCGGTTCTCCTCGTCTCGCTGCACCTGGACGGGGCCCTCTCGTGCCCCGAAATCCGCTCGGAGCTTGTCGGCCCCTTCCCGTATGCTTGATGGCGTTCCTCTCCGGCCCCTGCGTGGATGAGGTAACGGCTTCGCCACCTGGGATGGTTGGTCGGCAGCCGCAGATGTTCCTGCGGAGCGACGACGTACAACAGGGCAGCCGCTTCGAGCTTCTGTGCCGGCAGTAGCTCGTTTTCGACACCTGTCCTGGCGGTGTCGGACTGCGAGCTGCCTTCACAGGCCCAGGTCCGGCACCCCTCTGTCCCTCGGGAGGGGCCCATGAGTACGTCTTCGAGCACGACCCCGCCGTCCGGCCGGATCCTCGGCACCATCATCGTCTTCCTGCTCGCCATCATCGGCACGCTGGTCGTCAGCTTCGTCCTGGTCGGGCTTGGCTTCAGCCTCGCCCTGACCATCGCAGGTGGGGTCACCATGCTCATCTCCGCGGCGACGCTCGGGATGAAGGTCCTGGCCTACCTCGTTCCGGCCGGATGAGCAACGGCTCCACCAGGTCGCTGGACCTTGTGGAGCCAGTCCTCTCGGTCGAACGGTTTCTCGCGACACCCCGAACAGAAGGCAGTCCCTCCCGCCCCCGTAAACCTCGGTGAAAGGGTGCGCGTTCTGCCAGGTGACGCCTACGACCGGGGGAGGACTCGGCACCCTGCGGAAGCCAACCAGGGGCCGGCTGCATCATGTCCGGGGACGGGGATGCTCGCCACCGCAAGGCCGCGCTTGCCATCGTCCCTTAGCCCGCTGTTCTCTGACGGAGAAGCGGATGGGGCCGACACCGGTACTGGTGTCGGCCGCGGCGGTGCTC
>NZ_JBFBBC010000023.1:0-64866 GCF_040689545.1 Streptomyces sp. NPDC051180
GGTCGGGTGACGTCACCCGACCACCGGGCCGGACCCGGCCCGCCCGGCCCCGCCGATCCGGCGGGGCGAGCCGCGCCGGGCGAGCCGCGCCGGGCGAGCCGCGCCGGGCGAGCCGCGCCGGGCGAGCCGCGCCGGACGAGGCGTGCCTCACACCGACAGGAGCCGGAAGAGCGGCCTCGGGGCGTGCCGTACGGCCGCCATCACCATCCGCAGCGCCCCCGGCACCCAGACCGTCTCCGAGCGCCGCCGCAACCCCAGCTCGATCGCCGTCGCGACCGCCTCCGGCGTCGTGGCGAGCGGCGCCCCGGCGCGCCCCGGCGTCCTCCCGGACCGCACGGACCCCGGGCGCACCACCATGACGTGCACGCCGGTGCCGTACAGCGCGTCGCCGAGGCCCTGCGCGAAGGCGTCGAGCCCCGCCTTCGAGGAGCCGTAGATGAAGTCCGCGCGGCGGGCCCGCTCGCCCGCCACGGAGGACAGCACGACGAGCGAGCCGTGCCCCTGCGCCTGGAGCGCGCCCGCGCACACCAGTCCCGCCGAGACGGCGCCGGTGTAGTTGGTCTGGGCGACCCGGGCGGCGGCGACGGGGTCGGACTCGTCGCGCGCCTGGTCGCCGGGGACCCCGAAGGCGAGCAGCACCATGTCGACGGCGCCCTCGGCGAAGATCTTGCCGAGCCGCTCCTCGTGCGACTCGGTGTCGAGCGCGTCGAAGGGCACGGTGTGCACCTCGGCCCCCAGCGCGCGCAGCGAGTCCGCGGCGCCGGTCAGGGCGGGGGAGGGTCGCCCGGCCAGCCAGACCGTCCGGGTGCCGCGGGCGATCGTCCGGCGCGCGGTGGCGAGCCCGATCGCGGAGGTGCCGCCGAGCACGAGCAGGGACTGCGGGGCACCGTAGGCGTCCTTCATGGTGGGTCCTCCTCAGAGGGCGAGACGGCGGGACAGGCCCGAGGCCGGGACGCACCGGGGGGCGAGCGGCGCGCGGTCGTCGTCCAGGGCGTGGGTCTCGACAGCCATGAGGGTGACCGTATAGCCGCCTCTGTCGCTTATGCCGGTATTGCAAGGCGGTTCGTTACGGGATGTCGGTCGCGGTCTCCCGCCCCGAGGCGAGGGATTCTCGTACTCCGGTCATCTCACGGAGCAACGGATCAACGGA
Organism: Streptomyces sp. NPDC051180; assembly: GCF_040689545.1. Lineage (NCBI taxonomy): Bacteria > Bacillati > Actinomycetota > Actinomycetes > Kitasatosporales > Streptomycetaceae > Streptomyces > Streptomyces sp. NPDC051180. Next base: position 1,151 of record NZ_JBFBBC010000023.1, read on the forward strand.
TCAAGGGGTACGCGCACGACATGGACTGGCTGACCAAGCTCCCCGTCATCGGCCCCGTGGTCACCCGCCTCATGCGGACCCACGCCTGGCGTTCCTACGAGACCCTCGACGCGGCCCACTGGACCCGGCTCGCCGCCGCGATCACCTTCCTGTCCTTCCTCGCCCTCTTCCCCCTCATCACCGTCGCCGCCGCGGTCGGGGCGGCGCTGCTCAGCGACGACCAGCTCGACACGATCGAGGAGAAGGTCTCCGACCAGGTGCCGGGCATCTCCGACCAGCTCGACATCGGCGGGCTCGTCGCCAACGCCGGCACCATCGGGCTCGTCGCCGGCGTCCTCCTGCTCCTCACCGGCATCAGCTGGATCGGCTCCATGCGGGAGTGTCTGCGCGCGGTCTGGGGCCTCGACGACATCGAGGGCAACCCGATCCTCCTCAAGGGCAAGGACGGGCTCATCCTCGTCGGCCTCGGCGGCGTCGCGCTCGCCTCGCTCGCCGCGTCCTGGCTCGGCTCCACCGCCGTCGGCTGGAGCGCCGACCGGGTCGGCATCTCCGGCGAGGGGGCGGGCGGCTTCCTCCTCCAGGCCGCCGCCGTCCTCGTCGGCGTCGTCGCGGACTTCCTGATCCTGCTCTACGTCCTGACCCTGCTGCCCGGCGTCCACCCGCCCCGCCGCCGGCTCGTCGTGGCGGCGCTCATGGGCGCCGTCGGCTTCGAGCTGCTCAAGCTGCTGCTGGGCGGCTACATGAAGGGCGTCGCGGCGAAGTCGATGTACGGCGCGTTCGGCGTCCCGATCGCCCTGCTCCTGTGGATCAACTTCACCGCGAAGCTGCTCCTCTACTGCGCGGCCTGGACGGCTACGGGGTCACACCGGGACGGGGAGACCCCTGAGTCTCCGGAGACTCCTCGGACTCCTGCGACTCCTGGGACTCCTTCGACTCCTGAGACTTCGGGTTCTCCTGAGTCTCAGCAGACTCCCGACCTTCGGAAGACTCCTGAGCCGGGGACTCCGGGGACTCCGGGGACTCCGGGGACTCCGGGGACTCCGGAGACGACTCCCGGGACTCCGGGGACTCCGCCGCGGACCGGTCCTCGCCCTGGGGCCGACGACGGCGAGCCGCCGACGCGGCCAGCGGCCAGCGGCGGTTGACCAGGAAGACCGCGGCGGCCAGGAGCACCAGCACCCCGCCCGCCACGCCGAGGGCGATCCCGACGCCGCCGGCCTTCCCCGCGGCGGCGGTCGTCCCGTGCGGGGCGTTCTTGCCGGGGGCCGGGGCCGGCACCGCGCCGTCGTCCGGGGCGGCCGACTCCGTCCGCGCCGACCGCGGCGGCACCAGCTCGCCCACGGGGGTCACCTTGCCGGCCGCGGCGAAGCCCCAGTCGAGCAGCCGGGCGGTCTCGCGGTAGACGGCGTGCTGCTCCTTCGAGGACGGGTTCATGACGGTGACGAGCAGCACCTTGCCGTTCCGCTCCGCGACGCCGGTGAAGGTGGCGCCCGCGTGCGTGGTGTTGCCGTTCTTGACCCCGGCGATGCCCGGGTACGGGGCGACGCCCAGGTCACCGGTGAGCAGCCGGTTGGTGTTCTGGATCTCGAAGGTCTCGCGCTTCTTGCCCGGCTTGGCCTCGCCCGGGAAGGCGGCGCGGGCCGTGGCGGCGTACTCGCGGAAGTCCGGCTTCTGCATGCCGTTGCGGGCGATCAGCGTCAGGTCGTAGGCGGAGGAGACCTGCTGGGGGGCGTCGTAACCGTCCGGCGAGACCACCACGGTGTCGAGCGCCTGGAGCTCGGCCGCGTGCGCGTTCATGTCCGCCACGGTCCGGGCCAGGCCGTTGTTCATGCTGGTCAGGACGTGCACGGCGTCGTTCCCGGAGCGGAGGAAGACCCCGAGCCACAGGTCGTGCACGCTGTAGGTCTGCTTCTCCTTGATGCCGACCAGGCTGGACCCGTCCCCTATCCCCAGCATGTCCTGGCCGGTGACCAGGTGGTTCTGCGTCCTGGGGAACTTCGGGAGCAGGGTGTCCGCGAAGAGCATCTTCAGCGTGGACGCCGGCGCGAGCGGCCAGTGCGCGTTGTGCGCGGCCAGCACCTCGCCCGTCTCCGCGTCCGCGACGATCCAGGAGCGGCCGGACAGCTCCTTCGGCAGGACCGGCGCACCCGCGTTGAGCCGCACCTGCGTCCCGGGCAGTCCGAGCAGCGGCCCGCCGACCTTCGACATCTCGGCGGGAGGCAGGGGCTGCTTCTCCTTCTCCTCCGCGTGCGCGGCGGGCGCAGCGGTCACGAGCGGCAGGAACAGAGCAGCGGCGACCGCCCAAGCGGTCTTCTTCGAAGCAGACACGGTCGAGAACGTACAGGCCCGCACCAGGGATCCGAACCCCGCGGGGCGGTTCGTCCGGGCTCGTCCACCCGGACGCGGACCCGGCGGGGCGGACGGTGATACTGGGGCCATGAAGCTCAGCCGTCGTGTCGCCTGGTTCCTGCTCGCCTTCGGGGTGTGGAGCTGGTTCATCTGGATCACCTTCGTCAAAAACCTGTGGAAGGACGGCAGCGGCCTCGCCTTCGACGACGCGGGCGACCCGACGGCCTACTTCTGGGTACATCTGCTGCTCGCGGTCACGTCCTTTGTCCTGGGGACGGTGATCGGGGTGATCGGGTTGCGCGGTGTGCGTGCCGGGCGCGGCGGTGAGGGTCACACCTCCTAGGAGCACCGGGGCAGGGCCTGGAGAAGAAGGCGAAGAGGGGGTTCGGGCGTGGTCGGGTTCGTGGTGGTCCTGGTCGTGGTGCTGGGGCTGCTCGGTGCGGTGCACCGGTACGTGTGGCAGCGGATGGTGCGGGACCTGACGGCGCCGGGAGGCGCCGCGCGCCGGGTCGGCACGGCGGTGGTGGTGGCCCTGCCGGTGCTGTCGGTGGCGGCCCTGGTCTCGTCGCGTGCGGGGGCGCCGTTCGTGGTGCAGCAGGCCGTGGCCTGGCCGGGGTTCCTCTGGCTCGCGGTGCTGCTCTACCTGACGCTGGCCCTGCTCGTCGGCGAGGCGGTGCGGCCCGTCCTGAGGCGGTGGCTCGCCCGCCGGGCGGAGACGGCCGCCGACGCCGCGCCCGCCCCGGTGCCGGCCGCCACGGTCCCCGCGGGGGCGGAGGAGCGCGGCGGGGAGCCGTCCGCGGCGGCCGATGCGCCGGGGGCGTCCGAGCCGTCCGGGAGCCCGGACGCCGGGACATCGCCGGCGGAGGTGTCGCGGCGGCTGTTCGTGTCGCGGGTCGTCGCGGGGTCGGCGGCCGCCGTGGCGGTCGGGACGGTGGGGTACGGCACGTACGGGGTGCTGCGCGGGCCGCGGATCAAGCGGGTGACCGTGCCGCTGGCGAAGGTGCCGAGGGCGGCGCACGGCTACCGGATCGCGGTGGTGTCGGACATCCACCTCGGGCCGATCCTGGGCCGGGCGCACACGCAGCGGATCGTCGACACGATCAACTCGGCGCAGCCGGACCTCGTCGCGGTCGTCGGCGACCTGGTCGACGGCACGGTCGAGAACCTCGGCTCCGCCGCCGAGCCGCTGGCGCGGCTGCGCGCCCGCCACGGCTCCTTCTTCGTGACCGGCAACCACGAGTACTTCTCGGGCGCCGACGCGTGGGTCGACCACGTGCGGGAGCTCGGGCTGCGTCCGCTGCGCAACGAACGGGTGGAGATCGCGGCCGGGTTCGACCTGGCGGGCGTGGACGACGTGGCGGGGGAGAGCGAGGGCCAGGGCCCCGACTTCGCGCGGGCGCTGGGCGACCGTGACCGGGCGCGGGCGGCGGTCCTGCTGGCGCACCAGCCGATCGTCGTGCACGACGCGGTGCGGCACGGCGTGGACCTCCAGCTGTCGGGACACACGCACGGCGGGCAGCTGTGGCCGGGGAACCTCCTCGCCGAACTGGCCAACCCGACCGTCGCGGGGCTCGAACGGTACGGCGACACGCAGCTGTACGTCTCGCGGGGCGCGGGTGCCTGGGGGCCGCCGGTGCGGGTCGGCGCGCCGTCGGACATCACGATCGTCGAACTCGCCTCGAAACAGGCGTAATCGCCATCGGTCACTCGCCGCGCCGAGACCGATACGTGCTGCTCATCGACTTAAATTCTCATATCCCGGACATATACCTGTGGTGTGAAAGTTTTTCCTTCCACTTGTGAAAGCGGTGTGATGGGATGGCGCCATCGCGGCGTGATCGGGGGGTTCGTCGCTTCTGGGGTGGCACCAAAGGAAAGAAGCACGGCAATGCGGTCGACGGTCCGTCTGCGGATCCTCATCACTTGTGGAGTATTGGTGGCGGCCGGGGTCGGGGGCTGGCAACTGCTGCCCTCCGACGGCAGCCGGACGGATCCGATCAGCGTCGGCACGACCGACGAGGTCACTTCACTGGACCCGGCCGGCGCGTACGACGCCGGTTCCTGGGCCATGTACAGCAACGTCTTCCAGTCGCTGCTGACGTTCAAGCCGGGGTTCAGCGCCCCGGTCCCCGACGCGGCCGAGAGCTGCAAGTTCGTGGGATCCGAGCTCACGACGTACCAGTGCACGCTCCGTGACGACCTCACCTTCTCCAACGGGCGCAAGGTGACCTCCGAGGACGTCAAGTTCTCCTTCGAGCGGATGCTGCGGATCAAGACCGACGTCGGCCCGCAGCCGCTGTTCCCGACGCTGAAGACCGTCACGGCCGACGGGCGCACCGTCACCTTCCACCTGAGCGGCCGGGACGCCACGTTCCCGCTGAAGGTGGCCACGGGCGCCGGCTCGATCGTCGACAGCAGTCAGTACCCGGCCAACGGCCTGCGGCCCGGCACCTCGGTCGACGGGTCCGGGCCGTACGTCCTCAAGGAGTACAAGGAGGGCGAGTCCGCCCGCCTGGAGCCCAACCCGAACTACAAGGGCGCCGTCACCAAGGCCGGCGGTCCGGTCCTGGTGAAGTACTACGCGCAGTCCTCGGAGCTCGCGGCCGCCTGGAAGGCCAAGGAGGTCCAGGTGACGCACCGGCAGCTCCCGCCGGACTACCTGTCGACCCTGGAGACGGGCGACGGTACGCGCGTCACCGAGGCCGAGAGCGCCGAGATCCGCAACATCAACTTCAACGTCCGCCCCGGCTCGCCGATGGCGAACCAGGCGGTCCGGCAGGCCGTCGCCGCGGTCATCGACCGCCCGGCGATCACCACCTCGGCCTACAAGGGCACGGTCGAGCCGCTGTACTCCCTCATCCCGCAGGGGTTCGTCGGCCACAGCACCGCGTTCTACGACGTCGATCCGGCGCCCGACGCCAGGAAGGCGAAGCGGATCCTGCGGAAGGCCGGCATCACCAAGCCGGTGAGGTTCACCTTCGGGTTCCGCAAGGACACCACCTACGCCGCCGAGACCGCCGAGATCAAGAAGCAGCTGGAGGAGACCGGGCTGTTCGAGGTCGAGGTCGTCGAGGCCGACTGGCAGAACTTCCAGAAGGGGTACGCGCGCGGCGCCTACGACGCGTACACCGTCGGCTGGCTCCCCGACTTCCCGGACTCCGACAGCTTCACCGCGCCGCTCGTCGGGACGCAGAACACCCTGCACAACGGCTTCTCCAGCAAGCGGATCGACACGCTGATCTCCTCGACGCAGAAGTACAGCGACCGGTCCCGCGCGACCACCGACTTCCGGGAGATCCAGAACGTGGTCGCCTCGGACGTGCCGCTGATCCCGCTGTGGCAGAAGAAGGACTACGTCCTCTCCACGGAGGGCGTCGCCGGCTCCCAGTACCTCACGGACGGCACCGGCATCTGGCGCCTGTGGGAGCTCACCCGGGTCTGACCCGGGCCTCCCGGTCCGGCCCGTCGAGGCCGGACCGGGAGACGCACTCCTCTAGGGCCTGTCGTCAAATTCCCCTCGTTGCCCGCGGGGCAGAGGGGAATTTGACGAAAGGCCCTAGGAGGCCGGCGGCTTCGCGGTGGCCCGCTTGGGCTTCCCCGAGGCCGCCATTCCGGCTGCCGTCGGCATGAAGTCGGAGAGCAGCTCGTGGGTCTCCTTGACCAGCGGGCGCAGGATGCGGAAGCGGGAGAGCGAGATCGCGCGGGCGGTGACGGGCGCGAGCCGCTCCACCAGGCGCCGGCTGTTGGCGGCGTGCTCCGAGCGGTCGTACACCCAGAACAGCACCAGGCCCATCTGCTGGAGCCAGAGCAGCTGCGGCAGTGCCTCCCTCAGCTCCGGGTCGACCTTCACCGAGGCGCCGGAGATGACCCGCCGGTGGACCTCGATGGCGGCCTCGCGGGGTCCCTCCGACTCGGGCGAGAAGGGGCTGAGCGGACTGTCCGGGTCGGCGGCGTTCTTGAAGAACTGGGACGCGAACTCGTGGTACGGCTCGGCGATGTCCAGCCAGCCGAGGTAGACCCCGCGGATCCGGGCCGTGAGGTCCTTCTCGTCGCCGGTCAGGATGGGCTCGACGGCCGCCTGGTGCTCCTCGGCGATCCGGTCGTAGAAGCCCTGGACGAGGTGCTCCTTGGACGAGAAGTAGTAGTACGCGTTGCCGACGGAGACCCCGGCCTCCTGGGCGATGGCCCGCATCGTCGTCTTGTCGTAACCGCGCTCCTTGAACAGCCGGAGCGCGGTCTCGAGGATGAGCGTGCGGGTCTGCTCGCTCTTGGGGGCCTTCTTCTCTTCGTTCACGTCCGTCACGGGGCCGAGCCTAGCCGGGCGGAACGGGCACCTCGCAGCGCCCGTCGTCGCAGGACGGCCCCTTCAGGGCCTCCCGCCACCTCGCGGCGGCCAGGACGGTCATCCGGGCGAACGGCTGCCCGGCCGGGGTGGCCAGCCAGTGGGCCTTGGCCCGGTGGTCGGCGAGCGCCCAGAGGCAGACGATCCAGGCGGCGGTCTCCCGGTAGACCTGGCCCCGGTCCGCGACCACGGTGATCTCCCGCAGGGTGGCGGCGTGGTCGAGGTCCGGGAAGCGCCGCCTGGCCTCGCGTGATCCGGCGGGTACGAGGTCCAGCGGGACGAGCTGCCGCTGGCGCAGGAGCCAGTGCCTCAGGTGCACGCAGAGCGGGCAGTCGGCGTCGTACAGCACGGTCAGTCGTCCCACCGGTGTCGCCGGTGCGGTCGGGGTCGGCACCGTGGGCTCAGACCTGGGGGGCCGGCGGGGCCCAGGGGCCGCCCTTGGGGGTCGTGGTCCAGCCCTGCGGGCCGACCGGCGGCACCTGCTCGCGCTCCATGACCCCGCGCCGCCTGATCCGGTTGAGCACGTAGACGTTCGCCAGGTGCATGACGCCGAGGACGAGCAGGACGACCCCGAGCTTGACCGAGAGCGCCTCGAAGAGGGCGCGGGCGTCGAGGACGGCATCGTCCTGGCTGAGGTAGAGGGCGACGAAGCCGAAGTTGACGAGGTAGAAGCCGACCACCAGGAGGTGGTTCACGGCGTCGGCGAGCTTCTCGTTGCCGTGCAGGACGTCCGCGAGGAAGACCTTTCCGTTGCGGCTGAGCGTCCGCGCGACCCAGATCGTGAGGGCCACGCTGATCAGCAGATAGGCGATGTAGGCGACGACAGTGAGGTCCATGCCCCACCCTCCCTTGAACACGTTCAAAAGCTGACGGTCATGACTGTAGACCTATCTTTGAACGTGTTCAAGTCCCCGGAGAATCCGGTGGCCGCCGCCGTCGCAGGCCCCTAGGGTCGGTCGGATGACGCTCTCTCACGACCAGGCCGGACACGGCCCCTCGACCGTCGTCCTGCTGCACTCCGGGGTCTGCGACCGCCGGATGTGGGACGGACAGTTCTCCGCCCTCGCCGCCGCCGGACACCGTGTCGTCCGCTGCGACCTCCGCGGCTTCGGCGACACCCCGGTCGACGCCCCGCACACCCACGCCGAGGACGTACGGGACCTCCTCGACCACCTCGGCGTCGAGCGGGCCGCCGTCGTCGGATCGTCCTTCGGCGGCCGCGTCGCCCTGGAACTGGCCGCCCGTCACCCCGACCGGGTCACCGCCCTCGCCCTCCTCGGCTCCGGCATGCCCGGCATGGAACCGAGCGCGGAACTGAGGGCCTGGGGCGCCCGCGAGGACGCGCTCCTCGAGGCGGGCGACCTCGACGCGGCCGTCGAGCTCAACGTCGACACCTGGCTCGGCCCCGAGGCCGGAGCGGACGCCCGCGCCCTCGTCCGGGAGGCGCAGCGGCGGGCCTTCGACGTCCAGCTCGCCGCGCCGGAGGAGTACGGCCCCGTCGACCCCGGGGTCACCCGGGACGAACTCGCCGGCATCCCGGCCCCCGCCCTCGTGGCCGTCGGCGCCCACGACCTCCCCGACTTCCGGGCCGTCGCCGCCGAACTCGCCGGGCTCCTCCCCGCCGCCCGCCTCCTCGCACTCGACTGGGCCGGCCACCTCCCCGCCCTGGAGCGCCCGGACGAGACCGCCCGCCTCCTCGCCGCCTTCCTTGCCGAGGCGGCGCCCCCGCGGGCCGACGAGAGCGCCGCGGCCACCGCCGCGACCGCGGGCTGACCACCGGGCCGCCCCCGTGCACCGGCGCCGGCCCCCGCGCACCGCGGCGCGACCGGTCAGTCCCGGTCCGCCCCGGTCGGCGCCGACGCCACGGCCACGAACAGGTCGACGTCCCGGAACGCCTCCGACAGCACCAGCGCCGGTACGTCGGTCAGGGCGGCCTCCGTCCAGGCGCCCCGCGCGCCCGCGGAGGCGGGCCTGCTCTCGAACCCGACCCGTCCCGTCGAGCAGAACCGGGCCACCCCGTCGTGGCTCGCCCCCTCGTCGACCAGGTCCAGGCGGAGCCGGGCCCGCCAGCGGGTCCCCTCGCCGGCCGGGAGGTGCCCCGGCGGCGGCAGCTCCCGCACCATCTCCGAGGACCCGCCGTCCGAGAAGTACCCCAGGTGGTTCCCCGCCCACCGCCGCTCGGCCATCAATGCCCGCGCCTGCCCGTACCGCAGCACCCGCCCCGCGAAGCGGTCGGAGTGCGGGCCGCCGCCGGACTCCGCCGCAGTCGCCGGGTACACCTCGCGGAACACCTGCCGGAACGGCCGGTGCTCCTCGCGGTCCGCCAGGGCGTCCCGCCACTCGGCGACCTCCTCGCCGTCGGACCGCAGCGGATGCCACAACCGCAGCCGGTCGCCCGGACCGACCGGGCGGGCGGTGCCGTCCGCTCCGGCGAGCGCCCAGCCGCCCCCGGTGCGCTCGGGCAGCCCCGCCGTCCACCGCTCGGCGCCGGCCTCCGCGGCCGGCCCCCGGGCCGTCTCCCGGCCGTCCGCCCCGTCCTCCTCCGCGACCTCCCAGAGGAGCGCCCGGGCCAGGGCGCCGGTCACCGGGTGGTCGACGTAGAAGCGGTGCCAGTCCTCGGCGGGCCAGACCGTCCCGGCCGCCAGGTGCTCCTCCAGGCGGACCCGCTCGGCGGCGACGAGTGAGGTGAGCTCCCTGACCCCGGCCCGGACGGTCCGCAGCTCCGCCGGGTACTCCTCCCGGACGGTGCGCGGCGCGGTCTTCAGGACCCGCCCCTCGGGGCCCCGGAAGACGAGGACGACCGTGCCGGGCGCCCGTACCGCCAGTTCCGCCGTGAACGTCCCGAGCGGCACCTCCCTGACCCCGCGTCCGTCGAGCCCGAGCGTCGCCACCCCGCGCTCGCGCAGCATCGACGGAGTGACCCCCGAGCGGGCCGCGACGGCCTCCAGGGCCTTGGCGACGCCCTTGGCCACCGTCCGGTTCCGTACGTGCTTCGGCAGTCGCCCGAGCCACTGCGCGGCCTCCTCGCCCCGGGCGCCCCCGCACTCCCCGAGCACCGCGACGGCCGTCGTGGCGAGCGGCAGGCTGCGGCAGAGACCGCCGGAACCGCCGACCCCGGTACCGGCGTGCAGCGCGACCGCCCCGACCAGCGGCACCGTCCAGTCGGCGTCCACGTCGAGCGCCGCCCACAGGACGCCCCTGACCAGCGAGGTGTTGGCCGGGTCCGCCAGGGTCGGGATCCCCGCCCGGTACGGATCGGGGTCGTCCACCCGGTGCGCGGGCTGCGCGGCGATCCCTTCGAGGAGCCGTCGCACCACCTCCGCCCCGGCCTCGGCCCGCGCGAGCAGGACGGCCGCCTGCCTCCGCCACGTCCGGGTCGCGCGGGCCCGGTCCATCAGGGCGCAGTGCACGAGGAACTCCGCCACCCCGGCCCCGGCCAGCAGTTCGGCGTGCGCGGACCGCATCGCCGGGCCGAAATCGTCGAGGCCGTCCAGGACGTGACGGGGGAGCAGCCCCGGCGCGAAGCGGACCTCGCGCCGCAGCAGGTCGTCCATCCGGTCCCGGAGCAGGCTGAACGCGTCCTGCCGGTCCACCCGCAGGGACTCGGCCATCGCGCGCAGCGCCCGCATGCGGGGCCGGTCGAAGTCCCCGGCCTGGTCCGCCGCCGCCAGGGCGATCGGCACCAGGGTGCGGAAGGAATCCCGCAGTTCGTGCGGGGCGACCTCGGCGGCGCTGCCCAGCAGCCGGGCGAGCAGGAGGTTCGCCTCCTCGACCGACCAGCCGAGCTCCTGCCGGGCCAGGGCGGCCAGCACGGGCCGTGCCGCCTCCTCGTCCGTCCGCCGGCACACCCGGCGGTGCAGCGCGAGGGCGGCCGCGCGCCGCTCCTCCGCGTCCGGGGACTCCGTGAACTCCCCGGGCGCGCCCGCCGTTCCGGCCGCCGTTCCGCCCGGCGCCCGCGCCGGCGCCTCGTCCGGCCCGTCGTGCGGGCCCGTGATCCGCACCGCGCCGATCCCCACCGCGTCCATCCCCACCGCGTCCATCCCCACCATGGGCCCGACGGTAGAGGACCCCACCGACACTCCCTATCGGAACCGTCGCACTCCGGGGACCAGGGCCGTGCCCAGGCAGCAGCCGCCCACCACCACGGCGGCGGCCAGCAGGGGCACTTCGGGGCCCCAGGCGGAGGCGGCGAGAGGGGCCAGGGCGTATCCCAGGGGCATGGCGGCCAGGGAGAGGAGCCAGTCGTAGGAGGTGACCCGGGCGAGCGCGTGGGCGGGCACGGCCCGCTGGACGGCCGTCTGCCACACGGGGGAGAGGAAGCCGAGGCCCCCCTGCGCGATCCCGTACGCCGCGATGGTCACCGGCGCGGGCGCGGCGGCGGCGAGCAGGACGAGCGGCAGCGCGTACGTGGCGAGTCCGAGGTTCGCGGCGAGGACGGGGCGCCGGGGGCTGACCCGGTCGGCGAGCAGGGCGCCGAGGAGGAAGCCGACGGCGCCGGTCTGGAGGAGGACGACCCAGGTGCCCGCGCCGCCGAGGTGCTGGAGGGCGATGGCGGGGCCGAGGGTCATCAGGACGGCGGCGGCGCCGTTCCAGGCGCTGTGGCCGATGAGGCTCGTCCAGTACCAGTCCCGGGAGCGGACCTCCTGCCAGCCCTCGGCCAGGTCGGCGCGGAGCGAGCGGCGGGGGATCCTGATCCGCTCGACCCGGACGGCGGTCAGGAGCAGGGCGCTGGCTGCGAAGGTGGCGGCGTCCAGGACGAACGCCCAGCCCGCCCCCACGGTCAGCACCAGGGAGCCGGCGAGCGCGGGTCCGGCGAGCCGGGTGGCGCTCTGGGAGACCCCCATCGCCGCGTTGGCGCGGTGCAGGGAGGCGGCCGCCACCGTGCCCTTCACCAGGGGCGAGACGGTCGGCATCGCGAAGGCGCCGGCGGCCCCGCCGAGGGCCTCGGCGACGGCGAGGACGGCGAGGCTGGGGGTGCCGCCGAGCAGTTGGACGCCGACGACGAGCTGGGTGACGCAGCGGACCGCGTCGGTGGTGAGGGCGACCGTACGGGCGTCGAAGCGGTCGCCGACGACTCCGCCCACGGGGAGCAGGAGCAGCTTGGGGACCATCGCGCAGCCGAGGACGAGGGCGAGGGCCGCGGTGGAGCCGGTGGCCTGCAGGACGGCGAGGGCGAGGGCGGCGGGGATGGCGGCGTCGCCGAGGAGGGAGAGGGTCCGTCCGGTGAAGAGCAGGCGGAAGGAGCGGGTGCGCAGGGGGTGGGGTGCGGCGGGGGGCGCGAGGGTGTCCTCGGGGGAGGCGGGCATGGGCCGTAGAGTATTTCGGTGCCGAATAATTCGTCAACGAAATACTTTCCCGTGAGGCGGACCGCCCGCCGACGTACGATCACCCCATGGCACTCCCCGAGGAACCGCGTGCCCCCCACGCACCCGAACCGCGTGACTGGACCGACGAGCACGTCGCCCGCTGGCAGCCCGTCCTGCCCGACCTCGACCCCGTCGTCGAAGGCGCCGTCACCCGCATGAAGAAGCTCTCCGTCCACTTCCGCCGGGTCAGGGAGCAGTCCCTCGTCGACTTCGACCTGGAACGCCACGAGTTCGACACCCTGCACAAGCTCTCCGGCCGCGGCGGCAGCGCCGCGCCCTCCGAGCTCGCCCAGGACCTCGACCTCGCGCCCGCGTCCGTCTCCGGCCGCCTGGACGCCCTGGAGAAGCGCGGGTTCGTCCGCCGCACCCAGTCCACGACCGACCGCCGCAGGGTCGTCGTCGAACTCACGGCGGCCGGCCGCGAGACCTGGTTCGGCGCCATGGACGTCCTCGGCCACGAGGAGTACCGCCTTCTCGGCGTCCTCGCCCCCGAGGAGCGCGTCCTGCTCAACGACATGCTGCGCCGGATCATGGTCCAGGCCGAGGCGGGCGGGCCCACCGAGGCGTGGCACGCCTGAGCGGGGCCTGGGGCCCGGCGGTGGATCAGATGCTGAGCGAGCGGGCGTAGTTGAGCTGTCCCATCACCCAGTGGATGGTGTCCGGCCCGGTCGCCGGGATCATCGTCGCGTGGTGCCGGCCGCCGCTGGTGACGGTGACCTGGATGAAGCCGGTGGTCTGCTTCTCCTTCATCAGCAGGAAGAGCAGCCCCAGCAGGCAGAAGATGAAGAAGACGATCGCCAGCACGATCGCGACCGTCGGCATCTTCTCCTCGGTCCGCGACATGTCCATCGCGTTCCACACGGCGCCCTTCAGGGGCATCGGACCGGCCGGCGTCATGATCTGGTCGCCGACCACGGTGATGTCGCCGAGGCTCAGCAGCGGCGCCCCGGAGCCCATCGGGCCGGGCTGCGGCGGCAGCTGTACGCCACCGGGAAGGGTCGGCTGGTACGGCACGCCCGCCGCGGGCGTGGAACCCGCCTGCGGATAGCCGTATCCCGGCGTCGCGTCCTGCGGATACCCGTACGCCGGCGTGCCGGACGCACCGCCCTGCTGCCCCGGCCCCCACTTGTACTCGCCGTCCGCGTAAGGGTTCGGCTCGCTCATCAGTCCCCGCTCTCCACTACGACGCGGGCAAGGAAAAAGCCCGCTCCTGCACGCCGCAGCGTACAGAAGCGGGCTTTCCCGCCACACCGAAGGTCAGAAACGTCGCGTGATCAGCGCGCGCTTCACTTCCTGGATGGCCTTGGTGACCTCGATGCCACGCGGGCACGCGTCGGTGCAGTTGAACGTCGTGCGGCAGCGCCACACGCCGTCCTTGTCGTTCAGGATCTCCAGGCGCTGCTCGCCCGCCTCGTCACGCGAGTCGAAGATGAAGCGGTGCGCGTTGACGATCGCGGCCGGACCGAAGTACTGGCCGTCGTTCCAGAAGACCGGGCAGGACGACGTGCACGCGGCGCACAGGATGCACTTGGTGGTGTCGTCGAAGCGCTCGCGGTCCTCGGCGGTCTGCAGGCGCTCGCGGGTCGGCTCGTTGCCCTTGGTGACCAGGAACGGCATGACGTCCCGGTACGCCTGGAAGAACGGCTCCATGTCGACCACGAGGTCCTTGAGCACCGTCAGGCCCTTGATGGCCTCGACCGTGATCGGCTTCTCGGGGTTGATGTCCTTGATCAGCGTCTTGCAGGCGAGCCTGTTCTTGCCGTTGATCCGCATCGCGTCCGAGCCGCAGATGCCGTGCGCGCACGAGCGGCGGAAGGTCAGCGTGCCGTCGACGTCCCACTTGATCTTGTGGAGGGCGTCGAGCACACGCTCCTTCGGGTCGATCTCGATCTGGAAGTCCTCCCAGACCGACGCGTCCGACACCTCGGGGTTGAAGCGGCGGATCCGCATCGTGACCGTGATGTACGGGGAGGCGGCGGACTCCGCCTCGACCTTGTCCAGTACGGGGGTAGCCATCAGTACTTACGCTCCATCGGCTGGTAGCGGGTCGTCACGACCGGCTTGTAGTCGAGACGGACGGTCTCGGAGCCGTCCTCGCCGACCTCGCGGTACGCCATGGTGTGGCGCATGAAGTTGACGTCGTCGCGGTTCGGGTAGTCCTCGCGGTAGTGACCGCCGCGGGACTCCTTGCGCGCCAGGGCCGAGACGGCCATGACCTCGGCCAGTTCGAGCAGGTTGCCCAGCTCGATGGCCTCCAGGAGGTCCGTGTTGAAGCGCTTGCCCTTGTCCTGGATGGACACGTTCTCGTAGCGCTCGCGCAGCTCGGCGATCTTCTCGACGGCCGTCTTGATGGTCTGCTCCGTACGGAACACCATCACGTTGGCGTCCATCGTCTCCTGGAGCTCGCGGCGCAGGTCGGCGACCCGCTCGCTGCCCGTGGAGTTGCGCAGCTTCTCGATCGTCGCGACGACGAGGGACTCCGGGTTCTCCGGCAGCTCGACGTAGTCGTGCTTGGCGGAGTACTCGGCCGCGGCGATGCCGGAGCGCTTGCCGAAGACGTTGATGTCCAGCAGCGAGTTGGTGCCGAGGCGGTTGGCGCCGTGCACCGACACGCAGGCGACCTCGCCGGCCGCGTACAGGCCCGGGACGACGGTGGTGTTGTCCGAGAGGACCTCACCCTCGACGTTCGTCGGGATGCCGCCCATGGCGTAGTGCGCGGTGGGCTGGATCGGGATCGGGTCCGTGTACGGCTCGATGCCGAGGTACGTACGGGCGAACTCGGTGATGTCCGGGAGCTTGGCGTCGAGCTGCTCCGGCGGGAGGTGCGTCAGGTCCAGGTAGACGTGGTCGCCCTCGGGACCGCAGCCGCGGCCCTCGCGGATCTCCGTGTAGATGGAGCGGGAGACGACGTCACGGGACGCGAGGTCCTTCATGACCGGCGCGTACTTCTCCATGAAGCGCTCGCCGTCCTTGTTGCGGAGGATGCCGCCCTCACCGCGGGCGCCCTCCGTCAGCAGGATGCCCATGCGCCAGATGCCCGTCGGGTGGAACTGGAAGAACTCCATGTCCTCCAGGGGCAGGCCGCGGCGGTAGCAGGCGGCCTGGCCGTCACCGGTCAGGGTGTGCGCGTTGGACGTCACCTTGAAGAACTTGCCGGTGCCGCCGGACGCGTAGATCACGGCCTTGGCCTGGAAGATGTGGATCTCGCCGGTGGCCAGCTCGTACGCGACGACGCCCGCGGAGTGCTTGACCCCGTCGACCTCGGTGATCAGCTGGTCCAGGACGTAGAACTCGTTGAAGAACTCCACGCCCTCCTTGACGCAGTTCTGGTACAGCGTCTGGAGGATCATGTGGCCGGTGCGGTCCGCGGCGTAGCAGGACCGGCGGACCGGGGCCTCGCCGTGGTTGCGGGAGTGACCGCCGAAGCGGCGCTGGTCGATGGTGCCGTTCGGGGTCCGGTTGAACGGCAGGCCCATCTTCTCCAGGTCGAGGACGGCGTCGATGGCCTCCTTCGCCAGGATCTCGGCGGCGTCCTGGTCGACCAGGTAGTCACCGCCCTTGACCGTGTCGAAGGTGTGCCACTCCCAGTTGTCCTCCTCCACGTTCGCCAGCGCGGCGGCCATGCCGCCCTGAGCGGCGCCCGTGTGGGAGCGGGTGGGGTAGAGCTTCGTCAGCACGGCGGTGCGGCTGCGCTTCGTCGACTCGATGGCGGCGCGCATGCCGGCGCCACCGGCGCCGACGATGACGGTGTCGTACTTGTGGATCTTCATGACGTGGATTACCTCAGCCCCGTGCCTAGCGGATGTTCGGGTCGAAGGTGAAGATCACCAGCGTGCCCAGAAGGATGGTGAACACCGTGGCGGTGTACAGCAGGCCCTTGAGCCACAGGCGCGTGTTGGCCCGCTCCGCGTAGTCGTTGATGACGGTACGGAGGCCGTTGGCGCCGTGCAGCATGGCGAGCCAGAGCATCAGCAGGTCCCAGACCTGCCAGAACGGGGACGCCCAGCGGCCGGCCACGAAGGCGAAGCCGATCTTGGAGACGCCGCCGTCCAGGAAGAGCTGGATCAGCAGGTGGCCGAGGACCAGGACGACGAGGACCACGCCGGAGAGGCGCATGAAGAGCCAGGCGGCCATCTCGAAGTTGCCGCGGGTCGCGCGCGGGGTCTTGCCCGTGCGCTTGCGGGGGGCCTCGATGTACGGCGCGGGGTTGTCCACGTCGTAGTGGGCGCCGCCCTCGACGGGGCCGATCGAGGCGGTGGAGGTGTCAGCGGACATGAGTGGCGTCAGCTCCCGAACAGTTCACGTGCGGCGTGGCCGAGGACGGGGTACAGCGAGCCCGCCATCAGCACGACCCAGATGCCCACGACGGTCCAGAGCATCTGCTTCTGATAGCGCGGGCCCTTGGACCAGAAGTCCACGGCGATGACACGGAGACCGTTCAGCGCGTGGAAGAGGATGGCGGCGACGAGGCCGTACTCCAGAAGAGCGACGATCGGCGTCTTGTAGGTCGCGACGACCTCGTCGTACGCCTCGGGGGAGACGCGGACGAGAGCGGTGTCCAGCACGTGTACGAACAGGAAGAAGAAGATGAGGACGCCGGTGACTCGATGAGCCACCCAGCTCCACATTCCTTCCCGGCCGCGGTACAGCGTTCCAGCCGGCACGGAAAAACCCTCCGGGAGCGGGGATCAGGGCCGGCCGGCTTCTCTGTCGGTCTGGCCCGGCCGGGTACGGTCCACCGGCCCCGGTCATCGTAGCGACGACTTGTCGGTTCGCTCGCGCGGGGTCCATAGGTGTGATCAAACAGGCACGGACGGGCTATCGCGCAGGCCGGAATCACCGTGTTCCGGACGTATTCACGGTTCGGAGTGTCGGGGTGTGAGCCCCTCGGCCAGTCGGAAGGCGAGCCGGGCGCGGGCGAGCCGGCGCAGTTCCTCGGCCGCGATCACCCGCTCCTCCTCCGGTTCGTTGCCGAGACGTGACCGGATGCCCGCCAGGACCTGGTCGAGCCGCTCGCCCGGACGCACTCCGTCGAGGCTGATCACGAACGCGTGGCCGAAGCTGTGCTCGTACGCGGCGTGCGCGGCCCGCAGCGCCGTCCGTGCCGCCGGCGGCGCGTCGGGGTGCGGCAGCGCCGAGGACTCGGCGGCCAGGGCCGTGTCGAGCTCGGCCCGGGACAGGTCGTAACCGGCCTCGTCGGCGGCGGCGAGCAGGGCGTCGACCGTCGGGTACGGACGGTGCGCGGCCACCCGTTCGGCCCAGCGGGCGCTGTGGCAGCAGGAGAGCAGCAGGGCCTCGGCCTCGGCGGGCGAGGCCGCGTTGAACCCGACCAGACCGCTCGTGTGCCGGGCGTTGGTCTGCTGGGCGGGTATGGCAGGCGTGTCCGTGGAGCCCGGCTTCCGGCAGGGGGCGTGGGTGTCGCTGGTCAGCGTGGGCTCCGGTACTCCGGGACGGGTGGGGTGGACGTGACTCAACGTTATCGACGGGACGAGGGAAGTGTCCGACGGATGCGCGATTTTCACCCGGAAGGGAGAGTTTCGGAACATCTGATGGACGTTCCGGTTCCGCTCCGCCCGGGAGCCCCGGCCCGTCGTCGCTCTCCGTTCCGTCCCCCGATTGGCCCGACGGGCTTCCGTACGGGAGGATTCCGAATGATGCGGTACTCCATACGGGGGCCCCGACGGGGCCCCGCTCTCCTGGCGACCGCGGTGGCACTGGCCACCGCGGCGGCCTGTTCCGGCGGCTCCCCGACAGGGCCGTCCTCCCCCTCCGGCACGTCCGCGAGCGCCGCGCCCACCAGCGCGCCGCCCAGCCCGACGCCCACGCCGACGAAGACCTACCCCCTCTCCGTAGCGCCGGGGACCGTCCCCTCCGTCCGCGACCACGAGGCCGCCCGCGGCCCCGGCTGGAAGCCCGCGGCCACCGGCGGCGTCGTCCTCGCCGCGGACAGCGACGGCCTCGCCGACGAGGGGAAGCTGATCGCCGGGGAGCTCGGCATCCCCTACCGCGGCGCCGTCGCCGCCGAGCCCGGCGACGTCGAACTGGCCCTCGGCCAGGCCGGCGCCCCCGAGTCCTACACGCTCACCGTCCGCGACGGCCGCGTCCGGATCAGCGGCCCCGACGAGGCCGGGGTCTTCTACGGCACCCGCACCCTCAAGCAGTCCGTGAAGGCCACCGGCGCCATGCCGGAGGGGACCGTCACCGACCGGCCCGCGAAGCCGCAGCGCGGACTCAACCTCGACACCGCCCGCAAGCACTTCACCGCCGCCTGGATCGAGGACCGCATCCGCGAGATGGGCGACCTCAAGCTGAACCGGCTCGGGCTGCACTTCTCCGACGACCAGGGCTTCCGGATCGAGTCCGACAGCCACCCCGAGATCGTCTCCGACCAGCACCTCACCAAGGCCGAGGTGCGGCGGATCCTCGCCCTCGCGGCCTCCCGCCACATCACGGTGACGCCCGAGATCGACTCGCCCGGACACCTCGGCGCCGTCATCGACGCCCACCCCGGGCTCCAGCTCCGCAGCGCGAGCGGCCGCGCCCCGCGCGGCGCCGTCGACATCTCGGACCCGGACGCCGCGAAGATCGTCGACGACCTGCTGCGCGAGTACACCGCGCTCTTCCCGGGCGCCTCCTGGCACCTCGGCGCCGACGAGTACGTGGCGCTGATGTCCAAGGACCCCGAGGCGACCTACCCGCAGCTCGCCCGCGCCGCGCGGGCGAAGTACGGCCCCTCGGGCCGCGTCCAGGACCTCGCCACCGGCTGGCTCAACGACCGCGCCGCCGTCGTCCGGCCCACCGGCAAGACCCTCAAGGCGTGGAACGACGGCTTCTTCACCGGCGGGGTGGTCAGCCCCGCGAAGGACATCGAGGTCGAGTACTGGACGGGCAAGGAGATAGGCGCCCGCCAGCCCGTCTCGTACCTGAGCGCCGGCCGCAAGATGGTCAACCTCAACGACGAGTACCTCTACTACGTCCTGGGCGAGCCCAACGACTTCGCCTACCCCACCGGCCGCCGCATCTACGAGCAGTGGACCCCCCTCGTCGTCCGCGGCACCACCCCCGTCCCCGCGCGCTACGACTCCCAGATCCTCGGTGCCCGCTTCGCCGTCTGGTGCGACCTCTCCCGCGCCCAGACCCCGGCCCAGGTCGCCGACGGCATCCGGCTGCCCCTCGCGGCCCTCTCCCAGAAGCTCTGGGACCCGGACAAGCCCACCCTGACCTGGGACCGGTTCCGCGCCCTCGCGACGCAGGTGCGCTGAGAATCGTCGTGGACGCGAAGATCACCGGTCGCGTACGTTCCCCCGGCGGCGGCCGCCCGGCCGCCGCCGTTCCTTGGGGGGAACCCGATGCTCGTACTCCGCGATCCGAACGGCCTGGCGAGAGCCGTGGTGGCTCTGCTGGCCGGCAACATCGTCTTCGACGCCCTGCTCGGCGCCGTCGACGTCCGCGACCTGACGGCCGTCGGGACGGCGGACTTCGACCCGACGTCCTTCGGTCCGTTCAACGTGAACGTCGTCGTCGGCCTGGCGTTCATGGTGTTCCTGGCGACCGCGATCGTCTTCGTCCTGTGGTTCCACCGGCTGCGGCGGAACGCCGAGGTCTGGGCCCCTGACCTGCAGGGCCGTACGCCTGGCTTCGCCATCGGCTGCTGGTTCATCCCGTTCGGCAACCTCTGGATCCCGCGGGCGATCGCCGTCGACATCTGGCGGGCCAGCCGCCGGGAGCCGTACGCCGCCGACGGCCGGGGGGAGCTGGCGCTGCTCAACGGCTGGTGGACGTGCTGGGTCGTCGGGACGCTCGTGAACTGGGTCTCCGGCCAGATGTACAAGACCGAGAGCACCACCGAGAACTGGACGATGGCGACCCAGTGGTCGCTCGTGGGGTACGTCCTCGACGCCGTCGCCGCCGTCCTCGCGATCCTTTTCGTCCGGCGTCTGACCTCTATGCAGCACGCCAAGGCGAATGGCATGATTCCGGCCGCGCAGTGACGAAAAGGCGCCGCCCGGCGCAGTAGTGGAAGTACTGCGTCCGCATCGGGTGGCGAGGAGGCGTCCATGACGTCGGGGAACGGCCGAAGCCTGCTGGAACTGATCGAAGGGGCCGACGAGCGAGCACTGGCCGCGGCCGGGCTCGCCTGCCTCGATCGCTGTCTGCCGCTGCTGGCCCCGGACGGGGGCGACGCGCTGAGGCCCGTGTGGGCCGCCGTCGCGCGCGGCGACGGCGGGGCCTGGGGCGAGGCGGTCGCCAAGGCCCGTGTGGAGCTGGACGTCGAGGGCTCGGCGGACGCCGGGGTCGTGCGCGGCATGCTGGCGCACGCGCCGGCCGACTGGGCGGGCGACGGCCTGCGCGCCTGGGCCGGCGCCTGTTCCGCCACCGCCCTCGCCCTGCACGGCGGGTTCGACGCCTCCGGGGTGCCCGACGGGCTCGTGGAGCGCTGCCTGGCCGGGGACGCCGAGGGCGCCGGCCCGCTGCTCGCCGGAGAACTCCGGCGGCAGCAGGCCGTCCTCGAATCGGTCGCCCACGGCCCGACCGGCCTGCGCCGGGCGCGCGAGCTGTCCGTCGAGGGCGGCCGGGTGCTGCGCGCGGTCGTCTCGCGCCGGGCCCGCACCGCCTGACCGGCGCCGGCGGGGTCAGTCCTTCGGCGTCACGGCCGTGGCGGAGGCGATCGTCTCGGCGATCTCCCGCTCGGCCGTGGCCTTGTCGAGGCCGAGGCCGCTGAGCACGCCCTCGCCGTCCTCGTGCTCCAGGAGGGCGAGCAGGATGTGCTCGGTGCCGACGTAGTTGTGGCCGAGGCGCAGGGCCTCGCGGAACGTCAGCTCCAGGACCTTCTTGGCCGCCGCGTCGTACGGGACGAGTGCCGGGACCTCGTCGACGGCCGGCGGCAGGGTGGCCGTGACGGCCCCGCGGACCTGATCGAGGGTGACCCCCTGCGAGAGGATCCAGTACGCCGCGAGCCCCTCGGGCTCGGCGAGCAGGCCGAGTGCCAGGTGCGCCGGCAGGGTCTCGTCGTTGCGCGCGGCCGTGGCCTCGTTCTGGGCGGCCATGACGACGTTGCGCGCCCGGGGGGTGAAGCGGCTGAACCCGGCGTTCGGGTCCATCTTCTCCGCGTCCGGCTCCTTCGGGACGAACCGCTTCTGGGCGGCCTGGCGGGTGACGCCCATGCTGCGGCCGATGTCGGTCCAGGAGGCGCCGGAGCGCCGGGCCTGGTCCACGAAGTGGCCGATGAGGTGGTCGGCGACGTCGCCGAGGTGGTCCGCCGCGATGACCGCGCCGGAGAGCTGCTCCAGAGCGTCGGGGTGGACCTTCTTGATGGCGTCGATGAGCTCGTCGAGGCGGACGGGGACCTGGGGAACGACGGGATGCGTCATGAGGCAACCCTAGGTTGACAGTCCATGACTGTCAACGACGAGTTGACACTGGAAGGGGTGACGCGTGCCCGCGAGGAAGGAGCCGGAGGGGGTGGGGAAAAGGCAGACGACCGGGGCCGCCACCCCCCACAGGAGAGGCCCCGGTCGTCATCCACGGAGCCGCAGCACGGCTCCGTACTCCATACAGCGCCGCCGGTGCGGTTTCTGTCACACCCCGCACGTGCACCGGCACGTGCAGCACGGTGGTCCCACCGAAGGTTGCAAGTTGTACAAAGTCCCCGGACCGCGTGGACGCGACGCCGCACCACGACGTAGCGTGCAGATGCGCGAGACAGCGTTGCGGCGGTGACCGGCCGCGGCGCCGTGACGACGCGACCGACGAACAGGGTTTGGGGAGTGCTGGGGGACGACGCGGAGCTGACGGCCGCGGTGCTCGCTGCGCAGGACGGGGACGAGAACGCGTTCCGGACTGTGTATCGCGCCGTGCACCCCCGGTTGCTCGGCTACATACGGACACTGGTCGGCGACGCCGACGCCGAGGACGTCGCCTCGGAGTCGTGGCTCCAGATCTCGCGCGACCTCGACCGGTTCTCCGGCGACGCCGACCGCTTCCGCGGCTGGGCCGCCCGGATCGCCCGCAACCGCGCCCTCGACCACATCAGGATGCGCGGCCGGCGCCCCGCGTCCGGTGGTGACGAGACCGAGCTGGCCGACAAGCCCGCCGACGCGGACACCGCCGGCGAGGCCCTGGAGGCCCTGGCCACCGGCCACACCATGCGGCTGATCGCGCAGCTCCCGCAGGACCAGGCGGAGGCCGTCGTGCTGCGCGTCGTCGTCGGCCTGGACGCCAAGAGCGCCGCCGACACCCTGGGCAAACGCCCCGGCGCGGTCCGCACGGCGGCGCACCGGGGCCTCAAGAGACTCGCCGAACTCCTCGGGGTCGACGGCGAGACGGACGGGGCGGATGCGAAGGGCGGGACGCTCGTCCCGCTGGACGGCGTGCCTCCGCAACGCGGCCGCGGACCGGGGCCCGTGGCCCCCGGCGGTGTGACGCAATCACGTCCGCGTACGCAGAAGGACATGTGATGGCCGACGAGCGGTACCAGTGGCTCGACCAGGAGGCCGCGGAGCGGCTGCTCCGCGGCGAGCCGGTCGACGCCGCCGACGACCATGCGCGCACCCAGGCAAAACGTCTCTCCGAAGCCCTCGGCTCGGCGCGCGTCCCGGTCGCCGGCGGTGAACTCCCGGGCGAGGCGGCGGCCCTCGCCGCCTTCCGCGCGGTCGCCGCGGCCCGCGCCGCCGCACCCGCCCCCGCCCGGACGACGGCAGGCGCCGGCGCGTCCGCCGAGACCTTCGAACTGGACCGGGTCCGGCTCGCACCCGTGGCCGAGCCGGCCCGCCGCTGGGGACGCTCCCTGCGGTACGGGCTGGCCGCCGCGTTCGCCGCCGTCACGGTGGGCGGGGTCGCCGTCGCGGCCGGCACCGGAGTGCTGCCCCTGGTGGGCCCCGCGCCCGCCAGCTCCGTCACGGCAGGGGAGACGGCGGACACGCTCGTCTCGAAGGAGCCCGGCATACGCCCGGACCCGGAGACGCCCCCGGCGGTGCCGGACGGCGACGGGACGCCCGGCGCGTCCCCCTCCGCCGACGCGGGCTCCACCCCGTCGGCCACCCCCGACCCGGACGGGCACGGTGACGTCACCCCGGCGCCGGGCCGGACCACCCGGGACACGGGTACGGGCGAGGGCGCCGACGGCGGCGCGGACCCCGGCACCCAGGGCGGCGACGCCGGCGGCAACGGCACCGCCGACCTCCGCGAGAAGATCCTCAGGGCATGCCGGGACTACCGGTCCGGAAAGCTCGACACCGCCGGACGCGACCGGCTCAACCGCACCCTGCGGGACGGCGACACCCTGCGCCGCTACTGCGACCGGATCCTCTCCGGCGGCACCGGCACGTCGGACGGGACGGGCACGCCCAAGGACGGCTCCGAGGAGACGTCCGACGGCGACAAGAAGAAGGACGAGGACCGAGGCCGCACCGGCGGCCAGGGCAGCGAGGGACGCGGCGGCGCGGCCGGCGCCGCCGGGGGCACCCGGACCGGCGGTGGCGAGGCCCCGCGCACCCGCCTCTCGGCCGGTCTCTCCGCCACGCTCTCCGCCGGTCTCCCCGTGGCGTCCCCCGTCCGGATCCCCGTCGGTCCGCCCGCCGGAATCGACGCCGCGGCACGCGTTCCGCTGCCGGTGTAACACTTCCGGGCCGGTCGGCGCAGTAATGAGTGAGCCGACTGGTCATCGGCCGCGCAGTGAGCCGGGGTTCCCCCCGTACCTACGGCTCCGCGCACCCGGCGCGGGTGGGACACGTTCCCCCGGTCCCACCCGCGCCTCTTCCTCCCTCCCGCTCCGCTACCAGTGGACGACGACCTTGTCGCCGACCTTCACCGCGTCGAAGAGGGCCGAGAGCTTCGCCTTGTCCCGGACGTTGACACAGCCGTGCGACGCGCCGTTGTAGCCGCGGGCCGCGAAGTCCGCCGAGTAGTGCACGGCCTGGCCGCCGCTGAAGAACATCGCGTACGGCATGGGCGTGTGGTAGATCGTCGACGTCCACTCGCGGGCCTTCCACCCCACGTGGAAGGTGCCCTCGCGGGTCGGGGTGTTCTCCGAGCCGAAGCGGACGTCCATGGACGAGACGACCCTGCCGTCGATCATCCAGGCCAGGGTCCGGCTCTCCTTGCTGATGCACAGCACCCGGCCGGTCATGCACTGCGGGTCGGGCGTGTCCAGCTTGTTGGTGGTGGAGGGCTTCAGCTCGTCGGCGGTCGGCTTCCGGCTCACGTCGAGCAGCTGGCGCCAGGTCGTCTCGTCGACCGTGCCCGTCGCCGGCAGTCCCCGGCGCTTCTGGAACTTCTTCACGGCGCCCGCGGTCATCGTCCCGTAGAAGCCCGTCGGGGCCCGGTCGAAGAAGTCGAGCTGCCGCAGCCGCGCCTGGAGCTCACGGACCTGCTCGGTCTCGTCGCCGTCGTCCATGAGGGGCGCGGCCGAGGGCGCGCCGGTGGAGGGCGTGGCCGACGGGGACGGCGGCTTGTCGTCCGTGGTCGGGCTCGCGCTCGGGGCGTCCGACGAGGGCGCCTGTGTGGGGGCCGCGGTCGTCGGCGCCGCCGGGCCCGTGCCGCCGGGGCCGCCCCCGTCGGGCGTACAGCCCGCGGCGAGTGCCACGGCCACCGCCGCCACCACCGCTCTGCGTATGACGGATCCGCGTATGACGGTCGTGGACCGCTTCATGATTGCCCCCCGGGACGAGTCGTGTGTACGTAGGGATGCTCTCCCCCACGTGCGCGGTTGCGCTCCGCGCGCACCTACCGCACATCCTGGAGGGAGGTCCCGGCGCGCTGTCCACCGGGTCCGGCGGGACCCCCGCTACAGTCCGTCGCGAGGTCGGTACCGCAGGGTGACACGTCCGTCGGGAGGCACCACGCATGGCACGCGAGTCGGAGTCGGGTCTGCCCATCGAGCCGGTCTACGGACCGGACGCGCTGGAGGGGTGGGACCCCGGGGAGAAGCTGGGCGAGCCCGGCGCGTACCCCTTCACGCGCGGCGTGTACCCGACCATGTACACCGGCCGGCCCTGGACCATGCGGCAGTACGCCGGCTTCGGCACCGCCGCCGAGTCCAACGCCCGCTACCGGCAGCTGATCGCCAACGGCACGACGGGCCTCTCCGTCGCCTTCGACCTGCCCACGCAGATGGGCCACGACTCGGACGCGGTGATCGCCTCGGGCGAGGTCGGCAAGGTCGGCGTCGCCGTCGACTCGATCGACGACATGCGGGAGCTGTTCGACGGCATCCCGCTGGACAGGGTCTCCACGTCGATGACGATCAACGCCCCGGCCGCCCTCCTGCTGCTCCTCTACCAGCTCGTCGGCGAGGAGCAGGGCGTCCCGGCCGACCGGCTGACCGGCACGATCCAGAACGACGTGCTGAAGGAGTACATCGCCCGCGGCACGTACATCTTCCCGCCGAAGCCGTCGCTGCGGCTGATCGCCGACATCTTCCGCTACTGCCGGGCCGAGATCCCGAAGTGGAACACCATCTCGATCTCCGGGTACCACATGGCCGAGGCCGGCGCCTCGCCCGCGCAGGAGGTCGCGTTCACCCTCGCCGACGGCATCGCCTACGTGCGGACCGCCGTCGCCGCCGGCATGGACGTCGACGACTTCGCGCCCCGGCTCTCCTTCTTCTTCGTGGCCCGCACCACGATCCTGGAGGAGGTCGCGAAGTTCCGCGCCGCCCGCCGGATCTGGGCGCGGGTGATGCGGGAGGAGTTCGGCGCGAAGGACCCCAAGTCGCTGATGCTCCGCTTCCACACCCAGACCGCGGGCGTGCAGCTCACCGCCCAGCAGCCCGAGGTCAACCTCGTGCGGGTCGCCGTCCAGGGCCTCGCGGCCGTCCTCGGCGGCACGCAGTCGCTGCACACCAACTCCTTCGACGAGGCCATCGCCCTGCCGACCGACAAGTCCGCCCGCCTCGCCCTGCGCACCCAGCAGGTCCTCGCCTACGAGACCGACGTCACCGCCACCGTCGACCCGTTCGCAGGCTCCTACGTCGTGGAGCGGATGACCGACGACGTCGAGGCCGCCGCACTGGCCCTGATGGACCGCGTCGAGGAGATGGGCGGCGCCGTCGCCGCGATCGAGCACGGCTTCCAGAAGGGCGAGATCGAGCGCTCCGCCTACCGGATCGCGCAGGAGACCGACAGCGGGGAGCGGGTCGTCGTCGGCGTCAACCGCTACACCGTCGACACCGAGGAGCCCTACGAGCCGCTCCGCGTCGACCCCGCCATCGAGGACCGGCAGGCCGCCCGCCTCGCCCGCCTCCGCGCCGACCGCGACCAGCCCGCCGTCGACGCCGCCCTCGCCGCGCTCCGGAAGGCCGCCGAGGGCGCCGACAACGTCCTCTACCCCATGAAGGAGGCGCTCAGGGCCCGTGCCACCGTCGGCGAGGTCTGCGACGCCCTGCGCGGGATCTGGGGCACCTACGTCCCCACCGACGCCTTCTGATCTTCCGTGATGCGAAACACAGGAGCGGAGCGTCGTACTGACATGCGACACTCCGCTTCATGCTGGGTGTCATCGATCTGCCGACGTATCTCGCGGGCCTCGTGCTCATCATTCTGCTGCCGGGGCCGAACTCGCTGTACGTGCTCTCCGTCGCGGCGCGCAAGGGCACGCGTACCGGGTACAAGGCCGCGGCCGGGGTGTTCACCGGGGACGCGGTGCTGATGACGCTGGCGGCGCTGGGCGCGGCGTCGCTGCTCCAGACGACGCCGCTGCTCTTCACGGTCGTGAAGTACGCGGGCGCTGGCTACCTGACCTGGATGGCCGTCGGGATGCTGCGCGCCGCGTGGAGCATGTGGCGCAGCCGGGGCGAGACACCGGCCGAGGACCCGGAGGAGGCCGTCGCGGCGGGGGAGAACCCGTACCGCAGGGCGCTGCTCATCAGCCTCTTCAACCCCAAGGCGATCCTCTTCCTGATCTCCTTCTTCGTGCAGTTCGTCGACCCGGGATACGCCTACCCGGCGCTGTCCTTCCTCGTCCTCGGCACACTGCTCCAGATCGGCAGCTTCCTCTACCTCACGACGCTGATCTTCGGCGGGACCCGGCTCGCGTCCGCCTTCCGCCGCCGCAGGCGCCTGTCGGCCGGTGCGACGTCCGCAGCCGGCGCCCTCTTCCTCGGCTTCGCGGCGAAGCTCTCGCTCAGCAGCGCCGCCTGACGCTTGACCCTGACACCGTGTGAGGGCGTTCCGTAGGAGTCGTCATGTTCACCATCGGAGACTTCGCACGGCACGGCCGGGTGTCGGTCCGCATGCTGCGTCACTACGACGCCATCGGACTGCTGCACCCGGCCCGGGTCGACCCGCACACGGGCTACCGCTTCTACGCGGCGGACCAGCTCGCCCGGCTCAACCGCGTCATCGCGCTCAAGGACCTCGGCTTCACCCTGGAACAGGTGGGGGCCATCCTCGACGAGCAGGTCGACGCGCACGGGTTGCGGGGCATGCTGC
Organism: Streptomyces sp. NPDC051180; assembly: GCF_040689545.1. Classification (NCBI taxonomy): domain Bacteria; kingdom Bacillati; phylum Actinomycetota; class Actinomycetes; order Kitasatosporales; family Streptomycetaceae; genus Streptomyces; species Streptomyces sp. NPDC051180. The sequence continues at coordinate 28,636 of NZ_JBFBBC010000023.1, forward strand.
GCCTGCGCCAGGCCGAGCTGGAATCGGCCGTCGCGGAGGCGCGGGCCCGGCTCGCCCAGGTCGGCGCGCGGCTCCGAGCCATCGAGAGCGAGGGACGCATGTCCACCCAGGACGTCGTCGTCAAGAAGATCCCCGCCGTCCGTGTCGCCGAGCTGAGCGCGGTCGCCGCGAGCTTCGGCCCGCAGGACATCGGCCCGGTCATCGGGCCCCTGTACGACGAGCTGTGCGGCCGCCTGGAGCGCGCGGGCGTCAGCGGCTTCGGGCCGGGCGTCGCGTACTACGAGGACGCCGGCCGCGGCGACGGCTCGGTCGTCGTGCACGCCGCCATGACCGTCCCCGAGGGCACGGCCGCGGAGGGCGTCGAGGTGCTCGTCCTGCCCGGCATCGAGGCGGCGGCGACCATCGTCCACCGGGGCGCGATGGACGAGATCCTGCCGACCGCCCAGACGCTCGCCTCCTGGATCGACACCCACGGCTACGCCTCCGCCGGGTACGCCCGCGAGCTCTACCTGGAGTGCCCGGACGACCGGGCGGGATGGGTGACGGAACTCCAGGAACCGGTCGCCCGCGCCTGACGCCGCACCCCGTGTCCGGACGGCGTCACCGCCGCCCGGACACGCCTGCGCTCCTACCGCCTCAGTGCCTTCCGCAGCCGCAGCGCCCGGCGGGCCAGTCGGCGGACCCGCGGGTGGCGGGGGAGGGGAAGGCCGCCCGGGAGGCCGAGGACGGTGAGCCGGCGGCGGGTGAAGTGGTGCCGGGTCCGCGCGGCGAGGGGGCCCGACAGGTGCCGGACCGCCGCCTCGCGCAGGTCGGGCCGGATCTTCGGCTGCATCGCGAAGCCGACCGCCGCGACCAGGTCGTTCAGCGGCGCCGTCCCGAGCGCCGGGCCGGCCTCGTCCGCGGTGTGCTCCTCCAGCGGCGGGACGACCGCGTCCACCACGGTGAGGGGGACGCGGTTGCTGTTCTGGTAGGGCGTGAGCCGCTCCAGGAGCGTGCGGGTGCCGACGCGGGCGACCGGCAGCCCGTAGAAGGTGTGCGCGGTGAGCAGCGCCGTGGAGAAGCAGCCGACGACGAGGGCGGGCCGCAGTTCGCGGTAGAGGACCTCGGCGAGCACGGGCCGGTCCTCGACGGTCAGCTCCGCGCCGAGCGCCTCCGCCGCACGGACCAGCGTCCGCGACCAGGCGTCCGGGGCCGTCGGGTGCGGCTTGAAGACGAGGCGCCGGTGGCCTCGGGCGACGGCGCCCCGCACCATCCGCAGGTGAAGCTCCTCCTCCTCGGCGGCGGTCACGAGGTCGAGGGCGGCGAGGTACTGCCCGAGGAGCAGCGCCGGACCGTCCCGGCCGTCCTCGGCGGCGGGCCCGGACAGCTCCTCGACGCACCGGGTGAACGCCTCGGTGGGGACGGCCTCGGCCACCGCCCCGAACTCGGCGAGCAGCAGCGGCGCGAGCCCCGGCACGAGGTCCAGGTGGAGCAGCCGCCCGACCCGGCCGCCGACCAGCGGGTCGATCTTGTTGCGGGTCGGGCCGTAGCTCATGAGGCCGTCGGCGTACGCGGTGATCGGCGCGTCGGGCAGCAGCTGGGCGACGGCGAGCGCGGGCGTCACCTGGAGCGACTCCAGGGCGAGCTCGATCCGGTCGTCGCCGAGGTCCCAGATCCGCCGCAGATGGCGCCGGAGCAGCGGGAGGTCGCTCGCCCGGGGGGTCCAGCCGGCCGGGTGGAGCGGGGAGATCGTCTCGTTCCAGGACAGCACCGTGTCGAAGCGGCCGCGCAGCCGCGCGAAGCCGTCGGCCTCGTCGAGGGCCGGGGTGGTCTCCGGCACGGCCGCGTTGTTGACGACCAGCAGGATCCGCCGGTCCGCGGGACCGAAGCAGCCGCTGTCGAGGGCGGCGGCCAGGGTGACCGCCCCGTAGAGGGTGGAGGCGCAGAAGATCTGCGTGGTCCGGCGGGCGGCGGCCGGCGGGGTCGGACGGCTGCTCACGCGGCCACCTCCACGGTGCCCGCGGGGCGGCGCCGGCGCAGCGAGCGCAGGGTCGCCGCCCGCTCCGGCCCCATCGCCGGCAGCACCTCGTCGAGGAGCTCGCGGGGCATCCGCCGCAGCGCGGCCGCACTCATCGCCTTCAGCCGCCGGGCCACGTCCGGCTCGAACCGTTCGATCGATCCGATGTGGTGGGAGATCACCGCGCAATACGTGCGGACGGCTTTCGGGAGAAGCCGGTCCGCGTCCGGGTCCTTCGCCGTCTCCTCGATCACCTGGTCGAATGCTCGAATGAAATCCAATTGCCGCACGTCGCCGATCTGTGTGAGCGAGGTGGAAACGCCCCGCCGGTAGAAAACACCGAGTTCGCCGATCGCCGCGAACGATTCCGCCTCCCGGTGCAGCCGCCAGATCCACGGCCGGTCCTCGGCCGTCCGCAGGCCGTGCGGGAAATGCAGCAGCCCCCGGTCGAGGAGGCGCCGGTGGTAGAGGCCCGCCCAGGCGTACGGGTAGTCGACGGACGTCGTGCGGTGGGCCGGCAGGATCGCGTCCCGCGGGTCGAGCACCTCGGCGCGCCGGGCGACGGGCACCTGCCGGACCGACCGGTTGCGGCCGGTGACGGAGACGTGGTCGGTGCGGAGGAAGTCGCAGCCGAGGTCCTCGGCGGCGGCGACCAGCCGGCCGTAGAAGCCCGGCGCCAGCCAGTCGTCGCCGTCCAGGAAGGCGACGTACTCGCCGCGGGCCGCGTCGAGCCCGGTGTTGCGGGCCGTGGCGAGGCCCTCGTTCCGCTCGTGCCGGATCAGGACCGCGCCCGGCAGCTCGCGGGCGGCCCGGTCGAGGAGCTCCGGGGTCCCGTCCGACGAGCAGTCGTCGATCAGCAGGAACTCGAAGTCCTCCCGGGCGTTGGCCCGCAGGCTCGTGAGGGTGTCGGGGGCGTATGTCTGCACGTTGAAGAACGGCACGACGACGGAGAGCTTGACCACACGGCCGACGCTAGGCGCCGACCCGGCATTCCCACCGACCGCCGGGGGGCGGTTCGGTGAACACCAAGCGGCAGGCGGATTAACCGCCTTTACCGAAAAGGGAATCAGGCCGCACCGCGTCCGGAAACCGAACCACTTCAGAAGGCGGAGAGGCTCTGTTCACCGTTTGTTGCGGCCCAGTTGGGACGGAAAGCGGAATGCCCTTCTAGCGTCCTCGGCGTGCCAGCAAGTACCAGAGAAGCGGTACGCGTCGCCGTACTCGCCGACTCCGACACCCGGTGGAAATGGGGCGCGCTCACCGCGCGCCGCATCACGGCGACGACCGCCGAACCCACCGGCTTCGTCCTCCGCGGACGGGCCACGCCCACCGCGCGCCAGCTCACCGAGACCGGGGTCTCCACGACCGTCCCGCGCGAGGTGACCGGCGCCGAGTTCCTCCGTGCGGTACGGGACGCGGAGACGCGCGGCGAGGGATACGACGTCGTCGTCCTCGCTCTCGTCGGCGGCACCGTCCGGGCCGTCCTCCAGGGCCTGGCCGACCTGGCCCTGGAGCGACGCCCGGTGATCGTCACCGGCTACGTCGGCGTCGTCTACGAGAAGCTGACCGACGGCCTCCTGCTGCGCCACGGCGCCGACGTCGTCCTCGCCAACTCCCGCCACGACGCCGAGCGTTTCCGCGACGTCTACACGGGCGTGGGCGCGGCCGCCGACGCGGTCGTCGAGGCCGCGCTGCCCTTCCTCGGCGGCGCCCCGCACACCCCCGAGGCCGGCCGCGACACCCTCGTCTTCGCCGCCCAGCCGTCCGTGCCCGCCACCCGGGCCGAACGCGCCTACGTCCTGCGGCGGCTGGTCGAGCACGCCCGCCTCCACCCCGGCCGCGAGGTGCTCCTCAAGCTCCGCTCGAAGCCGGGCGAACACACCACGCACCTGGAGGAGTTCCCCTTCCAGAAGCTGGTCCGCGACCTCGACCCGCCGGCCAACCTCCGCCTCGTCTACGGACACATGGGCGAGGTCCTCGACCGTACGGACCTCCTGGTCACCGTCTCCTCCACGGCCGCCCTCGAAGCCCTGCACCGGCGGATCCCCACCGCGATCCTCACCGACCTCGGGGTCCGCGAGGCGCTCGGCAACCACCACTTCGTCGGCTCCGGTCTGCTGACCTCCTTCGACCGGCTCGACGAGGGATCCGCCCCGACGCCCGACGAGAGCTGGCTCGCCCGGCAGGGCGTCGCCTCCGACGGCTCGTACGGGTCCGCCTTCGACGCGGCCCGCGACCGGGTCGCCGCCCTCCTGGCGCTCCCCGCGCTGCCCCCGATCACCCCCTACTACACCGCGGAGACGGCCCCCGGCTACCTGCCGGGGATCCTCGCCCGCCACCGCCTGGACGTCACCGCGCCGGAACCCCGCGAGAGCGGACTGCGCCGGGTCGTCCGGGAGGCCGCGCGGGGCGCCTACCGCCATGGCGTGCAGCGCGTCGCACCCGTCATCCGCCGCCTGGGAGAACTCTGATGACGACGAAGCCGAGCACCCCGACCGTGCTCGCCGTGATCCCCGCGCGCGGCGGATCCAAGGGCGTCCCCGCCAAGAACCTCGCCCCGGTGGCCGGCGTCCCCCTGGTGGCCCGCGCCGCGCTGGCCTGCCTCGGCGCCCGCCCGGTCACCCACGTCCTGGTCTCCACCGACGACGCCGCCGTCGCGGCGGCGGCCCGCACCGCCGGCGCCGAGGTCGTGCACCGCCCCGCCGCCCTGGCCGGCGACACCGCCACCAGCGAGGCGGCCGTCCTGCACGCCATGGACGCCTTCGAGGCCACCCACGGCGGCCCGGCCGACGTGGTCCTCCTCGTCCAGTGCACGAGCCCCTTCCTCACCTCCGCCGAGATCGCGGAGACCGCCGACCGGGTCGTCTCGGGCGCCGCCGACACCGCCTTCACGGCGGCCCCCTCGCACGGCTTCCTGTGGCGCGACCCGGCCGACGGCGCCACCGGAGCCGTCGGGGTCAACCACGACAAGGCGCACCGCCCCCGCCGCCAGGACCGGGAGCCCGAGTACCTGGAGACCGGCGCCGTCTACGCCATGGACGCGCCCGGCTTCCGCACCCACCGGCACCGCTTCTTCGGCCGCACCGCGCTCGTCGTCACCGACGCCGCCCGCGTCCTGGAGATCGACGACCCGCACGACCTGGCCCGCGCCAGGGTCCTCGCCCCGCTCCTCGACGAGCCCACCACCCCGGGCTTCGCCGACGTCGACGCCGTCGTCCTCGACTTCGACGGCACGCAGACCGACGACCGGGTCCACCTCGACGCCGAGGGGCGCGAGTTCGTCTCCGCGCACCGCGGCGACGGCCTCGGCATCGCGGCCCTGCGCCGCGCCGGCCTGCCCGTCCTCATCCTCTCCACCGAGCAGAACGCCGTCGTCGCCGCCCGCGCCCGCAAGCTCAGGATCCCCGTCCTGCACGGCATCGACCGCAAGGACCGGGCCCTCAAGGAGTGGTGCGAGGCCGAGGGCATCGACCCCCAGCGCGTGCTCTACGCCGGCAACGACGTCAACGACCTGCCCTGCTTCCACCTCGTCGGCTGGCCCGTCGCGGTGAGCAGCGCCCACGACTCCGTACGGGCCGCGGCCCGCGCGGTCACCGTCACCCCCGGCGGCGCCGGAGCGATCCGCGAGATCGCCGCGTGGCTCCTCGGACCCGAGCTCGACACCCCCGCACGCACCACCACCGACTCGTAAGGAACGGCACCATGAACACCCGTCTGCGCACCTTCGGCGAGAAGACCGCCGGCCCCGGCCGATCCGTCTACGTCACCGGCGAGATCGGTATCAACCACAACGGCGAGCTGGACAACGCCCTCGCGCTCGTCGACGTCGCCGCCGACGCCGGCTGCGACGCCGTCAAGTTCCAGAAGCGCACGCCCGAGATCTGCACCCCGCGCGACCAGTGGGACATCGAGCGCGACACCCCCTGGGGCCGGATGACCTACATCGACTACCGCCACCGCGTGGAGTTCGGCGAGGACGAGTACCGAGCCATCGACGAGCACTGCCGCAAGCGGGGCATCGACTGGTTCGCCTCCCCGTGGGACACCGAGGCCGTCGCCTTCCTGGAGAAGTTCGACGTCCCCGCCCACAAGGTGGCCTCCGCCTCCCTCACCGACGACGAGCTGCTCCGCGAGCTGCGCGCCACCGGCCGCACGGTCATCCTCTCCACCGGCATGTCGACGCCGAAGCAGATCCGGCACGCCGTCGAGGTCCTCGGCAGCGACAACATCCTGCTCTGCCACGCCACCTCCACCTACCCGGCCAAGGCCGAGGAGCTCAACCTCCGCGTCATCCAGACGCTCCAGGAGGAGTACCCCAACGTGCCGATCGGCTACTCCGGCCACGAGACCGGCCTCCAGACCACGCTGGCCGCCGTCGCCCTCGGCGCCACCTTCGTCGAGCGCCACATCACCCTCGACCGCGCCATGTGGGGCTCCGACCAGGCCGCCTCCGTCGAGCCCCAGGGCCTCCAGCGCCTGGTCCGCGACATCCGCACCATCGAGACGGCCCTCGGCGACGGCGTGAAGAAGGTCTACGAGTCCGAGCTCGGCCCGATGAAGAAGCTCCGCCGGGTCCAGGGGGTCGTGGAGGCATGACCGGGCAGCTGGCGTTCGTCGAGAGCCCCGTCCAGCTCCTCAACGTCCTGGAATGGGCGCACACCCAGTCGACCGCCGCCGGCGCCCCCGCGGCCCCCGGCGACCCGGGGGCCGCGCCTGCCCGCACCGGTGCCGGGGCCGGCCTCCCTTCCCCGGCACCGCCCCTCACGGTGGTCGTCCTCTCGCCGACCGACCCGATGTCCCGGGGCCAGCTGCGCCGGATGGCACAGCTGGCCCGGGACGAGGGCCTCGCCGTCCGCTGGCAGGAGGCCCGCGGCGGCCGCGGAGCGCTCGTCCGCACGCTGCGGGAGCTGGCCGGACCGCTGCGCGCGGCGGAGCGCGTGATCATCGGGGACCCCTTCTCGCGGTACGTCCAGCTCCTGCTGTCGCTGTTCTCGCCCCGGCACCTGACGGTCGTCGACGACGGCACCGCCACGATGGAGTTCGCCGCCCAGCTCGGCCGCGGCGAGCGCCTGGTCCGCTGGCACCGCAAGGGAAACCTGGGCCCGCGCGAGCTGCTCCTCGCCCCGGTGACCTCGCTGGCCCGCCGCCGGCTCGCCCCCGCCCGGGGCCGCAGGGTCGAGCTCTTCACCTCCCTGCCCGTCGAGGCGCCCGGCGACCTCGACGTCACCGAGAACTCCTTCGCCTGGACCAGGAGCCGCTTCGGACCCCCGCGGCTCACCGGCGGCGCGGACCTGGTCGGCACCTCGCTGGTGGAGACGGGCGTCGTGGACGCCGAGCACTACGCGCGGGTGGTGGGCGAGCTGGCCCGCGACCACGGCGCCACCCGGTACTTCGCCCACCGCAGGGAGAGCGCCGAGAAACTGCACCGGATCGCGGTCGAGACCGGCCTCCAGGTGGTCCGGCCCGATCTGCCGCTGGAGCTGATCGCCCGGCGCGGACCCATCGGGCGTACGGTCGTGAGCTTCCCGTCCACGGTCGTGCACACCCTGCCGCTGGCCCTGGCGGGCACCGGGGTGAAGGTCGCCGTGTGCGAGATCGCGCCCGAGTGGCTGCGGGAGAGCGCCTCACCGCGCGCCCAGGGCTTCCTGTCCGTGGTGACCGGCACGGCCGCCCACGAGGTCGACCGGCTCACCGCACGGGCGGTGGCCTCCACCGACCGGCTCGAATTCGGCTGAGCGTACCCATATGGGAGGGGCTTCATGCCCGGCAAACCGAGATTCTTTCCCCTAACGGGCTGAACTTTTCGTGATCAACGGGCAGTTGACCTCTCCACGGGCCTACCCTTCAAAGGGTGAACCAGTTGAAGTCCCGTGAGCCAGGCTCCGCCACCCTGCCCGGAACGCTGTCCGCAACCCTGCGCGCCGAACTGATCGACTTCCGCAGGGACTTGCACATGCACCCCGAGCTCGGGAACCAGGAGTTCCGTACGACCGCCGCGCTCAAGGCCCGCCTGGAGGCGGCCGGCCTCGCGCCGAAGGTCCTCCCGGCCGGTACGGGGCTCATCTGTGACATCGGCACCCGGGACCGGGACCGTCCCATGCTGGCGATCCGCGCCGACCTCGACGCGCTGCCCATCCCCGACGTCAAGACCGTCGCCTACCGCTCCACCGTGGCCAACCGCGCCCACGCCTGCGGACACGACGTCCACACCACCACCGTCCTCGGCGCCGGCCTCGTCCTGGCCGAGCTCGACCGGCAGGGCCTGCTCCCGAACGCCGTGCGGCTGATCTTCCAGCCCGCCGAGGAGGTCCTGCCCGGCGGCGCCGCCGACGCGATCGAGGCCGGGGTCCTGGAGGGCGTCGGCCGGATCATCGCCGTCCACTGCGACCCCCGGGTGGACGCCGGCAGGATCGGGCTCCGGGTCGGGGCCATCACCTCGGCCTGCGACCGCCTGGAGGTCACCCTCGACGGTCCCGGCGGCCACACCGCCCGCCCGCACCTCACCACCGACCTCGTCACCGCCGCCGCCCGGGTCGCCACCGACGTCCCCGCCGTGCTGGCCCGCCGCGTCGACGCCCGCTCCGGGCTCTCGGTCACCTGGGGCCGCATCGAGGCCGGCCACGCGCCCAACGTCATCCCGCAGCACGCCGAGCTCTCCGGCACCGTCCGCTGCCTGGACCTGCCCGCCTGGCGCGAGGCGCCCGACCTGGTGCACGCCGCGATCGACGAGGTCGCCGCCCTGCACCGGGCCAAGTCGACCGTCACCTACGTCCGGGGCGTCCCGCCGGTCGTCAACGACCCGGCCGTCACCGAACTGCTCCACGACGCGATGGCCGCCCGCCGCGGACCGTATGCGATCGAGGACACCGAGCAGAGCCTGGGCGGCGAGGACTTCTCCTGGTACCTGGAGCACGTTCCGGGCGCCATGGCCCGCCTCGGCGTCCGCACCCCCGGCGACAGCCGCGTCCGCGACCTGCACGCCGGCGACTTCGACGTGGACGAGCGCTGCATCGACGCCGGTGTGGAGCTCTTCACCGCCGCGGCCCTGCTCGACGCCACGCCGCGGGGCTGAGTCCGGGCCGGATTCCGGCCGTGCGTGCCGCGCCCGGGGACCGGCCGGGCGGGCCGCGCGCACCGGGCGCGGTGGTTGCCCCGTCCGGCCCATCACCCGGCGTGGCGCCGCCCGATGGCCTACCGCCCGCCCGGGCCGGGCGGTATAACCGGCGGTACCGGGCCGAACGCTCCCGGTGGTCTCGACTGGCCGGTTCGCGACGATCCGATAACGACTCATGAACGGGTCTTTAACTGACATCTACGCGCGTTACGATCGCGGCGAAACCAGCGCCGGAAGAGGCGCTTTCGGTCAGTGTTGAAGGGACCCTCCTCTTGCGCCGGATCACCAGGATCACCACCGTGGGCATCGCCTCCGCGGCGCTCGCCCTCTCGGTCACCGCGTGCGGCAAGTCGTCGACGGACTCGGGCTCCAGCTCCAGCTCCAGCTCGGACTCGAAGGCGACCAAGGCCGCCATCGCGTACGACATCGGCGGCCGCGGCGACCAGTCGTTCAACGACGCCGCCTACGCGGGCCTCAAGAAGGCCGAGGACGAGCTCGGCGTCAAGGGCGCCGAGGCCGAGCCCTCGTCCGGAGAGGGCGACGCCGACAAGGTCGCGCGCCTCACCGCGCTGGCCCGCGCCGGGAACAACCCGGTCATCGGCGTCGGCTTCGCCTACGCCCCGGCCATCGAGAAGGTCGCCAAGGCGTACCCGAAGACCACGTTCGGCCTCATCGACGACACCTCGGTGACCGCCCCGAACATCGCCAACCTCGTCTTCAACGAGGAGCAGGGCTCCTACCTGGCCGGCGTCGCCGCCGCCAAGGCGTCCAAGACCGGCACGGTCGGCTTCATCGGCGGCGTCGAGGTCCCGCTGATCAAGAAGTTCGAGGCGGGCTTCGCGCAGGGCGTCAAGGACACCAACCCCAAGGCGAAGGTGCTCGTCCAGTACCTGACCCAGCCGCCGAACTTCGACGGCTTCTCGAAGCCCGACCTCGGCAAGGCCGCTGCTCAGGGCCAGATCGACAAGGGTGCCGACGTGATCTACGCCGCCGCCGGTCTGGCCGGTTCCGGCTCGATCGAGGCCGCCGCGACCGCGGGCAAGTGGGCCATCGGCGTCGACTCCGACCAGTACAACCAGGCCGGTCTCGCCTCCTACAAGGAGCACATCCTGACCTCGGTCACCAAGGACGTCTCCGACTCGGTCTACAACGTCATCAAGTCGGTCAAGGACGGCAAGCCGCAGTCCGGTGAGATCCGCTACGGCCTCGCCACGGACGGTGTCGGCCTGGCCGACTCCAACCCGGCGTACCAGAAGATGACCGACGTCACCGCCGCCGTGGAGAAGGCCAAGAAGGCCATCGTCGACGGTCAGATCACGGTCAAGACCGCTCCGTAAGGACCAGCAGGTCACGACCTGAGTCCGCGGGCCCGGCCCCAGTGGCACCCCACTGGGGCCGGGCCCCGGCCCCATTCCCGTACGGGTTTTCATTTTTCGGCAGCGCTACGCGTGTAGATGTCTCCCTGGCACGATAACTTCGCCCCGCCCTGCCCTCCCGCTCCCACTCCTTCCGGCCAAGGAGAGTGCGTCATCAACGCGTCCAGCCCCCCTGCCGTAGAACTTCACGGCATCACCAAGCGGTTCCCCGGCGTCGTCGCCAACAAGGACATCGCCATCACGGTCCGCAAGGGCACCGTGCACGCCCTCATCGGCGAGAACGGTGCCGGCAAGTCGACCCTCATGAAGATCCTCTACGGCATGCAGAAGCCGGACGAGGGCACCATCGCCGTCGACGGCGAGCAGGTGACGTTCGCCAGCCCCGGTGACGCCATCGCGCGCGGCATCGGCATGGTGCACCAGCACTTCATGCTCGCCGACAACCTCACCGTCCTGGAGAACGTCGTCCTGGGCGGCGAGAAGCTCCACGGCATCGGCGCCAAGGCGCGGAAGAAGATCCAGGAGATCTCCGACGCGTACGGCCTCGGGGTCCGCCCCGACGTCCTCGTCGAGGACCTCGGCGTGGCCGACCGCCAGCGTGTGGAGATCCTCAAGGTCCTCTACCGCGGTGCCAGGATCCTCATCCTCGACGAGCCGACCGCCGTGCTCGTCCCGCAGGAGGTCGACGCGCTCTTCGACAACCTGCGGGAGCTCAAGTCCGAGGGCCTGACCGTCATCTTCATCTCGCACAAGCTGGGCGAGGTCCTGAAGGTCGCCGACGACATCACCGTCATCCGCCGGGGCACCACGGTCGGCACCGCCGACCCGAGGACCGCCACCACCAAGCAGCTCGCCGAGCTGATGGTCGGCACCGAGCTGCCGTCGCCGGAGACCCGCGAGTCGACCGTCACCGACGTGCCGATGCTCAAGGTCGACGGGCTGACGCTCACCGAGGCCGGCGCCGCGTCCGCGGCCCCGCTCACCAGCGCGGCCCCGCCGGACCCGTCCGGCGCGGTCGGGCTCCAGGAGGTCGGCGAGGGCCGCAAGCTCCTCGACGCCGTCTCCCTGACCATCCACAAGGGCGAGATCCTGGGCATCGCCGGCGTCGAGGGCAACGGCCAGACCGAGCTCATCGAGGCCCTCATGGGCATGAACAGCCCCGACGAGGGTGTCATCACCCTCGACGGCCAGGACATCTCCAAGGTCTCGGTGCGCAAGCGCCGCGAGGGCGGCATCGGCTACATCCCCGAGGACCGCCACCGGCACGGCCTGCTCCTGGAGGCCCCCCTCTGGGAGAACCGCATCCTCGGCCACGTCACCGAGGCGCCCAACTCCAAGCGGGGCGTCCTCGACCCGAAGGCGGCCCGCAAGGACACCGAGCGGATCGTGCGCGAGTACGACGTCCGCACCCCGGGCATCGACGTCACCGCGTCCTCCCTCTCCGGCGGCAACCAGCAGAAGCTGATCGTCGGCCGCGAGATGAGCCACGCGCCCAAGTTCCTGATCGCCGCCCACCCCACCCGCGGTGTGGACGTCGGCGCCCAGGCGCAGATCTGGGACGCGATCCGCGACGCCCGCCGCGAGGGCCTCGCGGTGCTGCTGATCTCCGCCGACCTCGACGAGCTGATCGGTCTGTCCGACACCCTCCGGGTCATGTACCGCGGCCGGCTCGTCGCGGACGCCGACCCCGCCACCATCACGCCCGAGGAGCTGGGCTCCGCCATGACCGGCGCGGCCACCGGCCGCCTGGAGGGCACCGAAGCGCAGTCCGAAGACGGTGACGCCCGATGATGAAATTCGACAAGGACAAGCTGATCATCGGCGCCGCCGGCCCGGTGCTCGCGCTGGTCACCTCGTTCGTGCTCACCGTCCTGGTGCTGCTCGCGACGGGCCTCGACCCGATCGAGCCGATCCGGCTGATGATCGACAACGCCGGTTACTCGGACATCCAGGTCCTGATCGTCAACCAGACCGGCATCTACTATCTGGCAGCCCTGGCCGTGGCCATCGGCTTCCGGATGAACCTCTTCAACATCGGCGTCGACGGCCAGTACCGGCTCGCCGCGATGGTCTCGGCCCTCGTCGGCGCCTCCATCGAGCTGCCCGGCCCGCTGCACATCCTGGTCATCGTGATCGTCGCGATGCTGACCGGCGCCTTCTGGGCCGGCATCGCCGGCATCCTGAAGACCAGCCGCGGCGTCTCCGAGGTCGTCTCGACGATCATGCTGAACGCGATCGCGACCTCCCTGGTGGCCTGGCTGATCCTGCCGAAGAACTTCGGCGTCCAGCCGCAGGGCTCGAACAACCTCACCACCGGCAAGATCCCCGAGTCGGGCTGGTTCCCCGGCATCGACATGGGCGAGGGCAACGGGGTCATCTACGGCTTCACGTTCGTCGCCCTCGCCCTCGGCGTCGTCTACTGGTTCGTCCTCAACCGCACCCGCTTCGGCTTCGACCTGCGCGCCACCGGCGCCAGCGAGTCCGCCGCGCAGGCCAGCGGCGTCGACGCCAAGAAGATGATCCTCACCTCGATGCTGCTCTCGGGCGCGCTGGCCGGTCTCTCCGGCATGCCGACGCTGCTGGGCGAGTCCCACACCTACAGCCTCGACTTCCCGACCGGTGTCGGCTTCACCGCCATCACCATCGCGCTGCTCGGCCGCAACCACCCGGTCGGCATCCTCTTCGCCGCGCTCCTCTTCGCGTTCCTCGACAAGGCGTCCTCGACGCTCGACACCGAGGGTTACCCGAAGGAGATCACCCAGATCATGCAGGGCATCATCGTGATCGCCGTCGTGGTCTCGTACGAGCTCGTCCGCCGTTACGGCATCCGCCGCCAGCAGCAGAAGGTCGGCGAGGAACTCGCCGCCGGCGGTGCCATCAAGACCGACAAGGAGGTCGCGGCATGAGCACCACCACCGTCTCCAAGCCGAGCGCCGCGCCCAAGGGCGGCGGACGCCGCAAGCTCACCTGGCCGTGGATCCTGCTGATCGTGGCGGCCGGCCTCGTCCTCTTCTCGCTGGTCCGGGTCATCTCCGGCGCGAACGACCTCACCTCCGTCGGCCAGGTCTCCGGCGCGCTGCAGCTCGCCGTCCCGATCGGCCTCGCCGGCCTCGGCGGCCTGTGGGCGGAGCGCGCGGGCGTCGTCAACATCGGCCTCGAAGGCATGATGGTGCTCGGCACCTGGTTCGGCGCCTGGGCCGGCTACCAGTGGGGCCCCTGGGTGGGCGTCCTCTTCGGCCTGCTGGGCGGCGCGCTCGGCGGTCTGCTGCACGCGATCATCACCGTCACGTTCAACGTGAACCACATCGTCTCCGGTGTGGCGATCAACATCCTCGCGGTGGGCTTCACCCAGTACCTGTCGAACTTCACGTTCGCCGAGGCCGAGGGCGGCTCCTCCAAGCAGTCCCCGCGCATCGACCCGATCACCGACATCACCATCCCAGGGCTCTCGGACTGGCTCGGCGACCTCCAGGGCAAGCACTGGTTCCTGATCTCGGACATCGCCGGCATCCTCGGCGGCCTGGTCACCAACCTGTCGCTGCTGACCGTCGTCGCCATCCTGCTGATCCCGGCCACCTGGTGGGTGCTCTGGCGCACGGCCTTCGGCCTGCGGCTGCGCTCCTGCGGCGAGAACCCGGTCGCGGCCGAGTCCCTCGGCGTGAACGTGTACAAGTACAAGTACATCGCCGTCACCACCTCCGGCGCCCTGGCCGGCCTCGGCGGCGCGTTCCTCGCGATCGTCGCCACCGGCATCTACCAGGAGGGCCAGACCGGCGGCCGCGGCTACATCGGTCTCGCCGCGATGATCTTCGGCAACTGGATGCCCGGCGGCATGGCGCTCGGCGCCGGCCTCTTCGGCTTCACCGACAGCCTCAAGCTGCGCGGCGGCGCCGAGAACGTCCACGCCCTGCTGCTGCTCGTGGCGCTGCTCCTGGTGATCGCCGCGCTGTGGCAGATGTACCGCAAGAAGTGGGTCGTGGCGGCGATCGGCGCGATCTTCGCCGTCGGCTTCTTCCTCTGGTACGTGCTGACCGACGAGGTCCCGAGCCAGTTCGTCGACGCGGCCCCGTACGTCACCACCCTGCTGGTGCTCGCCCTCTCGGCACAGCGCCTGCGGATGCCCAAGGCCGACGGTCTGCCCTACCGGAAGGGCCAGGGCAAGTGACGACCGCCCTTCCCGAGGCCGACTGGGAGGCCCTGAGGGTCACGGCCCGCGAGGCCATGGACCGCGCCTACGCCCCGTACTCGGGCTACCCGGTCGGCGCGGCGGCGCTCGTCGACGACGGGCGGACGGTCTCCGGCTGCAACGTGGAGAACGCCTCGTTCGGGCTCGGCCTGTGCGCCGAGTGCGGGCTCGTCTCCCAGCTGCAGGCCACCGGTGGCGGCCGGCTGACGCACTTCGTCTGCGTGGACGGCCGGGGCGAGTCCCTGGTGCCGTGCGGCCGCTGCCGGCAGCTGCTGTACGAGTTCGGGGGGCCCGAGCTCGTCCTGGAGACGCCCGCCGGGTTCCTGACGCTGGCGGAGATGCTCCCGCAGGCATTCGGACCGGACCACCTCGCCAAGTAGCACTTCGGAGCGGCCCTTCCGGCACGATGGGAAGGGCCGCTCCTCCTTTCCCCCTCTATGCGCGTAGAAAGAGGCACCACCATGGACGTCATCTCCGTCATCCGCACGAAGCGGGACAAGGGCGAGCTGAGCCCGGAGCAGATCGACTGGGTCATCGACGCCTACACCCGCGGAGTCGTCGCCGACGAGCAGATGTCGGCCCTGGCCATGGCCATCCTGCTCAACGGCATGAACCGCACGGAGATCGCCCGCTGGACCGCCGCGATGATCGCCAGCGGCGAGCGCATGAACTTCGACGCGCTTTCCCGCCCGACCGCCGACAAGCACTCCACCGGCGGCGTCGGCGACAAGATCACCCTGCCGCTCGCCCCGCTCGTCGCCGCCTGCGGCGCGGCCGTGCCGCAGCTCTCCGGCCGCGGCCTCGGCCACACCGGCGGCACGCTCGACAAGCTGGAGTCCATCCCCGGCTGGCGCGCCCTGCTCTCCAACGAGGAGATGCTGCACGTCCTCGACACCACCGGCGCGGTCATCTGCGCGGCCGGCGACGGCCTGGCCCCCGCGGACAAGAAGCTCTACGCGCTCCGCGACGTCACCGGCACCGTCGAGGCGATCCCGCTGATCGCCTCGTCGATCATGTCCAAGAAGATCGCCGAGGGCACCGGCTCCCTGGTCCTGGACGTCAAGGTCGGCACCGGTGCCTTCATGAAGAACATCGAGGACGCGCGTGAGCTGGCGCGGACGATGGTCGGTCTCGGCACCGACAGCGGCGTGAAGACCGTCGCGCTGCTCACCGACATGTCCACCCCGCTGGGCCTGACCGCCGGCAACGCGCTGGAGGTCCGCGAGTCGGTCGAGGTCCTCGCGGGCGGCGGCCCGAAGGACGTCGTCGAGCTGACGATCGCCCTCGCGGCCGAGATGCTCGACGCGGCCGGCATCAAGGACGCCGACCCGGCGAAGGCCCTCGCGGACGGCTCCGCGATGGACGTCTGGCGCCGGATGATCGCGGCCCAGGGCGGCGACCCGGACGCCACCCTCCCGGTCGCCCGCGAGCAGCACGTCGTCACCGCCCCCTCCACCGGCGTCCTCACCCGCCTCGACGCCTACGACATCGGCATCGCCGCCTGGCGCCTCGGCGCCGGCCGCGCCCGCAAGGAGGACCCGGTGCAGGCGGGCGCCGGCGTCGAGCTGCACGCCAAGCCCGGGGACACCGTCACGGCCGGCCAGCCGCTGCTGACCCTCCACACGGACACCCCGGAGAAGTTCGACTACGCCCTCGGCTCCCTGGAGGGCGCCTGGGACATCGCGGCCCCCGGCACCACCTTCACGCCGAACCCGATCGTCCTGGACCGCATCGCCTGACACCCGCCGCGCGACGGGAGCCGGTACGGCCCGCTACACCGGCTCCCGCAGCAGCCCCGGCAGCGCGCGCATGTCGTCGAAGACGACCGTGCGAGGGCCGGCCAGGCGGTCCGCGCGGGTCAGGCCGCCGCAGTAGCCGAAGGCGCGCATGCCGGCGGCGCGAGCGGCCTGGACGCCGTACGGGCTGTCCTCGACGACCGCGCAGCGCTCCGGCGGGACGCCCATGGACGCGGCCGCGTGCAGGAAGAGGTCCGGGGCGGGCTTGCCGCGGGCGACGTCGCGGGCGCTGAACACACGGCCCTCGAAGCGGTCGAGCAGTCCGGCCCGGCCCAGGTTCTTCCGGATGGTGGCGTGGCTGCCGTTGGAGGCGAGGCAGTACGGCACGGACAGGGTGTCGAGGACGTCGACGACGCCCTCGACGGCGGTCAGCTCCGCGTCCAGGGCGTCCTCGTACCGCTGCCTGAAGGGGTCCTGCCAGCCGGGTTCGAGGGGGTGGCCGCGCCGTTCCTCGACGATCGCGGTGAGCATCTCGTGCGAGGAGCCGACGAAGTGCTCGACCACCTCCGCCTCGGTGAACTCGGCCCCGAGCGAGGCGAACACCTCCCGGTCCACACGGCAGTAGATCCGCTCGCTGTCCACCAGGACGCCGTCACAGTCGAAGATCACCAGTTCGACAGGCTCAAGAGTCATGATCGGGAGCCTAGCGATGAGTTCCGGCGGCCCGGACGGTCGTACGGAACGTGGACACCAGCCAGCCCCTCTTCGTGACCCTGCCCGCCCGGCCAGGCCGGGAGGACGTCGCCCGGCTCTGCGCCGAGCTCGCCGCCGCCCCGCCCGGGGAGGTGGTCTGCGAGATCGGCGCGCTCACGCACCCCGATCTCGCCGCCGTGGACGCCCTCGCCCGGCTGAGGCTCGCGGCCGGCCGGCGCGGCCACCGGATCCGCTTCCACGGAGCGGGGCCCGAGCTGCGGGCCCTGCTCCTCCTCACCGGCCTGGACGAGCCCCTGGGCCCCCTGTGACGGCCGCCTAGGCGTCCAGCCGCGCCGGGAGGTCGAAGAGCGGGAACCAGCGCTCGGTGTCCAGGAAGAAGTCCATGCCGGCGACCTTGCCGTCGCGGAGCTCCAGGACGATGAGCGCCCAGGGGCCGTAACCGCCGGCCGGATCCGGGTGGTACTGGGCGAAGGCCGGGGAGCCGTTGGCCACGGTCGGCACGAGCTTCGAGCCGGCGCAGACCTCGCCGACGCCCAGCATCCAGCCGACGATGTCGTCGTGGCCCCGGAGCCACAGGTCGTACGGCGGCATGGACATGGTCGCGTCCTCGTGGAGGAGCGCGGTGAGCGCCTCCATGTCGTAGCCCTCGAAGGCGGCGACGTACCGCTCCAGGAGCGCCTTCTGCTCCTCGTCGAGCGGGTTCGCCGCGTCGGAGGCGGCC
Organism: Streptomyces sp. NPDC051180; assembly: GCF_040689545.1. Taxonomy (NCBI): domain Bacteria; kingdom Bacillati; phylum Actinomycetota; class Actinomycetes; order Kitasatosporales; family Streptomycetaceae; genus Streptomyces; species Streptomyces sp. NPDC051180. The sequence continues at coordinate 46,479 of NZ_JBFBBC010000023.1, forward strand.
GGCGCCTGCTCGGCGAGGGTCGCGCGGGCCCGCTGGAGGGCGCTGTTGACCGAGGCGACGGAGGTGTCGAGGAGCTCGGCGACCTCACTGGCCTTCCACGCGAGCACCTCGCGGAGGATGAGGACGGCACGCTGCTTGGGCGGCAGGTGCTGGAGCGCGGCGACGAACGCGAGCCGGACGGTCTCGCGGTGCACGGCCGTCTCCGCGGGGTCGGCGATCGAGGGGAGTACCCGCCCGTCGGGTACGGGCTCCAGCCAGGTGATCTCCGGCTGCTTGACGAGCTGCGCCTGCGCCACCGGCGTCGCGGAGGTGAGGTCCATCGGCCGCGCCCGCCGGTTGCCTGCGTTGAGCGCGTCCAGGCAGACGTTGGTCGCGATCCGGTAGAGCCAGGAGCGCAGCGAGGAACGGCCCTCGAAGGAGTCGATGGCCTTCCAGGCGCGGACCATGGTGTCCTGCACCGCGTCCTCCGCCTCGAAGGAGGATCCGAGCATCCGGTAGCAGTAACCGGTCAGCTCCCTGCGGTACTTGTCGAGTTCCTCGGTCGTCGCGGTCGCGGCGTCACTCATCGGGTCCACACCCCACTCACCCCTCGCCGGCGCCCGTTCGGCGCCGGTGAGGGGAAGCTATCGCAGTGGACTGACAGTCGGGGTCAGGTTCCCGGCTTGCGCCCGTAGATGTAGACGTCGTCGCCGTTCCTGAGCAGGTTCCAGTACGCCTTGGCGTCGGCCGACCGCATGTTCACACAGCCGCCGGAACCCGGCGGGTTCCACATCGACTTGGTCGTCGAGTGGAACGCCTGGCCGCCGTCGAAGAACTGCGAGTACGGCATGGAGACGTGGTACAGCGTCGACCAGTGGTTGATGTTGCGCCAGTAGATCTTCTTGGAGCCGGGCCGGGTCTCGGTGCCGTCCTTGCCCGTACGCACCGGAACCGGGCCGTACTTGAGGCGGGCGCCGTCCTGGATCCAGCTCAGCTGTCGCGTCAGGTCGACGCAGGCGATGCGGCCCCGGTTGGTCGGGCAGGCGCCCGAGCGGTTGGGGTTGGTGCCGGCGGCCTTCTGCTGGAGCATCGTGTTCATCGTGCGCCAGGTGATCGTCCCCGCGTACCCCATGGTCGGGGTGATGCCGTGCTTGCGCTGGAAGGACTGGATGGCCTGACAGTCTCCGAGCGACTGGCGGCCGTCGACCGCGCGCCCGAGGAACTTCTCCACCTGCTTCTGGTACGGCCCCGTCGTCACGTTGCAGGACGCCGCCTGCGCCGGTGCCGCGCCGAGCGCGATCGTCATCGGCACCACGAGTGACGTGAGGCCGACCGCGATGCCCGCTCTCTTGCCTATCCGATCCATGATCCGGTTCATGATCGTCAACTCCCCCTTGAGTCCTGTCCCGTAGGACGCGCGGGGGAGTCTTCCAGTTGCAGGACCGCGGGGGGAGGGGTCAGGAGGCGGCGAGCCGCAGCCGGCGGGCCTGCGTCCGGGCGCTGAGGCTGCCGTACAGCGTCACCGAGACGACGCCGAGGACGGCGATCAGACCGATGAGGACCGTGCCCGCCCAGCCGCCCGCGTGGAAGGCGATCGCGCCGAGCGTGCCGCCCGCGCTGCTGCCCAGGTAGTACGCGGACTGGTAGAGCGCGGACGCCTGCGCGCGGCCGGTCGTCGCCGTGCGGCTCACCGAGGAGGAGGCCACCGCGTGGCCCGCGAAGAAGCCGGCGGTGATCAGGACCAGGCCCGCCAGGACGGCGGCGAGGGAGTCGGAGAGCGAGAGCAGCAGGCCCGCGGCGGTGGTGGAGACCGCCAGGTAGAGCGCGCCGCGCCGGCCGAGCCGTCCGACCAGCCGTCCGGCGGCCGCGGAGGCCACCGTGCCGACCAGGTAGATCAGGAAGATCGAGCCGATCACACCCTGCGGGAGCGAGAACGGCGCCTCGACGAGGCGGTAGCCGATCACCGTGTACACGGCGCCGAAGACCGTCATGAACAGGGCGCCGATCACGTAGAGACGCACCAGCAGCGGGTCGGACAGGTGCCCGCGGACGGTGCTCGCCAGCGCCTTCGGGTTCAGCGTGCCCGGTGTGAAGTGCCGCGCCTTCGGGAGCAGCGTGCGGAAGGCGATCGCGCAGAGCAGCGAGGTCAGTCCGACGGCGGCCAGACCCGCGCGCCAGCCCCACATCTGGGCGACCCAGCCCGTCACCAGCCGGCCGCTCATGCCGCCGATGGAGTTGCCGGCGACGAAGAGGCCGATCGCGGCGACCAGCGCCTTGGGCCGGACCTCCTCGGCGAGGTAGGCCATCGCGGAGGCCGGGAGCCCGGCGAGCGCGGCGCCCTGGAGGGCGCGGAGCACGACCAGGGACTCCAGGTTCGGGGCGAGCGGGACCAGGAGGGCGAGGACGACCGCGGCCGTCAGGGAGGCGGTCATCGTCGTCCGCCGGCCGAAGCGCTCCGAGAGGGCGCTGAGCGGGAGCACGCAGAGGGCCAGGGCGCCGGTCGCGGCGGAGACCGTCCAGGAGGCTGCGGAGGCGGTGGCGCCGAACTCGGCCGAGATGGCCGGGAGGAGGGCCTGCGTGGAGTAGAGGAGGGCGAAGGCGGCCAGTCCCGCGGCGAAGAGGGCGAGGCTCAGCCGGCGGTAGCCGGGGGCGCCGGGGGAGAGGCGGGTGTCGGCGGACGCGCTGGTGGCGGCCGCCTTGGTACTGGCAGGAAGCATGTCACGAACGTAGGACGCCCCGCTTCATGCGTCCAATGCACGGAACTGCTGTAATCGTTCCCATGGTGCATGAGTAAAGGTCACAGCCTCGCCTGTCACCGAACAGTAACGAAGATGACATGGGACACCTGCTCGCGCCGCGGCTCGCGTACTTCGCCGCCGTCGCCCGGCACGAGCACGTGACCCGCGCCGCCGCCGAGATGGGCGTGCCGCAGTCGACCCTGTCGCGGGCCATGGTCCGGCTCGAACAGGACCTCGGCGTCGCCCTCTTCGCCCGCCGCGGCCGCACCGTCTCCCTCACCCCGGCCGGCCGCCGCTTCCTCACCGCCGCCGAGCGGGCGCTCGCCGAGGTGGAGCGGGCCGCCGACACCGTGCGGGCCGACGCGGACCCCTCCGCCGGGCGGGTCGCGTTCGGCTTCCTCCACACCATGGGCTCCGAGACCGTCCCCGGCCTCCTGCGCGCCTTCCGCGTCGACCACCCGGGGATCCGCTTCACCCTCGTCCAGAACTACGGCGAGGCGATGATCGAACGGCTCCGGGCCGGCGACCTCGACCTCTGCCTGACCTCCCCGGTGCCGGACGCCCCCGACCTGGTGGCCCGCCGCCTCGACGAACAGCGGCTGCGGCTCGTCGTCCCGGACGACCACCGGCTGGCCGGCCGCCGGCGCGTCCGCCTCGCCGAGGCCGCGGACGAGACCTTCGTGACCCTGGAACCGGGGTACGGCCTCCGCCGCATCACCGACGACCTGTGCGCGGAGGCCGGCTTCAGGCCCCGGATCGCCTTCGAGGGCGAGGAGGCCGAGACCCTGCGCGGACTGGTCGCCGCCGGCCTCGGCGTCGCCCTGCTGCCGCCGCCCGCCGTCCCCCGGCCCGGCGTCGTCGAACTCAACGTCACCGCCCCCCGCGCGGTCCGGGAGATCGGCGTCGCCTGGCTCGACGGCCATCCGGACACCGCGCCGGTGGCCGCCTTCAAGAAGTTCCTGCTCGGCCGGCGCGGTCACCTGCTCCCGAAGGAGCCGTCACCTCCGGCGTGAGCCGCCGAAGCCCGCCGCCAGCGGCATCCGCAGGCCCAGCGGCGGCGGCGCCGCCATCGCGTCCGCCACCGGGCGGGCGACGGGCCGGGCGAAGAGCGCGCCGAGGGCGAAGTCGGCGGCGAGCGCCCGGACCTCGTCCGCGTACTGGCGCAGCGCGTGGCCGTCCGTGTGCACCTCGAAGCGGCAGGTGTCGCGGTTGGCCTTCTTCGCCCGCTCGGCGAAGCGGAACGACAGCTCCGGGTCCGTCCGCGCGTCGTTCGTGCCGTGCACCAGCAGCACCCGGCGCCCGACCAGCTGCCGCACCGGCTCCGGCTCGGCCGCCACGTCGTCCTCCGGCAGCCAGGGGGCCATGGCCAGGACCGCGCCGACCGCCTCGTGCCCGGCCGCCCGCAGCGCCGCCCGGCCGCCGAGACCGTGCCCGACGAGGCAGACCGGGACGTCGCCGTACCGCCGCACGGCCTCGGCGACCGCCCAGGACGCGTCCGCCGCGAGCTGCGCGTCGGTGCCGTTCCAGCCGCGGCCCCGGTAGCGCACCACGTGCGCGACGAGCCCTTCGGACCGGCCCGCGCGGACGAGGTCGCGGCCGAACGGCAGCATCGCCGCGTGCGCCCGGGCCGAGGCCCGCCGCCCCGACACGGGCTCGCCGTCCGGCAGGAGCAGCACCACGCCGCCCACCGCCGCCGACGTGCGGGAACCGCCAACGGGACGTCCGAGCCGGGGTCTCCGGGCCTCGGACGGCCCCACGAGTGCGTAGTGCGCCATGACAGAACAGTCTCAGAAGCGGAGGTGTACACCAGTGGTACGCGCGATCTCTGTTACGTATCGTCCGGAGAGCGAACACCCGTGGGCCCTCCGCCTGTTCGGACCGGTTCGCCGGACCGTCGTCCGCACGCCCGTCCGCGGCGGGGAAAATCGGCGCCCGCGCGGCGCGACGGGGCGCGCTCTACGCGCGTAGGGGCTACAGTGCGAAAATGACGAGCCAGACTCCCAACGTCCCCACCGCGGACCAGATCCGCCGTGCCCCGAAGGTGCTGCTCCACGACCACCTCGACGGCGGACTGCGCCCCGGCACGATCATCGAACTCGCCCGGGAGCAGGGTTACGACCAGCTCCCCGAGACGGAGCCCGACAAGCTCGGCATCTGGTTCCGCGAGGCGGCCGACTCCGGTTCGCTGGAACGGTACCTGGAGACCTTCGCGCACACCTGCGCCGTCATGCAGACCCGCGAGGCCCTGGTCCGCGTCGCCACCGAGTGCGCGATCGACCTCGCCGAGGACGGCGTGGTCTACGCGGAGGTGCGCTACGCCCCCGAGCAGCACCTGGAGGGCGGACTCACCCTCGAAGAGGTCGTCGAGGCCGTCAACGAGGGCTTCCGGGAGGGCGAGCGGCAGGCCAGGGCCGACGGGTACCGCATCCGGATCGGCGCCCTGCTGACCGCCATGCGGCACGCGGCCCGGGCCCTGGAGATCGCCGAACTCGCCAACCGCTACCGCGACTCCGGCGTGGTCGGCTTCGACATCGCGGGCGCCGAGGCCGGCTACCCGCCCACCCGCCACCTCGACGCCTTCGAGTACCTCAAGCGGGAGAACAACCACTTCACGATCCACGCGGGCGAGGCGTTCGGCCTGCCGTCGATCTGGCAGGCGCTCCAGTGGTGCGGTGCCGACCGGCTCGGCCACGGCGTCCGGATCATCGACGACATCGAGGTCGCCGACGACGGCACGGTCCGGCTCGGCCGCCTCGCCGCCTACGTCCGCGACAAGCGCATCCCCCTGGAGATGTGCCCCTCGTCCAACCTCCAGACCGGCGCGGCCGCCTCGTTCGCCGAGCACCCGATCGGCCTGCTCCGCACCCTCCATTTCCGGGCCACGGTCAACACCGACAACCGGCTCATGAGCGGTACGACCATGAGCCGGGAATTCGAGCTGCTGATCGAGGCATTCGATTACACGCTCGACGACATGCAGTGGTTCACGGTCAATGCGATGAAATCAGCGTTCATTCCTTTCGATGAACGCCTGGCGATGATCAATGAGGTCATCAAGCCCGGATATGCCGAGCTGCGGTCCGAATGGCTGTTCCAGCAGACCGCCACGACCAGCGACTCTTCCCGTACGACGGGCTGATCGGCGCCCCGTCCGGGGTGAGGAGGCGGCCGGGTCGGTGCGACACCCGGCCGCTTTCCGGTGTTTGCGGAGGGGTCGATCACTGGTTAGGTTGCAGAGCCGCTCTGCATTCCCAGGATTTCCCCTCCCGGCTTTCCCGGAAGCCCCCGGATTCCACAAGGAAGATTTTCAGATGAAGCAGTCTGCCGCCAAGAAGCTCGGTGTCGCCGCTCTCGGTGCCGCTTTCGCCGTCACCGCCGCCGGCACGGCCTCCGCCGCGCCGTCCCTGCCGCTCGACGCCGACGCGCTGGGCACGGTGACCAAGGCCGTCCCGCTGGGTGACGGCCTCACCGAGCTCCCCGACGGCGCCGCCGAGTCGCTCGCCGGCGGGCAGGGTGCCCTCGGCCAGGGCGTCGACCAGGGCGTGAAGACCCTGCCGGCCGCCGCCGGCCAGGCCACCCAGAGCCTGCCGCTCGACGCCGCCGCCGGCGGCCTCGGCGCCACCCCGCTCGGCGGCCTCCTGGGCGGCCTGCCGCTCGGCGGCCTCCCGATCGGCTGACACCCGCCGCACACGCCGAAGGGGCGCGCACCCGGACTCTCCCGGATACGCGCCCCTTCGGCGTGCGCGGTGCGTGCGGCTACCAGGCCGCGGACGCCCGCTTCTCGGACGGCAGGAAGATCCAGAGCGCCAGGTACAGCAGGAACTGGGGGCCGGGCAGCAGGCACGAGACCAGGAAGATCAGGCGCATCGTCCACGCGGAGGTGCCGAAGCGCCGTGCCAGCGCCGCGCACACTCCGCCGATCACGCGTCCGTCACGGGGGCGGATGACTGCGGCCATGGTGGGCTCCTTCGGAGTCGGTCCGGGAGCCGCTCCGTCGGGCTCCCGATGACTCGATGGTGCCGCCGGACGGGTGCGTCGGGCGTCGGTCTACCGGGCGATCGGAACCCTGGAAATCGTCGGGGTCGAACCCTGAGCCGTCTCGTTCCGGGGGAGGGCGGAGCCCTGACCGGACCCGCTCCCCGCGGATGAGCTCCCCCGTCGCGGCTCCGACCTGCGGCGCAGCCAGCCGCGGCCGGCCGGGACGAACAGGAGATGGGCGAGGGCCACGCCCGCCGTGTTCAGCAGCACCGAGTCCACGTCGACGACCTGCCCCGGCACGGCGGTCTGCAGCAGCTCCACGGCCAGCGACAGCAGCGCGCCGGCGGCGGTCGTCCGGGCCAGGGAGGCCCAGCGGGAGACGTCGAGCCTGCCGTCGGCCATCGGCAGCAGCACCCCGAGCGGCGCCAGGAGCAGCAGGCCCTCGCCGATCCGCCGGGCCGCCGCGCCGGCGCCGAGGGCCAGGTCGGCCCGCAGGCCGTGCAGCGGGATCGTGTTCGGCGCGGTCACCCAGGCCACGTCACGTGGCCGCAGACCGACCCAGGCGACGAGCAGCAGATGCGCGAGGAGGAGAGAGAACCCCACCACGCGGACGACCACGGCGGCACCACCGCCCGAACCTTGACGCTGCACGCCCCCCAAGACGCCCGTCACGGCGGAATCGGTTCCGCCGCCCGCCGGACGCCTCACCGGGTCAGCCCGTCGACGTCGCCGTCGGAGCGGCCGCCGGCGCCGTCGGCGGGGTGGACTCCGGGCGCTCGCGCAGCTCCGTCGTGCACCGGTAGCGCTTGGGCGGGTAGGCGCCGGGGCCGCCGAGCAGGACCGTGTGGCCGCCCGCGCCCGCCGAGCTCTCCGCGAAGGTGCAGACGATCTGCGACAGGGCGGTCGGGGCCAGGTCCTCCGGCTGCCGGCTCAGCCGCAGCGTGCCCGCCGGATCGCCCTTGGACCCGCCGCCCACCGTCAGCGGACCCCGCACGGCGCTCGTGAAACCGGCCTGCCGCTCGCTGTCCGACGGCTCGGCGGACAGCTGCGCGAGCAGCCCCGTGGCCGTACGCACCGGGTCGCCGCCCGCCTTCTCCTCCGGCAGCGGCGCCCGCCGGTCCACCGGCTCCAGCTGCGAGCCGCAGACCAGGAACACCCGGACCGGCACGCCCTGCGCGGCCGTCGGCGACGGGGACTCGTCGGTGACGCTGCAGGGGACCCGCGACGGGGCCGCGCCCGCGTCGACGGGGACGGACGTCGTCCTGATCCCGCAGCCGGTGACCAGCACGGCCAGCGCGGCCGCGCTCAGGGCGCCGGCTCCCGCCGTGCGCCCGAAGGTGCGGCGCCTCACTCTTCCTCCACCTCGCCCTGGCTGCTGCGGGTCTGCACCTCGCGCGTGATCCCCGACGCGTCGAGCGGCAGCCGCAGCACGAACACCGCGCCGTCCACCGATCCGTCCTCGCCGACCGAGTTGGACGCCGTGATCGACCCGCCGTGGATCAGGGCGTTCTCCATGGCGATCGACAGGCCGAGACCGCTGCCCTCGGACCGCGGCCGGGACGCGCTCGCCTTGTAGAAGCGGTCGAAGACGTGCGGCAGCACCTCCTCGGGGATGCCGGGCCCGTGGTCGCGGACCGAGATGACCAGCTCCTCGGCCTCCGTGCGCACCGAGACCCGCACCGGCGAACCGCCGTGCTTGAGCGCGTTCCCGATCAGGTTCGCCAGGATCACGTCCAGGCGGCGCGGGTCGAGCGGCGCCACGATCCCGCGCTCGGCGTCGAGGTCGACGGCGTCCAGCCAGGCCCGTGCGTCGATGCAGGCGGTGATCTGGTCGGCGATGTCCACCTCGTCGAGGACGAGGCGCGCGGTGCCCGCGTCGAAGCGGGTCACCTCCATCAGGTTCTCCACCAGGTCGTTCAGCCGCCGCGTCTCGCTCACCACCAGCGCCACCGCCGGGGCGATCATCGGGTCCAGGGTGTCCTGCTCGTCCTCCAGGACCTCGGTGACGGCCGTCAGCGCGGTCAGCGGGGTGCGCAGCTCGTGCGACATGTCGGCGACGAACCGGCGGCTGGACTCCTCCCGCGCGCTCATGTCCGCGACCTTCTTCTGCAGGGACTCGGCCGCGCTGTTGAACGTACGGGACAGATCGGCGAGTTCGTCCGCGCCGGAGACCCGCAGCCGGGTGTCGAGCTTGCCCTCGCCGAGCTGCCGGGCCGCCTCGCCGAGCCGGTGCACCGGGCGCAGCACGGTCGTCGCCGCGACCTGCGCGAGCAGCACGGAGCCGACGACGGCGAGCGCGGTCGCGATCCCCAGGGACCAGGCGAGCGAGTTCAGGTCGGCCTTCTCCGCGGCCAGCGACTTGAACATGTAGCCGGCCGGTCCGCCGCCGTCGATCCGCGTCCCGCCGACCAGGTACGGCGTTCCGCCCCGCTCGGTGCGCTGCCAGAAGAGGTGGTGGCGGTAGGGATCGGCCTCCGTCACCTGCCGCTCGGTGTCCACGGCCTCGCGCAGCGACAGCGGCACGTCGGCGAGGGTGAAGTCGTCGGGGTCGGAGGCGCCGACGATCGGCTTGCCCGCGTCCCGCTCGCCGAGGAGCAGCACCTGGTAGTTCGCGGCGCTGCCGCCCGCCATCTGCTCGGCGGTCCGCCGCAGGTCGTCCTGGGTGGGCCGGAGCGGCAGCGTGGCGGCCCGGTTCTGCATCTCCTGCCGGAAGTCGTTGAGCGCCCCGTCCTGGGTACGGGTCAGCACCGCCTCGCGGTTGAGCCAGTACGCGATGCCGGAGGCGGCGACGGCCGCGGTGAGCGCGACCAGGGCGAAGACGACGACGAGCCGCAGCCGCAGGCTGGAGAGGCGTGACCGCGCGAGGATCCCCGTACTCACGCAGGGACGTCCAGCCGGTAGCCGACGCCCCGCACGGTGCGGATGAGCGTGGGCGAGGACGGCACGTCCTCCACCTTGGCGCGCAGCCGCTGCACGCAGGCGTCGACGAGCCGCGAGTCGCCCAGGTAGTCGTGCTCCCACACCAGCCGCAGCAACTGCTGCCGGGAGAGCGCCTGTCCGGGCCGCCGGCTCAGCTCCAGCAGCAGCCGCAGCTCGGTCGGGGTCAGCTGGAGGTCCTCGCCGTTCTTGGTGACCGTCATCGCGGACCGGTCGATGACCAGGGACCCGTACGTCGCGGAATCCGTCGACTCCCGCTCGCCGCGCCGCAGTACGGCCCGGATGCGGGCGTCGAGGACCCGCCCCTGCACCGGCTTCACGACGTAGTCGTCGGCACCGGACTCCAGTCCCACGACCACGTCGATGTCGTCACTGCGCGCGGTGAGCAGGATGATCGGCAACTGGTCGGTGCGACGGATCCGCCGGCAGACCTCGAAGCCGTCGATGCCGGGCAGCATGACGTCGAGCACGACCAGGTCCGGCCGCTGCTCGCGCAGCAGCAGGAGCCCGTCCTCGCCCGTGGCGGCGGTGGCCACCCGGTGGCCCTGCCGGGACAGGGAGAGTTCGAGGGCCGTGCGGATGGCGTCGTCGTCCTCGATCAGCAACAGAAAAGGCACGGGCAGCATTCTGTCGCATTCGGCCGTCCGAGTTCGACCGCTGGGAGGCGCGCTTCTGTTCCGCCCCCTGTGACACGGCTGTGACAGTCGGCGGACAACGCCATGAAGTCCCAGGGGCAAGCTTCTTGGCACACGGACCGAAACACACTCCAACCGACGGGGGGCGCGAGATGAACGCACTGCACAGCACCACCTCAAGCGCAGTTGTCACGCGTCTCCACGACGTCGTGCGGAGCACGGAGAAGTCCGGCGCGGTGAACGGGCGGGGGTGCGTTCGCAGCGTCGGGCGTCAGCGCAAGGCGCCGTACATGGTGGCCGTTGCTGACGGGGGAGCGGCGTACGGGGAGGGCACGGGGGAACGCGTCACCTGCTCGGAGGCCGAGTTCACGGCCTACGTCCAGGAGCGTCGTGCCTCCCTGTACGCCACCGCCTACCACCTCACCGGTGACCGTTTCGAGGCCGAGGACCTGCTCCAGAGCGCGCTGTTCTCCACGTACCGCGCCTGGGACCGGATCAGCGACAAGGCCGCGGTCGGCGGATACCTCCGCCGCACCATGACCAACCTGCACATCAGCGCCTGGCGCCGGCGCAAGCTCAACGAGTACCCGACCGAGGAGCTCCCCGAGACGGTGGGCGAGACGGACGCGATGCGGGGCACGGAGCTGCGCGCGGTCCTGTGGCAGGCCCTCGCCCGGCTGCCCGAGCTCCAGCGCACGATGCTGGTGCTGCGCTACTACGAGGGCCGGACCGATCCGGAGATCGCGGAGATCCTGGACATCAGTGTCGGCACGGTGAAGTCGAGCATCTGGCGCTCGCTGCGGCGACTGCGCGAGGACGAGGTGCTGAGCTTCGGCCGTGACGAGGAGGAGTCCTTCGGCGAGCTGGTGGCCTGAAGGTCGGGGGGAACGGGGAAGGACCGCGCGGGCCACGGGGGAAACGGGGCTCGCGGGGTCCCCACGGGGGAAACACGGGGGAACCGTACGGGGGTACGGGGATGACGAAGCGGGCTGTACGGGCCGGGGGGTCTCGTACAGTCCGCTTCGTGCTGTGCGCCGGACGGCGACGGCGTCAGTTCGCCGCCGGGGTGCGGTGGCGGCCGGCCGCCGCGGCGGCGAGGCGGCCGAGGGCCTCGGGCTTCGCGCAGGGGTGGGCCCCCAGCTGGGCCTGACGGGCCACGATGGCGCGCTCGGCCCGCATCAGACGCCAGCCGCGGCGCAGCAGGAAGGGCACCGACTTCCGGCCCTCGCGCAGGTCGCGGGCGAGACGGCGCCGGAAGGTCGTCGAGGGGCGGCCGCGCAGGCAGAGCGCGTCGGCCAGGACGTCGAGCTCGCGGCAGCGGCCCACGATCTCGGCCGCGAAGATGCCCTCGGCCACGAACAGCGGGGTCCGCTCGATGTCGAACCGCTCCCGGCCGACGCGCGAGCTGGTGGAGATGTCGTAGAGGGGGACGTCGGTGCGTCCCGTGCGGCACAGCTCGACGATGGCGGCGACGGCCGCGTCGGCGTCCCAGGACCTGGGGGAGTCCCAGTCGATGTCCGTGCTGCCGTCGACGAGCGGGAGTGACGGATCGTCGCACTCCTTGTAGAAGTCGTCGAGGCGCAGGACCGGGAGGCCGGTGACGGCGGCGAGGGACGACTTGCCGGAGCCGGAGGGGCCCGCGAGCAGGACGACGCGGGTCGGGATCGGTTGGGAACTCACGGGACACCAGTGTGAAGCATTCCCCCGTGCAGGGGACCCCCGCAGGAGGCCGTTGGTATCGAGCATCACACCTCGACTACTGTCGGTTGCCGCTCGGTCACCCCTCGGAAGGATCGTCATGGCGCGTCACGCAGAACCCCGCACCCCCCGCCGCAGCGCCCTGCTCAAGGCCGGGCTCACGGTCACGGCGGCGGGCGCCGCGCTGGTCGGAGCGGGCGCCGCGGCCCAGGCCGCCGCCCCGGTGCCGCTGCCCGTCGACTCGCTGAGCCGGACCGACGCCGCCGCGGCCGGGACGGGCGCACTGTCCGGCATCACCCACGGCGTGGGCCCGCTCACCCGGCTCCAGCTCGACCCGCTGGCCAACACCGGCGTCGACCCGCTCGCCAACGGCCTCGGCACCCAGGTCGCCGACTTCAAGCCGATCGGCACGAACCTGGTCACCGACCACATCACGAAGGGCGGAGCGGTGGCCGACCTCCCGGTGGCCGGACCGCTCACCCAGGGGCTGCTGCCCTAGGGGCGACGCTCAGCGGCGGCCCCGGCGGAGCCAGCCCTGGGCCCTGCGGGGCTGGGGCGGCCTCGGCCCGGAGTCGTGCGGGGACCGCCCGCTGTGCGGCTGGACGTCCTTCAGGCGCCCGCGCCACGGCCCGTCCGCCATCCGCAGATGGACGATCAGCGGGCCCTCGGGCAGCGGGAAGGTCTCCCGGCGCCGGCCGATCTCGTTGACGGCCGAGCGGCGGCGCTCCGGCAGCGTGGCGGGGTCGTCGTGGTCCGCCAGCTCGTAGAGGTGGACGATGAAGTTGTCCTTGCCCCGGTAGTGGAAGGCGGCGTCCGCCGCGCCCCCGGTGTGCAGCAGGACGTCCGGCCCCTCGCACTCCAGCGGCTCCTCGGTCAGCCGCCGGGCGGCCGCCAGCGGCAGGATCCGCATCTCCCAGGGGCCGTCCGCCCGCAGCTTCAGCCGCAGCCTGCCGTTCGACGGCACCACGGGGAGCACCCGGCCCCGGAAGTCCTCCTGCGTGCTGTTGATCAGGCTGCTCTCCTCCTTGTTGAAGCGGGTGAGCGGCCACAGCCCCGTGTACCCGTCGCCGTCGACGGCCAGCTCGACCACCACCGGGCCGGGCGGGAGGTCCTCCACGGTGATCACGTCGTTGCCCCGGCCGCTGCGCGTCCGCGGCGCGAACAGGCCGCCGAACGTCCAGTCCGGGGCGCCGGGCGCGGCGGCCGCCCCGAAGGGGTCGGGCGCGGGTCCCGAGGCCGTCTTCCCCGGCGCCTCGATCGGGAAGGGGTACGGGGCGGGAACCGGTGCCACCGGCGGCGCCGGGGCGGGAGCCGGGGCCGGGGCGGGCCTGACGGCCGGTGTCACGGCCTCCGGGGCCTTCGTCATCGACGGGGGCGCCGCCACGGGCACGGGAGCCACCGGGGGCCCCTCGGCGGCCACGTCGACGCCGTGGTCGACCGCGAGGCCCTCCAGGCCGTCCGGATAGCCCTGCCCCACCGCGCGGAACTTCCAGCCGCCCGCGCGGCGGTACAGCTCCGCGAGGACCATCGCGGTCTCCCCGCCGGCGTCGGTCACGGCGTAGCGCGCGACCGAGGTGCCGTCCGGCGCGAACGCCTCCACGGCCAGCCCGGCCGCGTCCCGCAGGGCGCCGCCCTCCGTCGACGCGACGACCAGGACGCGGGAGACCTCCTCCTCGGTCGCCGTCAGGCCGGCCTCCAGCCACACCGTGCCGTCCTCGCCCCCGACGAGCCGCACGGCCCCCGAGGGATGGACCGGGGCGCCGTGGAAGACGATGTCCGCGTCGCCCCTGACCCGGCCCCGCTCCGTCAGCAGCAGCGCCGCGACGTCGACGCCCCCGCGGACGGCGACGCGCAGCGCCACCGTCGGGACGAAGGTGTTGGCACCCTTGCCCATGTCCCCCATGACGTACCGGCCTCTCCGCTCGTGTCACCGACACCGTCGGTCCCCTCCGGATCTTGCGGCGGACGGGGCCGGTGGGGCAAGACCCGGCGGGCGGGCGGGCGGGCGGGCGGGCGGGAACGGCGAACGGCCCCCGGGTGCGCACACCCGGGGGCCGTTCGCGGAGCCGTCAGTACGAGGAGCCGCTCGCGCCCAGCGAGCCCGTCGGGTGCCAGACCGTCTTCGTCTCCAGGAAGGCGGTCATGCGGTCCGTGCCGGGGGAGTCGGCGAAGTCCTCGGTCCGGGGACGCAGGACGCGCTTGAGGTTGTCCGCCGCCGCGATCTCCAGGTCGCGGGCGAGGTCTCCCTCGGTCGCGCCGGTGAGGTCGATGGCGTTGACGTCCTGGTGGGCCGCGAGGTGCGGGCCCATCTCGGCGGCCTTGCCGGAGAGGATGTTGACGACACCGCCGGGCAGGTCGGAGGTGGCGAGCACCTCGCCCAGGGACAGCGCCGGCAGCGGGGACTTCTCGCTCGCGATGACGACGGCCGTGTTGCCCGTCGCGATCACCGGGGCGATCACCGACACCAGGCCCAGGAAGGACGAGTCCTGCGGGGCGACGACCGTGACGACACCGGTCGGCTCGGGGGAGGAGAGGTTGAAGTACGGGCCGGCGACCGGGTTGGCGCCGCCGACGACCTGGGCGATCTTGTCGGTCCAGCCGGCGTACCAGACCCAGCGGTCGATCGCCGCGTCGACGACCGCGGCCGCCTTCGACTTCGACAGGCCCTCCGCGTCCGCGACCTCGCGGACGAACTGCTCCCGGCGGCCCTCCAGCATCTCGGCGACGCGGTAGAGGATCTGGCCGCGGTTGTACGCGGTCGCGCCCGCCCAGCCGCCGAACGCCTTGCGGGCGGCGACGACCGCGTCACGGGCGTCCTTGCGGGAGGAGAGTGGCACGTTCGCCAGCCACTTGCCCTTCGAGTCCGTCACCTCGTACACCCGGCCGCTCTCGGAGCGGGGGAACTTGCCCCCGACGTACAGCTTGTAGGTCTTGAAGACGCTCAGCCGCGTCGCCGACTCAGACATCGAGGTATGCCTCCAGACCGTGACGGCCGCCCTCGCGGCCGAAGCCCGACTCCTTGTAACCGCCGAAGGGCGAGGTCGGGTCGAACTTGTTGAACGTGTTGGCCCAGACGACACCCGCGCGGAGCTTGGAGGCGACCGCCAGGATGCGGGAGCCCTTCTCCGTCCAGATGCCGGCGGACAGGCCGTACTGGCTGTTGTTGGCCTTCGCGACGGCCTCGTCCGGCGTGCGGAAGGACAGCACCGAGAGGACCGGGCCGAAGATCTCGTCGCGGGCGATCCGGTGCGCCTGCGTGACGTTCGTGAAGAGCGTCGGGGCGAACCAGTAGCCGGCCGACGGGATCTCGCAGGAGGCGGTCCAGCGCTCGGCGCCCTCCGCCTCGCCCTGGTCCACCAGCGACGTGATGCGGGCCAGCTGCTCCGAGGAGTTGATGGCGCCGATGTCGGTGTTCTTGTCGAGCGGGTCGCCCAGGCGCAGGGTGTTCAGACGGCGCTTGAGCGAGTCGAGCAGCTCGTCCTGGATCGACTCCTGGACGAGGAGGCGCGAGCCCGCGCAGCAGACCTGGCCCTGGTTGAAGAAGATGCCGTTGACGATGCCCTCGACGGCCTGGTCGATCGGGGCGTCGTCGAAGACGATGTTGGCGCCCTTGCCGCCCAGCTCCAGCGTCACCTTCTTGTCGGTGCCGGCGACCGAGCGCGCGATGGCCTTGCCGACGGCGGTCGAGCCGGTGAAGGCGACCTTGTTCACGTCCGGGTGCCCGACGAGCGCGGCGCCCGTCTCCCCGTACCCGGGGAGGATGTTGACGACGCCCTTCGGCAGGCCCGCCTGGCGGCAGATGTCCGCGAAGAACAGGGCGGAGAGCGGGGTCGTCTCGGCCGGCTTGAGGACGACCGTGTTGCCGGTCGCGAGCGCCGGGGCGATCTTCCACGCCAGCATCAGCAGCGGGAAGTTCCACGGGATGACCTGGCCGGCCACGCCCAGCGGGCGCGGGTTCGCGCCGTAGCCGGCGTGGTCGAGCTTGTCGGCCCAGCCCGCGTAGTAGAAGAAGTGCGCGGCGACCAGGGGGAGGTCCGCGTCGCGGGTCTCCTTGATCGGCTTGCCGTTGTCCAGGGTCTCCAGGACGGCCAGCTCGCGGCTGCGCTCCTGGATGATCCGGGCGATCCGGAAGAGGTACTTGGCGCGCTCGGAGCCGGGCAGCGCGGACCACTTCTCGAATGCCTTCCGCGCCGCCTTCACCGCGCGGTCCACGTCCTCGGCGCCCGCCTGGGCGACCTCGGAGAGGACCTCCTCGGTGGAGGGGGAGACGGTCTTGAAGACCTTGCCGTCGGCCGCCTCGACGAACTCGCCGTCGATGAAGAGGCCGTAGCTGGGGGCGATGTCGACGACGGACCGGGACTCCGGCGCCGGCGCGTACTCGAATGCAGATGCCATGTTGATCAGTCCACCGTCACGTAATCGGGGCCGGAGTAACGGCCGGTCGCCAGCTTCTGGCGCTGCATCAGCAGGTCGTTGAGCAGGCTGGAGGCGCCGAAGCGGAACCAGTGGTTGTCCAGCCAGTCCTCACCCACGGTCTCGTTGACGAGAACCAGGAACTTGATCGCTTCCTTGGTGTTGCGGATGCCGCCGGCCGGCTTCACACCGATCTGCACGCCGGTCTGGGCGCGGAAGTCGCGCACGGCCTCCAGCATGAGGAGGGTGTTGGCGGGGGTGGCGTTGACCGCGACCTTGCCGGTCGAGGTCTTGATGAAGTCCGCGCCGGCCATCATGCCGAGCCAGGAGGCGCGGCGGATGTTGTCGTACGTGGACAGCTCGCCGGTCTCGAAGATCACCTTGAGGCGGGCGCGGTCGCCGCACTCCGCCTTGATCGCGGCGATCTGCTCGTAGACCTTCAGGTAGTGGCCGGCGAGGAAGGCGCCACGGTCGATGACCATGTCGATCTCGTCGGCGCCGGCGGCGATCGCGTCGGCCGTGTCGGCGAGCTTCACGGGGAGCGCCGCGCGCCCGGCCGGGAAGGCGGTCGCGACCGAGGCGACCTTGACGCCGGTGCCCGCGACGGCGGCCTTGGCGGTGGCCACCATGTCGGGGTAGACGCAGACCGCGGCGGTCGTCGGCGTCGTGCGGTCGGTCGGATCGGGGTTGACGGCCTTGGCGGCGAGCGCCCGGACCTTGCCCGGGGTGTCCGCGCCTTCGAGCGTCGTCAGGTCGATCATGGAAATGGCCAGGTCGATGGCGTATGCCTTGGCCGTGGTCTTGATCGAGCGGGTGCCGAGGGACGCGGCGCGCGCCTCCAGGCCGACGGCGTCGACGCCGGGCAGCCCGTGGAGGAAGCGGCGCAGCGCACCGTCGGACGCGGTCACGTCGGCGAATGCGGATGCTGCGGATGCAGTGGTGGGCATGGTCACCAGTCGAGCATATCTACGCGCGTAGCGACCTGTACAGGGGCCACCCTTCGCGGAGCCCGAGGTCACAGGCCGCCGACCGGCGTGGTGACCGTCGGCCCGGGGGCCGTTCACCGCCTCCGTGAGCCCTGTCACACGGCCGTGGCAGGGAGCGGACCGCCCCCTCATACAAGATCATCGGACGGCCACCGCCCCGACGGCATCATCCTGTACGCGGACCTCGTGGCCACGCGGGCCGCCTGAGCCTCCACCGGCGCGCTGAGGCACAATCGGCGGCATGACGACCCCCGACCCGACCCCCGAGCCGAGTCACGAGCCCGGCCGCGAGTCGACCCCCGCACAGCCGGCCGCCGACAAGCCGGCCGCCGACCGTGTCTTCCGTTCGCCCCTCGGGATCGCCAGTGGCGTGTTCCTGCTGGCCCTCGCGGGCCTGTTCTGCGTCGACGCGGCCGTCCGCGGCGAGGGCCGGACCCCGTGGGTCGCGCTCGCGGGGCTGCTCCTCGCGGTCCCGCTGATCATCGCCTTCACGATCCGCCCGGCGGTGTACGCCAACGAGGACCGGCTGCGCGTCCGCAACCCGTTCCGGTCGATCACGCTCCCGTGGGCCTCGGTCGCCGACGTCCGCGCCGGCTACTCCAGCGAGGTCTTCACCCAGGACGGCGCCACGTACCAGCTGTGGGCGATCCCCGTCTCGCTGCGCCAGCGGAAGCGGGCGGCCCGCCGGGCCGCCCGTGCCTCGCAGGACGACCCGCACGGCCGGACCTCCGTCACCGCCGACGTGCGCGACTCGGCCTCCCGGATCGCCTCCGGCGACAAGACCGTCGCCGACCTCCGCGAGCTCGCCGAGGCCCGCGCCGGCCACCCCGGCTCGCAGGGCGAGCCGCAGGTCCGCTGGGCGTACGAGATCGTCGGCCCCGCGGTCGCCGGACTGCTGCTGCTCGTGATCCTGCTCGCGACGGGCTGACCCCGAGGCGTAGGTCCGCACGGCCGCGAGCGCCTGGGAGGGGGACTCCTCTCCCCAGAGCGCGTCGATCAGTTCGTGGGCGGTGGCGGTCCGGCC
>NZ_JBFBBC010000024.1:0-64540 GCF_040689545.1 Streptomyces sp. NPDC051180
TGAGGGCGCGAAGGAGGGCGGGGCGAATCCGGGAGGAGCGAAGGCCGGAGGACCCGCGGGCGGCGGGGCGAAGGCCGGCGGCGCGGAGGCCGGAGTGCCCGCCGCGTCGCCGCCGATGACCACCAGTCGTTCGCTCATACGGGAGACGCTACTTCCCGGAGAGCTCCGGGGGCTCCGGTGCCGGGGAGACCCCGGCGGCGTTCCGCACGGGCACGGGCTGACCGGGGCGGGGCACCTGCGCCGTCGCGGGACGCTCCGCGGCCCGGGCGGCCGCCCGGGCGGCGAGACGGGGCCGGACGAGCCGGCGCCACAGGACGAAGCCGACCAGCGCCACCGCCAGCCAGGGCGCGAGGGCGGCCAGCACGACGCCGAGCCAGGCCACCGCGGCGACCAGCGCGTTCCAGCCGCCGCCGAGGGCCTCCCCGAAGCCCGGACGGCCGTCCTCCTCGGCCGCCGCCGAGGGCTTCGCCTTCTCGGTCAGGTCGAGCGTGATCGTCGCCAGGGAGGTGCGGTCCTTCAGCGACGCCTGCTGGGCGAGGAGCGACTCCAGGTCCGCCTGACGGCGGCTCAGCTCGCCCTCCAGGGTCACGACGTCGGCCAGCCGCTCCGCCCGCTGCATCAGCGCCCGGACGCGTGCCACGCTCGCCCGCTGGGTGGCCACCCGGCTCTCCACGTCCACGACCTGCTCGGTGACGTCCTTGGCGTCGGCCTTGCGGGCGAGCAGCCTGCCGGTTCCCGCGAGGCCGGTGAGGACGGAGTCGTACCGCTCCTGCGGCACCCGCAGCACGAGGTGGGAGGTGACGGAGGCGTCGTCGACCCGCTCCGTGGTCTCGTTCTCGATGCGCCCGCCCGCGTCCGCCGCCACCTGCCGAGCCGTGGCCAGCGCCTTCGTCACGTCCGCGACCTCCACGGAGAGCGAGGCGGTGCGGATCACGTGCTGGGGCGCCGGCACCTTCGCCGTCGGCGCCGCCGCGCCCGAGGAGCCGTCGGCGGCGCCCCTGTCCGCGTCCGCCGCCGACCCGTCGGCGGGCTTCGCCGCGCTCAGGTCCGCCTTCTCGTCGCCGGTCGAGTCGGCCCCGGCGCCGCAGCCGGTCAGCACGAGCGAGGCGGCGAGCAGCGCCGCCGCCATCGATCCCGCCCGTGCCGTGGTCCGCGATCTCGCCGTCGTTCGTGCGCTCCGCATGGGTCCCCCCGAGGGTGGTGGGTGAGTGTCGCCGGTTTGACGTACGGGCCGGGGGAACGGGTTGCCCTCCGGCGGTAGCGATGCGGTCACGGTCCGGCCTCGGAAAGGGCGCGGCGGACGCAGCCCGAAGCCGCCCGGCGGTCGGGAGGAAGCGGGCGATTTGAGAGAGTGGTCCCATGAACGCGGACACCACGGGACCCCATGTCGTCGTCGCGGGAGGCGGAATCGCCGGACTCGCGGCCGCCCACCGGCTGGCCCTCGCCGGTCACCGGGTGACCCTCCTCGAAGCGGACGGCCGGGTCGGCGGCAAGCTCCTCGCCGGGGAGATCGCCGGAGCACCCGTGGACCTCGGCGCGGAGTCGCTGCTCGCCCGCCGCCCCGAGGCGATCGCCCTCGCCCGCGCGGTCGGCCTCGGCGACCGGCTCCAGGCGCCCGGCACCACCACCGCGTCCGTCTGGTCCCGGGGGGAACTGGTCCCCATGCCCAAGGGCCACGTCATGGGCGTCCCCGGCGACGCCCGCGCCGTCGAGGGCCTGCTCTCCCCGGAGGGCCTGCGGCGCGTCGGACAGGACCTGGAACTGCCGCCGACCGAGATCGGCGAGGACGTCGCCATCGGCGCGTACGTCGCCGAGCGCATGGGCCACGAGGTCGTGGACCGGCTCGTCGAGCCCCTCCTCGGCGGGGTGTACGCCGGCGACGCCCACCGCATCTCGATGAAGGCCGCCGTACCCGCCCTCTTCGAGGCCGCCCGGGTCCACCCCACGCTCACCGCCGCCGTGCGCGCGGTCCAGCAGGCCGGCGCGGCCGTCCCCGCCGATGCCGCGGGCGCCGCCACCGGCCTGGGCGGCGCCGCCTTCCTCGGCATCGACGGCGGCATCGGCACCCTCCCCGGCGCCGTCGCCGACGCGATCCGCGCCGCCGGCGGGGAGATCCTCACCGGCACGCCCGTCACCGGGCTGCTCCGCGTCGGCGACACCGGCTGGCGGGTCAGGACCCCGGACCGGGTGTTCGACGCCGACGCGGTGCTCCTCGCCACCCCGGCCGGCGCCGCCGCCGCGCTGCTGGAGGACCACGCCCCGGACGCCGCCGCCGGGCTCGCCGGGATCGAGTACGCCTCCATGGCCCTGGTCACCCTCGCCTTCCGCCGCTCCGACGTGCCCGACCTGCCGGGCTCCGGGTTCCTGGTGCCGCCGGTGGACGGCCACACCGTGAAGGCGTCCACCTTCTCCGCCCAGAAGTGGAACTGGGTCGCCGAAGGCGCCCCCGACCTGTTCGTGCTGCGCACCTCCGTCGGCCGGCACGGCGAGGAGCAGCAGGTCGACCGCGACGACGCCGACCTCGTCGCCGCCTCCCTGAAGGACCTGGCCGCCGCCACCGGGCTCGCCGCCCGGCCCGTCGCCGGCACCGTCACCCGCTGGATCGGCGGCCTTCCCCAGTACCCGGTGGGCCACCTCGCCCGCGTCGCCCGTGTCCGCGGGGCGCTCGCCGCCCTGCCCGGACTGCGCGTCGCGGGAGCCGCGTACGACGGCGTCGGCATCCCCGCCTGCGTCGCCTCGGCCCACCGCGCGGCCGACGAGATCGGCGAGGAGATCATCGCCACGTCGAAAAGGACCGACCCCGGTGCGGGGCACTCCTCGTGACGGGCGAGAATAGGCGTATGAGTGCGCCCGAAAAGATCCCGAACGCCGGTAAGAAGGCGAAGGACCTCAACGAGGTCATCCGCTACACCCTGTGGTCCGTGTTCAAGCTGCGCGACGTTCTGCCCGAGGACCGCGCCGGCTACGCCGACGAGGTCCAGGAGCTGTTCGACCAGCTCGCCGCCAAGGACATCACGATCCGCGGCACGTACGACCTGTCCGGTCTGCGCGCCGACGCCGACGTCATGATCTGGTGGCACGCGGAGACGAGCGACGAGCTCCAGGAGGCGTACAGCCTCTTCCGCCGCACCCGGCTGGGCCGCGCTCTGGAGCCGGTGTGGTCGAACATGGCGCTGCACCGCCCCGCCGAGTTCAACAAGTCGCACATCCCGGCCTTCCTGGCCGACGAGACCGCGCGCGACTACGTCTCGGTGTACCCCTTCGTGCGCTCCTACGACTGGTACCTGCTGCCCGACGAGGACCGTCGCCGCATGCTCGCCGACCACGGCAAGATGGCCCGCGGCTACCCGGACGTCCGTGCCAACACGGTCGCCTCCTTCTCGCTCGGCGACTACGAGTGGATCCTCGCCTTCGAGGCCGACGAGCTGCACCGCATCGTCGACCTCATGCGCCACCTGCGCGCCTCCGAGGCCCGGATGCACGTCCGCGAAGAGGTCCCGTTCTACACCGGCCGCCGCAAGAGCGTCGCGGACCTGGTGGCGGGCCTGGCCTGACGGCCGTACGAACCTGGTGGCGGCCCGGCTCCCGGCCGGGCGCGCCACCCCTCGACCCGGAAGATCAGACGGCAGGCGGGCACCATCCGCCGGCCGCTCCAGCGACACCGGGTCCGGCTCCGGGTGCGGCGCGCGTGCGCGCGCCGCACCGGCGTCATTCCGGGGCCTCTCCCCAGGGGCGCCCCGCCCCCTCGCTCCTCACGGCCGGTGCCGGGTGTCGTGTCCCCGGAAGGCCGCGCGGAGCTCCGGCTCCAGGGCCGCCGGCCCGCGCGTCGCCAGGGCCGTGAGCGGATCGGTCGCGCAGAGCCCGGAGAGCAGCCGCTGCCCGGCCGGTGAGGCCCAGCGGGTGTACGGGTAGCGCTCGAACGTCCCGATGAGCAGGCAGAGCCCCGATCCGGTCAGCGGCAGCGAGAACGCGGCGAGCACCAGGGTGCGCTCTGCGGCCGGCACGAGCAGCGCGGAGGCCGCCCCGAGGACCAGGCCCAGCAGGAAACCGGCCTTCACCGTCCGCACGCCGTCCGCGATCTCCCGGCGGCCCGACGCCGGCACCGCGAGCCCCCGGCCGACGAGCCGCTCCTCGACGGCCCGCACCGAGTCGTCCGCGGCGACCACCGGCCGGACGGCGGGCACCGGGCGCTGCCCGGCGGGCCCGATGGCGCCGACCACGGCCCGCTCCAGCGCGTCGCCCGCCGACCCGCCCGCGTCCACGACCGTGGCCCAGCCGGTGTGGGCCAGCAGCAGCCGCCGCGCCCGGTGCATCGTCACCAGCGTCAGGTCCGTGACCCGCAGCGGACCCCCGGCGAGGTACGCCGCCTCGCACAGGGTCAGCTCCGCGCCCGCGTCGGCGTGCCCGTCACCGGGGCGCGGCCGGGCGGCGGCGAGCGTCGCCCGGCAGACCCGCGCGCAGCCGAGCCCCGCCGCGACGCAGGCCACCAGGAAGAGCGGAACCCAGATCATGTCCGAGTTCTACGGCAGGACGGGCGGGCCCGCCACTCGAATGGGCGTGCCCGCCGTGCGGAGAACGGGTCAACTGCTGGAGCTGGAGCACGAGCTCCCGCTGGAACTCGAACACGAGCTGCTGCTGGAGCTGGAGCAGGAGCTCCCGCCGGAGCTGCCGCAGCTCGATCCGCCACCGGAGCAGGAGCCCGAGGAGCAGGATCCCGACGAGCACGAACCGGCCGAACAGGAGCTCCCGCCGGAACCCGTGTCCGACCCGGCGCCGCAGCCGCCGGCGCCCGCGCACCAGGTCGTGGCCAGGCCCAGGGCCGCCGCGTCCGAGGAGGAGTACGAGCCCGTCGACGGACGCCGCCCGCGTCCCCGGCGCGGGGTCCCGTGGACCCGCGCGGCGGCGAGGAGCTGCTCCCGCAGCACCGGGTCCGGCAGCGCCCGCAGCCCGTGCAGTGCCACCAGGTGCCCGGCGTCCGCGAGGTGGCCGTGCCCGCGGCCGTACGCCGACACGGCCCGCAGCCCGGCCGGGGTGATCCGCTTCGCGGAGACCGCCGCGCACGAGATGGCCGCGGCCCCGCAGGCGAGGAGCAGCGGCAGCGTCTTCACGAAGAGCGGCACGGACGCCTCGGTGCTCGTGGCGAAGTCCACGATCGTGAGGACCGCGGTGACGGGGAAGAGCAGGAAGGCGCCGAAGCCGAGCACGCCGCACCACCGGAGGATCGTCCGCCGGCTCGCCGGGTCCACGACCAGACCGCGCCCGGCGAGCCCGTCGCCGATCTCCTGCACGGCGGGGTGCCGCATGACGGCGAGCCGCAGGTGGTGCAGTGCCCCGTGCGGGGCGCTGCCGTGCTCCTGGAGCACCGCGCGCTCCACCGGGTCGTGCGCGGTGGGGCGGACGACGGCCACGATCCCGGGGCCGCCGATCGCCAGCCGGCCGTCGGCCTGCAGCGAGGCGAGCGCGGTGTCCACGACCCGCGCCGGACCGCCCGTCAGGAAGGCCGCCTCGTACCGGTCGTGGACCGGCCCGCCCGGGCCGCGGCGCGAGCGGACGACCCGGGCGACGAGCAGCGCGATGCCGGTGAGCCCGGCCGCGTAGAGGCCGAGGACGACGATGCCCATGGTCATCTCCTGACGAGTGCGTGACGGGCGGCCCGGACCAGCCGGGTCGCGCGGCCGGGCGGGCGGCTGCCGGAACGGTCCTGCCACCACTCCGTGAGCGCGCGCCGCGCCACGGGGTCCTCCGGGCGGTCGGCGAGCAGCAGGTGCTCCACGAAGTCGAGCGCGTCCCGGCGGTAGCCGCCGGTCATGGGGCGGGTCCGGGCGTACGCCAGGAAGGCCGGCCGGAAGCCGCCGCCGAGGATCTCCGGCAGCTCCGGTGCCACCTTCGCCACCACCCCCGCACGCTTCGCCGCGAGCGCCCGGCTCTGGACCCCGATCCGTCGGCTGTCGAAGCCCTCCGGCACCGGCGTCCCCGCCACCAGCGCCGACAGCAGCGACGCCTGGGCGACCCCCACCCGCTGACGGGCGGAGCCGTCGGGCGTGGCAGCCTCGGTCGCGGACCCGGCCCCGGTCAGGACCGGAGCGCTCGGCATCGGGCCGCCCGAGACGCGGGCCCCGGCGCCGATGAGCAGCGGCTGCGCCGCGGACGAACGGGGCGCGATGACGGCGTCCCCGCGCGCGCTTCCCTCGGCCCGGGCGGCCGTACGGGCCCGGGTCACCGTCCTGCGGATCGCCTCCAGTTCACCCGCCAGCTCCGGCGCGGCCGGGAAGTCGTCGTCGCGCTCCAGCAGCACCCCCGGGGGCGCCACCCGCGACGCGAGGTCGCCGAGCACGTCGAGGACCGCGGGCGGCACGGGGTGGGCGTGGGTGTCGTGCCAGACGCCGTCCCGCTCGACCCCGCCCGCCACGTGCACGTACGCGAGGGCGTCGACCGGCAGCTCGGACAGGGCCTTCGCCGGGTCCTCGCCGCGGTTGACGTGGTTGGTGTGCAGGTTGGCGACGTCGATCAGGAGCCGTACCCCCGTACGCTCCACCAGCTCCGCCAGGAACCGGCCCTCCGTCATCTCCTCGCCCGGCCAGGAGATGAGGGCGGCGATGTTCTCCAGGGCGAGCGGCACCGGGAGCGCCTCCTGCGCGATCCGCACGTTCTCGCAGAGCACGTCGAGCGCGTCCCGGGTCCGGGGGACGGGCAGCAGGTGGCCCGCCTCCAGGAGCGGGGTCGCGGTGAGCGGCCCCCCGGCCCGTACGAACGCGATGTGCTCCGTGACCAGCGGCGCCCCCAGCGCCACCGCCTTCTCCCCGAGCGCGGCGAGCCGCGCAGGGTCGGGCCGGTCGGCGCCCCCGAGCCCCAGCGAGACGCCGTGCGGCACGACCGTCACGCCGCGCTCGCGCAGCCGGGTCAGGGAGTCGGGCAGATGGTCGGCGCAGATGTTCTCCGCGACGACCTCCACCCAGTCGACGCCTGACAGCGCCTCCACCGCCTCCGCGATCTCGGGACGCCAGCCGATGCCGATGCCGAGTTCCGTCATGTCCCCCTCCTTCGGTCCCCAGTCCCCCACGTGATGGCCCGGGCGCGGACGTTCGAATCCAGGAAGGGGGACGTTCAGAGCTTCATTTGAGGTTCGCGCCCTCCCGGAGCGGTTTCGGGGGTCCGCGCCTACGGCCGCGGCAGGCGGAGGTGGGGGGCGAAGCGGGGGCTGCCCTCGGCCGCGACGGTCTTGCCGGGGGCGATCTCGGTGAAGCCGGCGTCGCGCACGACCGGGAGGTCGCTCGCCGCGAGGGCGGCCCAGTGCTCGGGGGTGGCGGTGCGGACGGCGAGCGGGAAGCCGGCCTGCTGCCAGGACGCGCGGTCGGCGTCGTCCATGGCCCACCAGAGGAGCTGGGCGCCGTGACCGGTCTGGGCCATCGTCTTGCCGGCCGACATGTCGAGCCCGGGGTTGAGCCAGAGCACGACGGCGCCGTCGGGCACGGGACCGGGCGGGGCGGGGTCGTCGAGGTCGGTGCCCGAGACCTGGAGCTTGGCGAGTTCCTTGGGCCAGCCGTCGAGCGGGACCGGCGGGAAGACCCGCACCTCCGCCTCCGCCCCGTCGACCGAGATGCCCGGGAGGGCGCCCGCGCGCCGCCACTCGGCGCCGCGGGCCCGGCGGACCACCTTGCGGATCCGGGCGTCCTGCCAGTCGGTCATCGCCTGCGCCCACTCCCCGTCGCCGACGGAGCGGTCGTCGGTGAGGATCTCCAGGACGGCCCGCGCGGCGGTCTCCAGGGCGTCGGTACGGGACGGGGGCGCGTCGCGCTCGATGCGGACGACCAGGGGGAGGACGAACTGGGGCTTCTCGTCGCGGAGATCGGTCTCGTTGCTGCTCACCGGGCAAGTCTGCCATCGCCGTGAGGGGTGAATCTTGTGGGAATCATCGCTTCCGGGCCAGGATGCCCCCCATGAAGAGTGATCTTTTCGCCGGCGAGCACCTCGCCGAGACGGCGGACTTCCCGGGGATGACCCTCCAGAACGCCAAGTCGGTCAAGTACACCGTGAACGGCGAGATGCACGCCCGGCAGGGCTCCATGATCGCCTTCCGCGGAGACCTCCGGTTCGAGCGCAAGGCCCAGGGCATCGGCGGCCTCCTCAAGCGGGCCGTCACCGGCGAGGGCCTGGCGCTGATGGCCGTGCGCGGCCAGGGCGAGGCGTGGTTCGCGCACGAGGCGCAGAACTGCTTCATCGTCGAGATCGAGCAGGGCGACGCGTTCACCGTCAACGGCCGCAACGTCCTCTGCTTCGACGCGACCCTCCACTACGAGATCAAGACCGTGAAGGGCGCCGGCATGACCGGTGGCGGCATCTTCAACTCGGTCTTCTCCGGCTACGGCAAGATCGCGCTGATGTGCGAGGGCAGCCCGATCGTCATCCCCGTCACCCCGCAGGCCCCCGTCCACGTCGACACCGACGCCGTCGTCGGCTGGAGCGAGCAGCTGCACACCTCGCTGCACCGCTCGCAGTCCCTCGGCTCGATGATCCGCGGCGGCTCCGGCGAGGCCGTGCAGCTCAAGCTGGAGGGCCAGGGCTTCGTCGTCGTCCGGCCCAGCGAGCTCACCCCGCAGAAGAACACCTCCGGCTGAGCCGGCGGCAGGGGCACGTGCGGACCGGGCGCGGCGGGGCGGAGACGGAACGGGGCGGCGGAGCGGCCGGGGCGGGCCCGCGGCTGGAACGGCTCGGGCGCCGGCACGGCCCGCGCGGGCCGTGGGTCCTGCGCGGGGTCGACCTCGTCCTGCCCGCCGCCGCCCTCGTGCGGATCACCGGTGTCAACGGAACGGGCAAGTCGACCCTCCTCCGGCTCCTCGCCGGAGTGGACGCCCCCACCGAGGGCCGCGTGACGGGCCGTCCGTCCCGCACCGCGTACGTCCCCGAGCGCTTCCCGGCCGCCCTGCCGTTCACGGCCGCCGACTACCTGGTCCACCTCGGGCGGATCCAGGGCCTCGGCCGCGCGGCCGCGAGGACCCGGGCGGGGGAGTGGCTGGAGCGCTTCGGCGCGTCCGGCCACGCGGGTACGCCCCTGGCCGCCCTCTCCAAGGGCACCGCCCAGAAGGTCGCGGTCGCGCAGGCCCTCCTCGCCGACCCCGCCCTCCTCGTCCTCGACGAGGCGTGGACCGGTCTCGACAGCGGGGCCCGCGCCGAGCTGGACACCGCCGTCCGCGAGCGCCTCGCGGCCGGTGCGACCGTCGTCTTCGTCGACCACGACCCGCGCAGGCTCGCGGGCGAGGCGGACGAGGCGTACGCCGTGGAGGCGGGCCGGGTGCGGCCGACCGGGCAGGACCCGGCGGACCCCGGACCGGCCCGTGCGCCCGGCGTGCTCGTACGGATCACCGCGTCCGGCGGCGGACCCCTTCCGGCCCGCCTGCCGGGCGATCCGGTCAGCTCGCCGGCCTCCGGTCCCGACGGCGCCGGTACGCGGGTGCTCACCGTGGACGCGGCGCACTCCGACGCCCTGCTCGGGGCGCTCCTCGCGGCCGACTGGCACATCCACCACCTCGACACCGAAGGCGTACGGGTATGACGGCGCTCCTGCGCTACCAGTCGGGCCTGCTGCTCCGCTCGCAGCGCTGGCTCGCGCCGCTCCTGCTGTACGTGGCCGTCGTCGGCGTCGGTGTGCGCGCGGGCGAGCCCGTGCTCGGCGCGCTCGGCTTCACCGCCGCCGCCGTCCTCCCGGTGGCGGCCTGGTCGGTGCGGATCTGCGTCACGCAGGAGCCGCCCGCCGCCCGGAACGTGGTCGCGGCGGCCGCCGGTCGGGGCCACGCGCATCTGGCCGCGCTGCTCACCGGCGCCGCCTGGCCGGTGGCGGTCGCCGTCGTCGCCGTCCTGCTGGTCACGGCGGCGGGCGACCGGCGGGGCGTCACCGCGTTCGCCGCGGCGTCCACCGGGCTCCTGGCGGCGCTCGCCTGCGCCCTGACGGGCGCGGCGGTCGGCGCGCTGTCCTCGCGCCCGTTCCTCGCGGCTCCCGGCTGGTCCCTGACGGCCCTCGTGCTCGGCTCGCTGCTCGCCCTGGTGACCACCGGGTCGCCGGCGCGGCACGCCGTGACGGCCCTCGTGACCGGGGCCCGCTCGACGACCGCCGACCCGCCGTGGCTCGCCTGCGCCGGCGCCCTGCTCCTCGCCGCGGCGACGGCGGCGCTGTCCTGCCGGGCGACGGCACGCCTGGAATGAGGACGGGCGGGGTGAGTAGGCTCGGTCACATGACCGAGTCCACGCCGTCCACGCCGGCGGAGTCGCCCCCGTCCACCGAGACCTCGGGGGCGTCCTGCGGCACGCCCGCGACGGGTCCGCGGCACGAGCCGGCGGCCGAGGGGCCGTTCGCCTCCTGCGTGCTGTGCCAGGAGCCGACCGAGTACGCGCGGTCGGTCAAGGGCATCACGCTCTGCCCGGTCTGCGAGTGGCAGGAGGCCCAGCGCAACGCCTGCTCCGGCTGACCGCGGTCAGCGGCTCATCAGCTCGGAGACCTTCACGAAGCGGTAGCCGCGGGCGCGCAGTTCCGGGACGATCCGGCGGATCGCCCGCTCGGTCACGGGAGCGGCGCTGCGGGTGCAGTGCATGACCACGAGCGAGCCGGGCCGCACGCCGTCGAGCACCTCGTCGGCGACGGCGTCCGCGTCGTGGGCGAAGGCGTCGCCGCTGACCACGTCCCACTGGACGGCCGTGACGCCGGCGGGGGCCAGGGAGCGCAGGGCGGTGTCGTCGTAGCAGCCCCCGGGGAAGCGGAAGTACGGGACGACGTTGACCGCGCCCGCGTCCCGGAACGCGTCGAACGCCCGCTGGACGTCGGCCGCCATGTCCGGCGCGGAGACCGTCGGAAGCCCGTAGCAGGGCGACGCGAAGGCGTAGTGGCTGTAGGAGTGGTTGGCGATCTCGAACCGGGGATCGCCGCCGATCGACCGGGCCTGTTCCGGGTACTCCTCCGCCCAGCGGCCGGTCATGAAGACGGTGGCGTCCACCTTCAGCCGCCGCAGCGTCGCGATCAGCTCCGGGTTGTCGAACCGCTCGCCCCGCGCCGCGCGCGGCCCCTGATCGGCCGTCATGTCCGCGTCGAAGGTCAGCGCGACGACCTTCTCCGTGCCCTTGGTCCGGCGCTTGAACACGGGAGTGAGCCCGCCGGGGCCCGGTGCCATGGTCGGCGGGGCGGCCGGCACGCGCGCGGGACGGGGTCCGGCGGCGGCGTCGGCCCGGGGCGGCGGGGTGCGCGAGACGGCGGACGGGTCCGCGGAAGGGGTGGGACCGCCCCCGCCGCCCCCGCCACAGCCGACCAGGGTGGCGCCCAACAGACCAAGCACCGCCAGTTTTCGTACAGAGATGTTCACGATCGGAAGTTAACCGATCAAAGTCGCCAGAGTGTGCGACGCGGCAGCAGCGCGGGGCCGCCATGACCGGACTGGCCGTGCGGAGCCGCCCCGCTCACGTCCGCAGCAGCCGCGCCCTGGACTCCGCCACGTCGAAGTCGCCCGGCGGGTAGGCCGGGTCCAGCGCCTCCAGGTGTTCCAGGAGCAGCGTGCTGACGGCCCAGTTCCGGTACCACTTCCGGTCGGCCGGGACGATGTACCAGGGGGCCGTCGGCGAGGAGCAGCGTTCGAGGGCGATCTCGTACGCCTCCTGGTACGCCGGCCAGAGCGCGCGCTCGTCGATGTCGCCGACGTTGAACTTCCAGTGCTTCTCCGGGTTGTCCAGGCGTTCGAGCAGGCGGGCGCGCTGCTCCTCGTAGGACAGGTGCAGGAAGACCTTGACCACCGTGACGCCGTCGTCGGCGAGGGACTGCTCGAAGCGCTCGATCTGGCCGTAGCGGCGGCCGAGCTCCGGACGGGGGACGAGCTCTCGGACGCGGGCGATGAGGACGTCCTCGTAGTGGGAGCGGTCGAAGATGCCGATCTCGCCGGGCTGGGGGAGGGCCTTCATCACGCGCCACAGGAAGGGGTGGTTGCGCTCCTCGGGGGTGGGCGCCTTGAAGGCGTGGATGCGGCAGCCGGACGGGTTGAAGAGCCCGATGACGTGCTTGACGGTGCCGCCCTTTCCGCTGGTGTCCATGCCCTGGAGGACCAGGAGGAGGCGCCTGCGGTCGCCGCCGGTGCTCGCCGCGTACAGGCGGTCCTGGAGGGCGGCGAGACGAGGGGCGAGAGCGGCGGTGGCGGCGACCCCGGCGGCCTTGCCCGCGGGGCCGGCCGGCGTGGCGGAGGGGTCGTACGAGGCGAGGGCTATCCGCTCGCCCTCGGGGGCCCGGAGCACGTCACGGAGCGCCTGCTGCCGGTGCCCGCCGCGGGCCTCGCGCTCCTCCTTCGTGCCGCCGCGCTTCTTCCGCCCGCTGTCCCGCTTCGGCACCTCGCGCCCCTTCCGCCGTCCGGCTCGTGTTCCTTCGATCCTGCGACGGAATCCGGCCGCCCGCGAGTGGTGCGGGGCGCGGGCGGGCGGCCGGGAGCGGAGTCCGCGCGGTTCAGCTCAGCACCAGGGCCCCGTCACCGCGAAGGTCGTGCCGGGCGTGTAGCAGTTGACGTACATCGTGGAGCGGTCCGGGGAGAAGGTGACGCCCGCGAACTCGCCCCACTCCGGGGCCTCCGGCGTGCCGATGTTCTGGGCGCCGCGGGCGACCGCGTACACCTCGCCCTTCCTGCTGACCCCGAAGACGTGCTGTGCCCCGTCGCCGTCCTCGCACACCATGAGGCCGCCGCTCGGGGCGAGGCAGATGTTGTCCGGCGACTCGCCCGGGAGCTTGGTGTCGGTCTCGGGGCCGAAGACGACGACGAGCGTGAGCCGCCGCCGGTGCGGTTCGTACTTCCAGACCTGGCCGAAGTGGGTGGCGGCGGAGCCGTCCCCCTGGCGGGCGAAGGACGAGACGAAGTAGACGGCCTGTCCGCCCCAGTAGCAGCCCTCCAGCTTCTGGGCGTGGGTGATGCCCTTCGGCCCGAAGTCCTGGAGCCTGATGGGCGTCCCGGTGGCCAGGGGATCCGGCACGGGGACCCATGTGACGCCCTCGAAGCGCGCGCCGGTCTCCTGGATCACGGAGAGGTCGGGGACGCCGGGGACCCGCATGGCCTCCAGCGCTCCGCCGGCCCGGAGCGATCCGGTGCCGCCGAGCGGCCTGTGCGGCAGGAAGCGGTAGAAGAGGCCGAAGGGACGGTCGAAGGCGTCCTCGGTCTCGTACACGATGCCGTTCGTCGGGTCGACGGCGATGGCCTCGTGCTGGAAGCGGCCCATGGCGGTGAGGGGGACGGCCCCGGTGCGGCGGGGGTCGGCGCCGTCGACCTCGAAGATGAAGCCGTGGTCCTTGGTGTAGCCGTTGGTCCCGGCCCGGTCCTCGGTCTCCTCGCAGGTCAGCCAGGTGTTCCAGGGCGTGGGGCCGCCCGCGCAGTTGACGGCCGTGCCGGCGATGGCGACCCGCTCGCCGAGGACGTCGTTCCGGCCGTCGAGTTCCAGGACCGTGCAGCCGCCCTTGGCGCCGGGGTCGTACGTCAGCCCGGGGACGGTGGGGACGGCGATCTTGCCGGTGACGCGGTTCTCGTGGTTGCGGACCAGGTGCACGCGGCCCCGGCGGCCGGCGAAGGCGCCCATGCCGTCGTGGTTGCTGGGCACGAGGCCCTCGCCGGAGCGGAGCGGATCGCCCTGGCGGGAGAGGACGCGGTAGCGGAAGCCGGCCGGGAGGTCGAGGAGGCCGTCCGGGTCGGGGACGAGCGGGCCGTAGCCGGCCCGGGCCCCGTCGGCCGCGGCGCTGCCGGCGAAGAGTTCGGAGAGGGCGCCGGTGAAGGCGATGCCGGCGACGGACGCGCCGGTGCGGGACAGGATCTGACGTCGTGTTGCGGACACGAGGCAACAACCCACTTCCTGTTGGCGGACAGGTGGTGTGTGACGTGTGACCCGCATGTGTGTATCACGCACCGTCGTGACACGTGAACCATGCGGGCCACAACGGCCTCGTGTGGCGCGCCGTCCGTCCGGCCGGCGGCCGTACCGGGGGTCAGGCCAGTTCGGCGGTGAGGGTGATCGTCGTGCCGGTGAGCGCCTGGCTGACCGGGCAGTTCTTCTTCGCGTCCTCGGCGATCGCCTTGAACTGGTCCGCGTCCAGGCCGGGGACCTCGCCGCGCACGGTGAGGTGGATGCCGGTGATGCCCTCGCCCGGCTGGAAGGTCACGTCGGCCTTGGTCTCCAGGCGGGTCGGCGCGTTTCCGGCCTTGGCCAGGCCGTTGGAGAAGGCCATCGAGAAGCAGGACGAGTGCGCGGCGGCGATGAGCTCCTCGGGGCTCGTCTTGCCGTTCGGCTCCTCCGACCGGGCGGGCCAGGAGACGTCGTACGAGCCGAGGCCGGACGAGTCGAGGGTGACGACGCCGGAGCCCTTGAGGAGGTCGCCCTGCCAGACGGTGTGTGCGTGACGCACGGTGGCCATGGTGGATCCCTTTCGCTGGGGTACGGCCACCAAGCTACTGCGGGAGGAGGCCCTTCGCGTCGCGGGCGAGCGCGGTGAGCCGGGAGATCGCCCGGAAGTACTTCTTGCGGTAGCCGCCGTTCAGCATCTCGTCGCTGAACAACCGGTCGAAGGGGAGTCCGGAGGCGAGCACGGGTATCTCGCGGTCGTAGAGCCGGTCGGCCAGGACGACGAGCCGCAGCGCGGTCGACTGGTCGGGGACCGGCCGGACGTCGGTGAGGCAGACCGCGCCGAGGTCGTCGGTGAGCGCGCCGTAGCGGCTCGGGTGAACCCTGGCCAGGTGTTCGAGCAGATGCGGGAAGTCGTCGAGGGAGGCGCCGGGGGTCGCGTACGCGGTCTCCGTGACGACCTGGTCGGAGAAGGGCTGCGGGGCCTCGGGCAGGCCGCGGTGGCGGTAGTCCTCGCCGTCGATCCGCAGGGGCATGAAGTGGGCCGAGAGGCCCTGGATCTCGCGGAGGAAGTCGGCGGCGGCGAAGCGGCCCTCGCCGAGCTTGCCGGGGAGCGTGTTGGAGGTGGCCGCGAGCGCCACGCCGGCCTCGACGAGCTTGCCGAGCAGGCTGGAGACGAGGACGGTGTCGCCCGGGTCGTCGAGCTCGAACTCGTCGATGCAGAGGAGCCGGTGACCGCTGAGGGTCCGCACGGTCTGCTGGAAGCCGAGCGCGCCGACCAGGTTGGTCAGCTCGACGAAGGTGCCGAAAGCTTTCAGCGAGGGCTCGGCGGGGGTCGCGTGCCACAGGGAGGCCAGCAGGTGGGTCTTGCCGACGCCGTATCCGCCGTCCAGGTAGACCCCGCGCGGCCCGGTCGGCGCGGCGGGCTTCCTGGCGAACCAGCGGCGCTTTCCGGCACCGGAGGCGTGCGCCCCGCCCAGCCCCTCGGCGAAGGTGCTCAGCTTCTTGACGGCGTCCGACTGGCTGGGCTGGTTCGGGTCGGGGAGGTACGTGTCGAAGCGTACGGAGTCGAAGCGCGGCGGCGGCACCATCTCCGCGACGAGACGGTCGGCGGGGACGTGGGGCTCTCGGGAGCAGAGCGAGAGCGGGGCCGCCTCGGCGGAGGCGGCTTCGGTGAGGGCGCGGGTCGACACAGTTCCCCACTGTAATCGTCATGTCAGACTGCGAGGATGCGACGCCTGCTCCCTGTGACGGACATGACAGCCCCCGAGCCCGCCGCCGGCCCGGCCGACGCCGCCGGCCGCGAGTGGTCGCTCGACGAGCTCGCCGACGCCTACGCGTATCCGGAGGGTGGCAGCGCGTGGCTGCGGGCCAACATGGTCTCGTCGCTCGACGGGGCGGGTCAGCACGACGGACGGTCCCAGCCGCTCTCCTCGGAGACCGACATGAGGATCTTCGGCACCCTGCGCGGGCTCGCCGACGTGATCGTCGTGGGCGCGGAGACCGTGCGCCTCGAGGGGTACCGCCCGGCCCGGGCGCGGGAGGCGTTCGCCGCCCGCCGGGCCGCCGCCGGGCAGGGCGAGGCGCCCGTGATCGCCGTGGTCACGGCCTCCCTCGACCTCGACTTCTCGCTGCCGCTCTTCACCTCGCCGCTGGTGCCGACGCTGATCCTGACCGGGGCGGGGGCCCCCGCCGACCGGGTCGCGGCGGCCCGGGTCGCGGGCGCCGAGGTGCTGGTCGCGGGCGACGGGGCCGGGGTGGACCCGGCCCGCGCCGTGGCCGCGCTCGCGGCGCGCGGACTGCGGCGGCAGCTGACCGAGGGAGGGCCCCGGCTGCTCGGCCAGTTCGTGGCGGCGGGGGTGCTCGACGAGCTGTGTCTGACGGTCTCGCCGACCATGACCGCGGGGGACGCCCAGCGCATCGCGGGGGGTCCTTCGGTGGCCGTCCCGACACGCTTCTCCGTGGCTTCCGTGCTGGAGCAGGACGGCTTCCTCTTCACCCGCTACCGTCGGATCTGACAATCGGCGGAATTTGTCGTTCCGCTTAGCGTCCGCTGGGCACACTTACTGTCGCAGACCCCGTGCGGGCACGGGGAAGGATGGTTTCCGCAGAAGGGCTCCTGAGGTGTTCACAAGCGTTCTGATGATCGAGAAGCCCCTGACGTCCGTCGACGTGGAGTTCGTCACCACCCTGCACGGCGACGAGGGCGTGTCCTTCATCGTTCTCATGCAGCCGCGTGGTGACCAGGCCGATGTACTGCTGCGCGCCATCGACGACGTCGCCATGGGCGAGCTGAAGGAAGCGACCCGAGAGGGCGACGAACCGGAGGGCAAGGCGGCCAGAGGGCCCGCCGAGCAGGGCCTGGAGGTCTCGCTCCAGGCCCTGAGGGCGGCCGGCTGCGAGGCGGTCGGCCAGGTGGTCGAGGACCACCCGCTCACCAGGATGAAGGCGGTGGTCGACGAGGCGGAGGCGGACGAGGTGATCGTGCTCACCGCACCCCACTACGTGGAGGAGTTCTTCCACCGGGACTGGGCCTCCCGGGCCCGGCACAAGGTCGGCGTCCCCGTGCTGAAGCTCTTCGCCCACAGCGACTGACGGACCCCGGCCGGGTCCGCGCCCCGTGCAGGGGGCGCGGACCCGGCCCTCCCGTCCCGGCCCGTACGGCGCCGGGCCCTCCGGTCCCGGCCCACCACGCCCGCGGCCCGGGTCGGCCGCCCCGCGTGGACACGGCCGCACGTCCCGCCGGGGGCGTCCGGCGGAAGCCACTAGGCTGGTGACCTCCAGAACCACCCACCCCGGGGAGAGATCCGCATGGCACCCGCCATCCCTGCCGCCATGGAACGGCCGCACTTCATCGGCATCGGCGGTGCCGGAATGTCGGGCATCGCGAAGATCCTCGCCCAGCGCGGCGCGAAGGTCGCCGGCAGCGACGCCAAGGAGTCCCCCACCGCCGAGGCGCTGCGCGCCCTGGGCGCCACCGTGCACATCGGCCACGCCGCCGAGCACCTCGCCGACGACGCCTCCGCCGTCGTCGTCTCCAGCGCCATCCGCGCCGACAACCCGGAGCTGGCCCGCGCCGCCGAGCTCGGCATCCCGGTCGTCCACCGCTCCGACGCCCTCGCCTCCCTCATGGACGGCCTGCGCGCGATCGCCGTCGCCGGCACGCACGGCAAGACGACGACCACCTCGATGCTGGCCGTCGCGCTCACCGCGCTCGGCCTCGACCCGTCGTACGCCATCGGAGGCGACCTCGCGGGCCCCGGCACGAACGCGCTGCACGGCGCCGGCGAGGTCTTCGTCGCCGAGGCCGACGAGAGCGACCGCAGCTTCCAGAAGTACGACCCCGAGGTCGCGATCGTCCTCAACGTCGAGCTGGACCACCACGCGAACTACGCCTCCATGGACGAGATCTACGAGTCCTTCGAGGCGTTCACCGCCAAGATCCGCCCCGGTGGCACCCTGGTCGTCGGCGAGCACGCGGGCGCCCGCGAGCTGGCCCGCCGGGTCGCCGACCGCGACGGCCTGGACATCGTGACCGTCGGCGAGTCCGAGGACTCCGACGCCCGCATCCTGAAGATCGTCCCGAACGGGATGAAGAGCGAGGTGACGGTCGCCCTCGACGGCACCGAGCACACCTTCACCGTCTCCGTCCCCGGCCGCCACTACGCCCACAACGCCGCCGCGGCCCTCGCCGCCGGCGCCCGCGTCGGCATCGACCCGGCCGAGCTGGCCCAGGCCCTCACCGCCTACACCGGCGTCGGCCGCCGTCTCCAGCTCAAGGGCGAGGCCGCCGGCGTCCAGGTCATCGACTCGTACGCGCACCACCCCACCGAGATGACCGCCGACCTGGAGGCCATGCGCGGCGCCGCCGGCGCCTCCCGCCTCCTCGTCGTCTTCCAGCCCCACCTGTTCTCCCGCACCCAGGAGCTGGGCAAGGAGATGGGCGACGCGCTGGCCCTCGCCGACGCCTCCGTCGTCCTCGACATCTACCCGGCCCGCGAGGACCCGATCCCCGGGATCACCAGCGAGCTGATCATCGCCGCCGCCGAGCGCGCCGGCGCCGACGTGAGGCCCGTCCACGACAAGGACGCGGTGCCGGACGTCGTCGCGGGAATGGCCGGCCCCGGCGATCTCGTTCTGACCATGGGCGCGGGCGACGTCACGGACCTCGGTCCGAGGATCCTGGACCGGCTCGCCCGCCCGTCGAGCTGAGCCGAGGGAGCGGAACGATGGCGTACGAGGTCGAGAAGACCGACGAGGAATGGCAGGCGCAGCTGAGCCCGTCGGAGTACCAGGTGCTCCGGCTGGCCGGCACGGAGCCTGCCTTCCGGGGTGAGTACACGGACACTAAGACGCAGGGCGTGTACTCCTGCCGTGCCTGCGGCGCGGAGCTGTTCACGTCGAACGAGAAGTTCGAGTCGCACTGCGGCTGGCCGTCCTTCTTCGACCCGAAGGACACCGAGGCCGTCGAGCTGATCGCCGACACCTCCCACGGCATGGTCCGCACCGAGGTCCGCTGCTCCCGCTGCGGCTCGCACCTGGGGCATGTCTTCGAGGGCGAGGGCTACCCGACCCCGACCGACCAGCGCTACTGCATCAACTCGATCTCGCTGCGGCTGGAGGCCGCGGAGTAGCGGCCCGGCACGACGAACGGCGCGAGGGGCCCACCCGGATCCGGTCCGGGGCGGGCCCCTCGCGGCCGGTTCCGGGCGCCCCGCGCCCACACACCCCCTCGGAAGGCCCAGGAGCCCCCGTGCCCCGTCCCGAACGCCCCGCGGACGTCGACGCCTGGTTCGGCGAGCACGGCTGGTACCCCGGCCGGAACGTCGCCGAGCAGGCCGCGGCGTTCGTGGCGGAGGTGGTCGAGGAGAGTCGCAGGAGCGGCCACCCGGTGGAGCCGTTCGCCGCCGCCACCGAGTTCCTGACCGAGCACGCCGGCCTCCGCGTGACCCACGAGGTGCGGAGACAGGAGCACCTTCACTTCACGCCCAGCACGAGGCCATGATCGGGCTCTTCGACCCGCCCATGAAGGACGCCGAGGACTTCTTCGTCTGACCCGGACGGGTCGTCAGCCGCCGCCTGTGGTAGGAATATTGCGGATTGCAAACAGCCGACACGGGGGGCACGACATGGCTGTCACGATTCCGGACTGGGCGGACACCCTTCTCGATCTGATCGGGGTCGCCTGGCCGAACGTCGACGAGGACGCGTACCGCGAGATGGCGGACGCGCTGCGGGAGTTCGCGGACGACCTGGAGGACGACGGGCAGCTCGCCAACAACCACTTCGAGCGGTTGCTGTCGTCGAGTCAGGGCGAGTCGATGGACGCGCTGAACGAGCACTGGTCGAAGATCAAGTCCAAGCACATCAAGGACATCTCCGGGGCGGCGCGGACGGTCGCGGGCGGCCTGGACACGGCGGCCGGCGCGATCGAGGGCATGAAGCTCGCGGCGCTGGTGCAGCTGGGCTACCTCGCCTCCGAGGCCGGTATCGCGCTGTCGCTGATCCCGGTGACCGGCGGTCTGTCGGCGCTGATCGGCGCGGGTGCGATGCGCGCCACGCAGGAGGTGATCAAACGGCTGATCAAGGAGTGCGTGGAGGAGGCCGTCGGCTACATCGTGGCGGCGATGACCGAGCCGGCGGTGGCCGCCCTGGAGGGCATGGCGGCGGACCTCGTCGTGCAGTTGGGCGCGGTGGCGATCGGCCTCCAGGAGGAGGTCGACCTCGGGCAGACCAAGGACGCCGGCAGCCAGGGGTTCAAGGACGGGGTGCAGTCCGGCAAGGAGGCCATGCACCTGGCCTCGGCCGGCGGCGGGGGCGGCGGCTCGAAGAGCGGCGGCCTGAAGAACCTGCACATCGAGCATGCGGAGCACACCCACGCGTCGACGCAGCTCAACTCGGTGAGCGTGGGCATCCACGGCAGGACGACGGGCAAACTCACGAAGGCGAAGACGGCCCACGGCCGCACCCGCGGGCGTGACTCGATCGCGGACGCCATCGACCCCATCGCCGACAAGGCGATGGAGGCCCTCACCAAGGCCGCGAAGAACATGGGCGACCACGTCGGCCAGACCCTGCCCAAGGTCGTCAAGCAGATCTCCACCGATCACAAGAACACCGACGACGACCTCCGCGACCGCTTCGCCCGCCAGAACAAGGGCGACCACGACAGCAACAAGGGCGGCGGTGGCGGCGGAGGCGGCGGTGGTGGCGGTGGCGGTGGCGGCGGGAACGGCGGCTCCGGCGACAACCCCGGCGGCAACCGCATCACGCCCGCTCCGCCCTGGCACGGCAGCTCCGCGGGCAACATGCGGCACCACCGGACGGACCCGCTCGACGTCAGCCACCTCACGCCCGAGCAGCAGCGCGCGGCCCTCGTCCAGGAGGCCCGCGACCTCGCGAACCAGGCCCGCAAGGCCGACCCGAAGAACCCCGACGACCCCAAGCACAAGATCGACCTGGCGAAGACCCACTTCCCGCCGGGCACGAACCTGCTCGACGGCTCCTGCTCCGGGAGTCTGCTGCACGACGGGGTGGTCACCAGCCACTCCAGCGCCACCAAGGGAGCCGGCCAGAAGACCCCTGACCTGCATCCCGCCATGCAGTCGATCTATGATCAGGTCGAGCAGCAGCTCAAGGCGGACGGCGGTGTCCCCGGCGCCGGCCACGGCAAGTGCGCCGAGGCGAACCTCGTCTCGGACCGGCTCCGGCAGCTGGACCCCGACGGGACCGGGATCTCCTCGGTCGACCACGTCCGCGACGCCATGAAGGGGTCGCAGGTCTACAGCGTCCAGATCGGCGAGCAGATCAAACCGCACCCCCTCGGCCACGGCGCGTACAAACCGCCGTGCCGGTCCTGCGCGATAGCCATGGACATGGCCGGAGTCACGGCGTACGCGGGATAAGGAGCGCAGCACATGCCGCAGTTGAACACCCCTGAGGACGTCGACGTCTGGTTCCGGGACCACGGGTGGTTCCCGGGCCGGGACGTGACCGACACCCTGCCGGCGATGGTCGACGAGATCACCGGGCAGTACCGGGACGCCGGTCACCCGGTGGAGCCCCTCGACACGGCGACGGCCTTCCTCGCCGAGCACGGCGGGCTCACCCTGACCATCGACGCCGCGCGCGAGGACCACCTCTACTTCACCCCGTACCTCGGCTACGGCTCGGCCCCGGCCGACGTCGCGGAACTCAGCCGCGACCTCGGTGTGCGGCTCTTCCCGATCGGCCTCGACGGCTCGGAGGGCTCGCCCGTCCTCATGGACGAGCGCGGCCGGTTCTTCTACCTGCACCACACCGGTGCCTACTACATGGGCGCCGACAAGTACGAGGCCATGCTCGCCCTCGCCCACGCCCCCATGCAGGACGCGGAGGACTTCTATGTCTGACCTGATCCCCGGTACGGCCGCCTCGCTGCTCATCCACGGAACCATCACCAGCCACACCAACCTCACCGGTGACGGTGAGCCGCAGCTCCACCCCGCCGTGCGGGAGTTCTTCGACGGTCTCCCGCCGGCCCTGCGGGAGCCGTTCGTCGGCTACTGCGCCGAGTCCGCGCTCGTCTCCGACGAGCTCCACGGCTTCGACCGGCAGCGGGGCGACGGCCGCGCCGCCACCCTCGACGAGGCGGCCCCGCACTTCGCGGGCGCGGCGATCGTCGCCCGCAAGATCCGGCCGCACGGCGACCCCGAGCACGGCACCGAGGCGGAGGTCTGCCGCTCCTGCACGGCGCTCCTCGACCGGCTGGGCGTCATGATCCTCCACGAACAGGCATGACCGGCGTCCTGACGGACGCGGGCTGGCGACCGGGGCGGGACGCCGGCGACGCCGCCATGCTCGCGGTCCTCGTCACGGTGACCGTCGGCGCGGAGCTGTTCCCCGCCGCCGAGCGGGCCCTGCGCGAGTTCCACGGCCTCACCGTCCGGCCCGCCCCGACCGGCGGCCGGGAGGTCGCCGCCATCGGCAGCGTCGTCGACCCCCGCGAGGCGCGCCACGACATCGCGTCCCTGAACCGGCTGGCCGGATCCCTCGGCGCACGGCTCTTCCCCTTCGGCCGTACGGACACGGACGCGCCGCTCGCGGTCGACGAGCACGGCCGGCTCCTCATGCTGGGCCCGGGCGGGCCCTGGCTGCTCGGCGAGACGGTCGCCGACGGTCTGACGCTGCTCGCCCACGGCATCGCCCCGGTACGGCTCCGCCCGCCCCGCCGGCACCACCCGCTGCCCGGCGGCGCGCACGATCTCGGAGCGGCGGTACGGGCCGCGCTCGTCGCCGTCTACGTCCTGCACAGCACGGGCGTGTTCGGCGCCCGGGCGCTGCACCTCCGGGCCACCACCCTGCGGGGGATCGGCGTCGTGGCCGTCGACGAGGAGTTCCCGCTCCGCCCGGGCGCCCTGGAGGACAACGCCGGGCCGCTCGCCGAGGCGATGACCGCCCGCGTCGAGGCGGCCGGGGCGCGGCCGGGGTCCTGCGAGCTGACCCTCACGGTGTCCGCCCCGCCCGGTACGGAGGGCCCGGCGTCGACGGTGACCTGCGCCGTGACGGTGGGCGGCGAGACCGAGGGACCGGCACTGATCCTGGCGGCCGGGCTCTCCGCGACGGTCGGCGCCACGGCGAAGGCCCTGGACGCCTGCGCCGCGGCCCTTGCGGACTGGGCGGCGTCACCCGCGGCCTGAGACCGTGGGCGCCGCCGCCTGACGATCCCCTAGTGGACGGAGAACCCGCCGTCCACGAACAGGGACTGGCCGGTGACGTACGCGGAGGCGCCGCTCGCCAGGAAGACGGCGGCGCCCGCGAAGTCCTCGGCGAGGCCGTTGCGGCCGACCATCGTGCGGGCCGCGAGCGCGGCGACCTTGTCGGGGTCGGAGGAGAGGCGCCGGTTGAGCGGGGTCATCACGAAGCCGGGGACCAGGGTGTTGGCGGTGACCCCGTACGGGGACCACGCCTCGGCCTGGGAGCGGGCGAGGGACTCCAGGGCGCCCTTGGAGACGCCGTACGCGCCGCTCTGCACGAACGCGCGGTGCGCCTGCTGGGAGGTGATGTGGATGATGCGGCCGAAGCCCCGCTCGGCCATGCCGGGGCCGAAGCGCCGGCCGAGGAGGAACGGCGCCTCCAGGTTCACCGTCATCGTGGTGTCCCAGACGTCGTCGTCCAGCTCGCCGAAGGGCGGACGCAGGTTGATGCCGGCCGAGTTGACCAGGATGTCGGGCTCGCCGAAGACGGCCGCGGCCTCCTCCGCCCCGGCCTTGATCCCGTCACGGGTGGACAGGTCGGCGCTCACCCAGGCCGCCTCGCAGCCGTCGGCCGTCAGCTCCCCGGTCGTCGCGACGAGCTCGGCCTTCCCGCGCGCCACGATCACCACCCGCGCCCCGGCCCGGGCAAGCGCACCCGTGATGGCCCGGCCGATGCCGGAGCTGCCGCCCGTCACCAGGGCCGTACGCCCTTCCAGGGAGAAGAGCCCGGAGAGGTAATCGCCGGGTGTGGTGCTCATGGTGTCGCTCCTCGTCTCGTGCGGCA
This sequence comes from Streptomyces sp. NPDC051180, assembly GCF_040689545.1. Lineage (NCBI taxonomy): Bacteria > Bacillati > Actinomycetota > Actinomycetes > Kitasatosporales > Streptomycetaceae > Streptomyces > Streptomyces sp. NPDC051180. The sequence continues at coordinate 23,857 of NZ_JBFBBC010000024.1, forward strand.
CCTGCCGTTGCCCCTGCGGATGGCGGGCAGGTACACGCATCCTGGCACACGTGTGCGAGGCGCGGATCGACGAGGGAGGCGGTGCCGTCCGGTTCCGCGGGGACGGGGCTCGACGGGCGCCGAGGCGTATCCCGGTCCTCAGGCGGGCCGTTCGCTCCCGGAGCCGGTGCCTCCTGCCCCCGGTGGCTCCGGCGCGGCTCCTCGCGGGAGGAACTCCACCAGGAGCAGGGCGGAGTCGTCGTCGGGCGGTGCCCCGGTGAAGGCCGCGACGTCGGCGCGCAGCCGGTCGAGGACCTCCTCCGGATCGCCCGCGCCCATCAGGGGTCCCGCCCGCTCGTCCACCGGGTAGAACCGCCCCGCGCCGTCGCGTGCCTCGCTCAGCCCGTCGGTGTAGAAGAGGAGCCGGTCGCCGGGGCCCAGGGTCAGCCGTGTGATGCCGTCGAGCCGGTCACCGGGGTTCACCAGTCCTGTCAGGCCGAACGGCGGCGCGGGCTGTTCCGGTTCGACGAACGCGACCCGGCCCTCCGCGGTGAGCAGCAGGGGAGCGGGGTGACCGTGGTTGAACATGACGAGCCGCCCGGCCGGGCTCACCTCGGCGACGATGCCGGTCACGAACCGCAGGCCGTCCGTCCTTCGTTCCAGGGCGGTCTCGATGCGTCCGTCGACCTCCGCCAGGTCGTCGAGATCGTGGCCGGCCTCCCGGAACGCGGCCAGCACCACGGCCGCGCAGCGGATGGTGCCCAGCCCCTTGCCCTGGACGTCGGCGACCACCAGGCGGACCCCCCGGGGCGAGGGCACCGCCTCGTACAGGTCGCCTCCGACCCGGGTGGCGCGGCTCGCGGAGACGTACGAGGCGCCGAGACGGACGGGGCCGATCGCCGGGGGGAGCGGCGCGAAGAGCACGTCCTCCAGTGTCTTGGCCACCTCCTCCACGTCCACGAGCCGCCTCTCGGTCCTCAGCCGGGTCCACGCCGCGTAGACCGCCGCGAGCGTGACGTAGGCGATCGCGACCAGCGCGACGTACATGCGCAGCTCGCCGAACCGCTCCGCCTTCGCGGCGAACAGCAGACAGAGGACGACCGCCACGCCCCCCATCGCCAGGACGTTCCGCACGCTTCCGCGAGCGGCGGCGATCGCCGGACCGGCGGCGTACACGGGCAGCAGGTTGTACTCGGGGCCCGTCGCCGCGTCCACGATCGCGACTCCCAGCATGACGGCCAGGGGCAGCGCGCTGGGTGCCCGTGCCACCGTCCTCGCCCGTCGGCGCCACTCCACTCCCGTACCTCCCGCGCTCATCCACCCGAGACGTGCGTCGTCCGCCCGGCTCAGGATGACGCGGAGCGGCTGAGGCCGGCCGAGGCGGTGACCTGGCCCCGCCTCGCAGATCAGCCTAGGAAGGGCGCATCCGATGTGCGAGCCGGAGCGGGCGAACCGGTGCCTCCGCCAGGCCGACCGGACCCCGGTCGCGGCGGCCGTACGGGCGTAGCCGGTGAAGTCCCGCTGCGCGCGCCCCAGGGCACCGGTCGCGGCGGGACAACAGGACCGGTCGCTCGACCCCGCGAGCGGCTCCACGGCAGGCCCGCCCGCCCCTGGACCGTCACCACGCTCGCCGAGGCCGTCGGCGTCTCCCGCGGCACCGCCGGGCTCCCGTGACCCGCCACGCCACGGGCGGGCGTCAGAACCAGTGCAGGCAGTGCGGCGGACGATCGGCGCGGAAGAGCGCGTCGGCGACCGCAGCCGCCTCCGGGCGGTGCGCCAGCACGTGCCCGGCGCGCACCAGCCGGCTCGGCTCCGTGCCGCCCAGGTAGATCGCCCCCAAGTCGCTGATGTCCAAAGACAGATCGGGCTCCCGCTCCGTCGCGGCGCACTCCGCCTTCCCGTCCCGGACGGTCAGCAGCCACCGGCCGCGCTCGCCGAGGAACGGGTCGTCGACGTCGAGGACCAGCTCCCCGTCCACGAACCAGCCCCGCGACGTCAGCGCGCGCGGGACGTCGAGCAGCCGCACCCACAGCCCGTCGGTGTCACCGGTCACCTCCCCGCCCCGGAAGTCCTCCAGCTGCCACCGCAGCGGGTGATCGGTCGGCACGTGCTTCAGCACGACCCGCTCGACCAGGTCGTGACCGATCAGGAACCGCACCAGCGCCGTGTACACCGCGTCGTCGGCGGTGATGATCTCGTCGACGGTCATGACCCCCGCCTCCACCGCGTAGCTGGCGTACCCGTCCGCGACCCCCTCGGCGTCCCGGTGCACCGCGATGTACCGCGGCGCCTCGGCGACCGGCGGCTGCCCCGCCCGCAGCACCCACCAGCCGTGCGGCCGCGACACCGCACCCGGCTGCGCCCGCCGGTACCGGTCGTAGACCTCCTCCAGGACCTCGACGCACCGCGACCGCCGCACCACCTCGACCGAACCGGCCGCCGCCTCGGCCGCTCCCCGCGCCCGGGGGACCGCCAGCGCACCCCGGTGCCTCTGCACCGTCAACCGCGCCGTGTACGTCGCCGGCCCGTAACCGAACCTGCGATAGATCACCGCCTCGGCCGCCAGCAGCACCGACAGACACTCACCGCGCTCCCGGAACGACCTCAACTGCTCCCGCATCAGCGCCGTCAGCGCCCCACGCCGCCGGTGCGACGGCAGGACACCCACGGCCGTCACCCCGGAGGTCGGCACGATCGCCCCACCCGGCAGCGTCAGCTCGAAGGAGTACGCCCCCGCCGTCCCGACGGCCCTCCCGCCCTCCGCCGTCGCCAGCAGATTCCGGTCCATCTCGTACGCCGCCCAGAACACCCCGCCACCGTCCTCCGCCGGTGTCATCGGGTGCATCGCGAACGCGGCGTGCACCGTGTCGACGAACACCTCTCGGTCCTGCTCGGTCGTGTGACGAATCTCCATCGCTGCCGCTGCCTCCCTGGATGAAGGGACGCCACGGCCCGTGAAGTCCCGCCACAGTCCAGCGCCCCCGGCAGGCCAGAGCAACCGGATTACGACGCACGGCTCTTGGGTGCCGGATCCCGTCAGACCAGCCGGGTGAGGAACTCCGTCCAGGTGGCGGGGGCCAGGGCCAGCTGCGGACCGGCGGGGTTCTTGGAGTCGCGGACGTGGACGGTGGAGGGGCAGGCGGCGATCTCTACGCAGTCGCCGTCGCCACCACTGCTGTAGCTGGACTTGTGCCAGGAGAGGGCTACCTCGACGCAGCTGTCGCCGCTGTCGCCGCTGTAGCTGCTCTTGAACCAGGCAAGGTCTGTGACGCTCATGGTGCTCCTCGCATCTCCCGCAACAGACTCACGGACTCCTCGAAGGAGAGAGCCTGTGCCCGCATCCTGGCATACCGCTTCTGGAGGATGCTGACCACTTTGGGGTCGGGGATGAGTAGCCCGTTCTCCTGTCCCTCGCAGTAGGCGTACCACCTGTTCTCCGATGTCTCGAGAAGCTGTATGGGGCCGTTGAGCCCCACGTGATACCCCCGTGATTGGGGCATGATCTGGAGCTCGATGTTGCGTCGGGCGCACGTATCGAGGATGTGCGTCGTCTGCTCGCGCATGACGTCACGGCCGCCGGTCTGGCGGCGTAGGACGTGCTCCTCGACGATGAAGCTGTAGATCGTGTGAGGGCGGTCTGTCAGCAGTTTCTTGCGTTCGACTCGGGCCGCCAGCAGCGCTTCGATCTCGTCGTCGTCCAGTGTTGGGATGCGCTCTCCGAACAGCGTCCTCGCGTACGCCGGAGTCTGCAACAACCCCGGCACCAGCCGGTTCTCATACGTGTAGAGCGTCGCCGCCTGGCTTTCCAGCCTCGCCCACTGCCGAAACCATTTCGCCAGCCCGGGCTTGCGCGCCAAGTGCTTTGCCGCCGCCCGGATGACCCCGAACGCGTCGAGCACGTCCTCGGCCCGGTCGACGAAGTCGGAGGAGGGTAACCGTCGGCCCTGCTCGATCGAGGCGACCGTCGGCACCGAGTACCCGACGAGCGGGGCGAAGGTTTCCTGGGTCAGTCCGGCCCGTTTGCGGAACGCCTTGACCACCTCTCCGAACGCCTTCAGGCTGTCCGACGTCTCCGGTTCGCTTCCGCCTGGACCCTCGTCCGGTACCTCGTCCGTCACTCCGGCCACCTCTCGCACCCGTGCGCTCGTGCTGAACGGACCCATGCTCACGGGTAGTTACCGGTACCGTCCAGAGCGTGAACCCGTACGCTGTCGCAGCGTACGGGTCGCTGACCTGGTGACGGGTCTCGCGCGACGCCACATTGGCCTCATGAACTCCCCTGCGACTCACGAAGTCGCCGTCACCGTACGTGTGTTCAGGCAGCGCTTCAGTTCGACACCGCGTGGCGCCCGCCTGGCCCGCCGCCTCGCCCTCCATCAGCTCGACCGGTGGCGTCTTCCGTACGGCTCGGAGGTCTCGGACACCACCGCGCTCCTCGTCGCCGAACTCGCCGCCAACGCGGTGACGCACGGGCGGGTGCCGGGGCGGGACTTCGAGCTGACGCTCTCGTACACACCCGGCAGGCTGCTCCGGATCGACGTCGCCGACACGCGAGGCGAGCGGCGCCCCGCCCGCAGCGACCCGGGAGCCCTCGACGAGGGCGGGCGCGGCCTGCTCCTCGTCGAGGCGCTGGCCACGCGGTGGGCGGTACTCGATCGCGTACCGGTCGGGAAGACCGTGCGGGCGGAGCTGGACCTCGGCACGTGAACTCGTTTCGTGGCTCCGGCAGTCCTGACGGCGCAGATGTGCTGACCTCCCCCCCCACATTTGCGCTGGGACCCCGTGCCTATCGTGCTAGGGCGACGAACGAAGCGGGTGGGTGCACCGGGCGCCACGATGAACGAGGGCGGGAGAGCCCTGGAGCCGTGTGTGGGTCTCACCATCGGGCTGGTCCTCGCATTGCTGCTGGCCGCCCTGTCGGGCCTCGTGCGGCTTCCGGCGGCGCAGCACCTGCGCTCTCTCCAGGACGGCCGACAGGCGTCCGCCACCTTGGTGGCCGCCGGCTCGGGGTGCTTCCTGGGTGGATGCAAGGTCCGCTTCGAGACCAAGAGGCGGACGGTGGTGGCGAACCTCCCGGTGGGGAGCGGACACGGCAGGAGCCCGGCCGGTACGGCTCTGACCGTCCAGTACCGGGAGGGTGACCCCCAGGTGGTTGCCGCCGAGAGCGACGTCCGCGGCAGCGGGGCCGACGTGGCCGCGGTGATGTTCGGCTCCTTCTCCGTGTTGCTCCGGCTGATGACAGCCTGGGGGGAGGTCCGTGTCCGGCGGTAGCCGCGCGCAGATCCGCCCCGGGCGTTCTGCGGACACGGTGGACCAGCTGCCGCCAGACTGACGGGTGAGCGGAGGGAAGTGGCTTCACGGTGACGGATGACACGGAGAAGGCGCGGGCCTATCTGTGGGAGCTGCAGACGCAGATAGCCGAGGCGACCGGGCTGAGGTACCCCAAGCCGGGGACCGGCATGGAGAAGGTCTTCATCGCGATAGCGAGGACACAGGGCTTCTCGGACGAGCAGGTGGAATGGTTCGCCCGGACAGGAGTGGCGGAGCTGGATCACTGGCCGCCTTGCGGGCCTGACGAGCATCGCGTGGGGTACTCGTTGATCCACTCGCTGGCGGACCGCCTGGAGGAAGTTCTTGCCGGCCCCTTCACGCGACCGGTGCTTGGCATGCTTTCCACGGGCGAGGTCAACGCAGTGACTTTGCTCGCCCCCGACTCTCCGACGCATATCGTGGCCTTTGAGAACGAACTTCTGAACTTCGCCAACCTCTTCGCCAAAGCCGTCGCCTTGGCGATACCCCACGAGATCGGGGACGATGGCTGGTACGCGTTCCACCCGGACTCGGACGATGTCCATCGCCACTTGCGGGACTCGCCGCTAGCCGTTCGCCGCTTTCGCGACGTTGTGCTCGCCTATCTCATCGAGGGCAAGCCGAGCAAGGCTCCCGCCTATATGCCTTCTGAGGCCGTTGGTGCTTTGAGCTCCGTCTTGCGGGACGGCATGGAGCTCTTCGTCCTCGGTCATGAGTACGGCCACGTCGCTGCCGGGCACGTCGCAGACCGGAGGGTGCCGCGTCGAATGCTGGGCATCGGTAGCGTTCCCGTTGCCGAAATCGCATGGAGACGGGAACAGGAAGCCGAGGCCGACGTCATCGGCTGGTCACTGTGCCTGGCGGCTTTGGGCAGAGGATGCGGCCTGGAGCTGTCCCATGCAGGTGTCGAACTCTTCTTCGCGGCCTGTGAAGTCCTGAACCGATCAGTTTCCTTGCTGATGCAGGGAGCGAGTGCTCCACTCCCTGCATCCTCAACCCATCCGCCAGCTGTTGTCCGACGCGACCTCCTGCGCGAGCACGCCGAAAAGATACTCGGCGAGAAGGCGAGGCCACTGCTTGAATACGGCACTCTGATCCATGAGATCGTCGACGTCCTCTGGGAGCAGACCGCCCCAGTTATCCTCGACCTCCACCGTCAAGGCGTCGTCCCCGACGCTCGCTGGACGGCCAACCTCCAGTAACCCCCTACGGGCAGCTCGCCACCGACTTGGCCGACGCGATCAGACCAGAAGGCACCCGCCGGTCCACGCCCTTCACGCGCAGTCGCATCCCCTTCGCGTCCACCCCGACGAGCGTGCCGCACAGCGCGCTTCCGTCGGTCCGTACGATCTGCACGCCCGGCTCACCGGGGCGCGGGCCGTACCAGGTGAGGCCGATGGCGGCGGTGACCATGGCCAGGGAGAGGAAGCCGGCGACGACGGCGCGGCGGAGGTCGCGGACGGCCCGGTGTGTGGTGAGCCGCTCCCGGGTGAGCAGGTCCTCCAGCGAGGCGTCGGCGACGCGGCGCTTCGGCATGCCGAACGCGGCGCGCATGGCGAAGAAGGCGCCGGCCGCGGCGAGCAGGAGGCCGCCGAGGAGGAGGACGCCCACGGTGCCGCGAGCGCCGCCGGACAGGCCCTGGATCGTGTCGGGACCCTTGACGATGCCGACCGCCGTGAGGAGGCCGAGGAGGGCCGCGAGGCCGTTGCGCCAGTTCTCGGCCTGGGCGCGGACCCGGGTCAGTTCGCTCGCCAGGAGGGTGCGGGACTCCTCGGCGTGGGCCCGACTGGCCGGCGTGCTGGCTCTGCCCGGCGTGACGTCGATCCGCATCAGCCACTCCACTCGACGTGGAGGACCCAGGAGGCACCGCAGCCCTTCTGTTCACCGGCCTCGGGGTGGGTGGTGAGGCAGGCGCAGATGACCTCGACCTCGCGTGATCCGGCTTCGACGGCCCGGCGGTGCAGCAGGCGGGACAGCACGCCGGAGGCGCCGAGCGCGCCGGCGTACGAGACGAGCGGCTCGGTGTGCACGGTCGCGTGGGTGCAGCGCGGGCACGGCCCGCTGACCACGATGAACTCGGGTGACCTGTCGTCCGGATGCAGGGTGACGTGCGCGGTGCCGGCCGCCACGATGTTCCAGGCCGGGTCCGACTCCGCTCGGTAGAGCCCATCCTGCTGGTTCGTCACTTTTCCCCCTTGCGTCCTTTTCCATCAACCTAACTGCAACGCATGGGAGTTGACGACGGCGCGCCGGTGTCACGCGGCAGCGCGCCGGCGCGAGGTCCGGGCCGTGGGGTCGCCACGGCCCGGACCACGCCGGTTCACACCGTCAGGCCCTGGGGTGCGGGGGCGTACCCCGCCGGACGGGTCGTGAAGGTGCCCCGGCCCTGGGTGCGGCCCCGGAGGCGGGAGGCGTAGCCGAAGAGCTCGGCCAGGGGCACGGTCGCCTCCACGACCGCCGTGCCGGAGCGGGTCGTCTGGTCCGTGACCCGGCCGCGGCGGGCCGCGAGGTCGCCGAGGACGGAGCCGACGGACTCGGCCGGGACGGTGACCGTGACGTCGGCCACCGGCTCCAGGAGCGTCATGGCGCTCGCGCGGAGCGCCTCGCGCAGCGCGAAGCGGCCCGCCGTGCGGAACGCCATCTCCGACGAGTCCTTCGGATGCGTGGCGCCGTCCGTGAGCGTGACCCGGACACCCGTCACCGGATGGCCGCCGAGGGGACCCTCGACGAGGGCGTCCCGGCAGCCGGCCTCGACCGCGCGGACGTACTCCTGCGGCACGCGGCCGCCGGTCACCGTCGAGCGGAACTCGAAGTCGGCCTCGGAGCCGGTGGGTTCGACGTCGACGACGACATGGGCGAACTGGCCGGAGCCGCCGTCCTGCTTGACGTGGCGGTACAGCAGCCCGGTGACGCCCTGCGACACCGTCTCCCGGTAGGCGACCTGGGGACGGCCGACGGTCACCTCGACGCCCCGGTCGCGCCGGAGCTTCTCCACCGCGACCTCCAGGTGCAGCTCGCCGAGTCCGGACAGGACCGTCTGGCCCGTCTCCGGGTCGGACCGCACGACGAGCGAGGGGTCCTCCTCGGAGAGCCGGGCGAGCGCCGTCGCGAGGCGGCCGGTGTCCGTGGCGCGGCGGGCCTCCACGGCGACCGACACCACCGGGTCGGCGGTCGTCGGCGGTTCGAGGAGGACCGGCGCGTCCGGGGCGCACAGCGTCGCCCCGGCACGGGCGGACTTCGGTCCGACGACGGCGACGATGTCGCCGGCGCGGGCCTCGTCCACCTCCGTCGCCCGGTCGGCCTGGACGCGCAGGATGCGGGCGATCCGCTCCGTCCGTCCCGCGCCGGTGTCCAGCACGGTGTCCCCCTTCCCGATCGTGCCCGCGTAGACGCGGACGTAGGTCATGCGGCCGGTGGCCGTCGCGCTCACCTTGAAAGCGAGCGCGGTGAACGGCGCCGCCGGGTCCGCCGGGACCTCGCCGCGCACCGGCGGCATGTCCGACGGGGCCGGGAGGTACGCGACGACGGCGTCGAGCAGCGGCTCGACCCCCCGGTTGCGGTAGGCCGAGCCGCACAGGACGACCACGCCGCCGCCCGAGAGGGTGAGGTCCCGCAGGGCGGCCGCCAGCGTGGCGTCCGTCAGCCCGTCGTGCGCGCAGAACTCCTCCAGGGCGCCCGGATGCAGCTCCGCCACCGTCTCCTCCAGGCGTCGTCTGCGGTGCCCGGCCTCGTCCCGGAGGTCGTCCGGGACGGGCTCGTCCGCGTAGCTGTCGGCCCCGTCGGCCCACACGTACGCCCGCATCCTGACCAGGTCCACGACGCCGGTGAAGGCGTCCTCGCGGCCGATGGGGAGCTGGACGGGCAGCGGGACCGTGCCGAGCCGGTCGCGGATGGACGCGACGGCCGTGTCCAGTTCCGCGCCGGCCCGGTCCAGCTTGTTCACGAACGCGAGGCGCGGGACGCCGTGCCGGTCGGCCTGCCGCCACACGGTCTCGCTCTGCGGCTCGACGCCCGCGACGGCGTCGAAGACGGCGACGGCGCCGTCGAGGACGCGCAGCGCGCGCTCGACCTCGTCGGAGAAGTCGACGTGGCCGGGCGTGTCGATGAGGTTGATCCGGTGGCCCGCCCAGTCACAGCTGACCGCCGCCGCGAAGATCGTGATGCCCCGGTCCCGTTCCTGCGGGTCGAAGTCGGTGACGGTGGTGCCGTCGTGGACCTCGCCGCGCTTGTGGATCGCACCCGTCAGGTACAGGACCCGCTCGGTGACGGTGGTCTTGCCCGCGTCGACGTGGGCGAGGATGCCGAGGTTGCGGACGGCGCGGGTGTTCAGGTCGGTACGCACGGTGTCGTGCCTTTCGCTGCTGCTGGAGTACAGGGCAGCGCGATTCCCGGACGGATCCCGGAGAGAAGGGGATCAGGACGTCACGGGTCGGCGATGGCGGGCGCGCAGCCGCCACCGGCCGGGGCGAGAGGCGAGGATCACGTCGAAGCGGTCACGGAGCGCCGGCACGGCGGCGGTGATGTGGCTGCGCACGGTCGGCTCCCCTCGGTCCACGCGACGGCACGGCCCACCGGTCGGTGCGCCGTGCCGCGAGTGTAGGGAGCGCGGCCCCGTCGGCGACACCGGTTTTACGCGGGGCGACGGGCGGCCCGCGGACCGCCCGGGTCCGTCGCGCCGCCGGCGCCCCGGGACGGCCGGCGTCCCGGCGTCCCGTGCGGCAGACGCCCCCGTGTCCCGTGCGACCGGCGGCCGGTGCTCCCGGCGCCGGCGCTCCTCGGCTCCGGTGCTACCCGGCGGGCTGGAGGAGGTCCCAGCGGTTGCCGTAGAGGTCCTCGAAGACGGCGACCGAGCCGTACGGCTCGTGGCGCGGCTCCTCCAGGAACTTCACCCCGGCGGCCGTCATCCGGTCGTGGTCGCGGGCGAAGTCCTCGGTGTGCAGGAAGAAGCCGACCCGTCCCCCCGTCTGGTTGCCGACCGAGGCCGACTCGGCGTCGTTCTTGGCCCGGGCCAGCAGCAGACCCACGTTGCCGAGACCGCCGACACCGGCGGCGTTGCGCGGGCGGACCACGACCCAGCGGCTCCCGTCGCCCCGGTCGGTGTCCTCGACCAGTTCGAAGCCGAGAGCGTCGGTGTAGAAGGCGATGGCCTCGTCGTATTCACGGACGACGAGGGTCACAAGTGCGATGGACGGCATTACCCCAACGTAATACGCGGAACCGGAGGGATCTATCCGCGTCGACCCGCGTCGCCGTCCGTCCGACCCTCGCCGGATCGAGGGTCGCACCGAGGGTAGGGGGAGGGGCGCGGACGAGGGTCGGGCCCGCGCCCCCGGCCGGCCGCGGTGCGACAATGCCCCGCATGGACGCACAGGGGTTCGACCGGCTCGTGGCCCGCGCGCGAGGGCTCGCCGCACCCGGCCGGCGCCGGGTCCTCGGGCTCGCCGGAGCCCCCGGAGCCGGGAAGTCCACGCTCGCCGCCCGGCTCGTCGAGCGCCTCGACGGCCTCGCCGTCCTCGTCCCGATGGACGGCTTCCACCTCGCCCAGGCCGAACTGGAGCGACTCGGCAGAGCGGACCGCAAGGGCGCCCCCGACACCTTCGACGCCGCGGGGTACGCCGCGCTCCTCGCCCGCCTCCGCGCCCCCGAGCCCGGCACCACCGTCTACGCCCCCGCCTTCGACCGCGCCCTGGAGGAGCCCGTCGCCGGGTCGATCGCGGTCCCGCCCGACATCCCCCTCGTCGTCACCGAGGGCAACTACCTCCTCCACGACGAGCCCCCGTGGTCCGCCGTCCTCCCCCTCCTCGACGAGACCTGGTACCTCGACCTGGATCCCGCCCACCGCGTCCCCCGGCTCGTCGCGCGCCACATCCGCTTCGGCAAGGACCCCGACCACGCCGCCCGCTGGGTCCACGACTCCGACGAGGCCAACGCCCGCCTCGTCGCCCGCGGCCGCCACCGCGCCCACCTCGTCGTGCCGATGGACTAGGGCCTGTCGTCAAATTCCCCTCTGCCCCGCGACGCCTGGCACGCGCTCTCGCCGCACCGGGCGAAAGCGCGAGTACGCCCAGTACGAGCACTTCCACCCGGCACACCGAGAGCACGCACCAGACGCCGCAGGGCCGCCCTTCGGGCAACGAGGGGATTTTGACGACAGGCCCTAGCCCGCCGCGTGCTCCGTCGCCGCCACCGCCAGGGCGCGGACGAGGGGGTGGGGCCGGGTGCCGTCGCCGGCGAGTTCGGGCTGGAAGAGGGTGGCGAGGAAGAAGGGGTGGGAGGGCAGTTCGGCGATGCGGACGCCGCCCTCCTCGTCGGCGCCGGTGAAGCGCAGGCCGTGGGCGCTCAGCGTGTCGAGGTGGCGGGTGCCGGGGCCGTACGCGCAGTGGTAGCGCTCGGACGTCCGCTCGGCGCCGAGGGCCCGCTCGGCCAGGGAGCCGGGGGAGACGCGGACGACGCCCTCGTGTCCCACGAGGGAGCAGGCGAGGGGCGCGACGAGCAGGTCGCCGGGGTCGGCGGCCGGGTCGTTCTCGGCGTGCGCGGCGCGCTCCAGGCCGCAGACGTTCCGCGCGTACTCCAGGAGGGTGTGCTGGAAGCCGCCGCAGGTGCCGAGGAAGGGCACGCCGTCCTCGCGGGCGCTGCGGATCGCCGCGAGGGCGCCCGCCTCGCTCGCGTACGGGCTGCCCGGGAGGACCCAGACCGCGTCGAAGCCCGTCACCGCGCCGTCCGCCGCCGCGTCGGGGGTCGGGATCCAGTACGCGTCCAGGGCGAGGCCGTCGCGCTCGGCGAGGGCGTCGAGGAGGACGGGGACGCGGACGTGCGAGCGGACGTGCGGGGAGCGGTCGCCGACCAGGGCGATCCGGGGCGTGCGGACGGGGCGGGGAAGCGGAGTGGTGTGCATGGCCACCATGCTGTGCGGCGGCCCTCGTTCACGTCCAACGATGATTCCTGCATCGTCCATCACGAACGCTGATGCACGGCTGGATAGGGTGGCCGCATGACGAACGATCAGGACTGGGAGCGCCGCGTCGCCGCGCTCTGGGAGCGGCTCGACGCGTACGAGCCCGCCGACTTCCGGGCACGGGTCGCCGCACTCGCCGCCGAGCGCCCCGCCGACGACCCCGCCGCCCTCTTCGAGCAGGGCGCCGCCCACGACTCCACCGGCCTGCCGGAGCAGGCCGTCGCGCTCTACCGGCGTGCCCTGGACGGCGGGCTCACCGGACTGCGCCGCCGCCGGGCCGTCATCCAGCTCGCCAGCAGCCTGCGCAACCTCGGCCGGCCCGACCGCAGCGTCGAACTCCTCACCGCCGAGAGGGACATCCCCGCCGACCGGCTCGACGCCGACGAGACGGCGCTCGCCGGCGCCGTCGACGCCTTCCTCGCCCTCGCCCTCGCCGACACCGGGCGCGACCGCGAGGCCGCCTCCCTCGCCCTCGGCGCCCTCGCCCCGCTGCTGCCCCGCTACAACCGCTCGCTCGCCCACTACGCCCGCGCCCTGCTCACCGCCCCCGACGGGTCCTGAGCCGCCGCTCCGATGGATCCGCACCTGCTCCGCACCTACGTCGCCGTCACCCGGCTCGCCTCCTTCTCGGCGGCGGCGCGCACCCTCGGCTACACCCAGTCCGCGGTCTCCCAGCACATCGCCGCCCTGGAGGCCGACCTCGGAACGCCGCTGCTCACCCGGCGGCCCGTCGCACCGACGCCGGCCGGCGAACGGCTCCTGGAACACGCCGGGGCGCTGCTGCTCCGCCTCGACGCCGCCCGGGCCGACCTCGGCCGGTTCGCCGCCGCGCCCCGCGCGACCCTGGACGTCGCCGCCTCCCCGCTCGCCCTGCACCCCCGTGCCCTCGCCGCGCTGCCCGCCACCGGCGTCACCCTGAGGAGCCTGCCCCGGGACCGGGTGCCCGCCGCCGTCGCGACCGGCGAGGCCGACGCCGGACTCGTCGACGGCATCGCCGCCCCCAGCGACCCGCTGCGGCTGCCCGACATCGCCCCGCTCGCCTCGGCCCGTGTCGCCGAGGAGCCGCTCGCCGTCGTCCTGCCCACGGACCATCCGCTCGCCCGGCGCACCGGGCTCCGACTCGACGACCTCGTCGACGCCCGCTGGCTCGACGCCCCCGCCGCCGGTGTCCCCCTCGACCTGCTGCGGGCCGTCCACGCCGGACCCGCCGGCCGGGGCTTCCGCACCGCCCTGCGCTACGAGGGCACCGACCCCCGCACCCTCACCGCACTCGCCGCCGCCGGCCACGGACTGGTGCTGCTGCCGCTCCCCGCGGCCGGCGGGGTCCCCGGCGCCACCGCCGTGCCCCTCGTCTCACCCCGGCTCGTCCACCGCACCGAACTGCTGGTCGCGGCGGGCGCGCACGGCGAAGCCGCGGGGCCGGTGGCCGAGTTCACCCGACGGCTGGGGAGCTGACATCCGCAGTCGCTACCCTGTGCGCAACGGCGACGGAAGGCGGGCAGGCGTGGGGTGGCTGCGACGAGGACCCAGGCGGGACGGCGACGACGCACCGAGGGACCCCGAGTTCGCGTACTTCTCCGAGCGCGAGGCCGCGCTCTTCCGCGGCCGGGTGCGACAGACCTTCGCCGAACTCGGCCTGGAGGTCACGGTCTACGCCGACCACGTCATCGACGACAAGGGCCGCCGCTTCGGCCTGGGGAACCTCGCCGCCGTCTGCCACCAGGACCGGCGCGGCCCGCGCGTCTGGCCCGGCACGATCGAGCGGCACATCGGCCTCGTCGTCCGCGCCATGGACGGCCCCTCCGCCCTCGACACCCTGCCGCCCGAGCAGATCCGCGCCCAGCTCTACCCCCGGGTCGTCAGCGGCGACGGCATCGACGCGGCCGCCTTCGGCTACGCGAGGACGGTCGCCCCCGGGCTGTACGAGATCCTCGCCCTCGACCTGCCGGAGAGCGTCATGATGCTCACGGACGAGGCGCTCGAACGGCTCGGCGACCACGCACAGCTCCGCGACCGGGCGCTGCGGAACCTGCGCGGACTGCCGGTGGAGGAGCACGAGACCGTGCGCGACGCCGACGGCATGTGCTTCGAGATCATCCTCGGCGACTCCTTCTACACCGCCAGCCGCGTCCTCGACCTCGACGGGGTGGTCCGGCGCACCACCGGCCTGCCGATCGGCGAGCACGGCGCCCTCGTCGCGCTGCCGTTCCGGCACCAGCTCGCCTTCCACCCCATCCGCGACACCTCGATCATCCCGGCGCTCGGCGCGATGGCCTCCTTCGCCGCCTCCGGGTACGAGGACGTGCCCGGCGCCATCAGCCCGTACGTCTTCTGGTGGCGCGGCGGCACGCTCACCCAGCTCAGCGAGCACGACGAGGAGCGGGGCGACCTGCGGATCGTCGTCGGCGACGACTTCCAGGACCTCCTGGAGCGGCTCATCGCCCAGGGCCCGGACCGCCGCTGACCCGGGTCGCGGCCGGCGGCGCCTCCCGGCAGGATGCTGGGGGACGAGTACGTCGCCGGACGCAGCGGAAGCCGAGGAGAAGCCCCATGCCGAGCACCGAAGCCGCCGAAGAGGTCGTGCCCTTCACCGCGGACGACTACCGGGCCCGGATGGCCCGCGCCGCCGAGTCCGCCGCCGACGCCGGGCTCGCCGGGGTGCTCGTCGCACCCGGCCCCGACCTGGTCTACCTCACCGGCTACCAGCCCACCGCCCTCACCGAGCGGCTCACCGTCCTGGTCCTCGCCGCCGGGCAGGATCCGGTCCTCGTCGTCCCCACCCTGGAGGCGCCCGACGCCGAGAAGGCCACCGGCGCCTCCGCGCTCACCCTGCGCGACTGGACCGACGGCAAGGACCCGTACGCCGTCACCGCGCCCCTCCTCGACGTCGACGGCCGCTTCGGCGTCAGCGACAACGCCTGGGCCATGCACCTCCTCGGCCTCCAGAAGGCCCTGCCCGGCACCTCGTACGTCTCCCTCACCGAGGCCCTGCCGATGCTCCGCGGCGTCAAGGACGCCCACGAGCTGGCCCGGATCGCCGCCGCCGGTGCCGCCGCCGACCGGGCGTACGGCGAGATCCTCAAGGTGCGCTTCGCCGGCCGCAAGGAGACCGACGTCGCCGCCGACCTCGCCCGGCTCCTCATGGAGTTCGGGCACTCGCAGGTCGACTTCACCGTCGTCGGCTCCGGCCCCAACGGCGCCAACCCCCACCACGAGGCCGGCGACCGGGTCATCGAGCACGGCGACATGGTCGTCCTCGACTTCGGCGGCCTCAAGCACGGCTACGGCTCCGACACCACCCGCACCGTCCACGTCGGCGAGCCCACCGACGAGGAGCGGCGCGTCCACGACCTCGTCCGGGAGGCCCAGCAGGCCGGCTTCGAGGCGGTCCGCCCCGGCGTCGCCTGCCAGGACGTCGACCGGGCGGCCCGCAAGGTCATCACCGACGCCGGGTTCGGCGAGTTCTTCATCCACCGCACCGGTCACGGCATCGGCGTCACCACCCACGAACCCCCGTACATGATCGAGGGCGAGCGACTGCCGATCGTCCCCGGCATGTGCTTCTCCATCGAACCCGGCGTCTACCTGCCCGGCCGCTTCGGCGTCCGCATCGAGGACATCGTCACGGCCACCGAGGACGGCGCGGGCCGCCGCTTCAACAACACCCCCCACGAGATGGCGATCGTCGAGTAGCCACCCGTCAGGGGTGTACGAGCGCGGCGATCCGCTCCGGGAACTCCTCCACCACCAGATGGCCCGCACCCGGCAGGACGCCGAGTTCCAGGCCGTCCAGGCGGCGGCGGACGGCCGGCCGCAGGCGCCCCGGCGGCAGGAAGACGTCGTGCTCCCCGGTCGCCACCGTCACCGGCACCTTGCGGGCACGGGGTTCCGCGCGTCCCGGCGCCCCGCTGGAGCGCGTGTTCCGGGCGACGAGCGTCATCCACTCCACCAGCTCGGCCCGGGGCTCACGGCCCGGCGCGTGCAGGGCGCGCAGCAGCCTGGCGCTGCGCGCGGGGGTGGGACGCAGGTACCAGGCGGCCGAGACGGCGAGCAGAGCGGGCGGCAGACGCAGCGCGCACAGGCCGCCGGGGGAGACGAGGACCAGCCGCTCGATGCACGTCGAGGAGGCGGACAGGGCGATGGCGGCGCCGAAGGAGTGACCGAGGACCGTGACGGGCCGGCCGCCGCCGACCTCGGCGACGGCCTCGTCGAGCCAACGGCCGTACCAGCTCAACCTGCCCTTCGCCAGGTCGCGTTCGTCGGAGCTCAGACCCGGCTGGCCGGGCACGTCGAGCAGCGCGACCCGGTGGCCGGCCGCGAGCAGGGCGTCGGCCAGGGGCAGGGACGCGGCGGCGTTGAGGTTCGTGCCCGGGACGAGGACGACCGTCGTCCCCTCCGGGCCGGGGGACCCCGCGGTCACGACGTGCGTCCCGGCCCCTCCCGCGTGGAAGACGTCCTGCTCGTGCGGCACCGGCCAGGCGTCGAGCCGGGCGAGGCACCAGTCCCGTATCCGTTCCCTGCCCGCTCCGGTGCGGTGGATGGAGGTCATCCGCCGAGTATCCACCGGGGCGGGCGCCGACCGGTCAGCCGTCGGTGAGGACGATCGCCGACTCGCCCGGCAGGTGCAGCAGTCCGTCCGCGCCGGGGGCCTCGACCGGGTCCCAGGCGGCCAGGACGCGGTCGCGTCCGTTGGTGCCCAGGGGGATGACCGCGGTCTCCCCGCCGAGGTTGACCGCCACGCGCAGGTCGCCGCGGCGGAAGACCAGCCAGCGGGCCTCCTCGTCGAAGGCGACCTTCACCCCCGCCAGGTCGGGGTCGGTGAGGTCGGGGAGGGTGCGGCGCAGGGCGATGAGCTGGCGGTACCAGGCGAGCAGGCGCTTGTGGGGGTCGCGTTCGCGTTCGGTCCGGTCGAGCACGGACCGGTCGCGGGTGGCCGGGTCCTGGGGGTCGGGCACGTCGTTCTCGGACCAGCCGTGCTCCGCGAACTCCCGCCGCCTGCCGCGCCGCACGGCCTCGGCGAGCTCCGGGTCGGTGTGGTCGGTGAAGTACTGCCAGGGCGTCGTGGCGCCCCACTCCTCGCCCATGAAGAGCATCGGCACCGAGGGGCCGGTGAGCACCAGGGTCGCCGCGCAGGCCAGCAGGCCGGGGGAGAGGGAGGCCGAGAGCCGGTCGCCCAGGGCCCGGTTGCCGATCTGGTCGTGGGTCTGGGAGTAGCCGAGGAACCGGTGGGCGGGGGTGCGCTCCCGGTCCACCGGCCTGCCGTGGTGCCGGTCGCGGAACGTCGAGAACGTCCCGTCGTGGAAGAAGACATGGGTGAGCGTCTTGGCGACCGCCGCCATCGGCGCCCGCGCGAAGTCCCCGTAGTACCCCTGGGACTCGCCGGTCAGAGCGGTGTGCAGAGCGTGGTGGAAGTCGTCGTTCCACTGTGCGTGGACACCCAGGCCGCCGAGCGTGCGCGGCGTCGTCGTCCGCGGGTCCCCCAGATCGGACTCGGCGACCAGGAAGTGGTGGCGGCCCTGCTCCTTGGCCAACTCGTCCACGGCCGAGGAGAGTTCCTCGATGAAGGTCAGCGCCCGGGTGTCGGCCAGCGCGTGCACCGCGTCCAGCCGCAGCCCGTCGATCCGGTAGTCCCGCAGCCAGGCGAGCGCGCTGCCCGCGAAGTAGGCCCGCACCTCGTCGGAACCGGGCGCGTCCAGGTTCACGGCGGCGCCCCACGGCGTGTGGTGGCTGTCGGTGAAGTACGGTCCGAAGAAGGGGAGATGGTTGCCGGACGGGCCCAGGTGGTTGTGGACCACGTCCAGGACCACGCCCATGCCGAGGCCGTGCGCGGTGTCCACGAACCGCTTCAGGGCCCCCGGGCCGCCGTACGGCTCGTGGACCGCCCACGGCGCCACCCCGTCGTACCCCCAGCCCCGCACCCCGGGGAACGGGCACAGCGGCATCAGCTCCACATGGGTGATGCCGAGCCCGGCCAGCTCCCCGAGGCGCGCGGCCGCCGCGTCCAGGGTCCCCTCCGGGGTGAAGGTGCCGACGTGCAGCTCGTACAGGACGGCGCCGCGCAGCCGCAGCCGGGGGGACTCGTGGTGCCAGGCGTACGCGGAGTGGTCGACGACCGCGCTCAGGCCGTCGGGCCCGTCGGGCTGGCGGCGCGAGCGCGGATCGGGCAGGACCGGGTGGTGGTCCAGGGCGAAGCCGTACCGGTCGCCGTCCTCGGCGGGGACGACGCCGGTCCACCAGCCCTCCCGCTCGGCGTCTCTTTCCAGGGGGTGGGCGACGCCTTCCAGCGCCAGCACCACCCGGTCACGGGCGCTCGGCGCCCACACCTCGAAGAGCACGGGAATCCCCTCGTCGACGGCCCAGTCACTCCACCACGGACTACCGCGACCATCCTGGCAGTCAGGAACCCGGCGCGCCCGGCACGTCCCACACGTAGTTGATCGCGCGCTCGAAGTTCACGTAACCCGCCCGGGCGAACGCCGCCGCCATCGGGACGTTCCCCAGGTCGGTCGCCGCCCGGACGCGCGGCACGTCGACGGCGGCCAGGACGCGGGTGCCCTCCGCCAGGATCTCGTCGATGTGCCCCTGCCCGCGGTGCGCCGGCAGGACGCCGATGTACGCGATCGTGTGGTGGTAGTTGTTCCGCGCCGGGATGACGAAGCCGACCGGCTCCCCGCTCTCCGGCAGGAGGGCGACCCGCCACCAGGCGCGGGGCGAGGAGTAGTGCGCGAGCTCCTCGTCGAAGTGGAGCTCCGCCGCCTCCCGCACCGACAGACCCGACGCCAGGTCCGCCCGGCCGTGGGCGTCGAGCGTCCCCTCCATCACCGGAGTCATCAGGGCCACGAGGTCCTCGCGGTCCCGCACCGGCCGGAAGTCCAGACGCCCGGTCGGCTCCGGCACCGGGGTCCCGGGGCGCCACTCCAGACGGAGCCGCTCGACCAGGGCCCGGGCCCCCGTGCGCTCCAGGACGCCGAAGACGGATGCGAGCAGGGAGCGGACCTCCGGCACGTCGCGCCAGTCCGCCGGCATGTACCGCTCGAACTCCGGGCGGCGCGTGCCCGCCGGGATCACCGCGGCCGTGGCGGTCTCCAGGAGCCGTACGCCGACCTCGACGCGCTCCTCGTGCGACAGCTCGGGGGAGAGGTCGAGGAAGTCGAGGGCCTGCGGCGCGGAGCCGGCTGCCTTCGTCCACCAGGAGAGCCTGCCCAGGAGCCGGTCGCCGTCGAGGGCGACCCACATCCACTCCGGCAGCCGGCGGCCGGTGGCGAGGTCGTCGGCGAGTTCGTGGTCGAGCGAGTAGGAGAGGCCGAGGAACAGGTCCAGTTCCCCGGGGCCGGTGAGCGGGCGGACGACGAGGCCCTGCGGGGCCGGGGAGGCGGGCGAGGAAGCGGTCGGAGAAGAAGCGGTCGAAGACGTGGTCACGTCGGGATTTCCCCCTGGGGATCCGGGTTGCGAGGACGGCAGACCGTAACAGGGGCGCCCCCGCGGCCGGTAGCGAATTCCCAGGCCACGGGGGCTTCTGGACACTGCGGGCCCGGCGGGCCGACAATCGACCGTGTGACGACCCCTTTCGAGCTTCCGGCGAACTCTCCTCGGCTGACCGACGCCGAGCGGGACCGTGCGCTGGTGCTGCTCCGTGAGGGCGCCGCTCAGGGCCGCCTCTCGCACGACACGTTCCTCTTCCGGATGGAGCGCGCGCTCCAGGCCCGGCGGCCGGACGAACTCGACCTGCTCACGGCGGACCTGAGGACCGAGGGAACCTGGACCCGGCGGGTGGTGGGCGCGGTCGAGCGGATGTCCGCGTTCACGGCGCGCCTGGGCCGCGCCTGGCACGCGGAGCGGCTCCCGAAGCTGCTGATGCCCCGCCCGGGACCGCATCCGCTGCGGATCGGCCGCGACCCGGTCAACGGGCTGCGGCTCAGCCACGAGACGGCCTCCCGGCTGCACGCCGAACTCTCCCTCCAGGGCGGGATGTGGGTGCTGCGCGACCTCGGCTCGACGAACGGCACCACCGTCAACGGCCGCCGGGTGACCGGCGCCGTGGTGGTGCGGCCGGGCGACGTGGTCGGCTTCGGCCAGATGGCCTTCCGCCTCTCCCACGACTGACCCCCGCCCGACACCGCGGGCGTTCACCCGTTCGGCGGTACGCGGCGGGCGGCGGGGCCCGGCCGATGGTGGGCTGGGGGGACCCGCGCCGCCTTCTCCGGCCGCGGCACCCACCGCCGATCGACAGGGGGCGCCATGAGCGACGAGCCGAACCGCGGCATAGGGGCCGACCGGCCCCGGGCGGCCGACGACCCCTGGAGCCGCATCCCGTCCATGGCGCCCGCCGTGCCGTCGGACGCGGGCGCCGCCTCGCACCGGGCCGGCGCCCCGCCCCGTACCCCCGGCGCCGTGCCGGGCCGGGTGCGGACCGCCGTCGACCCGGTCGCCCCCGGGCCGGGCGGGCCGACCGGCCGGACCGTCGCGCCGAGCCCCCTCGACCCCGGCGCCTCGCGCGACCCGCACCGCATCCACCGGGTCCTGCGCGAGGAGTTCCCGCTCACCTACGACCCGCTGCTGCGCGCCTGGGTGCTCAGCCGGTACGCGGACGTCGCCGCCGCACTCACCGACGCCCGCTTCACGCACGGCCACCGGCCGGGCGACCCGCCGTGCGACGACGCGCACGTCGACATCGGCGTCGCCGCGCTGGGGGCGGTCGCGGAGCGCACCGCGTTCGTCCTCGCCCGCCGGATCGCCGAGCGCGGCCAGGCCGATCTGGTCGCCGACTTCTGTCACTGGCTGCCCGCCGGGACGGTGGCCGCCGCCGTCGGCGTGCCCTATCGGGACATGATGCGGCTGGTGCGCGGGCGGGCGGCCGGAGCGCTGGCGGGGGAGTGCGGCGGTCAGATCGCCGTACGGGAGAAGGCGCTCGCGTCCTTCCTCGCCAACGTCCTCACCGACCCCGACCTGGTCGCCGCCCTGCGTGACGCGCCCGCGGGGCTGGTGGCCCGCGCCTGGACGGAGTCGCTGCGGCGCGATCCGCCGGTGCAGATCGCCGTGCGCCGCACCCGCGCGGAGGTCCCGGTGAGCGGCGGCACCGTCCCGGCCGGCGCGGCGGTGGCGCTGCTCATCGGGTCGGCGGGCCGCGATCCGGAGCGCTTCCGCGACCCCGACCGCTTCGACCCGTTCCGCGACGACGGCGACCAGCTCACCTACGGCAGCGGCCGCTGCCCGGCCGTCATCCTCGCCGGGCTCGAAGCCGAGTACGCGCTGCGCGCGCTCTTCGCGGCCATGCCCCGGCTCCGTCTCGCCGACGGCTTCCGCCCCACGTACACCGGCCTGATCACCCGGGCTCCGCGGAGTCTGATCGTCCGTCCGGGCGGCTGAGCCGGGACGGAGGCGGGCGGAGGGTCCCACGACCGCTGTTAGGGTGACGTGCGCTCGTCAAGAAGCGTATGTCTTACCACTTTCAACGGGGATTCAAACATGAAGATGCGTCATGTCCGCGCCATCGCTGTCTTCGGCATCGCGGTCGTCGCCCTCACGGGTGCCCGCGGCTCCCACGGCGGCAGCTGCGGCGGCAGCAGCTCCGGTGGCAGCAGCTCCAGCAGCGGCGGCAGCAACCACAGCGACAACGACGGCACCTCGGGCAGCAGCTCCGGCGGCTCCGTCACCGGCGGCTCCGGCAGCTCGAACAAGGCCGTCCGCGACGTGACCATCGACGAGTGCACCTACGACGCCGCGACCAAGAACCTCGTCGCCCGCGTCACCGTCAAGAACGACGGCGTGCTCGACTACGACTACAACATCACCATGCGGTTCACCGGCGACGCGGGCGGCACCGCCGTCCCCGCGACCGCGACCAAGACCGCCATCGCGGTCAAGGCCGGGGCCTCCGAGCGCGCCGAACTCGCCACCCCCTACCCGGGCTCCGGCGACGCCTCCGAGTACACCAAGTGCGAGGTCTCGCGCGTCTCCCGCTCCTGACCCGCGCCGGGCGGGCGGCTCACCCCGCCCGCACCAGGAGCGCCACCGGCCGGTCGGCGAACAGCTCGGCGAGCTTGAGCTCGGTCGCCGGCCCGCCGGTGAACTCCCGTACACCGTCGAGGACATCGGCCCAGCGGCCGTCCGGCAGGACCAGTTCCGTGTCCTGCCAGCCACCGGCCTCGGCCAGCCGGAGCGACAGCCGGGTCACCGCCGTCACCACCGCGCCCGAGCGGGCGAAGGCGAGACAGTGGTCGGCCGCCGGACCGCTCGCCGCCAGCGGGACGTACGTGCCGCCGGGGCCGAACACCTCCGGCCGGGCGCGGCGCAGCGCCAGCGCCGCCCGGACCAGGGCCGTGCGGTCGTCGTCGGGGCCGACCGCGAACGGGGCCCGGTTGTCCGGGTCGACCAGGGCCCGGTACTCCCGCTCCGTGTTCTGGTAGAGCTCCGGCACCCCCGGCATCGTCAGCTGCGCGAGGACCGCGCCCAGCGCGTGCGCCCGGATGTGCGGCTCCAGTGCGAAGGCGGCCTCCGAGGCGGACCGCAGCGGGAGCCGGCCCGGTCCGGCCGCGGCGAAGTCGGCGACGGCCCGCTCGTACCCCGCGTCCGGCTCGGTCCAGCTGGTCCGCAGCCCCGCCTCCCGCACGGACTTGAGGATCGCGGGCACCAGCCGCTCCGCGTCGGGCGCGCCGAAACCGAAGGCCGTCTGCCAGGCGTTCCACGCCACGTGCGGGTCGGGGGCGGGCACCCCCGCCACCTCGGCGAGGAGCTCCTCCCACACCCGCGGGCACTGGGCGAGCACCGCGATGGCGGCCCGCACGTCGGCGCTGCGCTTGGTGTCGTGCGTGGAGAGCACGGTCCCGGCGGACGGCCAGTCCCGGGCGATCCGCCGGCAGTACGCGTGGAACTCCTCCACCGGCACCGCCGGGCGCCCCGCGTCGCCGCCCACCTCGTTCGCGGACAGCAGCGGCGTGTACCGGTAGAAGGCTGTGTCCTCCACCGACTTGGCCCGCAGCGCGGACGAGGTCTGCGCGAACCGGGCCCGGAACGAACGGTGTTCGGGGCCGTCTCCGCGCAGGCCGAGCGCCAGGTCGCGTACGGTGTCGACCGCCGCCGCCTCCTCCGGCACCGCGAACGCGGCCTTCGCGCCGCGCGCGGCCTCCGCGGTCAGCACCTCCTCGCCGCCGCTCCGGTAGGGGCGGTAGACCGGCACGCGGACCAGGAGTTCGCGGATCGCGGTGGCGAGCGCCCAGGGGGCGTGATCGCGCAGCGCGGGATCGGCGGCGCAGATCCGGCCCGCGATCCGGGTCAGCGCGGCCGTCTCGGAGGCCAGGTCGTGGGTCACCACCTCGTACGCCGCGCGCCGCGCGGTGGCCTCCCACCGCCCGCCCCGGTCCGCGGCCTTGCCGACGAACTCCCGGTAGAGCTCGGCGAGTTCCTCGGAGCCGGCCTGATCGGTGAACACGCCGTCGAGCTGCCGGAGCGCGTCGTACCCGGTGGTGCCGGCGACGGGCCAGGCGTCGGGCAGCGTCTCCGCCCCCGTGAGGATCTTCTCCACCACCGTCCAGCACCGCCCGCCGGTCGCCGCCGCCAGGTCCTCCAGATACCCCTGGGGGTCGGCGAGCCCGTCCGGGTGGTCGATCCGCAGGCCCTCCACCACACCGTCCGCGACCAGTTCCACGATCTTCGCGTGGGTCGCGGCGAAGACCTCCGGGTCCTCCACCCGCACCCCGATCAGCTCGGAGACGGTGAAGAAGCGCCGGTAGTCGAGCTCCGTACGGGCCAGCCGCCACCATCCGAGCCGGTACCACTGGGCGTCGAGCAGCTCGTCCAGCGGCAGGCCCTCCGTCCCCGGGCGGAGCGGGAACTCCTGGCCGTCCAGGTGCAGCGAGCCGCCGGCGACCCGCATCCGGTCCCTGACCTCCGGGAGCCGCGCCGGCAGCACCGGAAGCAGCATCCGGCCGTCCCCGGCCCGCCAGTCGACGTCGAACCAGCGGGCGAACGGCGAGTCGGGTCCCTCGCGGAGCACCGCGCGCAGCGCGTGGTTGTGCCGGGGGTCGGCCGCCATGTGGTTGGGCACCAGGTCCACGACCAGGCCGAGCCCGTGCGCCCGGGCGGTCGCGGCCAGCGCCCGCAGCCCCTCCTCGCCGCCCAGCTCCGCCCGCACGGACCGGTGGTCGGTCACGTCGTAGCCGTGGGTCGAGCCGGGCACCGCCTCGAGCACCGGCGAGAGGTGGAGGTGCGAGACCCCCAGCCCGGCGAGGTACGGCACGGCCCGCTCGGCGGCGGCGAAGGGGAACTCCGGCTGGAGCTGGAGGCGGTAGGTCGCGGTGGGGACGGGAGCGGCGGCGGACGCGGCGGACCGGGTGGACGGGACCGGGAGAGAGGTCATGCGAACGTACGTACCCCGCCGGAGGGCTTCTGTGTCATCGCCTCATGCACCCGTTCGTGTGCATCGCGTTACGTTCGCCTGATGCTCCGGATGTATCGCGACACGCTGTCCCTGCTCGGCCCGGTCCTGCCGGTGGTCTCCTTCCTCGGCCGGCTGCCGACCGCCATGTGCCAGCTCGGCAGCCTGCTCCTGGTCGCCGAGACGAGCGGCTCCCTCGCCGTGGCCGGGCTCGCGGGCGGCGCGCTCGCCGCCGGACAGACCGTCGCCGGACCGCTCGTCGGCCGTCTCGCCGACCGGCACGGCCAGCGCGGGGTGGTGCTCGCCGCCTCCCTCGCCAACGCCGTCGCGGTCACTGCCCTGGTCCTCGCCGCCCTCGACCGGTCCCCCACCGCCTGGCTGATGGCGCTCGGCGTGCTCGCCGGAGCGACCGTCCCCCAGGTCGGGCCGCTCGCCCGGACCCGCTCGGTGGCCCTCGCCCGCCGCTCCGGGGCGGACGACCGGGTCGTCGGCGCCGTGCTCTCCTTCGAGGGGACCCTCGACGAGGTGTCCTTCGTCCTCGGCCCGGCCTTCGTCGGTCTCGCCGCGGCCCTCGCCCACCCTGCCGCCGCCCTGCTGGCCGCCGCTCTCCTGCTGCTCGTCTGCGGCTCCGCCTTCGCCCTCCACCCCACGGCCCGGGCCACCGCCCCGGAGACGACCGCTTCCACCCGGAAGAGTGCCGCCGAACGGACGCGGCTGCCGGCGTCGGCGTACGCCCTGCGGGGGACGATGGTCCTCCAGGGCGCCATGTTCGGCGCCTCGCAGGCCGGGATCACCGCGCTGACCGAGCGGCTCGGGGCGCCCGCGCAGGCCGGGCTCGTCTACGCGGCGATGGGCGTGATGAGCGCGGCCGTCGGCCTCTCGATGGCGGCCGTGCCCGCCCGCGTCGGGCTGACCACCCGCTGGCGCGCCGCCACCGCCGGGCTGGTCGTGCTCTCGGTCCCGCTGCTCGCCGTCGGTTCCCTCGGCGCGCTGTACGCGGTGGTGATCGTCCTCGGCGCCGCCTACGCCCCCCATCTGATCACCGTCTTCGGCCTCACCGAGCGGACCGTGCCCGCCGGCCGGCTCGCCGAGTCGATGGCCTTCCTCACCAGCGGGATCGTCGGCGGCCAGGCCCTCGCCCTCGCGCTCTCCGGCCGGCTCGCCGAGGGCCACGGCGCCCCCGCCGCCTTCGCGGTGGCGGTGGGGGCGGCCGTGGCCTGCGCGGTGCTGTCCTGGACGGTACGGATCCGGATGCCGGAACCGGCGACGCCGCAGGACGCCGGCCTCAGGCCGGCCGGCGCAGAACGGTCAGGCTGAGCGGCGCGAGCGTCACCCGTTCGCCCGCCGCGAGCTCCGGGCCCTCCTGCGGCGGCATGCCCTCGGGGTCGGAGGTGTCGACGACCGTCCGCCAGCAGCGTCCGTGACTGTCGGGCACCGCGAACTCCAGCTCCTGGGACGAGGCGTTGAACATCAGCAGGAAGGAGTCGTCGGCGATCCGCTCGCCCTGGGTGCCCGGCTCCGAGATCGCGTTCCCGTTGAGGAAGACGGTGAGCGCCTGGGCGTGCGCCGCCTGCCAGTCGCGGGACGTCATCTCCTCGCCCTCGGGGGTGAACCACGCGATGTCGGTCAGCTCGTCGTGGGTGCCCTCCACCGGCCGCCCGTGGAAGAACCGGCGGCGCCGGAAGACCGGATGGTCGTGCCGCAGCCGGACCATCGCCCGGGTGAACCGCAGCAGGGTTCCCTCGGCCTCGCTGTTCTCCTTCGGCCACCGGACCCAGGACACCTCGTTGTCCTGGCAGTACGCGTTGTTGTTGCCCTCCTGCGTCCGGCCGAACTCGTCGCCGTGGCTGAGCATCGGCACGCCCTGCGACAGCATCAGGGTGGCCAGGAAGTTGCGCGTCTGGCGGGCGCGCAGCTCGGCGATCCCGACGTCCTCGGTCTCGCCCTCCACCCCGCAGTTCCAGGAGCGGTTGTGGCTCTCGCCGTCCCGGTTGCCCTCGCCGTTCGCCTCGTTGTGCTTGTCGTTGTACGAGACGAGGTCGCGCAGGGTGAAACCGTCGTGGCAGGTCACGAAGTTGACCGAGGCGAGCGGGCGCCGGCCGTCGTCCTGGTAGAGGTCGGAGGAGCCGGTGAGCCGGGAGGCGAACTCGGCGAGGGTGCGCGGCTCGCCCCGCCACAGGTCCCGGACGCAGTCGCGGTACTTGCCGTTCCACTCGGTCCACAGCGGCGGGAAGTTGCCCACCTGGTAGCCGCCCTCGCCGACGTCCCAGGGTTCGGCGATGAGCTTCACCTGGCTCACCACCGGGTCCTGCTGCACCAGGTCGAAGAACGACGACAGCCGGTCCACCTCGTGGAACTGGCGCGCCAGGGTGGCCGCCAGGTCGAAGCGGAAGCCGTCCACGTGCATCTCGGTGACCCAGTACCGCAGGCTGTCCATGATCAGCTGCAGCACGTGCGGGGAGCGCATGAGCAGCGAGTTCCCCGTGCCGGTGGTGTCCATGTAGTAGCGGGGATCGTCCGCGAGCCGGTAGTACGAGGGGTTGTCCAGGCCCCGCATGGAGAGCGTGGGGCCCAGGTGGTTGCCCTCGGCGGTGTGGTTGTAGACCACGTCGAGGATGACCTCGATGCCCGCCTGGTGCAGGGCCCGGACCGCCGACTTGAACTCCAGGACCTGCTGGCCCCGGTCGCCCCAGGACGCGTACGCGTTGTGCGGGGCGAAGAAGCCGATCGTGTTGTAGCCCCAGTAGTTCGACAGTCCCGAGTCGACCAGGCGGTGGTCGTTCACGAACTGGTGGACGGGCATCAGTTCGAGCGCCGTGACGCCGAGTTCCTTCAGGTGGCCGATGACCGACGGGTGGGCGAGCCCCGCGTAGGTGCCCCGCAGTTCCTCCGGAAGGTCCGGGTGGAGCATCGTCAGGCCCTTCACATGGGCCTCGTAGATGACCGTGTGGTGGTACTCGGTGCGCGGGCGCCGGTCGTCGCCCCAGTCGAAGTACGGATTGACCACGACCGAGGTCATCGTGTGCGGGCCCGAGTCGAGGTCGTTGCGCGCGTCCGGCCGCCCGAACGGGTAGCCGTACACCGCCTCGCCCCACTTCACCTGCCCCGACACCGCGCGCGCGTAGGGGTCGAGGAGCAGCTTCGCCGCGTTGCACCGCAGCCCGCGCTCCGGCGCGTACGGGCCGTGCACCCGGAACCCGTAGCGCTGACCCGGCATCACACCCGGCAGGTAGGCGTGCCGGACGAAGGCGTCCGTCTCGCGCAGCTCCACCGCCGTCTCCGAGCCGTCGTCGTGGAGCAGACACAGCTCGATCCTGTGGGCGGCCTCCGAGAAGACCGCGAAGTTGGTGCCCGCTCCGTCGTAGGTGGCGCCCAGGGGGTACGCCTGTCCCGGCCAGACTTGCATGGATTCGACTCTTCCTCTTCTGTCCGGGTTCTGGAGGTGTTCTTCGGCCAGATCCTGCCCGAAACTGGGGCAACCTCCTAGGACTTAGCCCCGTCCTACCGGGTGACCGCAGACCAAGAGGGGGATGGAGGGGGAAGTGTGTACGAAATAGCGCGCCGCCACCTGGGGAAGGTGGTGGCCGGAGCGGCCATGGCGGTGACGGGAACGGCCGTCGCGGTCGCGATCGCCCTGCCGGGGGCTTCCGTGGGGGCGACTCCGCCCACGCCGGCGGGTGCCACCGCGCTCGGCGGGGCGAACGGCGGGGGCGGGGCGAACGGGCCGGCGGAGGACGGTGCCGTGCAGGCCGCCGGCGCCACGCCCGGACCCGCGACCGTGGCACCGCGGGTCCCCGAGGGGGCGAAGGGCGTGGGCAGCGACCCGCTCACCGACGACGAGCTCGCACGGGCCGAGGCGCTGGCGCTGACCCCGCCCGCGGCCGCCGCCCTGGAGAACGTCGAGGGCGGCCGCGGCCCGCAGCACCTGGGCACCGAACTCTCCGACCCGCAGCCCGGCGACGACACGCGCCGCGCCGACGTCCGGTTCTACGACTACGGGCGGGACGAGCTCATCACCCGGACCGTCAACCTGGTCACGGGGAAGGTCGAGAGGTCGGCCGCCCAGCGCGGGGTCCAGCCCTCCGCCCACCCCGAGGAACTGCGCGAGGCGATGGAGCTGATCCTCGCGAGCCCGCTCGGCCAGGGGGTCAAGGAGGACTACGCGGACGCCACCGGCACGCGGCTCACCTCGCCCGCCCAGCTCTGGTTCAACGGCGACGTCTACCGGCCCTACCGCGAGGCGAACGTGCCCGCGCAGCTGGCCCGTTGCGGCGAGCACCGGTGCGTCCGGCTGGTCACCAAGGTCCTCAACGGGGCCTGGATCGACACCCGCGACCTGATCGTCGACCTCTCCGCAAGGACCGTCACCCGCGTCGGCTGACCACCGCCGCACCGGTTCCCACCCGCGTTCGTACGAGGGAGTACGTCCCCATGTCCACCCAGCCAGACCGGCGCGGCCGCCGGCGGGGCGCCGCCCTGACCGTCGGCGTCCTGCTCGCCGGCGCCACCGCCGCAGCGGGCCCCGCCACCGGCGCCACCGCCGCACCCGCACCGCCCGCCCCGACGCGCACCGCGACCGCCGCCCCGCCCGGCTGCTCCGCCGCGTACCACATCATGCAGAAGCTCGACGGCGGCGCCACCTGGCGCATGTGCTGGCGCTACAGCACCGACGCGGGCCTCACCCTGGACCGCGTCACCTACCAGCCGCCCGGCGCCGCCGCCCCCATCCGGGTCCTCACCAGCGCCCGGCTCGCCCAGATCCACGTGCCGTACGACGACGGCGGTGCCGAGTACGACGACCTCACCGGCGCCGGCTTCGGCTGGGGCCTGCAGAACCTCAAGCCGGCCGAGTGCCCCGGCGGCACCCTGACCACGGTCAAGGTGCCCGAGGTCGGCCAGATCAAGGGCCTGTGCACCACGACCCGGGCCCGCGGCCACGCGTACCGCATGGCCAGCGACGGCGGCGAGAAGGTCTACCAGGCCCAGGCCAAGGACCTGCTCGTCTACACGGTGAACAAGGTCGGCTGGTACGAGTACATCTCCGAATGGCGCTTCTCCGCCGATGGCACCATCGGCGCCAACGTCGGTGCCACCGGCAGCCTTTCGCCGGTCGACTACAACGCCACCGACGGCCGCGGCTGGCCCCTCGGCAAGGGTGCCAAGGACTACGCGACCAGCCACGCCCACAACGTCTTCTGGAAGCTCGACTTCGGCCTGGACGGCACCACCAACGACCGGATCGAGCAGTACGACTCCACCGTCACCCCGCCCGCGGCCGGCGGCGGCGGACCGACCGTGAAGACCCAGCGCACCCTCGTCACCAAGGAACTCGCCGGAGACGCCAAGAACATGCGCTGGTGGCGGGTGGTCAGCGGCACCGGGAAGAACGCCGACGGCCACGCCCGTTCGTACGAGATCGTGCCCGGCCACACCGACACCCACGCCGGGCGCGGCTTCAGCAAGCACGACGTGTACTTCACCCAGGCCCGCGCCTGCGAGCAGTACGCCAGCAACAACATCGGCAACTGCCCGGCCAACGCCGGTGACAGCGTGGACAAATGGGTCAACGGGGAGACTCTGACCAAACCGTCCGTGTGGGTCAACATAGGGTTCCACCACGTCGCCCGTGACGAGGACCAGCAGCCGATGCCGGTCCACTGGCAGGGCTTCCAGCTCGCGCCCCGGGACGTAACCGCTATGAATCCGCTCACTCCGCCCGATCTCGCCTCCGAGAACGGGCAGCCCGATCTGGGGAGTTGAGCAAGGAGCCTGACGATCCTGCTGCACCGCCTCCCGCTCGCGGAGTACCCTTCCTTGATCGTTGTCGGAGTGGTCGAAACGGGCTTCCAGGAGCAGAAGGCGGTGCACGGGTGAGCTCGGGAGGTCTGGAGCTGCCCCCAGGTGACGCGGGTCACGAAGGGGGGCCGGCCGACCCCGCCGAAGCGCCGGCCGGAGCCGTCGCGCCGCCCGGTGCGGTCACCGTCGCCCGGCCGGTGGAGATCGGCGCGGAGCTCGACTGGGGCGCCGAGGCATGGAGCGAGGTCCGCACCCGCGCCCAGCGCGCCGGCCGCGCCTACATCTGGCTGAACCTCGTCGAGCAGCGGCTCCGCGCCGTGGTCGCCGCCGTCCTGCGGCCCGTGTACGAACCCGTGCACGGCGAGGAGTGGGTGGTGGCCGCGGCCGGACCCGCCGGCCAGGAATGGGTGCAGCGGGCGGTCGCCGTCCGCGAGGTCTCCCGGCGCAAGGGCTACCTCCTCGACCCGGCCGACGACAACGTCCTCAGCTTCCTCACGCTGCCGCAGCTCCGCGAGCTGATGGTCCAGCACTGGCCGTGCTTCGAGCCCTACTTCGACGACCGGCGCGAGGTCGAGCTCGCCCTCGACGAGCTGGAGGTCACGCGCAACGTGGTCTCCCGCAACCGGGCCCTGTCGCTCACCGTCCTCGCCCAGTCGGAGCGGGCCTCCGCCCGCATCCTGGAGATCCTCGGCAGCGGCGCCGGGGTGCCCTCCGCCGACCGGCTGCCCGTCGACGCCGTCGAGGACCTCGTCGGCGACCGGTACGCGGACGTGGTCTCCGTCCACCCCGACCGGGTCCGGCTCCAGCGGCAGCTGCCCGCCGAGGACCTCTTCGGCGGGGCCCGCCGCCTCGACGCCACCGGCATAGGTCTCAATCTGCTCGTGCAGAACTTCTCCGGCCGGCGCATGGTCCGCCTCGCCGAGTCCGGCTGCCGGACCCGGCTCCTCTTCCTCAACCCCGCGAGCAGCGCCGTCAAGCGGCGCGAGCGCGAGCTCGGGCTGAAGAAGGGCGAGCTCAGCCGCTCCGTGGAGATGAACATCCTGCACATGCGCCGGGTCCGCTCCAAGCTGCGCGACCCGGGCGCCTTCCAGATCCACGTCTTCGACGAGACCCCCCGCTTCACCGCCTACCTCGTCGACGGCGACGGCCCCGACGGCGTCGGCGTCGTCCAGTCCTACCTGCGCCGCGCCCGCGGCATGGAGGCACCGGTCCTCGTCCTGCGCGGCGGCGGGCGCAACGTGGTCCGCCACGGCCAGCAGGCACGTGACGGGGATCACGGCCTCTTCGAGACCTACCGCGAGGAGTTCGAGTCCGTCTGGCTCGACTCCCGGCCCGTCTCCTGACCCCGCAGGGGGGTTCCGGGAGCGTTGTCAGTGGCGCGTGCGAGGGTGGTCGCACCACGGGGGAGATCACGTAAGGAGGACCCGATGGCTTGGCACGGCGACACGCTGGTCGGCTTCGACCTGGAGACGACCGGCACGGAACCGCTGGAGGCACGGATCGTCACGGCCTCGATCGTCGAGGTCGACGGCGGGGGGCGCGTCACCCGACGGCGGGACTGGCTCGCCGACCCGGGCATCCGCATCCCGGAGCAGGCGTCCGCGATCCACGGCATCAGCACCGAGCGCGCGGCGGCCGAGGGCCGGCCGGTGCGCGAGGTCGCCGACGAGATCGCGCGGACCCTCGCCGCCTACTGGGAGGACGGCGTGCCGGTCGTCGCGTACAACGCCTCCTTCGACCTGACGCTGCTGGCCGCGGAGCTGCGCCGCCACGGCCTGCCCTCGCTGACGGACCGGCTCGGCGGCGCCGACATCGGCCCGGTCGTCGACCCCTACACCATCGACCGCGCCGTCGACCGCTACCGGCGCGGCAAGCGCACCCTGGAAGCGGTCTGCGGGGAGTACGGCGTCGTGCTCGAAGCCGCACACCAGGCGGCCGCCGACGCGCTCGCCGCCGTCCGGGTCGCCGTCGCGATAGCCGAGCGGCACCGGCAGGTGGCCGCCCTGGACCCGGCCGAACTCCACGCGCGCCAGATCGGCTGGTACCGCGCCTGGGCCGAGAACTTCCAGGCGTTCCTGCGCGGCAAGGGCGACCCGGAGGCCGTCATCGACCCCACGTGGCCCCTGCGCCAGGCCGTCGCCGTCGCCTAGGGGGCGCGATCAGGGCGGGGCCTAGCCGTTCTCCTTCAGGAACGAGAGCAGCAGGTCGTTCACGCGCTCCGGCTGGTCCAGCTGGAGCCAGTGGCCCGCCTCCTCCACCCGCTCGTACCGCCAGGACCCCTGGACGTGGGCGGCGGTGCCCGTCATCGAGCGCTCGGTCAGGAACCGGTCGCCGGTGGACCAGACGCCCATGACCGGCAGCGTCATCGGCACGGGAGGCAGCGGCAGGTCGGCGCCGAACTGCACCTCGGGCGGCAGGCCCGCGCGGTAGATGTCGAGGGCGGCCGTCAGCGCGCCCGGCGCCCGCAGCGGCTCGATGACCGCCTCCGCGTCCGGGTGCTCGGCCAGCATCTCGCGCAGCTGGGCGAAGTCGTCCCGCGCCAGCCAGTCCTCGGCCACCCCGGCCAGCTGGAACAGCAGCATGTACCAGGACCGCTGCTTCTGCTCCCAGCCCGCGTCCCGGATGGCCGCCAGGTGACCCACCGACAGCAGGCTCAGGCTCCGCACCCGGTCCGGCACGACGCCGGCGAGGCCCTGGACGATGCCCGAGCCCCAGTCGTGGCCGACCAGATGGACCCGGTCGACGTCGAGCAGGGCGAGGAGCTGGAGCAGGTCGCCCACGTGCTTCGCCGGGTGGTACGCCGCCGGGCCGCCCTCGGGCCGGTCCGACGCCCCGAATCCACGCAGGGTCGGCGTCACGCACCGGAAGCCGGCCGCCGTCAGGGCCTCCACCTGACCGCGCCACAGGTGACGGCTGTCGGGGAAGCCGTGCACGAGCAGCACGGCCGGCCCCTCGCCGCTCACCTCGACGTCGAGCGCCACCTCGGACAGCTGTACCCGCATCCCGACACCCCGTTCGCACGCACTGGTTCGACCGGGGCCATGATGTCAGAACGGGTACCAGCGGACCTCGGGATCACCGTCCCGCAGCGAGGCCACCCGCCGCTCGAATTCGGCCAGCGCCTTCGGGTTGGCCGGAGCGTGCTGCGCCACCCACGCGCAGCTCGCCGTCTCCCGCGCGCCGCGCAGCACCGCGCACCCCTCCCACTCCCGGACGTCCCAGCCGTACGCCTCCGTGAAGG
The DNA here is from genome assembly GCF_040689545.1 of Streptomyces sp. NPDC051180. Classification (NCBI taxonomy): domain Bacteria; kingdom Bacillati; phylum Actinomycetota; class Actinomycetes; order Kitasatosporales; family Streptomycetaceae; genus Streptomyces; species Streptomyces sp. NPDC051180. Next base: position 57,511 of record NZ_JBFBBC010000024.1, read on the forward strand.
CGTCGTAGGCGGCCGGGTCGAGGCCGTACCGGTCCCGCGAGAGAGCCAGCACCACGAGGTCGTGCTCCCGCAGATCCGACGAGAACGTCTCCAGATCGACCAGGACGGGACCGTCGGGACCGACGTGGACGTTCCGCGGAAGGGCGTCGCCGTGGATCGGCCCCGGCGCCAGCCGCGGGACCAGCGCGGCGGCGGCCGGGGCGAAGGCGTCACGCCGCTCCCGCAGGAACGCCGCGTCCGCCGGATCGATCGCGTCGCCCGCGAGCCGCAGCCACCGCTCCACCCCGCCGAGCAGGTCGCGGCGGGGGAGCGCGAACCCCACCGGCTCCGGCAGGGCGTGCACCGCCCGGAGCAGTGGCGCCAGATCACGGGGCTCGGTCGGCCGCACGGCCTCCGGCAGCCGGTGCCACGACGTCACCGGATGCCCCTCGACGAGCAGCGGCTTCTCCTCGGCGGCACGGACGGCCGGCACCCCCGCCGCCTCCAGCCACGAGGCCAGCGCCAGCTCCCGCTCCGCCCGCCCGAGCAGCTCCGCGTCCCGGCCGACCTTCACCACCCGCTCGCCCACGGCGAAGACCGCGTTCTCCCCGAGCGCGAGCAGCCGCGCCTCCGCGGCGGGCAGCCCCGCCGCCGCCAGGATCTCCCGTGCCCGCGCCTCGTCCATCGCTCACTCCCTTGACCCGTGTGTCTGCGCCAAAGTCTCGCATCCGCGCAGCTCACCGCGTGGATCGCCGTGACGGTCCGACGGACCGTCAGGAAGGCCGGTACGCGGTCGCGCGGCGGCTGCGCCCGGCGCCAGCGCAGTCGGTGCGGGGCCATCCGGAGTGGAAGGACAAGGTGGCGACCGCGGCCTTCCAGGAGTTCTACAGCGGCGCCGTCGACGCGGCCGAACCGCGCAGGAGGCTGGTGGAGGACGGCAATCGGGTGCTCGCCCGCTATCAGCGCAAATGATGGATTCGTCATTACGAAACCTTGTTGAATAAGTCACAGATGAGTGAAGGGCCTTCTCCCTGATCCCCTCCATCGGCCAGTGTTCGAACCGGCCACCGTGCCGCCCCCCACGCGGCGCGGTGGCCACCTAGATTGGCCCCATGACGAAGACGTACGCGGCCCTGCTCCGCGGGATCAACGTGAGCGGACACCGGAAGGTCCCGATGGCGGAGCTCCGGGACGTGCTCGAAGGGCTCGGCCACCGGGACGTCCGCACCTACCTCCAGAGCGGGAACGCGGTCTTCACCACAGACGCGGCCGCCTCGGAGGAGACGCTCACCGCCGGCCTCGAAGACGCGATCGAGAGCCGTTTCGGCTTCCGCGTCGACTGCCTGGTCCGCGGCGGCGACTACCTCGCCGCCGTCGCCGACGCCTGCCCGTTCCCCGCCGCCGAGCTGGAGGGCAAGCAGCTCCACGCCGTCTACTACTCCGGGCCCGCCGACCCGGAGCGCTTCGCCTCGATCGACCGCGACGCCTACCTCCCCGAGGAGTTCGCCCTCGGCGACCGGGTGCTCTACCTCTACGCCCCCGACGGCCTCGGGAGGTCCAGGCTGGGCGAGGCGGTATCCCGTCCGGCCGTCGTGAAGGGACTCGTCGCCACCGCGCGGAACTGGAACACCGTGCTCAGGCTCATCGAGATGACCCGCGGGGACTGACCCCGAAGTGGCCCACTCAGGTGGCCTGGGATTGGACCAGGGTGACAGGCCACCTCCTGGCTAGATTCGACCGTATGACGACCACCGAGACCGCGCCCCGAGCCACCGTCGACTTCTACTTCGACCCCGCCTGCCCCTTCGCGTGGATCACCTCCCGCTGGATCCTCGAGGTCGAGCGGCTCCGGGACATCGACCTCCGCTTCAAGGTGATGAGCCTGTACCTCCACAACGAGGGCAACACCCTGCCCGACTGGTACCGCGCACTCGTCGACGCCTCCATCGGCCCGGTCCGGGTCGCGGCCGCCGCCGCCGAGCAGCACGGCGAGCAGATCCTGCGCCCGCTCTACACCGCGTACGGCACACGCATCCACGAGGGCGAGCGGAAGGACCTCGACGCGGTGATCGCCGAGTCGCTCGCCGAACTCGGCCTCCCCGCCGCGCTCGCCGACGCCGCCCACGACCCGGCGTACGACGAGGCCGTCCGCCGCAGCCACGACGCCGGCAAGGACCCCGACGCCGAGGCGTACGTGGGCACCCCGACGATCCACGTCGACGGCACCGCCTGGTTCGGACCGGTGCTGCGGGCCGTCCCGCGCGGCCAACGGGCCGCGGAACTCTTCGACGGCTTCCGGGTCCTGGCCGGCCACCCCGACCTCTTCGAACTCAAGCGGACCCGGACCGGCGGCCTCGACTTCACCTGACGGACCGCAGGCCCCGTACTAACCGGCGGCCGCGGCCGCCCGCTCCGACACGCGCAGCGCGTCCTCGTACCGCTCCACCAGCAGGGCGGCCAGCTCAGGGGAGGGGCCCAGGACGTCCGCCAGGACGTCGGCAGCCGCGGCACCGGCCGCGATGCGGTCCGGCAGCCGGCCCGGCGCGATCACGTAGGGCGCGACCGCCACCCGGCGGACGCCCGCCTCCGCACGCAGGGCCCGGACGGCCTCCTCCGTGCGGGGAAGGGATGCGGAGGCGAACGCGGGTCGCACGGAGCACCAACCGGTGCGCCGCAGCTCCCGCGCCGTTTCTGCGATCACCGCGATCGCCTCCGGGTCTGTGGAGCCCGCCGAGGCCAGGACGACCCCGGTCGCGCTCTTGTCGCCGGGCGTCAGCCCGGCCTCGTACAGCCGCCGCTCCACCGCCGAGATCAGCAGCGGCGAGGGTCCGAGGACCTCCGCCTGGCGGATCCGCAGCGACGGCGGGGCCTGGCGGAGCACGGCGGGGATGTCCGCCTTCGCGTGGAAGGCGCGGGTCAGCAGCAGCGGAAGCGCCACCACGTCCCGCACCCCCTCGGCGGCGAGCCGTTCCAGCACCCCCGTCACCGAGGGCAGGCTGAACTCCAGGAACGCCGTCTCCACCCGCAGCCCCGGCCGCAGCGCGCCGGCCCGGCGCACCAGCGCCTGGACGGTGGCCGCGTGCCGCGGGTCGCGGCTGCCGTGGGCGACGACGAGGAGGACGGGGCGGTTCATCGGGCGGCTCAGCTCTTCGTGAGCAGGCCGCGGCGGCGCAGCACCGCGCGCTCCAGCGGGCTGAAGATCAGCAGGTCGATGGCGATGCCGACGATCAGGATCAGGATGATCGCCAGGAAGATGCCCGCCATGTCGATGTTGTTCCGGCCGTTCTCCAGGAGCTGGCCGAGGCCGAGACCCAGGTCCGGCGAGGAGGCGATGATCTCGGCGGCCATCAGCGAACGCCAGGAGAACGCCCAGCCCTGCTTCAGACCGGCCAGGTAACCGGGGAGCGCGGCCGGCATCACGATGAACCAGGCGCCCTTGACGCCCGTCGCGCCGAGCGTCTGGCCCGCCCGCAGGAACAGCGGCGGGACCTGGTCGACACCGGCGACCAGACCGTTGGCGATGGACGGGACGGCGCCGAGCAGGATCACCGCGTACATCATGCTGTCGTTGAGACCGAGCCACAGGACGGCGGGCGCCACCCAGGCGACGGAGGGGAGCGACTGGAGACCCGCGAGGATCGGTCCGATCGCCGCCCGCACGAACTTCACCCGGGAGACGAGCAGCCCCAGCGGGGTGCCGATGGCCAGCGCCAGGACGAACCCGTACAGCGCCCGGGACACGCTGGTCCACAGGACGCCGAGGATCGTCCCCTCCTTCCACATCGCGGTCAGGCTGTCCCAGACCGCCGACGGGGCCGGCAGCTTGTACTCGTCCGTCACCTTCAGCGTGACCAGGAGCTGCCACACCACCAGGACGAGAAGGACGGCGACGACCGGCGGCAGGACCTTCTTGAGCAGCACCTCACGGACCGGGGTCCGCCGGATCTGCACGCTGTCGAGCGCGTCGAGGCCGGCTTCGAGGCCGGCGAGGTCGTCGGACTTCGGGGACTTCGGGGCGGCTTCAGTGCTGGCCATGACGGCGGATCTCCCCACGCAGGTGCTCGGTGATCTCGAGGGACAGCTCCGCGACGTCGGCGTCCTCGATGCGGCGCGGCTGCGGAATGTCGATGGTCCACTCGTGCGCGATCCGGCCGGGCCGCGAGGAGAGGAGGACGACGCGCTCGGCCAGCCGCACGGCCTCGCGCACGTTGTGGGTGACGAAGAGCACCGACAGCCTCGTCTCCCGCCAGATCCGGGTGAGTTCGTCGTGCAGGACGTCCCGGGTGATGGCGTCGAGCGCCGCGAACGGCTCGTCCATCAGCAGCAGGTCGCTGTCCTGGGCCAGCGCGCGGGCCAGCGCGACCCGCTGGCGCATGCCGCCGGACAGCTCGTGGACCCGCTTGCCGTACGAGCCGCCGAGCCGGACGAGTTCGAGCAGCCGCTCGGCCTCGGTGCGGCGGTCGGCCTTGGCCACCCCGCGCAGCCGCAGGGCCAGTTCGATGTTCTTGCCCGCGGTCAGCCACGGGAAGAGGGCGTGCTCCTGGAACATCAGGGCCGGCCGGCCGCCGGGGGTCTCGATGGACCCCGCGGACGGCCGGTCGAGCCCGGCGACCAGGTTGAGCAGCGTGGACTTGCCGCAGCCCGAGGCGCCCAGGAGGGTGACGAACTCGCCCGGGGCGACATCGAGCGTGATGTCGTCGAGGACGAGCTGCCCGCCGCCGGGTCCGCCGAAGGACTTGGAGACATGCTCGATGCGGGCGGCATGCGTCACCGCCGCACGGTCCTCGGCCTTGGCGAGCGTCGTGGTCGTGGCCATGGTCGTCACCTCCTGGGAATGAGCTGCGGGCTGGTTACTTCGCGCCGAGACCGGCGTCGGAGACCTCGGGCTGGCCGGCGGCCTTCAGGACCTTGTTCAGCGGCTTGAGGTCGTAGATGCCGGACAGCTCGGGCTTCTCCAGGAGGCCCGCCTTCACCGCGTGGTCCGCCTGGGCCTGCAGGGTGGCCGCCAGCGGGTCGTTGGTGAACTGGATGGACGGCCACGCGGCGTCGATCACCTTGTCGCCCAGCGCCTTGCCGGAGAGGTCCTTGAGCTTGGCGTTGGCCGATGCCTTCGCCTTGTCCGGGTTGGCGTTGATCCAGGCGTTGGTCTTCACCGCGCCGCGCAGGAACGCCTCGACGACGTCCGGGTGCGCCGTCAGGAACTTCTGCGACACGATGATGTTGGTGATCACGAACTTCTTGTCCGGCCACAGGTCGGACTCGTTGATCAGCACCTTCGCACCGTCGCTGACCAGCTTCGAGGCGGTCGGCTCGGGCACCCAGGCGCCGTCGATCGCACCGGAGGCGTAGGCGTTCGGCGTGACCTTGTTGTCCGTGCGGACCACGGAGACGTCGCCCTTGCCGCTCTGGGCGTCGACCTTCCAGCCCTTCTCGGAGATCCAGTTGAGGAAGGCCACGTCCTGCGTGTTGCCGAGCTGCGGGGTGGCGATCTTCTTGCCCTTGAGGTCGTCCAGGGTCTTGATCTTCGCCGGGTTCACGACCAGCTTCACGCCGCCGGAGGCGGAGCCGCCGACGATCCGCAGGTTGGTGCCCTTGGTCTTGACGAAGCCGTTGATGGACGGCGAGGGGCCGATGAAGCCGATGTCGATCGAGTCCGCGTTCAGCGCCTCGATCTCGGACGGGCCCGCGTTGAAGGTGGTGGACACCAGCTTGGTGCCGCCCAGCTCCTTCTGGAGGATGCCCTCCTGGTCACCGACGAGCGCGGTGGCGTGCGTGAGATTGGGGAAGTACCCGAGCCGTACGGTGTCGGCGGAGAGCTTCTCGCCCTCGGCGGCCACCTTCTTCTCGTCGTTCTTGGCCTCGGAGCCGTAGCCGCACGACGCGAGCGCGCCGATCAGCAGCGGCAGGGCGGCGGCGGCGGCGATGCCGCGGCGGAGGGTGGTACGGGTGGTGGCAGGCACGGGAAGTGTTCCCCTCGATTCAGCTTCTGCGAAGTCTTCGTCTATGTCGTTCGGGGTGGAGCGGGTGGAGCCGTGTCGCACCGCTCGCGCGGCGCATCGAGGTCAGCACGCACATCGCGCGACACCTCCCGTGCCCGAGCCGAGGGAGCCGGAGCCCACCCGGCCGCCCTCCTTGGCGAAAGTGGCGTAGACGTCCTGGGTCATCTCAGAAATCCCACCCTTCTTCCTCGTCCACCGCGGCGACGGCCTTGGCCGTGGCGAAGGACTCGCCCGCCATGCCCGCCGCGAGTGTGGTGCCGTCGGCCGGATCGATCAGCAGGAACGAACCGGTGCGCCGGGAGTCGGCGTACGAGTCGAGCGCCAGGGGCTCGGCCGTCCGTACGACCACCCGGCCGATGTCGTTGGCGACCAGCTGCCCGGGGTTCGGGTGCTGGGACAGGTCGTCCAGGGTCAGCCGCGAGGGGATCTCCTTGACGATCGCCTTGACCGTGCGCGTGGTGTGCTTGAGCAGGACCCGCTGGCCCACGGCGAGCGGCCGGTCGGCCACGTGGCAGACCGTCGCCTCGACATCCTGGCTGGTCGCCGGGGCGTCGCCGACCGGGGCGAGCAGGTCGCCGCGCGAGATGTCGATGTCGTCGGCGAGCCGGATCGTGACCGACTGCGGGGCCCAGGCGATGTCCACCGGCTCGCCGAGGGCGTCGATCCCGGTGATCGTGGACGTCCTCCCGGACGGCAGGACCGTGATCTCCTCGCCGACCCGGAAGGCCCCGGCGGCGATCTGGCCGGCGTAGCCGCGGTAGTCGGGGTGCTCGGCGGTCTGCGGGCGGATCACGTACTGGACCGGGAACCGCGCGTGGCAGGCCGTCAGGTCGTGGCTCACCGGGACCGTCTCCAGGTGCTCCAGCACCGTCGGGCCGCCGTACCAGTCCATGTGGGCGGAGGGCTCCACCACGTTGTCGCCGGCGAGCGCCGAGATCGGGATCGCGGTGATCTCCGGGACGCCGAGCTCGGAGGCGTAGGTGGTGAACTCCTCGGCGATGGCGGCGAAGACGGGCTCGGCGTAGTCGACGAGGTCCATCTTGTTGACGGCG
>NZ_JBFBBC010000025.1:0-44940 GCF_040689545.1 Streptomyces sp. NPDC051180
CCTCCCGGTAGGGGCCGTGGTACGTGCAGTGGTCGACCCACTCCCGCCAGAACTCGGCGGTCGCCGCCAGGGAGCCCTCGACGTGGTGTCCGTACCGGCCCTCCGGCGTGTCGGCCGGGCGGGTCCGCCCGCGCCGCCGACCTGTCCTACAGGCCCGCGGCGGCGGACAGGTCCCGCTTGATCGCGGCGAGGATCTCCGCGCCGGTGGCGCGGGCCGCGGTCAGGCCGCTCGCGTCGGCGACCGGGACGACGACCTCCAGGTAGCACTTGAGCTTGGGCTCGGTGCCGCTCGGGCGGACGATCACGCGGGCCTTGTAGGCCCCCTCCAGGTGGTAGCGCAGGCCGTCCGTCGGCGGGAGGGACTCCGTGCCCTTCGTCAGGTCCTCGGCCGAGACGACCGTGAGCCCGGCGAGGGAGACGGGCGGGCGCTCGCGCAGCGCGGCCATCGCGTTCGCGATGACGGAGAGGTCCTCGACGCGCACCGACAGCTGGTCCGTGGCGTGCAGCCCGTGCGCGACCGCGAGGTCGTCGAGCAGGTCGGTCAGCGTCCGGCCCTGCTCCTTGAGGACCGAGGCCAGCTCGGTGACGAGCAGCGCCGCCGTGATGCCGTCCTTGTCGCGGACGCCCTCGGGGTCGACGCAGTAGCCGAGCGCCTCCTCGTAGCCGTACCGCAGGCCGTCGACGCGGGCGATCCACTTGAAGCCGGTCAGCGTCTCCTCGTAGCCGACGCCCGCGGCATCGGCGATGCGGCCGAGCAGCGAGGACGACACGATCGACTCGGCGAAGACGCCGGTGGCGCCCTTGCCCACCAGGTGCGCGGCGAGCAGCGCGCCGACCTCGTCGCCGCGGAGCATCCGCCAGCCGCCCTCGACGGAGGCGTCGGGCACGGCCACCGCGCAGCGGTCCGCGTCCGGGTCGTTGGCGATGACGATGTCGGGACCCACGGCACGGGCGGCCTCGAAGGCGAGGTCCATGGCGCCCGGCTCCTCCGGGTTGGGGAAGGCGACCGTGGGGAAGGCGGGGTCCGGGTCGGCCTGCTCGGCGACGAGCGCGGGCGGCGGGAAGCCGGCCCGGGCGAACGCGGCCGTCAGGACGTCCTTGCCGACGCCGTGCATGGCCGTGTAGACGGTCCGCGCGGTGCGGGGGGAGCCGGGCGTCAGGACCGCGTCCGTGCGCTCCAGGTAGGCGGCCAGGACCTCGTCGCCGAGGGTCTCCCAGCCCGACGCGGGGCGCGGCACGTCGTGCAGCGAGCGGACCGCGTCGATCTCGGCGGCGATCTCCGCGTCGGCGGGCGGCACGATCTGCGAGCCGTCGCCCAGGTACACCTTGTAGCCGTTGTCGCGGGGCGGGTTGTGACTCGCCGTCACCTCGACGCCCGCGACGGCACCCAGATGCCTTATGGCGTACGCGAGGACGGGCGTCGGCAGCGGCCGGGGGAGGACCGCGGCGCGGAGCCCCGCGCCGGTCATCACGGCGGCGGTGTCACGGGCGAAGTCGGCCGACTTGTAGCGGGCGTCGTAGCCGATCACCACGAGGCCGCCCTCCTCGCCCTTGGCCTTGAGGTACGCGGCCAGGCCGGCGGCGGCGCGGATGACCACCGAGCGGTTCATCCGCATCGGCCCGGCGCCCAGCTCGCCGCGGAGCCCGGCGGTGCCGAACTGGAGCGTCCCGGCGAACCGGGCGGCGAGCTCGGCGGTGTCACCGGCTTCGATGAGTCGCGCGAGCTCCTCGCGGGTCTCGCTGTCGGGGTCCTCGGCGAGCCATGCCTGGGCCCGGGTGAGGAGGTCGTCCTGCGTCACGGTGTGCCTTTCGGGGAGTGCGGGCGGGAGGGCGGCGGGTGCGGGCCGGCGGCGCGTGCGTGCGGCCGTCGCGCGGAGCCTTTCCCCGCCCGGCCCCTTCCCGTAACCCGGGGATCCGCCCGGCCCTCCCCGTGTCCGGGGGATCCGCTCGGCGGCCCCCGGTGAGCCGGGAGGCTCAGATGCGGTCGAGCACCCGGGTCAGGAGTTCGCCCATCCGGGCCGCCGAGTCGCGTCCCGCCTGGAGCACCTCCTCGTGGTTCAGCGGCTCGCCCGAGAGCCCCGCGGCGAGGTTGGTGACGAGGGAGATGCCGAGGACCTCGGCGCCGGCCTCGCGGGCCGCGATGGCCTCCAGGACGGTGGACATGCCGACCAGGTCGCCGCCCATGACGCGGACCATGTTGATCTCGGCCGGGGTCTCGTAGTGCGGGCCGGGGAACTGGACGTAGACGCCCTCCTCCAGCGTCTCGTCGATCTCCTTGCACAGCGCGCGCAGCCGCGGCGAGTACAGGTCGGTGAGGTCGACGAAGTTGGCGCCCACGATCGGGGAGGCGGCCGTGAGGTTGAGGTGGTCGCTGATGAGGACCGGCTGGCCGGGGCGCATGCCCTCGCGCAGGCCGCCGCAGCCGTTGGTGAGGACGACCGTCTTGCAGCCGGCGGCGACGGCGGTGCGGACGCCGTGGGCGACGGAGGCGACGCCCCGGCCCTCGTAGAAGTGCGTGCGGCCGAGGAAGACCAGCGCCCGCTTGGCACCGATCTTGTACGAGCGGACCTTGCCGCCGTGGCCCTCGACGGCCGGCGGCGGGAAGCCGGGGAGTTCGGTGACCGGGAACTCGGCCTCGGGGGCGCCGAGCGCGTCGACGGCGGGCGCCCAGCCCGAGCCCATGACCAGGGCGACGTCGTGGCTCTCGACTCCGGTCAGCTCGCGAAGACGTGCGGCAGCGGCCTCGGCGGCCTCGTACGGGGTGGCAGTTGCGTTCACTGACTCTCTCGCCTCGGGGAGGGGAGTCCGAGGGGGGCCCCGGACGGATTTGTTACGCGAAGAAGCGTATCCGGAGATTGCCTACGCGCGTAGATGACGAGCTGACGGACATGCGATCGTTGTCTTGTCGTTTCCGACGAACGGGTGATCCGGCAGCCGCGGGCGGATCAACAGGGACGCTTCCGCAACTCCATCACGTAGTCGTGCGGCGCGCCCGCCGACTCGGCGGCGTCCGCCACCTCGCCCAGGTACCGGGCGGAGGGCAGCCCGCCCTCGTAGGCGTTGAGGACGTACACCCAGGCCGCCTCCTCGCCGTCGAGCGTGTGCACCCGGACGCGCATCCGGCGGTAGATGTCGAGCCCCACGCCCTCCCAGCGGTCCATGGAGTCCTCGTCCATCGGGGCGATGTCGTACAGCCCCACGAAGACCTGGGACCGGGGGGCCTCCACGATGGTGGCCAGCGCCCCCTCCCAGCCCATCTGCTCGCCGCCGAAGGTCAGCCGCCAGCCGTTCAGCCAGCCGGTGCCGCGCAGCGGGGAGTGGGGTGCGCGGCGGCTCATCAGCCGCGCGTCGAGGTTGCCGGCGAAAGCGGCGTAGAGCGACATGGGACCGAGGGTACGGGAGCGGGCGGGGTGTCCGGCGAACTCCGAGGTGGCGGACGTGCGCAGGCCCCGCGGGCACCGGGGCGGCGCGCCTACCGAGCCCCGACGTGAGGCAGTGCCGGGCGTGCGGGAGAATGGGGTACGCACTTGAAGCGTGCGGGACAATGGCGTACGCACTGCACCCCAGCGGGGGGACCCCCCGGCAGAACGAGACGCGAGGCGTAGATCCCAGTGACCCGGATCGTGATCATCGGTGGCGGACCCGGCGGATACGAGGCGGCCCTGGTGGGCGCCCAACTCGGCGCGGAGGTGACCGTCGTCGACTGCGACGGACTCGGCGGCGCGTCCGTCCTGACCGACTGCGTCCCCTCGAAGACGCTGATCGCCACGGCGGAGGTGATGACCACCTTCGACTCCTCCTACGAGGAACTCGGCATCATCGTCGCGGACGACACCCCGCACGTGGAGCAGGCCGCCCGCGTCGTCGGCGTCGACCTCGGCAAGGTCAACCGACGGGTGAAGCGCCTCGCGCTGGCCCAGTCGCACGACATCACCGCCTCCGTCACCCGCGCCGGGGCCCGCGTGCTGCGCGGCCGCGGCCGGCTCTCCGGCCGCCAGGCCGTGGACGGCTCCCGCCAGGTGGTCGTGACCGCGGCCGACGGCAGCGAGGAGACGCTGACCGCGGACGCCGTGCTGATCGCGACCGGCGCCCACCCGCGCGAGGTGCCCGACGCCAAGCCGGACGGCGAGCGCATCCTGAACTGGACCCAGGTCTACGACCTCAAGGAGCTCCCGGAGGAGCTCATCGTGGTCGGTTCCGGCGTCACCGGCGCCGAGTTCGCCGGCGCCTACCAGGCGCTCGGCTCCCGGGTCACCCTCGTCTCCTCCCGCGACCGGGTGCTGCCCGGCGAGGACCCCGACGCGGCCGCCGTCCTGGAGGACGTCTTCCGCCGCCGCGGCATGAACGTCATGGCCCGCTCCCGCGCCGAGTCCGCCAAGCGGGTCGGCGACCGGGTGGAGGTCACCCTCTCCGACGGCCGGGTCATCTCCGGCACCCACTGCCTCATGGCCGTCGGCGCCATCCCGAACTCGGCCGGAATGGGTCTGGAGGAGGCCGGGATCAAGCTGAAGGACTCCGGTCACATCTGGACCGACCGGGTCTCCCGGACGAGCGCCCCCGGCGTCTACGCGGCCGGCGACGTCACCGGCGTCTTCGCGCTCGCCTCGGTCGCCGCCATGCAGGGCCGCATCGCGATGTACCACTTCCTCGGCGACGCGGTGGCCCCGCTCAACCTGAAGACGGTCTCCTCGAACGTCTTCACCGACCCGGAGATCGCCACCGTGGGGTACACCCAGGCGGACGTCGACGCCGGCAAGATCGACGCCAAGGTCGTCAAGCTGCCGCTGCTGCGCAACCCGCGCGCCAAGATGCAGGGCATCCGGGACGGCTTCGTGAAGATCTTCTGCCGCCCCGGCACCGGCATCGTGGTCGGCGGCTGTGTCGTCGCACCGAAGGCGAGTGAACTGATCCACCCGATCTCGATCGCGGTCGACAACAATCTGACGGTCGAACAGATCGCAAATGCTTTCACCGTGTACCCCTCCCTGTCGGGCTCGATCGCGGAAGTGGCACGGCAGTTGCACACCCGAAAGTCCGCGGGCGAGGCGTAGCACCGGGGTCCGGCCCCGCTCCCGCCTGCGGGAACGGTTCGCCGACTCGGACAACCCCCGGCAAGGCGGGGCATAGCCCTGGCGCCGGACGGATCAATGACGGGGTCTCCCATACCACTTGGGGGCCCCGTCTGTGCACATCTTCTGCAATTCGGCGCATAGTGCTGAAAACTATCGGCCGGTCACGTTACTGTCAGTTTCGTGTTCGCTGCAGAACGTCGCCAGTTGATCCTCGAAATGGTGCGAGCCAATGGGGCCGTGTCGCTCCGCGAGCTCGCCCGCGTCGTCCAGACCTCGGAAGTGACCGTACGAAGAGACGTACGGGCACTGGAGGCAGAAGGACTCCTCGACCGCCGCCACGGCGGTGCGGTGTTGCCGGGCGGATTCACGCGAGAATCCGGCTTCCCGCAGAAATCCCATCTCGCCACCGCGGAGAAGACGGCCATCGCCGACGTCGCCGCGGGTCTCGTCGAAGAGGGCGAGGCCATCGTCGTCGGCGCCGGGACGACCACGCAGGAGCTGGCCCGCCGGCTCGCCCGCGTGCCCGGTCTGACCGTGGTCACCAACTCCCTGCTCGTCGCCCAGGCCCTCGCCCACGCCAACCGGGTCGAGGTCGTCATGACCGGCGGGACCCTGCGCGGCTCCAACTACGCGCTGGTGGGCAGCGGGGCCGAGCAGTCGCTCCAGGGGCTGCGGGTCTCCCGGGCCTTCCTCTCCGGCAGCGGCCTCACCGCCGAGCGCGGCCTCTCCACGTCCAACATGCTCTCCGCGAGCGTCGACCGGGCGCTGGTGCAGGCGGCGGCGGAGGTCGTGGTCCTCGCCGACCACACCAAGCTCGGCGCCGACACCATGTTCCAGACCGTCCCGACGGACGTCATCACCCGCCTGGTCACCGACGAGCCGCCGGCCCACGACGACCGGGCCGCCACCGAGCTCCAGGCCCTCGCCGACCAGGGCGTGCAGATCGCCGTCGCCGGCACCGGCCAGGGCGCGGGCGGCGGTGACCAGCACCCGCCGGGCGCCCGGCCCCGCCGTGACATGCCGCTCCCGGTCCAGCGCGGCCGGATGGCCGCCGGCCCGTACCGGGGCCCCGGCGGAGCGATGGCCGCGGAGACGATGGAGCGCACCGCGCGGGTCGCCGACATGCGACGCCGCTGAGGCCCCGAGGGACCCTCCCCCAGGGGTCCCACGCCGCCCGTCCCCCCGAACGGGACCGGGCCGGCCGCGGACCCGGACGTCAGCCCTTGAGCCCCCGCAGCGTCAGCGCGAGCAGGCGGTCCGCCAGCCGCGCGTCCTCCGGGCACTGCTCCGCCGCCAGCGCGATCGCGTTGGTCAGCTGCATCAGGTCGCCGATGGACACGTCGGCGCGCACCTGCCCCGCCTCCTGGGCCCGGCCGAGCAGCGCCTCACCCGCCGCGCGCAGCGGGTCGCTGCACCGGGAGAGCGCGGAACTCCGGTCGTACGAGGCGGACATCAGCGCGTGCGCGAGCCCCCGGTACTCCACCGCGTGGGTGATCAGCGCCCGCAGCCACTCCACGAGCGCCCGGCAGGGCGCGTCCGCCCCGGCGAGCTCCCGCGAGCGCTCCAGCAGCTCCGCCAGGGCTTCCTGGAAGACGGAGTTGAGCAGGTCGGCCCGGGTGGGGAAGTGGCGGTAGAGGGTGCCGATGCCGACGCCCGCGCGGCGGGCGATCTCCTCCAGGGGCGCGTCCGTGCCCTGCTCGGCGAAGGCGGCCCGGGCCTCGGTCAGCAGCCGCTCGTGGTTGCGGCGCGCGTCGGCTCGCATGGGTGATGGCCCTCCCCTGGTCCGGCCTGATCCACAGCCCCTGTACGAAGGGCCCGCAGGCGGCTGCCTGCGGGCCCTTCGTACGGTACTGCGTGGAGCGGGTCAGTCCTTGATGTCGCAGATGGAGGCGCCGGAGGTGACGGACGCGCCGACCTCGGCGGTCAGACCCTTGACGGTGCCGGAGCGGTGCGCGTTGAGCGGCTGCTCCATCTTCATGGCCTCCAGGACGACGATGAGGTCGCCCTCCTTGACCTCCTGGCCCTCCTCGACCGCGACCTTGACGATCGTGCCCTGCATCGGGGAGGCGAGGGTGTCGCCGGAGGCGGTCGGGCCGGACTTCTTGGCCGCGCGCCGCTTCGGCTTCGCACCGGCCGCGAGGCCCGTGCGGGCCAGCGTCATGCCGAGCGAGGACGGCAGCGAGACCTCGAGGCGCTTGCCGCCGACCTCGACGACGATCGTCTCGCGGTTGCCCTCGTCCTCGTCCGCCTCGCCGACGGCGGGGGCGAACGGCTTGATCTCGTTGACGAACTCCGTCTCGATCCACCGGGTGTGGACGCGGAACGGGTCGGCGGTGAACGCCGGGTCGACGACGACGGCACGGTGGAACGGGATCGCCGTCGCCATGCCCTCGACCTTGAACTCCGCCAGGGCGCGGGCGGCGCGCTGGAGCGCCTGCTCGCGGGTCGCGCCGGTGACGATCAGCTTGGCGAGGAGCGAGTCCCACGCCGGGCCGATGACCGAGCCCGACTCGACGCCGGCGTCCAGGCGGACACCCGGGCCCGAGGGGGCGTCGAAGAGGGTGACGGTGCCGGGGGCGGGCAGGAAGCCGCGGCCCGGGTCCTCGCCGTTGATGCGGAACTCGATGGAGTGACCGCGCGCGGCGGGGTCGTCGTAACCCAGCGCCTCGCCGTCGGCGATCCGGAACATCTCGCGGACCAGGTCGATGCCGGAGACCTCCTCGGTGACCGGGTGCTCGACCTGGAGGCGGGTGTTGACCTCGAGGAACGAGATCGTGCCGTCGGCACCGACGAGGAACTCGACCGTTCCGGCACCGACGTAGCCGGCCTCCTTCAGGATCGCCTTCGAGGCCGCGTACAGCTCCGCGTTCTGCTCGTCCGTCAGGAACGGCGCGGGCGCCTCCTCGACCAGCTTCTGGTGGCGGCGCTGGAGCGAGCAGTCACGGGTGGAGACCACGACCACGTTGCCGTGCGAGTCGGCGAGGCACTGCGTCTCGACGTGCCGCGGCTTGTCGAGGTAGCGCTCGACGAAGCACTCGCCGCGGCCGAAGGCGGCGACGGCCTCGCGGACGGCGGAGTCGTAGAGCTCGGGGACCTCTTCGAGGGTCCGGGCGACCTTCAGGCCGCGACCGCCACCGCCGAAGGCGGCCTTGATGGCGATCGGCAGGCCGTTCTCCCGGGCGAACTCGACGACCTCGTCGGCGCCCGACACCGGGTCGGGGGTGCCGGCCACGAGGGGGGCGCCGGCGCGCTGCGCGATGTGACGCGCCGCCACCTTGTCACCCAGGTCGCGGATCGCCTGCGGCGGCGGGCCGATCCAGATCAGACCGGCGTCCAGGACCGCCTGGGCGAACTCGGCGTTCTCGGAGAGGAAGCCGTAGCCCGGGTGGACGGCGTCCGCCCCGGAGTCCGCGGCCGCCTGCAACACCTTCGCCATGTCCAGGTAACTGGTCGCCGGAGTGTCACCGCCCAGAGCGAACGCCTCGTCGGCCGCCCGGACATGCAGAGCGTCCCGGTCCGGTTCGGCGTACACGGCCACGCTGCCGATACCCGCGTCCCGGCACGCCCGGGCCACACGGACAGCGATTTCGCCACGGTTGGCGATGAGCACCTTGCGCACGATGGCTCCCTCCTTGAAACAAGCTGAGTTTAGGGACTGCCGACACGGCCTTTCGACCCGTCCCCAGTGGTGAGCTTGCCCACACGGAGCGTGACCCCGGGCCTGCTCGGGTCGTGAATTCCCTTGTCGCACCACGGTACGCAGGGTTCCTTTACGGCACAGTAGCTCCGAGGTGTGGCGCAGGTCTCTGTTCAAGCGGCCAGTCGCCATTCGGGTTTCTTTGTGGAGTCCCTACGAATGGCGCAACGATTCTTTGCCGACCGCTCCGCGGCCGCCCACCGTGTGCGCCCCCTTGTCCAGGGGTTTACCGGCCAGTAGCCTTCGCGCTGTCGATCGTACTGTCGGTAACAGGCGAATCCAGGGGGTGGCCGAGGTGGCCCGCAGACCGATAGCCCTCGTGACGGCGGCGGTGCTCCTCCTCGAAGCACCCGGCATCGTCGCGATCAACGCCGTGATGGCACGGTTCCTGGAGGTCCAGACGATGTCGCTGGACGGCATGGACCCCGACGCGATGGTCACCGGCACCTGGGCGCTCGGCATCGCCTCCGGGGTCGCCCTCGCCGTCTGCGGCCTCGTCGCCCTCCTCGCGGGCCTCCGTGACCGCCGCCCGGGCCGGTTCGGCCGCGGGCTCCTCATCGGCTGCGCGGTCGTGCACGGCATCCTCGGCGCGGTCGCCGTCGGTCTGCTCGGCTGGCCGGCCTTCGCCTTCCTGATGTCGGTTCTCGCTCTGCTGGTCCTCACCCTGGTGGCGTACGGCAAGGACGCCCCCGAGGAGACCTCGACCGGAACCCCGGCGACCGCCTAGGGTCCTCCGGCGCCCGTCCAGGGGGCCTCGGGGGCGGCTCAGGCGCCCGTCCAGGGGTTCTCCGGGGTGCCTCCGGCGCGGCCCGACGCCCGGGCGTGTCCCGCCCCCGAGCGGACGAGCCCCCCGGGCGTGTCGCGCGGGGCCCCGCGCCGGCCCGGGCGCGGCGAGCGGCCCGGCGGCGCCGGCCCGGCGGCGGCTCAGGCCCAGAGGTCGGTGATCCGCACGTCCAGCTTGCCGAGGAGCCTGCGCAGCAGCGGCAGCGACAGCCCGATCACGTTGCCCGGGTCGCCGTCGATGCCGTCGATGAACGGCGCCGACCGGCCGTCGAGGGTGAAGGCGCCCGCCACGTGCAGCGGTTCGCCGCTCGCCACGTACGCCGCGATCTCCTCGTCCGTCGGCTCGCCGAAGCGCACGACGGTCGAGGCCGTCGCCGACTCGTACCGCTTGGCGGCCGTGTCGTACACGCAGTGACCCGTCTGGAGGATGCCGACGCGGCCGCGCATGTCCTTCCAGCGGGCGGTGGCGTCCTCGGCGTCGGCCGGCTTGCCGAGGGCCCGCCCGTCGAGTTCGAGGACCGAGTCGCAGCCGATGACGAGCGCGCCGAACACGCCGGGCCTGGCCGCCACATGGGCGGCCTTCGCCTCGGCGAGGGCGAGCGCGAGCTCGGCCGGGGTCGGGGCGTGGACCTTGTCCTCGTCGACACCGCTCACGATCACCTCGGGGGAGAGCCCTGCCTGGCGCAGCAGGCCGAGGCGGGCGGGGGAGGCGGAGGCGAGGACGACACGGCGCGGATCAGCAGTCATGGGGGCAGCGTAGCCAGTGCCGCCCACCCGTTCCCGCCGGAGCGTCAGGAAGCCCCGGCCGCGGGCTCAGCGCGCGCTCGCCACGAACATCGCCACCACCATGGCCAGGGCGAGGAGTACACCCGTTCGGCGGAGCATCGCCTGCATGTCGCGCAGGAACTTCGGCGGCTGGTTCTTGGGGTCGGACCACAGCATGCCCCGATCCTCCGCGCGGGAGGCCCGGGGCGCCTGAGTACGGATACTCAAGCGGCCTGCGCGGAAGGACTCGTCCGGGGCGCGCGGCCGGGATGCCCCTCATGCCGGGCCCTCCGCACCGAGGCGCCCCCTCCGCGCCGAGGCGCCCCCTACGCGCCGGTGAACACGCCGTCGCGCGCCGCCGCGAGCGCCGCCGCCGCGGCCCGTTCCGCCACGTCCGCCGTGAGCTCCTCGTGGGTGACCGCGAAGCGGTAGTACAGCGGCGCGGAGACGGCCCGGAGGAGTTCGACGGGGTCGGTCCCCGCCGGGACCTCGCCGCGCGCCGCGCCCCGGGTGACGACCGGGGTCCATTCGGCGAGCCGGGTCCGGTAGAAGCCGGCGAGCGCTCCGGCGCACTCCTCGTCGCAGGCGGCCGCGGCGATGACCGCGCGGAAGACGGCGCCCATCCGGGGGTCGGTGAGGGTGGCCCGGACGAGTTCGGCGTTGGCGCGCAGGTCGCCCGGGAGGCCGCCGGTGTCGGCGGCCGGCAGGGACTGCTCGGCCATGTCGTGCAGGAGGTCGGCGACGAGTCCGGCGGGGGAGCCCCAGCGCCGGTAGACGGTCGTCTTGCCGACGCCGGCGCTCGCGGCGACCCGGTCCATGTTGAGGGCGTGGAAGCCCGTGTCGGCGAGGGCGTCCCGGGTGGCGTCCAGGACGGCGCTGCGGACCTTCGCGGTGCGGCCGCCGGGGCGGAGGGTGCCGGGCGAGGCCGGGCGGCTCTCAGTCAAATGGGTCTCCTGTTCCATTAAGGCCGTCGACTCTGCTACGGTACGGGACATCTTAACGGAACCAGCCTCCCATTAAGGGGTCGTACGCATGGTTGCCCTGGATCTCCCCGCCACCGCGCCGGCCACATCGCCGAGCGCCCCGCCCGACCGCATGACCGGCCGGATGAGACTCGTCCTGGTCGTCCTCCTCCTCGCCCAGTTCATGCTGGCCGTCGACTTCTCGATCCTGAACGTCGCCCTGCCCGTCATCGGCCGGGGACTCGGCTTCGGCCTCGGCGGCCTCCAGTGGATCGCCACCGCCTTCGCCCTCGCCGCCGCCGGATTCACCCTCCTCTTCGGGCGTGTCGCGGACCTCGTCGGCCGCCGCCGGCTCTTCCTCGGCGGCATGGCGCTCCTCGGCCTCTCCTCGCTCGTCGGCGGCCTCGCCACCGGCCCCGAGATGCTGATGGCCGCCCGGGTCGCCCAGGGCCTCGCGACGGCCGCCGTGACCCCCGCCGGGCTCTCCCTGCTCACCGCCTCGTTCCCCGAGGGCCCGCTGCGCGCCAAGGCGCTCGGCCTCAACGGCGCCCTCATGTCCGCGGGCTTCACCACCGGCGCGATCCTCGGCGGCGTCCTCACCGACCTGCTCTCCTGGCGCTGGGCCTTCCTCGTCAACGTCCCGGTCGCCCTCGCCGTCCTCCTCGTCGCCCCCGCCGTCATCGCGGAGAGCCGCCCGGCGGTCCGGCCCCGGCTCGACGTGCCCGGCGCGGTCACCGTCACCGGCGGCCTCCTCGCCCTCGTCTACGGTCTGACGGCCGCCGGCGAGCACGGCTGGGCCGACCCCGTCGCGCTCACCGCCCTGGCCGCCGGAGCCGCCCTCCTGGCCGCCTTCGGGCTGGTCGAGCGGCGCGCCGCCTCGCCCCTCGTCGCGCTCCACGTCCTGAAGCGCCGCACGGTCGTCTGGGGCAACCTCGCCGGGCTCGTCGCCTTCGTCACCGAGACCTCGCTCGTCTTCCTGATGACGCTGTACCTCCAGGACGTCCTGGGCTTCTCGCCGCTCGCCGCCGGACTCTCCTTCGGCGTGCTCGGCGCCGGCACGATCCTCGGCGGCGTCACCGCCTCCCGGTTCATCGGCCGCTTCGGAGCCCGCGGCGCCCTGGTCACCGGTGGACTCCTCCAGGCCGCCGCGACCCTCGCGCTGTACGGCCTGGGCGACGACCGGAGCGGCCTCTGGCTGCTGCTCGCCGCCACCTTCGCCGGCGGGGTCGGCAACATGCTCGCGATCGTCGGCTTCATGGTCACCGCCACCTCGGGCATCCCCGACGGCGAGCAGGGCATGGCGACCGGCCTCGCGACGATGACCCAGCAGATCGGCATCACCATGGGCACGCCGGTGATGAGCGCCGTCGTCGTCACCGCCCCGGTGCTCCTCGACGGCATCGGCCTCGCCGTCCTCGTCAACGCCGCGATCGTCGCCGTCGGCGCCGTGCTCGCCGGTCTCTTCCTCCGCCGTACGTGACGCGGCCCCGGACAGGGGAACGCGAAGGGCCGGACCCCCCGCACACGGGGTCCGGCCCTTCGTCGCACGGCGGCCTCTCCGGCTACACCGGCCAGTACGACCGCGCCCAGGCCCGCGGGCCCGGTCGCTGCCGCACCGTCCGCGCGATGCGCGACGGGTCCGACCACCCCTCCGGTACGGCCGGGCCGCCGCCCTCGGCGGACGCCGCCGCCGTGGCCGCGGCCCGCGCCTGCACGACCGCCAGTGCGGCGGCCAGCTCCTCGGGGGTCGGATTTCCTCGTACGACCTTGATCACAACGGCTCCTTCAGCGCTCGTACAGGGGCCTACAGCGGGATGTTGCCGTGCTTCTTCGGAGGAAGGGATTCCCTCTTCGTCCGCAGCTGACGCAGCCCCTTGACGATCTGCGGGCGCGTGTCGGACGGCAGGATCACCCCGTCGATGTAACCGCGCTCGGCGGCGATGTACGGGTTGAGCAGCGCGTCCTCGTACTCCTGCATCAGCCGCGCCCGCTCCGACTCCTGGTCCTCCGCCTCGGCGATGGTCCGCCGGTGCAGGATGTTGACCGCGCCCTGCGCGCCCATGACCGCGATCTGCGCCGTCGGCCACGCCAGGTTCAGGTCGGCGCCCAGGTGCTTGGAGCCCATGACGTCGTACGCGCCGCCGAACGCCTTGCGGGTGATGACCGTGATCAGCGGGACCGTCGCCTCGGCGTACGCGTAGATCAGCTTCGCGCCGCGCCGGATGATGCCGCCGTACTCCTGGTCCACGCCCGGCAGGAAGCCCGGCACGTCGACGAAGGTCAGGACGGGGATGTTGAACGCGTCGCAGGTGCGCACGAACCGCGCGGCCTTCTCGGACGCGTTGATGTCGAGGCAGCCCGCGAACTGCATCGGCTGGTTGGCGACGACGCCGACCGGGAAGCCCTCGACCCGGCCGAAGCCCGTCAGGATGTTCGGCGCGAAGAGCGCCTGGGTCTCCAGGAACTCGCCGTCGTCGAGGACGTGCTCGATGACCTTGTGCATGTCGTACGGCTGGTTCGCCGAGTCCGGGATCAGCGTGTCGAGTTCGCGGTCCTCGTCGTTCACCTCGGTCTCCGCCGCCTCCGGGAAGGCGGGCGGCTCGGAGAGGTTGTTCGACGGCAGGTAGGACAGGAGCGACTTCACGTACTCGATCGCGTCCTTCTCGTCCCCCGCCATGTGGTGCGCCACGCCCGAGGTCGCGTTGTGCGTCCGGGCGCCGCCCAGCTCCTCGAAGCCCACGTCCTCACCGGTGACCGTCTTGATGACGTCCGGACCGGTGATGAACATGTGCGAGGTCTGGTCCACCATCACCGTGAAGTCGGTGATCGCGGGGGAGTACACCGCGCCGCCCGCGCACGGGCCCACGACCAGGGAGATCTGCGGGATCACCCCCGACGCGTGGGTGTTGCGGCGGAAGATCTCGCCGTACATGCCGAGCGCGCTCACACCCTCCTGGATGCGGGCGCCGCCGGAGTCGTTGATGCCGACGACCGGGCAGCCCGTCTTCAGCGCGAAGTCCATCACCTTGATGATCTTCTGGCCGTACGTCTCGCCCAGCGCGCCGCCGAAGACGGTGAAGTCCTGGGAGAACACGGCCACCGGACGGCCGTCGACCGTGCCGTAGCCGGTCACGACGCCGTCCCCGTACGGGCGGTTCTTCTCCAGGCCGAAGTTGGTCGACCGGTGTCGGGCCAGTTCGTCGAGCTCGACGAACGACCCTTCGTCGAGCAGCAGGGCGATCCGCTCGCGCGCGGTCAGCTTCCCCTTCGCGTGCTGCTTCTCCACCGCACGCTCCGAGCCGGCGTGAGTGGCCTCGTCGATACGGCGCTTGAGGTCCGCGATCTTGCCTGCGGTCGTGTGAATGTCGATCTCGTACTGCTCTGCCGGCTCGGACATCGGGATGCGGCTCCCTGCCTGGTCACGGGGGGTTCGTTGACTTCGAATGGGCTACTGCTGGCCTACTGACCCGTAGCGTATCGACGCCGATACGGTTCGGCACTGCGGTCTTTGCCACACCTACTCTGGCTTGCATGACGTCCTCCCAAGGCTCAGGCGGCCCCTGGTCCGACCTCGACCGGCCCCCGCTGAACGCCCCCGCACTGCGCCGCGCGCTAGTCACCCCCGACGGCCCGTGGACCTCGCTCGACGTGGTCGCCTCCACCGGTTCCACCAACAGCGACCTCGCCGGCCGCGCCGACGAACTGCCCGAGGGCGCGGTCCTCGTCGCCGAGGAGCAGACCTCGGGCCGCGGCCGCCTCGACCGCAGCTGGACGGCGCCGGCCCGCTCCGGGCTCTTCCTCTCCGTCCTGCTCAAGCCCGAGGTCCCCGTCCACCGCTGGGGCTGGCTCCCGCTCCTCACCGGGGTGGCCGCGGCGACCGGCCTCGCGAAGGCCGCCGGCGTCGACATGTCCCTCAAGTGGCCCAACGACCTCCTGGTCTCCGTCGCCGGCGAGGAGCGCAAGACCGGCGGCATCCTCGCCGAGCGGGCCGGCGCGGACGGCGTCGTCGTCGGCCTCGGCATCAACGTCACCCTCAAGGCGGACGAACTCCCCGTCCCCACCGCGGGGTCCCTGCTCCTCGCCGACGCCGTCTCCACCGACCGCGACACCCTGCTGCGGGCCGTCCTGCGCTCCCTCGCCCAGTGGTACGGAGACTGGGTGCGGGCCGGGGGCGATCCGGTCGCCTCCGGCCTCCAGGCCGCGTACACCGCCGACTGCGCCACCCTCGGCCGCCGCGTTCGCGCGGACCTCCCGGGTGAACGCATGCTGGAGGGCGAGGCCGTCGCCCTGGACGGCGACGGCCGGCTGGTCGTCGCCACCGAGGGCGGCGGCACCGAAGCGGTCGGCGCCGGCGACATCGTCCACCTGCGGACCCCCGTCTGACGGCCGACGTGAGCGAGGGGCGCGGTCCGGGCACGGCCCGGACCGCGGCCACGGGACGGAATGGCTCGCCGTTCGGGCGTGAGCCATTCCACACCTGTCGTATCGTGGACCGCGATCCAGGCGACAGATCGGCAGGGCAAGTGGGCAGGGAACGGGCAGGAGGCGGCCGGTGACCGTCGACGACGAGAACGAGGGCCGCGCGCCCGAGCCTCCCGCGTACCCCACCCCCCACCACGAGGTCGACCACACGGTCGAGCCGACCGACGACCCCCTCGCCATCCGCCTCGAACAGCTCATCCTCGGAGCGGACCGGCGCTACACGCCCTTCCAGGCCGCCCGCACGGCCGGCGTCTCCATGGAGCTCGCGTCGCGCTTCTGGCGGGCCATGGGCTTCGCCGACATCGGCCAGGCCAAGGCGCTCACCGAGGCCGACGTGCTGGCCCTGCGCCGCCTCGCCGGCCTCGTCGAGGCGGGGCTGCTCAGCGAGCCGATGGCCGTCCAGGTCGCCCGCTCCACCGGCCAGACCACCGCCCGTCTGGCCGAATGGCAGATCGACTCCTTCCTGGAGGGCCTCACCGAGCCCCCCGAGCCCGGCATGACCCGGACCGAGGTGACCTACCCCCTCGTCGAGCTGCTCCTGCCCGAGCTGGAGGAGTTCCTGATCTACGTGTGGCGCCGCCAGCTGGCCGCCGCCACCGGCCGGGTCGTGCAGGCCGCCGACGACGAGGAGATGGTCGACCGGCGCCTCGCCGTCGGCTTCGCGGACCTCGTCGGCTTCACCCGGCTCACCCGGCGCCTGGAGGAGGAGGAGCTCGGCGAGCTGGTCGAGGCGTTCGAGACCACCTGCGCCGACCTCGTCGCCGCGCACGGCGGCCGGCTCATCAAGACCCTCGGCGACGAGGTGCTGTACGCCGCCGACGACGCCGGCACGGCCGCCGAGATCGCGCTGCGCCTGATCGAGACGCTCAGCCACGACGACACCATGCCCGCCCTGCGCGTCGGCATCGCCTTCGGCACCGTGACGACCCGGATGGGCGACGTCTTCGGCACCACCGTGAACCTCGCGAGCCGCCTGACCTCGATAGCCCCCAAGGACGCCGTCCTCGTCGACGGCGCGCTCGCCGAGGAGCTGTCCAGGACCGGCGAGGCGCCCGTCTCCGAGACGGCCGCCGCCGAGGACGCGGCCCGCGCGGAGAAGGAGGGCCGCGAGGCCGCCCGCTACCGCTTCGCGCTCCAGCCGATGTGGCAGCGTCCCGTCCGCGGCCTCGGCGTCATCGAGCCCTGGCTCCTGACCCGCCGTCCCACTTAGGATCCCCGGTGAACGCCGGTTAACAACCGTTGACGGGCGGATCACGGTCGGGAGGGTGTGCGGTCATGTCCGAGCAGCGCTTCGGTGAGTTCGTGGTGGTCCGGAAGGACGGGAGCGGTCACGTCGCCGAGCTCGTCCTCGACCGGCCCAAGGCGATGAACGCCGTCTCCTCCGAGATGGCCCGCTCGCTCGGCGCCGCCTGCGAGACGCTCGCCGCCGACCCGGCGGTCCGGGTGACCGTGCTGACCTCGTCGAACGACCGGGCCTTCTGTGTCGGCGCCGACCTCAAGGAGCGCAACTCCTTCACCGACGCCGAGCTGGTCCGGCAGCGCCCCACCGCCCGGGCCGCCTACACCGGCGTCCTGGAGCTGCCGATGCCGACCGTCGCCGCCGTGCACGGCTTCGCGCTCGGCGGCGGCTTCGAGCTGGCGCTCGCCTGCGACGTGATCGTGGCCGACGCGACCGCCGTGGTCGGCCTCCCCGAGGTCTCCGTCGGCGTCATCCCGGGCGGCGGCGGTACGCAGCTGCTGCCGCGCCGGGTGGGGGCCGCGCGCGCCGCCGAGCTGGTCTTCACGGCCCGCCGGGTGGAGGCCGCGGAGGCCCGCGAGCTGGGTCTGGTGGACCTCCTGGAGGAGGACGCGCGGACGGCGGCCCTGGAGCTGGCCGGCCGGATCGCGGCCAACTCGCCGGTCGGGCTGCGCGCGGCCAAGAAGGCGATGCGGCTCGGTCAGGGCCTGGACCTCAGGGCGGGCCTGGAGGTGGAGGACGCGGCGTGGCGTTCGGTGGCCTTCTCGGGCGACCGCGCGGAGGGCGTGGCGGCCTTCAACGAGAAGCGCAGGCCGAACTGGCCGGGCGAGTAGGGGCGACCGCCGGCCGGGCGGAGCGGGGCGCGTGAGCCGTCCCGTCCCCTCGGCGCCCCTCGATTTCTCCCCGGATGTCACGGACGGTGACGTCTCGAAGGGGAAAACGGGTGGAACCTCCCTAAGCTGGAGGAATGGGAGAGGACGTGCGGCTGCGGGCCGTAGTGGCGCTGGCGCAGGGGATGGCGGCGGCGCACACTCCGCGAGAGTTCTGGCGGGCTGCGGCGCTCGGGTCCTGCGAGGGGCTCGGCGGGAGCTTCGCCGCGCTGTCGGTCTGGCAGCGGGACCACGGTCGGCTGAAGGTCCTGGTGAACGCCGGGGAGCGGGCCGTGGGCGAGGAGGAGTTCCCGGACGCGGAGACGTATCCCGTGCACCAGTTCCCCGAGATCACCGAGTTCCTGCACGAGCAGTGGGCGGGCGGCGGCGAGCCGGACTCCTGGGTGGAGACCGCCGCGGACCGGGTCCCGACCGGCCGGGTGCTCGGTCTGCGCCGGCGGGGCCGGGGCTGCTGCGTGGTGGCACCGATCGTGCTGCACGGGCGGGCGTGGGGCGAGCTCTACGTGGCGCGCCCGATGGAGGCGAAACCTTTCACCCGTGCGGACGCCGATTTCGCGACCGTCCTGGCGGCGGTCGTGGCGGCGGGCATCGCCCAGGCCGAGCGCCTGGAGGAGGTCCGCAAGCTGGCCTTCACCGATCCGCTCACCGGCCTCGCCAACCGGCGGGCCGTCGACACCCGCCTCGACGAGGCCATCGAGCGCTACCGGGCGGACGGCTCCGTGGTGAGTCTCGTGGTCTGCGACCTCAACGGCCTCAAGCGCGTCAACGACACCCACGGCCACGCCGTCGGCGACCGGCTCCTCGAACGCTTCGGCTCGGTCCTCTCCCGCTGCGGCGCCCGGCTCCCCGGCGCCCTCGCGGCCCGCCTGGGCGGCGACGAGTTCTGCCTGCTCGCGGTCGGCCCGACGTCCGACGAGGTGGTCGCCGTCGCCGAGGAGCTCTGCGTGCGGGCGGCGGAGCTCGAACTCGGCGAGGGCGTCGCCTGCGGCGTGGCCTCCACCGGTGACCCGATCGGCCCCCTCAAGTCCGCCCGCCGCCTCTTCCGGCTGGCCGACGCCGCCCAGTACCAGGCCAAGGCCGAGCGTTCCGCGAAGCCCGTCGTCGCGGGCCGCGACGGCACCGTCATCCGCCTCGCCGACGCCCCGCCCGGCGCCCGCGACCGCCGCCGCTTCCGCGACGCGCCCACGACCGAGCCCCCGTCCGGACCCCCGCGGCGGGCCGACTGACCGGTAAGGGTCCGTCCCGTGTCGGGACGGTGACAGATTTCCCCTAGTGACATGTCGGTCTTCAATCCGTAGGGTGCTGAATATGGATATGCAGACAGTCGTCGTCCTCGGCACGTCCGGCACGACCCCGCAGGACGTCATCGACGTCGCCCGCCACGGCGCCCGCGTCGAGCTGTCGGCCGACGCGGTGGCCGCGCTCGCCGCCGCCCGCGAGATCGTGGACGCCCTGGCAGCCAAGCCCGAGCCCGTCTACGGCGTCTCGACCGGCTTCGGCGCCCTCGCCACCCGGCACATCGGCCACGAGCTCCGCGCACAGCTCCAGCGCAACATCGTCCGCTCGCACGCCGCCGGCATGGGCCCGCGCGTCGAGCGCGAGGTCGTGCGCGCCCTGATGTTCCTGCGCCTGAAGACCGTGGCCTCCGGCCACACCGGTGTCCGCCCCGAGGTCGCGCAGACCATGGCCGACGTCCTCAACGCCGGCATCACCCCGGTCGTGCACGAGTACGGCTCCCTCGGCTGCTCCGGCGACCTCGCCCCCCTCTCCCACTGCGCCCTCGCGCTCATGGGCGAAGGCGACGCCGAAGGCCCCGACGGCGTCCTGCGGCCCGCCGGCGAACTGCTCGCCGCCGCCGGCATCGCCCCCGTCGAGCTCAAGGAGAAGGAGGGCCTCGCCCTCCTGAACGGCACCGACGGCATGCTCGGCATGCTGGTCATG
This sequence comes from Streptomyces sp. NPDC051180, assembly GCF_040689545.1. Classification (NCBI taxonomy): domain Bacteria; kingdom Bacillati; phylum Actinomycetota; class Actinomycetes; order Kitasatosporales; family Streptomycetaceae; genus Streptomyces; species Streptomyces sp. NPDC051180. The sequence continues at coordinate 19,830 of NZ_JBFBBC010000025.1, forward strand.
GCCCTCGCCGACCTCGAGAACCTGTACAAGTCGGCCGACGTCACCGCCGCGCTCTCCCTCGAAGCGCTCCTCGGCACCGAGAAGGTCCTCGAACCCGAGCTGCACGCCATCCGCCCCCACCCCGGCCAGGCCGCCTCCGCCGCCAACATGCTCGCGGTGCTCAAGGGCTCCGGCCTCACCGGCCACGCCCAGGCCGGCGAGGCGCCCCGCGTCCAGGACGCCTACTCGGTCCGCTGTGCCCCGCAGGTCGCCGGCGCCGGCCGCGACACCATGGCCCACGCCCGCCTCGTCGCCGAGCGCGAGCTCGCCGCCGCCGTCGACAACCCCGTCGTCCTGCCCGACGGCCGGGTCGCCTCCAACGGCAACTTCCACGGCGCCCCCGTCGCGTACGTCCTCGACTTCCTCGCGATCGCCGCCGCCGACCTCGGCTCCATCGCCGAGCGCCGCACCGACCGGCTCCTCGACAAGAACCGCTCGCACGGCCTCCCGCCGTTCCTGGCCGACGACGCCGGCGTCGACTCGGGCCTGATGATCGCCCAGTACACGCAGGCCGCCCTGGTCAGCGAGATGAAGCGGCTCGCGGTCCCGGCCTCCGCCGACTCCATCCCGTCCTCCGCGATGCAGGAGGACCACGTCTCCATGGGCTGGTCCGCCGCCCGCAAGCTGCGCACCGCGATCGGCAACCTCAACCGGATCATCGCGGTCGAGATGTACGCCGCCACCCGCGGCATCGAGCTCCGCGAGGGCCTCACCCCGGCGCCCGCCTCGCGCGCCGCCATCGACGCCCTGCGCGCCGCCGGCGTCGAGGGCCCCGGTCCGGACCGCTTCCTCGCCCCCGACCTCGCCGCCGCCGACGACTTCGTCCGCGAGGGCAGGCTGGTCGCCGCCGTCGAGCCGGTCACCGGCCCGCTGGCGTAACACCCGCCCGAACCTGTCGAGGGCCCTCCTCCCGGAATCCGGGAGGAGGGCCCTCGGCCGTGGTGGAAGGGCGCACGACGCCCGTCGGCGGAGGCGTCAGAAGGCCCGGCCGCGCCGCCGCATCGCCAGGGCGACGAAGCCCGCGCCGACCCCCAGGAAGCCGGTTCCGCCCAGCACGTACGGGGTGGTGTCCAGCCGGCCGGTCTCCGCGAGGCGCCCGTCGGAGACGGGGCCGTCCTGACTCACCCCGACCCGTACCCCACCCTGCTCGTCGGTGGCGTTCGCGGACGGCACGAACCACAGGGCGCACAGCAGCGTCCCCGCGGCGGTGGCGGTCAGCAGTGGACGTCGGGCGGCGGACACGGAAATTTCGATCCCCCTTGCGGAAACCGCGAATTGGTCGGTGCATGGATGCTAATGAACACACCGGGTCGTGGGAAAGCCGAGACCCCCCGGACCCCTACGCTCCCGACCATGAGCACTTCTGAGACCGCACGCTATGTACGTCTTCGCGTCGATGTCGTCCTGGAGATCGACGGCCCCGCCGCACTGACCGACGCCGCCAAGGCCCGGATCGACGACGACGAGTTCATGCCCGAGGAGGAGCGGACGCAGGCCCGCGCCGCCGTGACCGAGGACAGCGCCGAGGCGCTCGCCCACCTCGTCGAGCCGTTCGACCTCATCCGCGACGTCCCCGGCATCGACATGGTCCAGGCGTCCTGGAGCACCGAGGAGATCGAGTACGACCCCGATGCGCTGGAGTGGGACCTCGGCGAGGAAGATGGGGACGAGGAAGACGACGACCAGCCGTAGGGGCCGGGACCGGTCGCGCGAGCGCCGGTGAACGACCTGCTCACAGGCCCTGGGGCGATGTCCCGGGGCCTTTCCCGTGACGGGGCCCCGGTTCGCCTAGTGAGCGGGGAACCGGACGCTCCGCCGGTGCGTGTCGAACAGTGGCGTTCCCCACAAACGGACCGGAGACGGAACCGGACGGGGTGTCATGGGTATTGAAGTAGACGAAGCAAGAACCGCAAATCGGCGACGATGGAGAAGCGTGTGATGACGGACGGCAAGCGCCGCAGGAGCCTGGCCGCCGCGGCCGCCGTGCTCGGCGGCGTGCTGGTGCTCTCGGCGTGCAACGACGGGGACAAGGACGGCGGCGCCTCCGGCTCTCCCACGGAACAGTCGCAGGCCCAGGTCGACGAGGCGGCCGCGCAGAAGACCTCCAAGGCGCAGATCACCATCGCGCCGAAGAACGGTGCGCAGAACGCCTCGATCAACAACGACGCCAAGGTCACCGTCACCGACGGCAAGCTCACCGAGGTCACCATGACCTCCGCCGAGGGCACCGCCGTCGAGGGCGCGATAGCGGCCGACGGCCTCAGCTGGAAGCCCACCGGGGCGCTCAAGCGGGCGACGGTCTACAAGATCGCCGCCACCGCCACGGACGCGGCCGGCCTGGAGGCGCACGAGAACTCCTCCTTCACCACGGTCTCGCAGGCCAACAGCTTCATCGGGAACTTCACCCCCGAGGACGGCTCGACCGTCGGCGTCGGCATGCCCGTCTCGATCAACTTCAACAAGTCGATCACCGACAAGAAGGCCGTCCAGGGCGCCATCAGCGTCTCCTCCAGCTCCGGCCAGGAGGTCGTCGGGCACTGGTTCAACACCCAGCGCCTCGACTTCCGCCCGGACGAGTACTGGACCGAGGGCTCGACCGTCACGCTGAAGCTGGACCTCGACGGCGTCGAGGGCGCCGACGGAGTCTTCGGCGTCCAGCAGAAGACCGTCACCTTCAAGATCGGCCGCAACCAGGTCTCGACCGTCGACGTCGCCACCAAGACCATGACGGTCAAGCAGGACGGCAAGACGATCAAGACGATCCCGATCTCCGCCGGCTCCCCGGACAACCCGACCTATAACGGTCAGATGGTGATCTCCGAGAAGTTCAAGGAGACCCGGATGAACGGCGCCACCGTCGGCTTCACGGACGACGACGGCAAGGGCGAGTACGACATCAAGGACGTGCCGCACGCCATGCGGCTGTCCACCTCCGGCACCTTCATTCACGGCAACTACTGGGGCCCGGACTCGATCTTCGGCTCCTCCAACACCAGCCACGGCTGCGTGGGCCTCAACGACGTCAAGGGCGCCGGCGACCCGAACCAGTCGGCCGCCTGGCTGTACGACCACTCGATCGTCGGTGACGTCGTGATCGTCAAGAACTCCAAGGACAAGACGATCGCCCCCGACAACGGCCTCAACGGCTGGAACCTGAGCTGGGCGGACTGGAAGGCCGGCTCGGCCGTCTGACCGAGCGCCCACGGCGCGCACGAGGCCCCCTCCCGCACCGGGAGGGGGCCTCGGCCGTACGCGCCCCCGCTACTCCCGCATCTCCGCCGGCTCGTCCACGCCCCACTGCGCGAGCAGCCGCAGCGCGTCCGCCGACGGGGACCCCGGCTCCGCGTGGTACGTCACCAGCACCAGGTCCGGGTCACCGCCCGACACCTTCAGCGTCTCGTACGCCAGCGTCATCTCGCCCACCAGCGGATGCCGCAGCCGCTTCGTCCCGTGCCCCTTGTCGGTCACCGTGTGCGCCGCCCACAGGGAGCGGAACTCCTCGCTCTTCACCGACAGCTCGCCCACCAGCGCGGACAGCAGCGGATCGTCCGGATAGCAGCCCGCGTACAGCCGCAGCACGCTCACCACCTCGGTCGCCTTGCACTCCCAGTCGAGGTAGAGGGCGCGCGCGTTCGGGTCGAGGAACACCATCCGGGCCATGTTCCGCTCGCGCGGATCCCAGGCGGCGAAGTCGCCGAGCAGCGCCCGCGCCATCCGGTTCCACGCCAGCACGTCGAGACGGCGGCCCAGGACGACCGCGGGCACGGCGTCCAGGGAGTCGATGAGGTGGACCAGCCCCGGCCGGACCTGCTGGGGGCGGGCGATCGCCGCCCGCTGCCGCTTCTTCACCGTCGGCTTCGCGAGATGCGTCAGATGGGCCCGCTCGGTGTCGCTCAGTCGCAGCGCCCGCGCGATCGCGTCGAGGACCTCCACGGACACGTTCCGGCCGTTGCCCTGCTCCAGCCGGGTGTAGTACGCCACCGACACCCCGGCCAGCTGCGCCAGCTCCTCGCGGCGCAGGCCGGGCACCCGCCGGTGCCGCCCGAACTCGGGCAGACCCACGTCCTGCGGCTTCAGCCGGGCCCGCCGGGAGCGCAGGAATTCGCTGAGTTCGGCACTGGGGTCCATACGACCCGATTATCGGCGATCCGGACGGCCGACGGACATGCGTTCCTGACCCTGCCGGTAGTAGGCACACCGGACGTAGGCAGGACAGGTGGCTGGGTGCCGCCCGCCCCCTCCGGCAGGCTGGACGCCATGACCACGAACGTCACCACCGTCCCCGCGTACGCCGCCCCCGCCGCCAACGCCCCGCTGGAGCGCACCACGGTGCCGCGCCGGCCGGTCGGCGAGCACGACGTCCTCATCGACATCAAGTACGCCGGGATCTGCCACTCCGACATCCACCAGGCGACCGACGGCTGGGGGCAGGGCATCTTCCCGATGGTCCCCGGCCACGAGATCGCGGGTGTCGTCGCCGAGGTCGGCCCCGGCGTGACCAGGTTCCGGGTCGGCGACCGGGTCGGCGTCGGCTGCTTCGTCGACTCCTGCCGGGAGTGCGCGTACTGCCGGCGCGGTCTGGAGCAGTACTGCGTCACGGGCGGCACCGGCACCTACAACGCGCGCGACAAGAACGGCGAGCCCACCTACGGCGGCTACTCCAGCCACATCGTCGTCGACGAGAACTACACCCTCCGCATCCCCGAGGGCATCGACCTCGACGAGGCCGCGCCGCTGCTCTGCGCCGGCATCACCCTGTACTCGCCGCTCGTCCACTGGAAGGCCGGCCCCGGCAAGAAGGTCGCCATCGTCGGCCTCGGCGGTCTCGGCCACATGGGCGTCAAGATCGCCCACGCGCTCGGCGCCGAGGTCACCGTCCTCAGCCAGTCGCTCAAGAAGCGGGAGGACGCCCTCAGGCTCGGCGCCGACCACTACTACGCGACCGGTGACCCGGAGACCTTCACCGAGCTCGCCGGCACCTTCGACCTGATCGTCTCCACCGTCTCCGCGCCGCTCGACTTCGGCGCCTACCTCTCCCTGGTGAAGACGGACGGCGCCCTGGTCAACGTCGGCGCCCCCGAGGAGCCCATCGCCCTCAACCTCTTCTCCCTCATCGGCGGGCGCAAGACCCTCGCCGGCTCCATGATCGGCGGCATCGCCGAGACGCAGGAGATGCTCGACTTCTGCGCCGCCCACGGCCTCGGCGCCGAGATCGAGGTCATCGCCGCCGACAGGATCAACGAGGCGTACGAGCGGGTCGTCGCCAGCGACGTCCGCTACCGCTTCGTCATCGACACGGCCACCATCTGATCCGCCGCCCGTCGCCGGGCCATGACGTCCGGGGTAATCGACTCCGCACGGCAGGGCCCGGCAGGCTGGTCCCATGACCGCATACGCCATCGGAAACCTGCACCCGAAGCCCGTCCTCGACGAGGAGGTCCTCACCTACATGGAGCGCATCCAGGACACCCTCGACCCCTTCGGCGGCCGCTTCCTCGTCCACGGCGCCCCCGCCCGCGAGGTCCGCGAGGGCAGCTGGCCCGGCGCCGTCGTCGTCATCGCCTTCCCGGCGTACGACAACGCCCGCGCCTGGTACGACTCCGACGCCTACCAGGCCCTCATCCCGCTCCGCACCCGCCACATGCCCGGCGACGTCCTCCTGGTGGACGGCGTCCCCGACGGATACGAGGCATCCGCCACGGCGGCACTCCTGCGCGCCTCGGCCTGACCGGCACCGGGGCCGCTCGGCCCCGCGCGCCGGTCAGGCCCGGCCGGTGTCAGCCGTCGGCCTTCGCCACGCCGATCGGGCACGAGACGCCCGTGCCGCCGATGCCGCAGTACCCGGCGGGGTTCTTGTCGAGGTACTGCTGGTGGTAGCCCTCCGCGGGGTAGAACGGGCGGGTGGAGTCGGCGGGGAGGACGTGGGTGGTGATCTCGCCGTAGCCGGAGCGGGCGAGGACCTGCTGGTAGGCGTCGCGGGAGGCGGCGGCCGCGGCGGCCTGTCCGGGGGTGTGGGTGTAGACGGCGGACCGGTACTGGGTCCCGACGTCGTTGCCCTGGCGGAAGCCCTGCGTGGGGTCGTGGGACTCCCAGAAGAGCTTGAGGAGCGCGTCGTACGAGACCTTCGCCGGGTCGAAGACGACGCGGACGACCTCGGTGTGGCCGGTCAGGCCGGAGCACACCTCCTCGTACACCGGGTTCGGCGTGTGGCCTCCCTGGTAGCCGACGAGCGTCGTCCAGACGCCGTCGGTCTGCCAGAACTTGCGCTCGGCGCCCCAGAAACAGCCCAGGGCGAAGTCGGCGACCTCCAGGCCCTCCGGGTAGGGACCGAGCAGCGGGTTGCCGAGGACGGTGTGGCGCTCCGGGACCGAGAACTCGGGCTCGGGGCGACCGCGCAGGGCCTGCTCGGGGGTGGGGAGGACGGGGGTGCGGGACAGGAACATGCTGCATCTCTCCTCAGCGGTCGGCGAAGGGGACAACGCCCGCGGCGAGGGAGGGATTCCCTTCCGGCCTCCCGGCCCCCTCAGCGGCGCCGGCCGCCCCGCACCGCCCGGTCGCGCCACCGGCAGAAGGCCGCCGCCGGATCGTCGAAGTACCGCCACGGCATCGCGTTCACATAGCCGTCGACCAGGCGGAACTGCTGCACCGCCTCCGCGTGGCGGCCCTGCTCGGTGAGGAAGTACGCCAGCAGGTGCCGGGTCGGGGCGAGCCGCGGATGGTCGGGACGGGCGGCCGCCACGTCCGCGAGGGCCGCGTCGACGAGCGCGGTCGGACCGGGCGAGCGGAACAGGGCCGGACCCGTCCTCTCCGGCCGGTGCTCGAACCAGGCGACCAGCGGCAGCACGGTCAGCAGCGAACCCGCCGGAGCCCCGTCCGCGGCCTCGCGGGCGAAGGACGTCGCCAGCTCCTCCGAGCCGTGCCACTTGGCACACCAGTACTGGAGCATGGCGAGATGCGCCCCGCAGTGGTACGGGTCGAGCGCGGTGATCCGCGACCACAGCGCCCGCATCTCCTCGTGCGGACGGCCCTGCCCGATCCCCGCCCACACCTCGGGAAGCAGCGGCGTCGGATCCTCCGGCGCCAGCTCCGCGGCGCGCGCGAGCACCTCGCGGGAGGCGGCGAGCACCCCGTGGAAGTCCCTGAACCGCTCCCGGCTCGTGTCCGCGGCCCAGCCCGCACCGCGCAGCTGCCAGGCCAGCCGGATGACCGCCTCGGCGCGGACGACGGCGAGATCCGGGTCGTCGGGTCCGGCGATCCGTTCCCAGGCGCCGAGGAAGGCCGCCTCGCCGCCGTCCGTCCGCACGGCGGCGACGCCCAGGGCGCCGGCGTACTCGGCGCGGCGCGCCCAGTCCCGCGACTCGCGGGTGGCGGCGAGCAGCCGCGCCGCCGGTTCCCAGCCGCCGCGCGAGGCGGCCGACACGGCGACGTGCAGCGCCGGGTCGGGGCCGGCGAGCCGGGTGTTCTGCCGGGACGGGGGCAGGAACCCGGGGGGCGCGGTCTCCGGCCCCGGCCCGGGGTCGGCGGCGTGGTGCCGGTAGACGAGGACGCCCAGCACGACGACGGCGAGCAGGACGACGACGCGCGTGATCTCCACGCTCACCCCGCCTCCCGTCCGGCGCCGGCGCCGTCCGCGGCGGCCGCGGCGTGCCGGGCGGACTCGTCGCGCATCCGGCAGAACTCCGCCGCGGGGTCGCCCTTGTACCGCCAGGGCAGCGCCCCCACGTACCCGTCGACCAGCCGGAACTGCTCCAGGGCCTCGTCCCACCGGTCCTGCAGGTACAGGTAGTACGCGAGCAGGTGCCGCACCTCCGCGAGGCGCGGGTGGCCCGGATCGGCGGCGGCCACGTCCGCCAGCGCCGCGTCCACCGCGGCGAACATCTCCGGGGTGCGGTCCACGTCCGTCGAGTCCGACTCGTCGTGCTCGAAGTGGGCGATCAGCGGGAACGCCGTCATCAGGCTCCCGGCCGGCGCCCCGGCGGCGGCCCGTACGGCGAAGGCGCGGGCCTGCTCCTCGGAGCCGCGCCACTTGGCGCACCAGAACTGGAGCGCCGAGAACGTGGCCTCGTAGTGGTGCGGCGCCCGGTCGGTGATCTCGCGCCAGATCCGCCGCATCTCCGCGTGCGGCAGCCCGAGTCCGAGCGCCGTCCAGATCTCGCCCACGTACGGGGAGGGGTCGTCGACCGGCGCCAGCGCCACGGCCCGCACGTGCTCCTCGCGCGAGCGGGCCAGCACGCGGCGGAAGCCCTCGAACTGCTCCCCGGTCGTCTCCGCGGCCCGCTTCCCGCCCCGGACGTTCCAGGCGAGGAAGACCGTGCCGCGCGCCCGCAGCAGGGCGGCGCCCGGGTCGCCCGGCCTCGCCTCCTCCCAGGCCCGCAGCCAGGTGTCGTCGTCGGCCGCCACGTCCGCGAGCTGTTCGGTGAGGAACGTGCGGCGCTCCCAGTCCCGGGCGGCCGCCGTCGCGTCGAGCAGGTCGGCGGCCGGCTCCCACTCGCCGGCCCGGGCGGCCGCGAGGGCGACGGTGAGCGCGGGCGGCAGCGGGGCGGCCAGGTCGGTGTGCTGCCGCTCGGCGTCGAGCATGCCGAGCGCGTGGACGCGCGCCGCGGCCTCCGCGGCGTACGGATCGGCGCGCAGGCCCTTGGCGAAGCCCTGCACGATGGCCTTCAGGAAGACGAGGGCGACGGCGAGGAGGCCGAGCGCGAGGGGGGTCAGGACGACCCAGAGCAGGATGATCACGGGGGTCTCGTTCGGGGAGGAAGCGGGGACGGGGGAGCGGCGGCAGGGTCAGGCGGTCGTCGCCAGCAGTTCGCGCAGCGGCCCGGTGTCGGAGCGCTCGGAGATCGCCGCGTCCAGCGCCTCGTCCAGCGCGCCGGTGCGGCCGACGGCCAGACGGAGCGAAGCGGGCCCGGACCAGGACAGCTGCCAGCGGGCCCGGCCGTCGGAGGCGAGGGCCGCCGTCACGAGACGGGCGAGCTCCCGCCGCAGCGAGGAGCGGGCGAACTCGCGGGCGGCCCGGCCGGTCGCGGCGGCGGCCTCCTCGGACCGGGGCAGCCCGCCGACGACGTCCCAGGCGGTGCCGGAGTCGACGGCGTCGAGGAAGGCGTCGAGGAGGGCGGCCGGACCGGAGTCGGCGGGAGCGGTTTTCAGGGCGGCGCGCACGGGCTCGGTGTCCTGGACGTACCGGGCGGTCATCGCCTCGTGGACCAGGTCGGGCCAGTCGAGGCGGCGCATCAGCAGGGCCTCGGGGGCGAGGGTGGCGTCCTCGACCCGGACGGACGCCGCCTCGGGCGAGTCGAACAGGTCGAGGGCCGGGCGGGGCCGCTCGGAGCCGCGCCCGTCGTCGGGCAGCGCTTCGAGGGCGGCGACCCGCTCGGCGGTCGGCGGGTGGGAGTCGTAGGGGGAGACGGGCTCGACGGGCAGCGCGGCCCCTGCCCCCGCCGGTTCCTCCGCGCGGGCGTCGAGCAGCCGCCGGACCCCGCCGAAGACCTCGCCGCGCGGCGGAAGCATCCCGAACTCGACGCCCAGGGTCGCGTAGGAGGAGAGGTAGAACGCGTGGGCGTCGTCGAGGGCGGGGAGGGCGCGCAGCGCCGAGGCGGTGGCGTCGCGGCCCGCGATGCGGGCCGCGGCGAGGTCGGCGGCGAGCTCCTGGCGGCGGGCGTCGCTCTGGGTGGCGCGCATGGAGAAGCGGCCGTACGCCGTGTAGACGCGGGCCATCGCGCGGTAGGTGAAGCCGACGCCGGTGGTGTCGACCTCGCGGGCGGACCTGCCCCGGGCGACCCGCTTGGCGGACCGCTTCTCCTGACGGGCGCGTTCCTTGGCGATCGTGTGGCCGGACTTCTCCTCGAAGCGGTCGACGGTGCGGGCCACGTGGGCGCGGCAGCGCTCGGCGATCCCGGAGAGCCGGGTGTCGAAGTGGCCGTAGTGGCCGAGTTCGTGGGCGAGCACCGCGCGCAGCCGGGCCTCGGTCAGGCCGGCGACGAGGGGGAGGCCGAGGTAGAGGCGGCGGGTGCCGCCGAGGAGCCCGAGCAGGCGGGCGTCCTCGGTGACGGCCGCGTTCATGTCGGCGGTGAGGCGGATCTCGTCGGGCGCGCGGGTGCCGACCAGGGCGGCCAGGTCCCGTACGGCCGCCCAGAGCCGCGGTTCCTCGGCGTCGGTGACGGGGACGCCGGCGACGCCCTCGTCCCGGGGTGTCCGCAGCAGGAGCATGCCGCGGACGACGGGGACGGCGAGGAGGAAGCTGACGACGTAGAGCTTGAGCGCCCAGCCGGCCGGCGCCCAGCGGTGGGCCGCCCAGTCGAGCGCGCCGAGCGCGGTGAGGAGGGCGAGGCCGAGCAGGTGGAAGCAGGCGAGCAGGACGAGGGCGCGCAGCGCGCGCAGAGTTGCGCCCATCGGGCAGATTCCCCCCACGGGAATGGCGTGATGATCATACGAGCCGTGGGGGTGCCCGGAGTATGGCCCACCGCGGACGCCGTCGTCCACACGGTTCCCGCAGGTGGGCGCGGGTCAGCGCGGCAGCGTCGCCGGACTGCCGCCGTTCGCCTCGTACCCGGCGACCGCCAGGTTCCGGAAGACGGTGTAGAGCTCCGCCGGGTCCCGGCTCAGCGTCCACGGCACCGCGCCGACGTGCCCGTCGACGCGCACCAGCTGGTGCATGGCCTCCGTCCAGCGCTCGGCGCGCACGAGGAACCAGACGAGCAGATGGCGCACGTGCGCCAGCATCGGGTCGTCGTGCCGGGCGGAGTGGACCGCGTACAGCGCGCCGTCGATGGCCTTGGCCACCACGGCCGTACGGAAGAAGTCCTGCACGAGGACGACGTCGGGCACGTGCTCGTGCACCGCGAACAGCGGCAGCGCGGCGAGCAGCGACCCGCGCGGGGCACGGGCGGCGGCGGTCGTCGCGAAGTGGTCGGCCTCCTCGCGCGAGCCGTGCCACTTCTCGCACCAGTAGTGCAGCGCCGCCAGGTGCGCCCCCATGTGCTCCGGCGCGCGGTCGATGACCTTCGCCCACACCTGGTCGAACTGCTCGTGCGTGTAGCCGAGTCCGCGGGCCACCGCCAGCTCCACGATGTACGGCACCGGGTCGCCGGGCGCGAGCAGCGCGGCCTCGCCGGCGACCTTCCGCGCCTCCTCCAGGATGATCCGGAAGTCGTCCGTGCCGGCCGACGAGGAGCGCCACGCCTGCTGCACCAGGAACTCGGCGTGCACGGCCGCGCCGCCCGGGTCCTTCGGCGCCTCGGCGCGCCACGCCCGCAGCCACGCGCCGCCGACGCCCGGCCGGTCCCGGAGTTCGAGCGAGGCGGCGCCCGCGAACGCCTGGACGCGCTGCCAGCGCACCTCGCCCGCCGCGTCGGTGTCGGCCAGCAGCCGGGACGCGGCCCGCCAGTCCTGGGTGGCCTGGACGACGTCGAGCACGTGGAGCAGGTCGTCGTCCGCGCCCGGCAGCCGTACGTCCTGGTCCTCCTGACGCGCGAACCCGTACGCCTCCGGGTCCGCCGCGTCCGGCGCGTCGGGTGCCACCACCCGGATGCCGCCGCGCCGCCGGCGCAGCACGTAGGGGCCGAGGACGCCGAACAGCAGCCCCAGCGCGATCAGGAACCAGAGAATCTCCATGTGTCCATTGTCCAGGACACCGGATGAGACGATCGCGGCGCCGGGGTGTGCACAGGACTACGCTCCTGACCCATGAGCGACCAGCACACCCATCAGAGCTTCGAGACCCGCGCGATCCACGCGGGCAACACCGCCGACCCGCTGACCGGCGCGGTCGTCCCGCCCATCTACCAGGTGTCCACCTACAAGCAGGACGGCGTGGGCGGGCTGCGCGGCGGGTACGAGTACAGCCGCAGCGCCAACCCCACGCGCACGGCCCTGGAGGAGAACCTCGCGGCCCTGGAGGGCGGCCGCCGCGGCCTGGCCTTCGCCTCGGGCCTGGCCGCCGAGGACTGCCTGCTGCGGACGCTCCTCGCGCCCGGCGACCACGTCGTCATCCCGAACGACGCCTACGGCGGCACCTTCCGCCTCTTCGCCAAGGTCGTGCAGCGCTGGGGCGTGGACTTCTCGGTGGCGAACACCTCCGACGTCGACGCGGTGCGGGACGCCGTCAACGACCGGACGAAGCTGATCTGGGTCGAGACCCCGTCCAACCCGCTCCTCGGCATCACCGACATCGAGGCCGTCGCGGGCGTCGCCCGCCAGGCCGGCGTCAAGCTCGTCGTCGACAACACCTTCGCGTCGCCCTACCTCCAGCAGCCGCTGGCCCTCGGCGCCGACGTGGTCGTGCACTCGCTCACCAAGTACATGGGCGGTCACTCGGACGTCGTCGGCGGCGCCCTGGTCACGGCCGACGAGGCGCTCGGCGAGGAACTGGCCTACCACCAGAACGCGATGGGCGCGGTCGCCGGCCCCTTCGACTCGTGGATCGTGCTCCGCGGCATCAAGACCCTCGCCGTGCGCATGGACCGCCACAGCGAGAACGCGGCCAAGGTCGTCGAGATGCTGACCCAGCACCCGAAGGTCACCCAGGTCCTCTACCCGGGCCTCCCGGAGCACCCGGGCCACGAGATCGCGGCCAAGCAGATGCGCTCCTTCGGCGGCATGATCTCCTTCCGCGTGCAGGGCGGCGAGGAGGCGGCGGTCGAGGTCTGCAACCGCGCGAAGCTCTTCACCCTGGGCGAGTCCCTCGGCGGCGTCGAGTCCCTCATCGAGCACCCCGGCCGGATGACCCACGCGAGCGTCGCGGGCTCCGCCCTGGAGGTCCCGGCCGACCTGATCCGCCTCTCGGTGGGCATCGAGAACGTCGACGACCTGCTGGCCGACCTGCGCCAGGCGCTCGGCTAGACCGTCCCTTCCGATCCGGGGGGACACCCTCCGGACGGCCCCGGAGGGCCCGGATCCCCGTCAGGGGGTCCGGGCCCTCCCGCGTCCCGGTCCCCGGCGGCCCGTCCCGCCGGCCCGCGCCTCACCACCCTTCGAACGGCGGTGTCGTCTCGGCCGGCGGCACCTCCCAGGGCCGGGTGACCGACGCCCACACCGTGAACGCGAACGCGGCGACCGCGCACACCGCCCACAGCACCCGGCGGACGGTACGGGCGCGGCGGCGCAGCAGCGCCCCGCGCGCGGCGGCCCGCAGCGACAGGTCGCCGGGTACCGGCGGGTGCGGGGTGTCGAGCAGCCGGCGCACGGCCGCCTCCCGGTCCTCGTACCGGCTCACGCGGCGGCTCCCGTGCCGCCCCGGGCGCCGGCCCGCAGCGTGGCGACGCAGCGGGCGCACACCGCGCGGACGCGGGTCTCGGAGAGCCCGAGCAGGGCCGCGGTCTGCTCCTCGGCGACGCCCTCGTACAGCCGCAGGACGACGACGAGCCGTTCCTGCGGGGTGAGGACGGAGAGCACTCCGCCGTGGCCGCCGTGGTGCCGCCACGCGGTGCGCGCGAAGCGGGCGGCCAGGTCGCGGCGGGCGAGGTCGTAGGGGTCCTCGTCGCGCAGCCGGCCCCACACCGCGTAGGTGTGGGCGAGGGCCGCGGTCAACAGCTCCTGGGCGTACGGGTTGCGCGCCCGGGTCTCGGCCGTGAGCAGGGTGGCGGCGTGCAGCAGCCGCCCCGCCGCCCCGGCCACGAACGCGTCGAACTCCCGGGTGCGGTAGGTGCGTTCGCGTTCGCTCCCGCTCCGTCGCGCTGCCACCTCCTCATATGAGGACAGCGCGCGGGCCGGGTCAAGGGGTCGGTGCGCGGTCGCTAGCGGTCCCGACCGCCGCCCGACCGCCCCGCGGCCCGGCCGGAGGGCTACTCGGCCGCCGTGCCCGCCTCGTCCGACGCCTCCGCCACCGGGCCGCCCGCGCCGGGGGCCGCGGCGGCCGCGTGCCCCGACTGCCGTGCGGACAGGGCGGTGTTGAAGCGCGTGAGCAGCGTGCAGAAGGACTCCCGCTCGTCCGGCGTCCAGCCGTCGGTGACCTCGACCATCAGCTGGCGGCGCGAGGAGCGGACCTCCTCCAGGCGGGCCAGGCCGCGCGGCGACAGCTGGAGCACGACCGCGCGGCCGTCCTCCGGGTGCGAGGTGCGCTTGACGAGACCGGTGTCGACGAGCGGCGCGACCTGCCGGGTGACGGTCGAGGAGTCGATCCCCATGCCCGCCGCGAGCGCCTTGACGCCCATCGGTCCTTCCTGGTCCAGCCTGTTGAGGAGCAGGTAGGCGGCCCGGTCCATGGAGTTGCGGAGCTGCCCCGTGCCACCGAGGCGGGTCTGCTCGGCCCGGCGGGCGAAGACGGCCACCTGGTGCTGGAGCGCGTCGAGGAGACCGGGGTCGAGCTCAGTCGTCATGTCCTGAGATGTGGGCATGGCTGTGGGTCTCTCTCGTGCGGGGGTGGTCGGTCGGTGGGGGACAGAGTACGCGGACCCGACGGGGTCCGTACCGGCGCTGCGCAAACCCGCTGAGGCACCTGTCGGCCGGGCGGTCACCAGGGCCGTGAGCTGCGAGACTTGGTGTCATGAGCTTCCGTACGCGATACCCCTTGCACCATCTGATGCTGGACGACGTACGGGGGGCGCAGAAGATGCTGTCCGGGGTGGCCCGGGTGACCGCGATGGAGGGCAGCCGGCACCTGTCGGCGCTGGTCGGGGCGCCTGTCCACCTCAAGTGCGAGAACCTCCAGCGGACCGGCTCGTTCAAGCTGCGCGGGGCGTACGTGCGGATCGCCGGCCTGCGCCCCGAGGAGCGGGCCGCCGGGGTCGTCGCCGCCTCGGCCGGCAACCACGCGCAGGGCGTCGCGCTCGCCTCGCAGCTGCTCGGCGTCCACGCGACCGTCTTCATGCCGGTCGGTGCCCCGCTGCCGAAGGTCGCGGCGACCCGGGAGTACGGCGCCGACGTCCGGCTGCACGGCCACGTCGTCGACGAGACGCTCGCGGCGGCGGAGCAGTACGCCCGGGAGACCGGCGCCGTCTTCATCCACCCCTTCGACCACGCCGACGTCATCGCCGGCCAGGGCACGGTCGGCCTGGAGATCCTGGAGCAGTGCCCCGAGGTCCGCACGATCCTGGTGGGCGTCGGCGGCGGCGGCCTCGCGGCCGGCATCGGGCTCGCCGTGAAGTCGCTGCGGCCGGACGTGAAGGTGATCGGCGTCCAGGCAGAGGGCGCGGCCGCCTATCCGCCGTCGCTGGCCGCCGGGCACCCGGTCGTCGTCGAGTCACCGGTGACGATGGCCGACGGGATCAAGGTGGGGAGGCCGGGCGACGTGCCGTTCTCGCTGGTCCGGGAGTACGTCGACGAGGTCCGGACCGTCTCCGAGGACGCCCTCTCCTCCGCGCTCCTGCTCTGCCTGGAACGGGCGAAGCTCGTCGTCGAACCGGCGGGCGCCAGCCCGGTCGCCGCCCTCCTCGCCGCCCCGGAGTCCTTCCAGGGCCCGGTCGTCGCGGTGCTGTCGGGCGGCAACGTCGACCCGCTGCTCCTCCAGCGCATCCTGCGCCACGGCATGGCCGCGGGAGGCCGCTACCTGAGCCTGCGGCTGCGCGTCACGGACCGGCCCGGCGCGCTCGCGACGCTCCTCGCCGTCCTGACGGTGGTCGACGCGAACGTCCTGGACGTCGGCCACGTCCGCACCGATCCGCGCCTCGGCCTGACCGAGGCGGAGGTCGAGCTGCATCTGGAGACCAAAGGCCCCGAGCACTGCCGGGAGGTCGAGGAGGCGCTCCGGGACGCGGGGTACACCGTCCTCGGCTGAACCGGACCGTGTGACCCCGCTCACCCGTTCACTGGGCAGGGGCCGCCCCGCGCGCCTAGGATCGGACGGAAACGCCCGAATCTCCCCGGGAGTATTCCTATGCCAGGCGCGATCTACGCCGAGGGTCTGGTGAAGACCTTCGGCGACGTACGAGCACTGGACGGCGTGGACCTCGACGTCCCCGAGGGCACCGTCCTGGGCCTGCTCGGCCCGAACGGCGCGGGGAAGACCACCACCGTGCGCGTGCTGACCACCCTGCTCCGGCCCGACAGCGGCCGGGCCGTCGTCGCCGGGATCGACGTCCTCAGGCACCCCGACGAGGTCCGCCGCTCGATCGGCCTCTCCGGCCAGTTCGCCGCCGTCGACGAGTACCTGACCGGCCGCGAGAACCTCCAGATGGTCGGCGAGCTCTACCAGATCAAGGCGAAGGCCGCGAAGGCCCGGGCCGGAGAGCTCCTGGAGCGGTTCCACCTCGCCGACGCCGCCGACCGCCCCGCCAAGACCTACTCCGGCGGCATGCGCCGCCGCCTCGACCTCGCGGCCGCCCTCGTCGTCTCCCCGCCCGTCATGTTCATGGACGAGCCGACCACCGGCCTCGACCCCCGCAACCGGCAGGAGCTCTGGGAGGTCATCAAGGAGCTCGTCGCGGGCGGTACGACCCTGCTCCTCACCACCCAGTACCTGGAGGAGGCCGACCACCTCGCCCACGACATCTGCGTCGTCGACCACGGCAAGGTCATCGCGCGCGGCACCGCCGACCAGCTGAAGGCGCAGACCGGCGGCGAGCGCGTCGAGGTCGTCGTCCAGCAGCCCGAGATGATCCCGGACGCCCGGGACGTCCTCGCCCGCTACGGCGTCGCGGGCACCGGCCACGGCGAGGTCTCCGTCGAGCACCACGTCCGCAAGCTCACCGTCCCCGTCACCGGCGGCGCCAAGCTGCTCGCCGAGGTCATCCGCGACCTGGACGCCGTCGGCGTCGGGATCGACGACATCGGCCTGCGCCGCCCCACCCTCGACGACGTCTTCATCTACCTCACCGGCCACGCGGCCGAGCGCGCGGAGGACGAGGGGAACGGCGCGGCGGACGCCGCCGGCAGGAGCCGGAAGGACCGGAAGGAGAACGCCTCGTGACCACCCTGACGGACACCCTCTCCGGCGCCCGCAAGCCCCGCGGCGCCCTCGTCCAGTCGGTCAACGACTCGCTGGTCGTCACCAAGCGCAACCTGATCCGGATGACCCGCATCCCGGAGATGGTCATCTTCGGGCTCATCCAGCCCGTCATGTTCGTGGTCCTCTTCAGCTTCGTCTTCGGCGGCTCGATGAGCGTCGGCGGCACCACGGACCCGCTGGTCTACCGCGAGTTCCTGATGGCCGGCATCTTCGCCCAGACCGTCACCTTCGCCACGGCGGGCGCCGGCGCGGGCATCGCCGACGACATGCACAAGGGTCTCGTCGACCGCTTCCGCTCGCTGCCGATGGCCCGGGGCGCCGTCCTCACCGGCCGCACCCTCGCCGACCTCGTGCAGACCGCGCTGACCGTCGTGGTCCTGGCGATCGTCGGACTCCTGGTCGGCTGGCGCATCCACAACGGCGTCCCCAAGGCCCTCGGAGCCTTCGCGCTGCTCCTTCTCCTCGGCTACGCCTTCTCCTGGATCGGCGCCCTCATCGGCCTGTCGGTCCGCACCCCGGAGGCGGCGACCTCCGGCGGCCTGATCTGGCTCTTCCCCGTCACCTTCGTGTCGAACGCCTTCGTCGACCCGAGCATGATGGCGTCCTGGATCCGCCCCATCGCCGAGTGGAACCCGTTCAGCGCGACCGTCCAGGCGTGCCGCGAACTCTTCGGCAACCCCGGCGTCGTCCAGTCCGACGCCTGGCCCATGCAGCATCCGGTCTGGGCGTCCGTCCTCTACTCGGTGCTGATCGTCGGCGTCTTCCGCTCCCTCGCCGTACGGAAGTACCGCTCGGCGACGGTGTGAACGGGCCCTCCCCGGGCCCGTCGGATCAGGGGAGGTAGCCCGAGACGACGAGGCCGTCGGGGAAGCCGACGAAGACGGCCCCTCCGGCGGCCAGCGCGTCCCCCGACGTCTCCGTCCGGAACCCGTCGGGAAGATTGGGCTCGTACGTCCGCACCCGGTCGCCGCCGGACGGGCCGGCGGCCGGATAGGACACCACGAACTCCTCGCCCGTGGTCACGACCCGGTCGCCCACCAGGTAGATCCGGTCCGCGGAACCCGACAGCGACTCCCGCCACCGCTCCCGGCCGCTCCCCAGGTCGTACGCGACGACCGCGTCGTCCCCCTCGACGACCGCGACGAGACCGTCCGCGCCCACCGCGGGCCCCGCCGAGACGTCCGTGCCGAGGGTGCGGCGCAGTCGCAGCGTCGCCGGGTCGAGGACGCCCACGGTGCCGTCCTGGCGGCCCGAGCACAGCACGCTCCCGCTCTTCGCGTGGACCGCGAGCCCGCCGCAGTACTCCGCCGCGCGCGCCGCCGCCTTCCCGGTGCGGGCGTCGAGGGACACCACCGAGGTGCCGACCGGCACGAGGACCCGCCCGCCGCCCACGACCGGCTCCTCGGGCAGCCCGTCGAGCGGCGACCGCCACAGCTGCGCGCCGTCGCGCAGCCGCACCGCGGTGACCAGACCGGTGCGCTCGTCCCGCCGGTTGACGAAGGTGGAGTAGAGGACCCCGTCGAGCAGGTCGGTGCCCTTCACGGCCCAGTCGCCGCCGGGCGCCGGGACGCGACCGCGCTCGCGGCCGTCGAGCACCCCGTACGCGACGACCCCCTCGGGCCCGGTCACATAGGCGGTGTCGCCGACGACCGCCGGGTACTGCGGCCCGGTGCGCAGCCCCTCGCCCCGGCCCGGGACCTTCCACCGCACCTTGCCGTCGGCCGCGCCCAGAGCGGTGACCGCGCCGCCGTTCCCGGGGCAGACCAGCACCTTCGGGGAGAGCGCGCAGGCGCCGCCGCCCGCCTCCACCTCCGCGGTCCAGGGGGACCAGCCGGCCGGGCGGTACGCGCGGTCCGTCCCGGCGCGGCCGAAGTCGTGCGTGCGGCCTGCGGAGCCGTACGGCAGGACCACCTGGCTCAGTGCGACGGGCACCGGGACGCCGGGGCCGGCGGTGCCCGGGGTCGTCGGTGCGGCGGCGCCGCCCGTGGCCCCGCCGCCCTGCCCGTCGGTCCGGTCCAGCACCACCACGCCCGCCGTGGCCGCCACGGCCACCGCCACCGCGGCCGCCACGACCGCGCCCCACGGGCGGCGCCGCGCGGGGACCGCCGCCGGGAGCGCCGGCCGGTCGGTCATGGCCGTGGGGGAGTACGGCACGACCGGGCCCAGCGTCGGAAGATCGGCCACGCCCGCGCCGGAGGCCGCCGCCTCCCCGACCCGCCGGGCCGCCTCCCCGTACTCCGCGAGCAGGGACAGCACGCCGCCCGGCCACGGGAAGACGCCGGGTTCCTGCGCGTCGCCCAGTTCCTCCGCCAACTCCGCCGCCGACGGCCGCTCCCGCGGGTCGAGACGCAGACAGCGCTCCAGGACCGGCCGCAACCCCTCCGGGACCCCGTCGAGTTCGGCGTCCGCCCGGCTGATCCGGTAGATCACCGCGGCCATCTCGTCGTCGTGGAACGGCGCCCGGCCGCTCGCCGCGAACGCGAGCACCGCCCCCAGGCAGAACACGTCGGAGGCGGGCACCACCGCCCGGCTCC
The DNA here is from genome assembly GCF_040689545.1 of Streptomyces sp. NPDC051180. Lineage (NCBI taxonomy): Bacteria > Bacillati > Actinomycetota > Actinomycetes > Kitasatosporales > Streptomycetaceae > Streptomyces > Streptomyces sp. NPDC051180. The sequence goes on from NZ_JBFBBC010000025.1 coordinate 39,279, forward strand.
CCACCAGGTGCTCCGGCGACATGAAGCCGGGCGAGCCCACCACGAGACCGGACGAGGTCAGCGCCGTCGCCTCGAACGCCTGTGCGATGCCGAAGTCGATCAGCTTCGGTCCGGCCGCGCCCAGCAGCACGTTCGCCGGCTTGAGGTCCCGGTGCAGCACCTCCGCCCCGTGCACCCCGGCCAGCGCCCCGGCGAGCGCGGCCCCGAGGGCCCGCACGGCGGCCTCGGGCAGCGCCCCCGAGCGGACGACCGCCTCCGACAGCGAGGGACCCGGCACGTACTCGGTCGCCAGCCACGGCGAGAGCGCGTCGGCGTCCGCGTCCACGAGCCGGGCCACCCCGGGGCCGTCCACCGTCCGGGCCGCCGCGATCTCCCGCCGGAACCGCGTCCGGAAGTCGGCGTCGACCTCCAGCTCCTCGCGCACGGTCTTCACCGCGACCATCCGGTGCGGATCGGCCGTCGGCGCGTCGGCGCGGCACGCGAGGTGCACCTCGCCCATGCCGCCCGCGCCGATCCGGGCGAGCAGCCGGTACGGGCCGACGAGGCGCGGCGGCCCACCGGCGGGCAGGGCTTCCAGCATCCGACTACTCCTTCTCGCCGGGGAGCGCGACGGCGGCGACGGCGCCCTTGTCGAAGACGACGTACGCGATGCCGCCGAGCGGCAGCACCTCCGGCTGCCGGATCTGCCGGGAGACGAACTCCCCGTAGTTCGGGTCGTAGTCCTCCTCCTCGGCCCGCGGCCCCGGTGCGCCGGGCACCCGGGTCGTCTCGACCGGCCCCGGCCTGCCGTCGGTGCCGAGCCGCACGGTGTAGAGCGAGGAGTAGTCGGCGTACACGACCCGGTCGCCCGCGAGCAGCGGCGTGGACCAGCTCTGGGACAGTCCCGCCGGGGCCGCCCGGACCGGGAAGGAGGCGAGCGTCTCGCCGGTGCGGGGGTCGAGGACGCGCAGGCCCTCGTCCCAGGTCACGACGGTGCGCGGGCCGATCGCCGAGGGCGCGGCAGTGCCGAGCGGGCCGGGCGGTGACGCCTTCGTGGCGAGGGTGCGGGCGTCGAGCAGGTGCAGGGTGGTGTCCGGGTCGGCACCGAACCCGTCACCGGCGCAGTACGCCGAAGCGCCCAGCACCTTCAGGGTCTCGCACTCCTTGGCGTCCGGGTCGACCTGTCCGAGCTGCGCTCCGCTCCTGGCGTCGTACGCGACGAGTCCGCCCTGGCTGAGGGCGTAGACGACCCCCTTGGCGTACGCCACCGGCTCGTACGCCTTGCGCTCGGCGTACGAGGTGGTCCCGTTGGTGAGCTCCTTCGACCAGAGCTGCCGGCCGTCGGCCAGGGAGAACGCGGTCAGCGCGGCCCGCACCCACGTCGTGTCCTCCTGCACCTCCGTCGCCGCGAAGACGATCCCGTCCGCGACCACCGGCCGGGTGGCCCAGAAGCCCTGCGGCCCCTGCGCCGGCTTCTGCCAGCGGACCTTCCCCGTGCGTGCCTCGCGCACCTGGACGGTGCGCCCGGCGACCAGGACCACGCTTCCCTCGTGGACGGTGGGGCGGGTCGCGCTGCCGCTCGCGAAGGGGTAGCCGTGCGGGCTGACGTACGTCTCGCCCGGCGTGTCGGCGGCCCGCGCGACGTCCCACAGCCTCTTCCCGGTCGCCGGGTCCAGCGCCTCGTACCGCCCGTCCGTCGTCCGGCAGACGAGCACCCGCTCGCCGACCGAGCAGCCGAAGGCCGGCGCGGTCAGCTCCGTGTGCCAGGGCCGCCAGCCGGCCGGGCGCTGGGAGGCGGTCTGCGGGACGACCCCGGACGCGTCGGCGGTGCCCCGGTCGTCGACCCCGGGGACCCGGGGCCCGGCCGGCGGGGCGGCCTTCGCCGGGGACTTCGGTCCGGCCGGCGGCTTCTCCTGCTCCGGCCACAGCAGGTACGCCCCGGCCCCGCCCGCGACCAACGCCAGGGCGAGCACGGCGGCGACGATCCGGCCCCGGCGCCGGCGCGGGGGAACGGCGGGCCGGGAGACCGGCGCCTGCGTCGGCACGGAGTGCAGGCCCGGCACGGTCGGCGTGACGACGGGAGCGGCGACGGGCGCCGCCTCCAGGAGTGGTCCGCCCGAGGCCACCAGCTGGGCGAGGTCCCTGCCGTAGGCGCCGATGTGGTCCCGTATCCCCTCCGGCCACGGGAAGACCTTGGCCCGCGCACCGGGTGCGAGCAGCTCCGCGAGCCGCTCCGGGGACGGCCGGTCCGCCGGGTCCACGGCCAGGCAGGCGGCGATCGTCCCGCGCAGTTCCCCGGGCACCCGCGTCAGGTCGGCCTCGGCCCGCGAGACGCGGTGGAGGACGGCGGCGAGCGGCCCGTCGCCGAAGGGGTCCTCGCCGGTCGCCGCGTGGCAGAGGAGCGAGCCGAGGCAGAAGACGTCGGAGGCGGCGGTGACGTGCCGGGCCCCGGCCACGTGCTCGGGGGACATGAAGGAGGGCGTCCCGACCATGAGGCCGGTCGCGGTCATGGTGGTGGCGGTGCTGCTGCGGGCGATGCCGAAGTCGATGAGCCGGGGGCCGTCGACCGAGAGCATGACGTTCCCCGGCTTGAGGTCCCGGTGCAGGACCTCGGCCCGGTGCAGATCGGCCAGGGCCCGGGCGACGTCCGCGCCGAGCGCCCGCACGGCGTCGACGGGCAGCGCGCCGCCGCGCCGCACGGCCTGGGAGAGGCTGGGGCCGGGGACGTAGGCGGTCGCCAGCCACGGCACCTCGGCGTCGGCGTCACCGCCGACGGGGGCCGCGGCGTACGGGCTGTCGACCAGTCCGGCGACCCTGATCTCGCGCCGGAAGCGGTCCCGGAAGGCCGGATCGCCGGCGACGTCGCGGCGCACGGTCTTCACGGCGACGAAGGTGCCGGGCACCGGCCCGCCGGACCGTGCTCCTCCGTCGGCGTCCCCGTCGCCCGCGGCGCCGTTCCCGCCGCCGTCCCCGGCGGCGCGGCCGAGGTACACCTCGCCCATGCCGCCGGCGCCGAGCCGCGCGAGCACCTCGTAGGGCCCGATCCGTCGTGGCGCGCCCTCGCGCAGCGGTCCCAGCACCTCGTCCATCCCCCCGTGCAGACGTGTGTGACGTGTGTGACGTGTGACGCGACGTCAGCCCCGCATCATCGCACGGGCGTGCAGGACGAAGGGCCGGCCCCCCAGGGGGCCGGCCCTTCGCTCAAGGAGGTGCGGCTCAGCCGGAGTACGGCTTGGCGCTGAGGATCTTCACCGTGGCCTTCTTGCCGTTCGGCAGCTCGTACTCCGCGTCGTCGCCGGCCTTCTTGCCGTTGACGCCGACGCCGAGCGGCGACTGCGGCGAGTAGGTCTCGATGTCACCGCTCGCGTACTCGCGGGAGGCCAGCAGGAACGTCATCGTGTCGTCCTCGTCGCCGTCGAAGGCGATCGTGACGACCATGCCGGGCTCGACGACGCCGTCGTCCGCCGGAGCCTCGCCGACCTTGGCGTGCTGGAGCAGCTGGGTGAGCTGGCGGATGCGGAGCTCCTGCTTGCCCTGCTCCTCCTTGGCCGCGTGGTACCCGCCGTTCTCGCGCAGGTCGCCCTCTTCGCGTGCCGCGGCGATCTTGACGGTGATCTCGGTACGCGCGGGACCAGACAGGTACTCAAGCTCGTCCTTGAGCTTGTTGTACGCCTCCTGGGTGAGCCAGGTGACGTTGTCGCTGGTCTGGGTCACGGGTGCTCCTCGTAGGTACTGGGAATACAAAGCATCGCCCTACACGGAATGGATGGCGTCCCGGGTGGGCGAAAGCACGAGCCTAACAATGAGTGGCGAAAAGCGGGAGGACATAAAGCATCAGGATGGCGTCACCCCAGGTCACGATGGTGACCCGCCGGGACTCGTCACCCGGTCCCTACCCACCGCTACGGTGCCGTACACCCGATCAGCTCCGCGCTGGTCGCGCGGGCGGTGGTGCGGAGCGAGAAGACGGAGTCCACCCGGGTCGCGGGGTCGTCGATCCGAACGTCCTTGCGGGCCACCTCGGCGCCGTCCTCGGCGCGCGAGCGCAGGGTGCACACACCCTTGACGCCCTCGTCCTTGCGGACCTCCAGGTGGACCTGCACCTCGGAGTCGCTCACCACGTCGAACTTGATCATCTCGGCGCTGATCCTGTTGTCGACGACGTAGTGCCAGCCGAACCAGCCCATCAGCCCGAGGAAGAGGACGCCGAGCACCGCGCCGACGATCCTGAGCGTGCGGTCGGCCCGCTCGTCCGCGGAGCGCCCGTAGCGCCCCTCGGGCAGCCGCTCTCGCACCGCGCTCATGATCGATCCTCTCGAAGCCGGGGGTGGCGGAATTTTCACTCCCCCGATTCCGTCACTATAGAGACCTGGCTCCGCGTCGAATCACTGAGGATCGAGTCTTGACTGAGCAGCTTCGACTGATGGCCGTCCACGCCCACCCCGACGACGAGTCGAGCAAGGGTGCGGCGACGATGGCCAAGTACGTGTCCGAGGGGGTGGACGTCATCGTGGTGACGTGCACGGGCGGCGAGCGCGGCTCGGTCCTGAATCCCCAGCTCCAGGGCGACCCCTACATCGAGGCGAACATCCACGAGGTGCGCCGCAAGGAGATGGACGAGGCCCGGGAGATCCTCGGCGTCTCCCAGGAATGGCTGGGCTTCGTCGACTCGGGCCTGCCCGAGGGCGACCCGCTGCCCCCGCTGCCGGAGGGCTGCTTCGCCCTGGAGGACGTGGACAAGGCGGCCGGCGAGCTGGTCCGCAAGATCCGCTCCTTCCGTCCGCAGGTCGTCACGACCTACGACGAGAACGGCGGCTACCCGCACCCCGACCACATCATGACCCACAAGATCACGATGGTGGCCTTCGACGGCGCGAACGACGCCGAGAAGTTCCCGGAGGCCGAGTTCGGCCCGGTCTGGCAGCCGCTGAAGCTCTACTACAACCAGGGCTTCAACCGCCCCCGGACGGTCGCCCTGCACGAGGCGCTCATCGCCCGCGGCCTGGAGTCCCCCTACGGGGAGTGGCTGGAGCGCTGGAAGGAGTTCGAGCGCAAGGAGCGGACGCTGACCACGTTCGTGCCGTGCGCCGAGTTCTTCGAGACCCGCGACAAGGCCCTCATCGCCCACCGCACCCAGATCGACCCCGACGGCGGCTGGTTCCGGGTCCCGATGGAGATCCAGAAGGAGGTCTGGCCGACGGAGGAGTACGAGCTCAGCAAGGCGCTGGTGCCCACCTCCCTCCCCGAGGAAGATCTCTTCGCGGGCATCCGCGACAATGCCTGACATGAGCGCACACCTGGCACTGACCCAGCTTGTCCCCTTCGCCGCCGAAGAGCTGGACAAGAACAAGGTGACCCCCGGCGTCCTCGGCTTCGTCGTCTTCGCCGTCCTGGCCGTCGCCGTCTGGCTGCTGATGAAGTCGATGAACCGCCACATGGGCAGGGTCTCCTTCGAGGAGGCCCCCGACCCCGCCGCCGGCCAGGACGCCCCGGCCGCGCAGGCCGGCACCCCCGCCCCGTAGCGGCACCGCCCCCTGTTCCGTACCCGGCGGGTACGGAACAGGGGGCGGTCTCCGTCCTCCGGCGCCCCTAAAGGGTGTTGCAGAAGGCTCAGTTCTGGGCATTTTCCCTGTATGGGTGGGGTGTTGCGGGCTGAGCCGGTGTGGGTGGAGACGTTCACGGG
>NZ_JBFBBC010000026.1:0-41651 GCF_040689545.1 Streptomyces sp. NPDC051180
CGCCGAATACCTCGGCGCCGGCTTCGCCGACCTCGTCAACCTCTTCCAGCCCGAACGCATCCTCGTCGGCGGCTGGGCCGGCCTCCAGCTCGGCAGCCGCTTCCTCGACACCGTCAAGGGCTACGCCACCGAGTACGCCCTCGCGTATCCGGCGGCGCGGGTGAGCATCGGGATGGGCAGGCTGGGGCCCGACGCGGTCACGGTCGGCGCGGCGATCCTGCCGCTGGACGACTTCTTCTCCCGCGGCGGACGGCGGCCCGGGACCGAGGGGGAGGCCGTCGGCGAGCAGCCGGCCTGGGCCTCGAACGTGCGGGACCGGACGGCGCGCTGAGAGGCGCGCCGCCCGGTCCGTCACACGGTGCGGGTCACCGGGGAGCCGCGGTGCGGATCACCGGCGGGGACCACGGGTGGATCAGGGGTACGAGACCACGGTGGACGGCACCGTCGAGGTGCCCGAGGTCGGGGCGCCCACGTTGTTGATCACGTGCTCGTACTGGCCGTTGCCGCCGAGGGAGACGACCAGGAGGTCGTGGAACTTGACGCCGGGCTTCACCGGGGCCCGGAACCCGTGGTCCTGACGGATCGTCGGGTCCACGTTGTAGTAGCAGTAGCTGCCGAGTCCCCAGCCCTCGTGGGTGGTGACGGAGTCGTCGACGCGGTAGGCGGCGTAGCCCTTGTAGGGCCCGTCCTGGACGGCGGCCTGGTTCGGGGCGTCGTACGCCTTCTCGTTCTGGAAGAAGATCGTGCGTCCTCGGTCGCCGAACCACTCGACGTCGTACTTGTTGAAGTGCTCGACGAACAGGCCGGTGGCCAGGACGTCGTCGCCGTACACGCGCACGCCGTAGTCGGAGCGGTTGGTCTCCCAGCCGACGCCCTCGCCGTGGTCGGCGCGCCAGACCCAGGTGTGGTCGACGATCGTGTCGTCGCTGTGGACCGCCATGGCGACGGTGGCCTTGCCGGGGCCGGCACCGCCGACGCGGAGGTACACGTCCTGGACGGTGGTCGGGTTGGCGGCGTGGTCGGCGGCGGAGTTCGGCGCGCCGACCTCCAGCAGGACCGGGGAGTTGACCGGTCCGGCGTCGATGAGGAAGCCCGCGAGGCGGACGCCGTCGACGTCGGCGACCTTCATCGCCGTGACCCCGTTGTCGGGGATGATCGTGGCGAGGCCGAGGCCGAGGACGATCGTGTCGGCGCGGTCGACCTGGATCGGCTGGTCGACGTGGTAGACGCCCGGGGTGAAGAGCAGGTGGAGGCCCTGGCGCAGGGCCGCGTTCATGGTGGCGGCGGTGGTGCCGGGCTTGACCACGTAGAAGCGGCTCAGGGGGAGGGACTGTCCCTGCGTGGCGCCCGAAGCCCAGCTGGTGCCGCGGGCGTTGACCCGCTTGGCGGGGGCGAAGACCTTGAACTCGCCGCCCTCCCAGTAGATGAAGGGCTTCTCACGGGAGACGGGCGTGGTGTCGAGGGTGGTGTAGCGGGGCTCGGGGAAGCCCTGCGCCGGGGCGCCCTCGACGCCGGAGAAGACCTGGTTCCACACGCTGTTGGACCAGCCGCCGATGGCGCTGTCGCGGGTGTACCACTGCTGCTGCGAGTAGTTGCCGACCTGGCCGTCGATCTTGGAGTCGGCGATGTAGCCGCCGCTGGCCCAGCCGTACCCGTCGGGCGCGAGGTTCAGCCCGCCCTTGACGTGCATGCGGCGGAACGAGGACGCCTGTGAGACGGCCCAGCGGTCGGTGCCGCTGACCGGGTTGAGGGCGAGGTTCTCGGCGGCACGCCAGAAGTTCTGGGTGGCGTTGCCGTTGAACCAGCCGGCGTCGACGGTGACGTCGCCGTTGATGGTGGTGTCGTCGGGACGCAGTCCGAGACCGGCGATCTGGGTGTAGAAGCCGATCTGGGCGTTCAGGCCGTTGTACGTGCCGGGCTTGAAGAGGAAGGCGTGCCGGCCGGTGCCGAACTGGGCCGACTCCTGCTGGGTGAAGACCTCGTCGAGCTTGGCCTGGATGCCGGGCGTGGACGGGTCGAAGACGTGCACGTTCGGGCCGAGGTCGCCGCCGCCGGGCAGGACCGGGCCGCCGTCGGTGGAGCCGTACACCTGGAACTCCCAGAGCGAGTAGCCGTACCCGGTGGCCCGGGCGGTGCCGTACACGCGGACGTAGCGGGCGGTGCCGGTGACGGGCAGCGACTCGTTGCCGCCGGGGCTGTTCGCCGTGGTGTACGCGCTCGTCCAGGTGGTGCCGTCGGTGGAGAGCTCGATGCGGTACGCCTTGCCGTACGCGGTCTCCCAGCGGAGGTCGACCCTGCTGAGCGCGGCGGGGGCGCCCAGGTCGACCTGGATCCACTGGGGGTCGGCGAAGGCGCTGGACCAGCGGGTGCCCTGGTCGCCGTCGACGGCGGCACTGGCGGGGGTGCCTCCGTTCTCCTGGCTGGAGGCGGTAGCGGTCTTGCCCTGGGAGAGGAGGACGGGGGCGGCCGCGGCCGGGGGCGCCGCGACGAGGGCGAGGAGGCCCGCGAGGAGTGCGGTCACCAGGGCGGCCGCGGTGGCCCTGCGGGGAGCGGGGCGGGGAACGGGGTGGTGCGCGGGGCCTGGCGGCGGTGGGGCTGGCGCGACACGGGTGCCGGCTGCGGGCATGGGTCGATCTCCTCGGGGATGAGGGGGAGTTGGAGGAGGAGCGCGCTCTCCGCAGCAGATGGTTGCGGTTGGGCCCGGTGAGGGTCAAGGCATTCGACAAGACTTTTCTTTTGGCCTGCATTAAGTACCGAGAAACACAGGACGCGTGCGGACGACATGTTCCGGGCGTAACGGAGGGGGAAACGGGACCGGCCCCTCCCCCGCGACACGCGGGGTGGGGCCGGGAGGGACGGGACGGGATCAGGCGACGGAACCTATGCGCCCGGCGGGCTCGCGGGGGCCGTCGTGGTGGATCGGCGTGTGCGCCCCGGTGAGGGAGACACCACTGCCGCCTCGCCGGTTGGCGACGATCTCGGCGCCGATCGACAGGGCGGTCTCCTCCGGCGTACGGGCACCGAGGTCGAGCCCGATCGGCGAGCGCAGCCGGGCGAGTTCGAGCTCCGTCACCCCGACCTCGCGGAGCCGCTTGTTGCGGTCCTCGTGCGTGCGGCGGGAGCCCATGGCGCCGATGTACGCGACGGGCATCCTGAGGGCGGTGTGCAGCAGCGGCACGTCGAACTTGGCGTCGTGGGTGAGGACGCAGAGCACCGTACGGCCGTCCACCTGCGTGGACTCCAGGTAGCGGTGGGGCCACTCGACGACGATCTCGTCGGCCTCGGGGAAGCGGGCCGGCGTCGCGAAGACGGGCCGCGCGTCGCACACGGTGACGTGGTAGCCGAGGAACTTCCCGACCCGGACGAGGGCGGCGGCGAAGTCGATGGCGCCGAAGACGATCATGCGGGGGGCCGGGACCGAGGACTCGACCAGCAGCGTCAGCGGCTGTCCGCAGCGGCTGCCGTCCTCGCCGATCCCGACGGTGCCGGTACGGCCCGCGTCGAGCATCGCGCGGGCCTCGCCGGCCGCGGTGCGGTCCAGCTCGGGGTGACCGCCGAGCCGGCCCTCGTACGAACCGTCCGGGCGGACCAGGAGGGCCCTGCCCCGCAGCTCCTCGGGGCCGTCGACGATACGGGCCAGGGCCGCCGCCTTCCCCGTGGCGGCGGCCGCGACCGCGGCGGGGAAGACCCCGCCGCGGACCGGCGTGACGAGGATGTCGATGATGCCGCCGCAGGTCAGACCGACCGCGAAGGCGTCCTCGTCGCTGTATCCGAACCGCTCGACGACGGTCCTGCCGTCTTCGAGGGCCTGGACGCAGAGGTCGTAGACCGCGCCCTCCACACACCCGCCGGAGACCGAGCCGATCGCCGTGCCCTCGCTGTCGACGGCGAGGGCGGCGCCCGGCTGCCGGGGCGCGCTGCCGCCGACGGCCACCACGGTGGCGACGGCGAAGGCGCGTCCCTGCTCGACCCACCGGTGCAGCTCTTCGGCGATGTCCAGCATTTCGGTCTCCTTGGCTGTGTGGGGAGGGCGGCGGACCGGCGTCAGCTGACGCCGAGCCAGCCCTCGATCGGGTGAAGGGCGAAGAACACGATGAATATCGCGGTCAGGCACCACATGAACGCGCCGACCTCGCGGGCCTTGCCCTGCGCCACCTTGATGACGGTGAAGGCGATGACGCCGGCCGCGACGCCCGGGGTGATGCTGTAGGTGAACGGCATCAGCACGACGGTCAGGAAGACCGGGATGGCGACCGAGCTGTCGCCCCAGTTCACGTGCTTGGCGTTCATCATCATCATCGCGCCGATGACGACCAGGGCGGCGGAGCCGACCTCGCGGGGCACGATCTGGGTGATCGGGGTGAAGAAGAGGCAGGCCGCGAAGAACAGGCCGGTGATCACCGAGGAGAAGCCGGTACGGGCTCCCTCGCCGACGCCGGTGGCGGACTCCACGAAGACGGTCTGGCCGGAGGCACCGGAGACGCCGCCGATCGCACCGCCCGCGCCGTCGATGAACAGCGCCTTGGACAGGCCGGGCATGCGGCCCTTGTCGTCGGCGAGGTTGGCCTCGGTGCCGACGCCGATGATGGTGGCCATCGCGTCGAAGAAGCCGGCGAGGACCAGGGTGAAGACGATCACGCCGACCGTGATGTAGCCGACGTCGCCCCAGCCGCCGAAGTCGACGTCGCCCATGAGCGAGAAGTCGGGGGTGGAGACCGCGCTGCCCTTGAGCTCCGGGGCGCCGTTGGCCCAGGAGCCGGGACCCTTGGCGGGGACGTCCGCGACCGCGTTGACGATCAGGGAGATGATCGTGCCGCCGACGATGCCGATGAGGATCGCGCCGGGGATCTTGCGGGCCTGGAGGGCGAAGATGGCGAGCAGGGTGACCGCGAAGATCAGTACGGGCCAGCCGATGAGTTCACCGCCGGAGCCCATGGTGACGGGCGGGCCGAACTGCGGACCGGCGCCGACGAAGCCGGCCTTGTTGAAGCCGATCAGCGCGATGAAGAGGCCGATGCCGATGGTGATGCCGTGCTTCAGCGGAAGCGGGATGGCGTTCATGATCATCTCGCGGAGACCGGTGACCACCAGGAGGCAGATCACCAGACCGTAGACGACGCACATGGCCATGGCCTGCGGCCACGTCATCTGGGGCACGACCTGGGTCGCGAGGACACCGGAGACGCTGAGTCCCGCCGCGAGGACGAGCGGCACCTTGCCGACGAAGCCCATGAGCAGGGTCGTCACCGCGGCCGCGAAGGCGGTCGCCGTGATGACGGCGGAGGAGGCGAGGACGTGCTTGTCGACGTCGGGGCCGCCGAGGAGGATCGGGTTGAGCAGGAGAATGTACGCCATCGCCATGAAGGTGGTGACGCCGCCGCGGATCTCCGTCGCGACGGTGGATCCTCTCTCCGAGATGTGAAAGTACCGGTCGAGCCAAGAACGGCCGGCGGGGACGTTGGAGCCGGAGCCCGCGTCCTCCGATGCGGTCTTGGGCTCCACGGACGACTGGGTCATGGGGCCTACTCCCAAGGTTCAAAGGGGCACCCGCGTCAGACTTCGAAGGGCTTCTGATCTGGTGAAGCTGCGGGATTTGGGATGCTGCGTGGGCTGCACGACCCGGGGGACGGCCCGAGACGAACGGGATGAATCGCTACTGCGGGTACTGCCGGTACTGCCGGTACTGCGGTGCTACGGGTGTCGCTGGTACTGCGGTTACCACTGGTGTTGCTGGTACTGCGGGGGGGAAATACTCCGGGCGGTACGGGCGGGGAGGTGTGACGTTCCCTGGAGGCACGGACCGCCCGGAGAGTCCTACAGCGTGCCGGTGAGCGCCTCGGGGCGGACCGGCGTCTTGTTGAGCTCCAGGCCCGTCGCCGCCCGGATCGCCGCGAGGACGGCCGGGGTGGACGACAGGGTCGGGGCCTCTCCGATGCCCCGGACGCCGTACGGCGCGTTGGGGTCGGCCAGCTCGAGGTAGTCGACCGGGATGGTCGGCGTGTCGAGGATGGTCGGGATCAGGTAGTCCGTGAAGGAGGGGTTGCGCACCTTCGCGGTCTTCGGGTCGACGATGATCTCCTCCATCACCGCGACGCCCAGGCCCTGGGTGGTGCCACCCTGGATCTGGCCGATCACGGAGAGCGGGTTGAGCGCCTTGCCGACGTCCTGGGCGCAGGCCAGTTCGATGACCTTGACCAGGCCGAGCTCGGTGTCGACCTCCACCACCGCGCGGTGCGCGGCGAAGGCGTACTGGACGTGTCCATTGCCCTGGCCGGTGACGAGGTCGAAGGCTTGGGTCGGACGGTGCCGCCACTCCTCCTCGACCTCCACGGCCTGGTCCTCCAGGACGTCCGCGATGCTCGCGAGGGCCTCGCCGTTGTCCGTGACGACCTTGCCGCCCTCCAGGAGGAGTTCGGCGTTGGCCCACGCCGGGTGGTACGAGCCGAACTTGCGCCGGCCGATCTCCAGGACCTTCTCGCGGACGATCCCGCAGGAGTTCTTGATGGCGCCGCCGGTCATGTACGTCTGACGGCCCGCGGAGGTCGAACCGGCCGAACCCACCTGGGTGTCGGCGGGGTGGATGGTGACCTGCTGGACGCCGAGCTCGGTGCGGGCGATCTGCGCGTGGATCGTGACACCGCCCTGGCCGACCTCCGCCATGGCGGTGTGGACCAGCGCGACCGGCTCGCCGTTGATGACCTCAAGGCGGATCTTGGCGGTCGAGTAGTCGTCGAAGCCCTCGGAGAAGCCGACGTTCTTGATGCCGACGGCGTAGCCGACGCCCCGGACCACTCCCTCGCCGTGCGAGGTGTTGGACAGGCCGCCCGGCAGCGCGCGGACGTCCGCGCCCTCGCCGGCGGTCTCCCACTGGCGCTCCGGCGGCATCGGGCGGGCCTTGACCATGCGGAGCAGCTCGGCGACGGGCGCCGGGGAGTCCACGACCTGGCCGGTCGGCATGATCGTGCCCTGCTCCATGGCGTTCAGCTGCCGCAGCTCGACCGGGTCCATGCCCAGCTTGGCCGCGAGCTTGTCCATCTGCGCCTCGTAGGCGAAGCACGCCTGGACCGCGCCGAAGCCGCGCATGGCGCCGCAGGGCGGGTTGTTGGTGTAGAGGCCGATCGCCTCGATCTCGACGTCGTCGATGACGTACGGGCCGACCGAGAGGGAGGAGGCGTTGCCGACGACCGATGCCGTGGAGGACGCGTAGGCGCCTCCGTCCAGCACGATCTTGCACTTCATGTGCGTGAGCTTGCCGTCCTTGGTGGCGCCGTGCTCGTAGTAGAGCTTCGCCGGGTGCCGGTGGACGTGCCCGAAGAAGGACTCGTACCGGTTGTAGACCATCTTGACCGGCTTGTCGGTGCGCAGGGCGAGCAGCGAGGCGAGGATCTGCATCGAGATGTCCTCGCGGCCGCCGAACGCGCCGCCGACGCCGGCCATCGTCATGCGGATCTTCTCCTCGGGCAGGCCGAGGCAGGGGGCGATCTGCTTGAGGTCCGAGTGCAGCCACTGGGTGGCGACGTACAGGTCCACGCCGCCGTCCTCGGCCGGTACGGCGAGGCCGGACTCGGGGCCGAGGAATGCCTGGTCCTGCATGCCGAAGGTGTACTCGCCCTTGACGATGACGTCGGCGCGCTTGGCGGCCTCGTCGGCGTTGCCGCGGATGATGGGCTGGCGGTGCACGATGTTGGGGTGCGGGACGTGACCGGAGTGGTGGTCGTCGCGGCCCTCGTGGACCAGGATCGCGTCCGGGGCGGTGGCCGACGCCTCGTCCGTGATCACCGGGAGCTCCCGGTACTCGATCCGGATCTTGGCCGCGGCGCGGCGGGCGGTCTCCGGGTGGTCGGCGGCCACGAGGGCGACCGGCTCACCGTGGTGACGGACCTTGCCGTAGGCGAGGACCGGGGTGTCCTGGAACTCCATGCCGTAGTTCTTCGCGGCGGGCAGGTCCTCGTGCGTCATGACGGCGTAGACGCCGTCCATGGCGAGGGCCTCGGAGGTGTCGATGGACACGATCTCGGCGTGCGCGACGGTGGAGCGCAGGACCTGGCCCCAGAGCATGTCCTCGTGCCACATGTCCGAGGAGTAGGCGAACTCGCCGGTGACCTTGAGGGTGCCGTCGGGGCGGAGGGTGGACTCGCCGATGCCGCCCTTGACGTGGTTCTGGGTGACGTCGCGGGGGATGCCCGTGGTGGTTCCAGCCATGATCAGACCGCCTCTCCCTGACGGGCGGCCGCGAGGCGGACCGCGTCGAGGATCTTCTCGTAACCGGTGCAGCGGCAGAGGTTGCCGGAGAGCGCCTCGCGGATGTCCGCGTCCGTCGGGGACGGGTTGCGCTCCAGCATCTCGTCGGCCGCGACGAGCAGGCCGGGGGTGCAGAAGCCGCACTGCACGGCGCCTGCGTCGATGAACGCCTGCTGGATCGGGGAGAGTTCGACACCCTCGCCGGTCTGGGAGTCCTGGCCCGGCTTGGCCTGCCACTTCTTGGCGGCGTCCAGCGAGGTGCCGCAGGCGCCGGTGGCGCAACCGGAGTGCTCCGCGCGCTCCTTGGCGAAGTCGGCGAGACCTTCGACCGTGACGATGTCGCGGCCCTCCGCCTGGCCGGCGGCGACGAGACAGGAGCAGACCGGCACGCCGTCGAGGCGGACCGTGCAGGAGCCGCACTCGCCCTGCTCGCAGGCGTTCTTGGAGCCGGGCAGACCCAGGCGCTCACGCAGGACGTAGAGGAGGGACTCGCCCTCCCAGACGTCGTCGGCTTCCTGCGGACGACCGTTGACCGTGAAATTGACGCGCATGGTTATGCAGCTCCCTCAAGCGTGCGGCCGGTGCCGCGGTACTGCTCCCAGGTCCAGCCCAGCTGGCGGCGGGCCATGATGCCGACGGCGTGGCGGCGGTACTTGGCGGTGCCGCGGACGTCGTCGATCGGGTTGGCGGCGCCCGAGCAGAGGTCGGCGAACTGCTTCGCGATCGACGGGGTGATGATCTTGCCGTTGTCCCAGAAGCCGCCCTCCTCCAGAGCCGCGTTGAGGAAGTTCTCGGCTTCCTTGGCGCGGATCGGGGTCGGCGCGGCGGAGCCGATGCCGGTGCGGACGGTGCGGGTCTCCGGGTGGAGGGCCAGGCCGAAGGCGCAGACCGCGATGACCATCGCGTTGCGGGTGCCGACCTTGGAGTACTGCTGGGGGCCGTCCGCCTTCTTCACGTGGACGGTCTTGATGAGCTCGTCGGGCTGCAGCGCGTTGCGCTTCACGCCCGTGTAGAACGCGTCGATCGGGATGAACCGGCTGCCTCGCACGGACTCGACCTCGACCTCGGCGCCCGCGGCGAGCAGGGCGGGGTGGGCGTCACCGGCGGGCGAGGCGGTGCCGAGGTTGCCCCCGACGCCGCCGCGGTTGCGGATCTGCGGGGAGGCGACCGTGTGGGAGGCGAGCGCCAGACCCGGCAGCTCGGTCCGCAGGTTCTCCATGATGCGGGTGTACGGAACGGAGGCGCCGAGCCGGACGTTCTCCTCGCCGACCTCCCAGTCGCGCAGCAGCTCGATACGGTTCAGGTCCAGGAGGTACTCGGGCCGGCGGTGGTCGAAATTGATCTCGACCATGACGTCGGTGCCACCCGCAATGGGCACGGCCGTGGGGTGCTCGGCCTTGGCGGCGAGCGCCTCCTCCCAGCTGGCGGGGCGAAGGAAGTCCATGGTGGCTCTCTTCTAGTGATTCTGGTTCGGGGGTCGAACTGGTGGGTCCGGGGGGACGGCCGGCCCTCGACATCGTGTTCATGTGCTGTTCACGCGGTGTGTGGCCTAGTACACAAGCCACGATCGCCCCAGTGCAGTCACCGAAAACATGAAGGAGTTGGCTGGTGCCCTTCGTCGTCTTGTAGATTCGAACGAAAGGCGGGGAACGGAAACCTCGCTGTTTTCCCCTGGAAACGGTGGCACCACCCCACCGTCGACAACGCGACACTTCACCATCCCCGAACCAAAGAACGGCGGCGACACGATGCGGCTGCGCGCACTGCTGGAGAACGACGCGCTGGGCCTGCGGCTGCTCGGCGGCGAGGACGAGCTCGACCGCACCGTCCGCGGTGTGATGACGACGGACCTCAAGGATCCCAGCCGGTACCTCTCGGGCGGCGAGCTGGTCCTCACCGGCCTCGCCTGGCGGAACGACCCGGCCGACGCCGAGCCCTTCGTCCGGATCCTGGCCGCCGCCGGAGTGGCCGCCCTGGCGGCCGGCGAGGCCGAGCTGGGCGACATCCCGGACGATCTCGTAGCGGCGTGTTCACGCCATCGGCTGCCGCTCTTCGCGGTCAACGAGTCCGTTGCGTTCGCGACGATCACCGAGCACGTTGTTCGACAGGTCTCCGGCGAGCGGGCGGGCGACCTGGCGGCCGTCGTGGACCGGCACCGCCGGCTGATGACCTCCGGCCCGGCGGGCGGCGGCCCCGAGGTCGTCCTCGACCTGCTCGGCTCGGACCTCGATCTGCGGGCCTGGGTGCTCTCCCCCACCGGGCGCCAGATCGCGGGCGCCGGAGAGCCCCTGGAGGGCGGTCTGGCCGCCACGCTGGCCGGGGAGCACCTGGCCGCCACCCGGACGGGCCGGCGGGGCCCGCACCGGCTGAACACGGCCGGTTCGACGTACTCGCTCTTCCCGATCCGCAACAGCGGCCGCGGCGCCGCCCCGGCCTCCCGGGACGTGCGCGAGACGGTGCTGTCGGACTGGCTGCTCGCCGTCGAGGCGGACGCCGGGGAGTGGCCGGCCGCCCGGCTGGACCTGCTCCAGGGCGTCACGCAGCTGATCGCCGTCGAGCGGGACCGGCGCGACGCGGCCCGCACGGTGCGCCGCCGGCTGGCCCAGGAGGTCCTCGAACTGGTGCAGACGGGCGCGGCGCCGGCCGAGATCGCGGCCCGCCTGCGGGTCGCCGCCCCGGTGCTGCTGCCCGGGCTCGGCACCGCCCCGCACTGGCAGGTGGTCGTCGCCCGCGTGGAGTGGGAGCAGGAGGCCGGTCAGGGCGCCGCGGTGGAGACCGGGCCGGTCGCCCAGGCGCTCCTGGAGGAGATCCTCGTCGACCCGGCGACCGTGGGCGCCGAGTCCGCCGACCGGATCGCCGTCGCGCACAGCGGCGACGAGGCCATCGCCCTGGTCCCGCTGGCGGCGGGGCCGCTCCCGGACAGCGAGGACGAGGGCCCGGCGACCGCGCTGGGCCTGCACGCGGACGCCCTGCTCGCCGCCGTGCGGACCCCGCTCTCGGCCGGTCTCGCGGACGACGGGCGCCTCACGCTGGGCGTCAGCGCGGCCGTGCACTCGGCGGAGGGGCTCCGGGGGGCCCTGGAGGAGGCCCGGCACGCCCGTCGGGTCGCCGCCGCCCGCCCGGGCCGGGTCTGCGCGGCCGGCCACCACGAGCTGGCCTCGCACGTGCTGCTGCTGCCGTTCGTCCCGGACGACGTCCGCCGCGCGTTCACGGCCCGGCTGCTCGACCCGCTGCGCGACTACGACCGGCGGCACCGGGCGGAGCTCATCCCGACCCTGGAGGCGTTCCTCGACTGCGACGGCTCGTGGACGCGGTGCGCGACCAGGCTGCACCTGCACGTGAACACCCTGCGGTACCGGGTGGGCCGCATCGAGCAGCTCACCGGCCGCGACCTCTCCCGTCTGGAGGACAAGCTCGACTTCTTCCTGGCCCTGCGGATGAGCTGATTCCGCACGGTGCGGATTCACCCTTTCGATGGAGTCCGAAGGAGTGACGTCCGGGCTGGTGGGGGCCTGTCGGCGCGGTGTGCCGACGGGCCTCGCCGGGGCCCGATCCCGGGCCCGGCGGCGATCTGACGGCCTGTCCGCGGCCCCGGGGGCGGCGACGCCCGCACGGCGGGGACTCTTGTGAATTCTTTCACCTGACCCCTATGCCAGGTGCTGCCCATGTGCTGAGATGCGGGTCTACTCAACAGCTCAATGGCGCGCTCGGGGAGGGCAATGTGGCGGATACCGCCATGTCTGGTTCCGAATCAAGGGGTGGCGAAGATCCGTCCCTCGCCTATGGCAAGGAGACACCCGTGGAGACCGCCATATGGCGGCTCCGCTCCCGTGGCTGCTGGACGGACGCGGCCGCGCTGCTCGCGCCGCACGCGGCCGAACCCGCCGCCGCACTCGAACGGGCGGCGCTGCTGATCGAACGCTGCCTCTACACCGAACAGGGCTGGGCCGACGCCGAGGACGCGCTCCGGGCCGCCGAGGCGGTCGCCCGGACCGACGAGGAACGCGGGGCCGCGGCCTGTGAACGCGGTTATCTCGCCTACGCCTCAACCCTGTTGGGGGTGCGCGACCGAGCGGACGAGGCGCGGATGGCGCTGGGCCGGGCGGCGGCGCTGATCGCCCCCGACGCCCAGGGCCGGCCCCTGCTCGACTTCCGGCGCGGGCTGATCGCGCAGAACCTGGGCGACTCACCCCAGGCGGCCCGCGCCGCGTACAGCAGGGCACATGCCGGCGCGACCGCCCTGGGGGACTCGCTCCTGCTCTCCTTCACCTGGCGTCACCTCGCCGGACTGGCTTTACGCGAAGGGGAGTTGGCGGAGGCGCGACACGGCTTCGCCGAGTCGCTGCGGATCCGCGAGGAACTGGGCTATCTGGTCGGCACGGCCCCGGCGCTCACCGCCCTGGCCGACACCGAGACGGAGCCGGAGGCCGGCCGGCTGCGCGCCGAGGCCCGCCGCCTCTTCCACCTCCTGGGCGGGGTCCCCACCTGGCTCTCGGCCCAGCTGATGCCTCGACCGGCGACCTGAAGTCCGCCGCCATTGGCCGCCCCTGACGGATCGTCAACATTCTGACGGGGAAGCGGGGAAGCGGGGAACCGGTCCCGTGCCGCGTCCGACCGAGAGGTCAGGACGCAGCACGGGGCTACGCGTTCCGGTCGGCGGGTACGAGGCAGATCAGGCTCTCGTCGGTTCCGACGACCAGCGACCCCGCTCCGGTGACCGCGACCGCGCGGATCGGCGGGCCGGGACGGAAGGAGAGCGTCCGGCCTCCCTCGGGGCGGTGCAGCTCGACGAGGCCGTCGGCCCAGGCGGCGGCGACCAGGGGGCCGTACGGGGTCTCCGTCGCGTGCAGGGAGACGACCGGGGACGGACGCTCGGCGAGCGGTTCGGGGCGCGGGTCGCGGCCCGGGGTCCAGAGCCGCACCGTACCGTCCGCGCCGCCGGAGCAGACGAACGGCGTCTCGGAGTCGACCGCCGAGACCGCCGTGACCCGGCCGCTGTGCGAGGCCGCCTGGTGCAGTCCGGTGAGGCCGAAGGCGTGCACGGAGCCGAGCCGGTCCCCCACCACCACGGAGCCCGCGATCGCCGCGAGGGCCGTGCCGGGGTGCCGGGCCAGGGTCGCCGAGACGGCCTCCGTGAGGCGCTCCAGGTAGGGCGGGCGCGGCGTCGTGCCGCGGACGACGTGGAGCCGGCCCCGGTCGTCCAGGAGCAGCACCGTCCCGTCGGGCGCGGGCGCCAGCGCGGTCACCCGGCCGGGGACGGTGTGCGCGAGGCGCCCGCCGGGACTCGCGTCGGCCTCGTGGAGGAGCCGTACGGCGCCGGTGCGGTCGCCGACCAGCAGCGTGCCCTCCAGCGGTCCGCCGGCCGAGCCGAGGACGGTGACCGGGCCGGGCCAGGGCGGCGTCAGATCGCCGCGGTGGCGGGCCCACCGGAGGCGCCAGGGCGTGCGCCGGACGAGGTCGGCCAGCGCCGGGCGGAGGCGGGGGTCGGCCCCGTCGCCGAGGGCGGCGAGGAGCACCAGGGCCCTCTCCGAGGGGTCCTGTGCGCGGCAGAGCGACTGTCCGGCCCGCATCCAGGCGGCGCGCAGGCCGCCGTGGTCGTCGGCGCCGGCCTCGCCGGGATGCGCGGGGGCCTCGGGGCCGTCGAGCGTGCCGGGCACGCCGGCGGGGGCGGCGCCGGTGACGTACGCCGTGGTGACGAGGACCGGATCGGCCACGCAGACCGCCACCGGGTCGGAGAGGTCGGGCTCCGGCCGGGCGGGGGGCTCGGCGGGCGCCCGGCCGCCGGGCGCGGGGTCGCCGTCGAGGTCCACGACCGTCACGCGGCGTTCGGCGCGGAGCTGGCCCGGGGCCGGGCTGCCGCTGCGGGCCTCGACCACGAGGCGGATCCGTCCCACCCCCGCCAGCTCGCCGATCAGCCGGGTGATCCCGGCCGGTTCCGCCGCGGCGTGGAGATCGGTCAGGAGGAGCACGGCGCGGCCCGCGGGCCGCGCCTCGCTCGTCGCGAGGGCGTCGACGAGGTCTCCGGGGGACTTGGCCACCACCCCGAGCCGGTCGGCTATCGTCCACGCCGCTCCCAGCACGCTCTGTCCGGCCAGCGGCACCAGGACGCGTGCGGTGCGGCGGCGCGGCCGCCCGGCCCTGGGGCCGTACGCGGCGAACCAGCCGAGCAGCGCGGTCTTGCCGCTCCCCCGCTCGCCCGTCACCACGCAGAGCCGGGGCGCCTCGGGATCCGTGAGCCAGCCGAGCAGCGCCGCCGCCTCGGCTTCCGTGCCGATGGCGGGTCGGCGTCCGTCCCATGCCGGGGACGGGGTCGCGGACGGCATGGGGCACCTCACGGGCGACACGGTACGGGCGTGCTGACGCCCCCGACTTTAGTCGCCCCGGCGGCCGGTGGAGCCTTGTCGATCAGGCCGGATCGAGGAGGCTGCCGGAAGGGGCCCTGGGAGGCGTCAGGCCGTCCGACCCCGCGAAGTGCTCGCGCACGAGCGACCGGACGACCGTGAGGTCCTGGGCGACGAGGGCGTCGAGGAGGGCGGTGTGCTCGGCGGCGTCGGCGACGAGGTCGCCGTGGCGGAGGACGGGGGCGCTGATCAGGGGCCACTGGGAGCGGCGGTGGAGGTCGTCGGCGACGGCGAGGAGCTGTTCGTTCCCGGCGAGGGAGAGGACCGCGCGGTGGAAGGCGCGGTCGGTCTCGGCGTAGTGGGCGCGGTCTCCCCGGGCGGCGGCGGCCGCGGTGGCCTCGGCGAGCGGCCGCAGTTCGCTCCAGCGGGCGGCCGGCACCGTGCGGGCGAGCCGCAGCATGACGGGGACCTCGATGAGCGCGCGGACCTCGGCGAGTTCGGCGAGTTCGCGGGGGGTGCGCTCGGTGACGCGGAAGCCGCGGTTGGGCACGACCTCGACGGCTCCCTCGACGGCGAGGCGCTGCATGGCCTCGCGGACGGGCGTCGCCGAGACGCCGAAGCGCTCGCCGAGGGCGGGGGCGGAGTACACCTCGCCGGGCACGAGTTCGCCGCCGACGAGGGCCGTGCGCAGGGCGTCGAGGATCTGGCCGCGCACGGAGTGCCGCACCACGCGGGGCGCGGGGCGCGGGGGCCGGGGGACCGAGTCCTCGCCGTGGGTGTGCTCGCCGCGGGCGGGCGCGGCGGCGCCGGTCCGCGCGGGGCCCGGGGTGCGGGCCGTGGGGCGGGAGTCCTCCGCCGGGCGGGTGTACGCGGCGCGGGCCGCCTGGCCGGCGGCGGGGGTCCGGGCGCGGCCCTGCTCCGGGACGCGTGCGGAGTCGCCGGAGGGCGGGGACGGTCGGTCCGTCGCCCGCTCGCGCGCCGCGCCCTGCTCCACCCGGGTCCTCCTGGGGCCTCGTGCCGGGCCCGGCTCGCGTGACCCGGGTCCTCTGTGCACCATAGGCGAACGGACGGACACGGCGGGAGCGAGGGCTGCCCCGCAGGTGGCGGCGGCGACCGGTGGTGAGCACCGACCTCGAATCGGGTAAGGTAAGGCTAACCTGCCTACGAACGCGATTCGGTGGTCCGCATGACCGTCCCCGCCTTGCTGCCCGCTCCGCCCGCCTCGCCCGTCGCGGCCTCCTACGCGCGACTCGCCGAGGCCCTCTCCGGCCTGCGGATAGAGGAAGCGACCCCGGGTGAACGGCTGCCGCGCGGTGCCGGCTGGGTCGGCGCGGACGAGCTGGCCGCGGGCGGCCCCGCCCTCGACGCCTTCCTCGCCTGGGACAACGCGCAGGTGCTGCGGGACTACGGCACCCAGGCCCGCCCCGACGTCGTCGCGAGCTTCGGACTCCACCGCTACGCCTGGCCCGCCTGCCTCCTCGTCACCGTGCCGTGGTTCCTGCACCGCCGGGTGCCCCGGCTGCCCGCCCGCAACGTCGCCTTCCAGCGCGCCCTGGGGCGGATGTCGGTGCGGGTGGAGGAGTTCGCGTGCCTGCCGGACGACCCCGCGGCCGCCCTGCCCGGCGCCCGGGTCGTCGCCGACGAGGAGGCGCTGCGGGCAGAGGTCCGCGCCTCGCTCGCCGAGCACTTCGAGGCGATCCTCGGGGGCTTCGGGCCCCGCATGAAGCGCGGCCGCCGCGCCCTGTGGGGCATGGCGACGGACGAGATCGTCGAGGGCCTCTGGTACGTCGGCGCCCTGCTCGGCGAGGAGGGGCGGGCGATGACCGAGCTCGACCTGCTCATGCCGGGCACCGCCAAGCCGTACGCCGGCGCCGCGGGCTTCCGCGAGCTGCCCGGGGCCGAGGACGCCGAAGGCACCCCGCGCGCCACCCGCGACCGGGCGACCTGCTGCTTCTTCTACACCCTGCGCCCCGAGGACACCTGCCTCACCTGCCCGCGCACGTGCGACGCCGAGCGCGTCCGCCGGCTGACCGCGACCGCCTGAGGCTCCCGGACGATTACGCCACCCGCACGGGTGGCGTCGATCGAACTCGATTCCCCCTGACCGCATGCGCGTTCGACCAGATCGCACCTATTCGTATTCCCTGGGTCCCCGATGGCGTGCTCTTGCCCGGAAACCCCGTGAGCGCCGCACGGGGTCGGCCAGTATGGGCCGCCAAACGCCCTACTGCGATGCAAGGGACACCGCATGAGACTGACCGACATATCGCTGGACTGGCTGCTTCCGGGCGGCGTGATGGTGGCCGGAGTCCTGACGGCGGTGGCGGTGCTCGCGCGCGGGAAGCGCGCCGGTGACCAGGCCGCGGCCGAGGACTCCTGGGAACGCAGCGAGGAGCGTCGCAGACGCAAGGAGGCGGTCTACGGCACCGCGTCGTACGTCCTCCTCTTCTGCTGCGCCGCGGTCGCCGCGGCGCTCTCCTTCCACGGACTGGTCGGCTTCGGCCGGCAGAACCTCAACCTCGCCGGGGGCTGGGAGTACCTCGTCCCCTTCGGGCTCGACGGCGCGGCGATGTTCTGCTCCGTCCTCGCGGTGCGCGAGGCCAGCCACGGCGACGCGGCCCTCGGCTCGCGCCTCCTGGTCTGGCTCTTCGCCGGTGCGGCGGCCTGGTTCAACTGGGTCCACGCGCCGCGCGGTCTGGGCCACGACGGCGCCCCGCAGTTCTTCGCGGGCATGTCCCTCTCGGCCGCGGTCCTCTTCGACCGGGCGCTGAAGCAGACGCGCCGGGCGGCGCTGCGCGAGCAGGGCCTGGTGCCCAGGCCGCTGCCGCAGATCCGCATCGTCCGGTGGCTGCGGGCTCCCCGGGAGACCTTCGCCGCCTGGTCGCTGATGCTCCTGGAGGGCGTGCGGACGCTCGACGAGGCCGTCGACGAGGTGCGGGAGGACCGGAGGGAGAAGGAGCAGAACCGGATCCGCCGGCGCGACCAGGTCAAGCTCGACCGGGCGCGGCTCAAGGCGATCAACCGTCAGCACCGCGCGTTCGGGCGGGGCGGCGGCCGCCAGGTCGAGGTGGCGGCGCTCAACGCCGGCGCCGCCGCGGGCCCGGGTCCGGGCACCGGTGCGGGCTCCGCGACGGCCGCCGTGCAGGCCGCCGTCGCGGAGCCCGCCATAGCGGATCCCGGACAGCTGCCGCTTCGACCCCGGCCCTCCCTGCAAGCCGTGAGGGGCGCTGAGTCCCGCACGGCCGACTCCCGGACGGTGGACCTCACCGCCGAGGACGACACCCAGACGCTGCCCCGGCTCGACTCCCTGGAGCGCAAGCTCAAGGACCTGGAGCAGCAGTTCGGCTGAGCCCGCGTCCGCGGGAACCCCGTGAAACCGGTGGGGCCGCCTCTCAGGCGGCCCCACCGTTCAGTTCGAACCACACGACCTTGCCCACGCCGTTGTCCTCGACGCCCCAGGAGTCGGCCAGGGCCTGGACGAGGACGAGCCCTCTGCCGTGCGTACCGTCGTCGGCGGGCGGTGCGTCCGGCGTCTCCAGGCCGGGGACGAAGTCCCGTACCTCGACCCTGAGCTGCTCGGGGACGACCGTCGCGGTGACGACGGCGCCGTGGTCGGTGTGGACCAGGGCGTTGGTCACCAGTTCGCTGGTGAGCAGCTCGGCCACGTCGGAGGCGCCGGGCCCGCCCCACTTGCGCAGCATCTCGCGTAAGGCGCGCCGTACCTCCGGCACCGCGGTCAGATCCGCTCCCCCCACCTTCCTGAGCAGTTGAGTCGGCTGTCGCGCCTCCCCGGCCATATCCCCCACCAAGCGTCGTCGAACAGGCTCACGGGGATGCATGCCCCGCCGGGGCGCCCGCATTCCCTCAGGGGCGGGGCACGTTCCGCAGGTTGGAGCGGGCCATCTGGAGCATCCGTCCCACCCCGCCGTCGAGGACGATCTTGCCCGCCGAGAGGGCGAAGCCGGTGACCATCTCGGCGCTGATCCTGGGCGGGATGGAGAGCGCGTTCGGATCGGTGACGACGTCGACCAGGGCGGGCCCCTTGTGCCGGAAGGCGTCCCTGAGGGCGCCCGCGAGCTGCTTGGGCTTCTCGACCCGGACGCCGTAGGCGCCCGCGGCGCGGGCGATGGCCGCGAAGTCGGGGTTCTTGTTCGTCGTGCCGTAGGAGGGAATCCCGGAGACGAGCATCTCCAGCTCCACCATCCCGAGCGAGGAGTTGTCGAAGACGACGACCTTCACGGGCAGGTCGTACTGGACCAGGGTGAGGAAGTCGCCCATCAGCATGGAGAACCCGCCGTCGCCGGAGAGCGAGACGACCTGCCGGTTCCGGTCGACGAACTGGGCCCCGATGGCCTGCGGCAGCGCGTTCGCCATGGAGCCGTGGGTGAACGAACCGATGATCCTGCGCCGCCCGTTGGGCGTGAGGTAGCGCGCCGCCCAGACGTTGCACATGCCGGTGTCGACGGTGAACACGGCGTCGTCGTCGGCGAGTTCGTCGATGACGGAGGCCACGTACTCGGGGTGGACGGGGATGTGCTTCTCGACCTTGCGGGTGTACGCCCTGACCACGCCCTCCAGCGCGTCGGCGTGCTTCTTCAGCATCTTGTCGAGGAAGCGCCGGTCGGTCTTGGCCCGGACGCGGGGGGTGACGCAGCGCAGGGTCTCGCGCACGTCGCCCCAGACGGCGAGGTCGAGCCGGGAGCGGCGGCCGAGGCGCTCGGGCCGGACGTCCACCTGGACGATCCTGACGTCGTCGGGCAGGAAGGCGTTGTACGGGAAGTCGGTGCCGAGCAGGATCAGCAGGTCGCACTCGTGGGTGGCCTCGTAGGCGGCGCCGTAGCCGAGCAGCCCGCTCATGCCGACGTCGTACGGATTGTCGTACTGGATCCACTCCTTGCCGCGCAGCGCGTGGCCCACGGGCGACTTGAGCCGCTCGGCGAACTGCATCACCTCGGCGTGCGCCCCGGCGGTGCCGCTGCCGCAGAAGAGCGTCACCCGGTCGGCCTCGTCGATCATCCGGACCAGCGCCTCGATCTCGCCGTCCCCGGGCCGGACGGTGGGCCGGGTGGTGACGAGGGCGGACCCCGACGCCTTCTCCGGGGCCGGCTGGGAGGCGATGTCGCCGGGCAGCGAGACGACGCTGACGCCGCCCCGGCCGACCGCGTGCTGGATCGCCGTGTGGAGCAGCCGGGGCATCTGCTGCGGGCTGGAGATGAGCTCGCTGTAGTGGCTGCACTCGCGGAACAGCTGGTCCGGGTGGGTCTCCTGGAAGTAGCCGAGGCCGATCTCGCCGGACGGGATGTGCGAGGCGAGGGCGAGGACGGGGGCCATCGAGCGGTGGGCGTCGTACAGGCCGTTGATCAGATGCAGGTTGCCCGGTCCGCAGGAGCCCGCGCAGGCGGCGAGGCCGCCGGTGATCTGCGCCTCGGCACCGGCGGCGAAGGCCGCGACCTCCTCGTGCCGCACCTGGACCCAGTCGATGTCGGGGGTGCGGCGGATGGCGTCGACGACCGGGTTCAGGCTGTCGCCGACCACGCCGTACAGGCGGCGGACGCCCGCGCGCACGAGGATGTCGACGAACTGTTCCGCCACGTTCTGTTTGGCCATGGCTCCATCAACACACGGCCCGGCGCGTTACGCCTCCCAGACGGCGACCCCCGTGCGGTCGTCGGCGTAGCCGGTCACCCTCAGCTGGGTGTCGGCGAGGAAGGCGGCGAGGCCGGGCGCCTCCCGGCCCGCCCAGCGGTCCGCGAGCGCGTGCGCCAGGGCCGGTTCGCCGCGCATCGGCTCGGCCAGGCCCGGGGAGGCGAGGAGCAGGGTGTCGCCCGGGCGGGCCACGGAGGCGCGGAAGCGGAACGGCTCGGAGGGCGGCGGCACCGGGTCCTCGATCAGCGGACCGGGGGCGGTGGTGATGCCGAGGTCCATGGTGAGCCGGTCGCCCTCCTCGGTCGCCTCCGGAGCGGCCGGCGGCGGCGAGCCGAAGCCGACGACGGGGGCGCCGACGGCGGCGGGTTCGGGCAGGAGCGGTTCGAGGTCCTGCCACGAGCCGTCGCGGAGCCGGAAGAGTCCGCCGCCGCCGATGCCGAAGAAGACCCGGGTGCGGCACTCGGGGTCGGCGGGCAGCAGCAGGCACCGGAGGGTCGCGGTGTACTCGTCGGAGGCGAGGCCCCGCTCGGCGGCGCGGGTCCTGAGCTTGCCGTACGTGCGGTCGGTGAGCCGGTGCAGTCCGGACTTGAGGTCGCCGCGGCGGCCGGACCTGATGTCCTCGGAGAGCCGGGCGTGGCTGCGGCAGACGGCCTCGGCGATCCAGTGGCAGGCGTCGGCGGCGGCCAGGTGGGCGTCCTCGGCGGCGCGGGAGCCGGCGGCGACGGCGACGAGGACGAGCGCGGTCTCGTCGTGGCCGAAGCGGGCGGTGAGCAGGGCGTCCCGGCGGGGTTCGCCCCGGTAGCGGGCGGAGTCGCCGCGCGTGGAGGCGGCCCGGACGGTGCAGGTGCCGTAGCGGGCGCCGTCGAGGACGGTGTCGGCGACCAGCTCGGCGAGTTCGCCGGGGCGGGCGACGGGCAGGGCGGTGGGTTCGGGCTCGTAGGTGGGCGGTCTGCTGCCGACGAAGCCGGTGCGCGGCCGGGGCAGGTCCACCGGCACGACGACCTCGACGGTGAGGTCGGCGCCGTCCGGGGCGTCGGGCCCGGCGACGTCGTCGGACTCCGCTTCGGGCTCCGGGACCTCCCGGTCGTCCGGGTCGGGGGCCTGCGGGACCCGGACCTGGACCGTGGCCGCCTCGGCGGGCGGGGACGGCGGGGCCGGGAAGGTGCGGGGGCCCTCCTCGGGCACCTCCCAGGGTGCCCGTGGGGGCACGGAGTCCGCCGCGGGGGCGGGTGCCGGCGGCGGGGTGGTGGTGGTGGGGGCCGGCGGCGGTGGGAGGGGCGTCGGCGGCGGGTCCGACGGGCCGCCCGTGGCGCGTGTGGCCGTGTCGAAGTGGTCGTCGAGCGTGTCACCCGGGACCGTCGGGGCCGTGTCCGGCGCCGCGTCGTCGTAGAGCTTGTCCCACCAGTTGTCCCCCTGCTGAGTCATGCCCTTATTGTCCACCGCGTACGGCGCCCGAAAACGGGACATCGGGAAAACCGCTGCTGCAAACGGGTGGTCCACGGAGAAGTGGTCCGCCGGGCGGCCCCACCCCCCACGGGAAGGACGCCCGGCGGACCGGCGTGATCAGCGCACGTCGTAAGCGCGGACCACGGTCTGGGTGACGGAGTTGCCGTGGGCGTCCGTCAGTTCGGTCCTCAGCGTGACCTGCTTGCCGGTCGCGTCCGCGTGGTCCACGGTCGCGGTCCAGCCGCCGCCCTGCTGGGAGACCCGCGCTTCGGTCCAGGTCGTGCCCCCGTCGTAGGAGTACGAGAGCTTGGCCGAGGTGAGCGCAGCGGGTGTGTAGCCCGCGTGACCCGTCGCGGTGAGGCCGATCTGCTGGCCGTCGGTCGCGGCGAGGGTCTTGAGTCCGTCCTCCGGAAGGTCGTACCGGGGGAAGAGAATCGGGATGCCCTGAGAATAGACGCTCTCGTCAGCCTGGGAGGTGAATTTCCATACCGAATTGACGGCGGTGGAGCGCGCCCACACCCTGCTGCCGATCTTCATGGTGTTCTGTTCGAGCGTGTACGTCCCGGCTTCGGCCGGTACCTCGAAGACGCCGAACGGCCATCCGGTCTCGCCGAGGACCTCGCCGTCGCGGCTGAGCCGCAGGTTGCCGATGTCCCCGAAGGAGCCGGGTACGGCGTGGTGGGTGCTGTCGCCCCACATGGCGTTCGCGAAGCCGATGAGGTTGCCCTGGCGTTCGGCGACGAGGACGGGCTTGCCGGCTCCGTCGCGCGGGGCGGTGGGGGCGATGACGCCGTCGTACCAGTTCTCGGTGCGCTTCTCGCCGGGGGTGTAGGCGTGCGGGGTGGCGACCATGATCTCGCCGAAGGGGAAGCTGCTGCCGACCATCGGCTCCCAGACCGTGTCGCCGGCCGAGTAGAACTCGGTGCGGGCGCCGGGGGCGGGGACCGTCTCCAGCGAGCCGAAGCCGATCCGCAGCCCGTCGGGGCGGCGCGCGGCCGGGAAGTCGACGAAGTCGGTGGCGATGCCCGCGGAGCCGTAGGTGGCGTCGGTGCGGCCGAGGCGGGCGTCGCGGACCCGGTAGGTCCGGTCGTCGTGGAGCGCCCCGGTCTCGGGGAACGCGAGGTTGTAGACGTACGGGCTCTTGGCGGTGGCCTTCCAGGCGAGGGTGACCTCGCCGGCCGCGAGCCGGCCGCGGAGGGCGGTGGCCTCGTCCGCGGGGACGGAGAGGACCGGCAGGCCGAGGCTGGTGAAACCGCCACCGGGGTACCAGCGGCCGGGGGTCTCGTGGTAGGTCACGACGGCGACGGCGCCCGCCGTCCGGGCGTTGCGGGCGAGCGTGCCGGCGTTGGTGGTGTCGTCCGGCAGCCGGACGAGGGCGATGCGGCCCCGGACGCCGGCGGCGTCGAGCTCCGCGGGCGTGCCGGTGCCGGCGTCGACGAGTCGCGCGGAGCCGGTGCCGTCGAGGTTGTCGGAGGCGACGGAGGCGGTGAGCGGGTGCAGGGTCAGGCCGTCGGCGGTCCGCAGCGAGGTGATCTGCGGGGCGGCGGCGCGCCAGTAGCTGCCGAACTCGAAGTCGCCCTCGTCGGCGCGGCCTTCGACCGAGGCGTAGTAGCCGCGGATGGTGCGCGGGCCGGCGGCGGTGCCGGCGTGCAGCCAGACGTCGTCCCAGGAGCGCGCGAACGCGAGGGTGGCACCGCGGAGTTCGGAGGGCCGGTCGGTCCGGACGGACAGCTCGTGGGCCTTGCGGGCGTCGAGGACGACCGTGGTGTCCTTCTTCAGCTCCAGCTGCGGGCGGCCGAGGTAGCTGAGCGAGTCGGTGAGCCGGGCGCCCTCGCCCGCGTCGGGCGTGGTGACGAAGGAGGAGAGGAAGTAGCTGCCGGGGCGCAGGCGGTAGACCTGGTCGGCCGCTCCCTCGTTGAAGCGGCGCTCGCCGCTGGCGTCGTCGGTGCCGATGACGTCGAGGGAGGAGGCGCCGGTCGCCGGGTTGCCCTGACGGTCGATCAGCTTGACGCGCAGGGTGACCGTCTCGGGCTCGACGTAGAGGGAGAACGGGGTGGAGACGTGGACGCCGCCTGGGCCGGTGGCGAGGACGCGGCCGGTGACGTCGCCGTACTGGGCGCGCTCCAGGCGGGCGTCGGGGGCGATGTCCAGCGGGACGCGCACGGTGGCGCCGGCGGGGACGGTGACGGTGCGGGCGCCGAGGCGGGCGACGGTGGAGCGGACGGCGGAGCCGTCGTTGCCGGTGACCTTGTCGACGGCGAGCCGCAGGGTGACGGGGGCGCCGGAGGTGTTGGTGTACGGCACGGAGACCGTGGTGCGGTCGCTCCGGTCCTGGGGCCAGGCGTAGGTGCCGGCCTGGACGGCGGGGGCGCCGAGGACCGTCTGGTCGATCGCGGCCTTGACGTCGAGCCGGCCGCCGCCGACCTCGCGGACGTCGCCGGGGAGGTCGCTCTCGGCGGAGGAGACGAGGGCGGCCTTGATCTGCTGGGCGGTCCAGTCGGGGTGGCGC
This sequence comes from Streptomyces sp. NPDC051180, assembly GCF_040689545.1. Lineage (NCBI taxonomy): Bacteria > Bacillati > Actinomycetota > Actinomycetes > Kitasatosporales > Streptomycetaceae > Streptomyces > Streptomyces sp. NPDC051180. Next base: position 24,184 of record NZ_JBFBBC010000026.1, read on the forward strand.
TGCTTGACGATGGCGGCGGCGCCCGCGACGTGCGGGGTGGCCATCGAGGTGCCGGACATGGACCGGTAGGCGTAGACGCCGCGGCCGCCGGCCGCGGCGGCGGAGATGCCGACGCCGGGCGCGGCTATCTCGGGCTTGAGGGTGTGGTTGACGATCGTCGGGCCGCGGCTGGAGAAGTACGCGGTGGAGTCGTCGCGGTCGGTGGCGCCGACGGTGAGCACGCCGGGCGCGCAGCCGGGCGAGGAGACCGTGTTGAGCGTGGGGCCCGAGTTGCCGGCGGCGATGACGAACAACGTGCCCTTGTTCCGGGCGAGTTCCTCGGCGGCGACGCTCATCGGATCGGTGCAGTCGGTGGGGACGGGGCTGCCGAGGCTCATGGAGACGACGTCGGCGCCCTGGGCGACGGCCCACTCCATGCCGGCGATGATCCAGGAGGCGGCGCCGGAGCCGGAGTCGTTGAGGACCTTGCCGTTGAGGAGGCTCGTGCCGGGCGCGACGCCCTTCTTCTTCCCGTCGCTCGCGGCGCCGGAGCCGCCGACGGTGGAGAGGGTGTGGGTGCCGTGGCCCTGGCGGTCACCGGTGGTCTCGGAGTCGGTGAAGTTCTCCGAGGCGGCGATGCGTCCCTTGAGGTCGGGGTGGTCGGCGTCGGCGCCGGTGTCGAGGACGGCGACCTTGGTGCCGGTGCCGTCGTAGCCGGCGGCCCATGCCTCGGGGGCGTGGACCTGCTTCGTCGACTGCTCCAGGGTGGCCTGGACCTTGCGGTCGAGCCAGAGCTTCTTGAGGCCGGAGGCGGAGCGGGCGGCGGGGGCGGTGACCTCGGCCCAGAAGGTGCCGGCCTGCTTCTTGTCGGCCTTGAGGGCGACGCCGTCGACGGCCTTGAGGACCTGGCCGCGGCGGGCGCCGCGCGGGGCGGCGGGGACCGAGCGGGCGAGGTCGGCGCCGTAGACCGCGATGAGGGGCAGCGTGGTGGTGGCCGCGTCGTCGTAGCCCTGGCGGACGAGTCCGGTGACGTTGAAGAGCTCCTCGTCGACGCGTCCGGCGGCGAGCGCGTCGGTGGCGTCCTCGGGGTAGACGTACAGGTCCTGCCCGGAGCGACGGGTCTGGACGAGGGGGACGTTGCCGTCCTCGCGCGGCAGGACCGTGGCCGCCGGTTCGCCCGCGGCGTCGCGGGTGACCAGGACGCGGTCGCCGGTGACCAGGGTCACCGTGGCGGCCCGGCCGGCCCCCTCCCCGGCGCGGGCCGAGGCCCCGCTGCCGACCAGCGGTCGCTTGGCGGTGACGCTGTCCTGCGGCTCATTCGCCATGGACGGCGCGACCGCGGTGACGGCCAGGACGGCGGCGGTCGCCGCCCCCAGGGCCGTACGCGAAATCGGGCGCATCGCTCTCCCCATCTGAATCCGGAAAAAGGCCGCAAAAAGCCCTTCTCCGAAGGCTGTTGGTGCTGCGGTGGCGCCACATTGGCAGAGGTGAGGGCGGTACAGGGATGATGGGCGCGGCGGGAATGCGCCGTGGCCGTTTCCCGCCAGGTCACCAACGGAACGAATGCCTCCGGCGCACGCCCCGGGAAGATCCGGAGCGCCCGCCGGAGGTACGGCGAGGGGTGGGTCATCCATGCTGGGAGCGATAGGACTCGACGAGCGCCAGGAGTCCGCCTACCGCGCGCTCGTCGCACTGGGCGCGGCAGAGGTCGCCGATCTCGCCCACCGGCTCGCGCTGCCCGAGCAGGAGACCGAGCGGGCCCTGCGCCGGCTGGAGTCCCAGGGCCTGGCCGCCCAGTCCTCGGCCCGCACCGGACGGTGGGTGGCGGCGCCGCCCGGTGTGGCGCTGGGGGCGCTGCTGACCCAGCAGCGCCACGAGCTGGAGCAGGCGGAACTGGCGGCGGCGCTGCTCGCCGAGGAGTACCGGGCGGAGGCCGCGGCCGTCGCCGTGCACGACCTGGTGGAGGTGGTGACCGGCGCGAGCGCGGTCACCCACCGCTTCCTCCAGCTCCAGCTGGGCGCCACCGAGGAGGTCTGCGCGCTGGTCACCGGGAAGCCGATCGCGGTCACCGGCCTCGAGAACGACGCCGAGGAGCAGGCGGCCGGACGCGGGGTGCGCTACCGGGTGGTGATCGAGCGCGAGGTCCTCACCCTCCCCTCCGGGCTGCTGGAGCTCTCGGCGGCGCTGAGCCGCGACGAGCTCATCCGGGTCGCCGACCGCGTCCCCACCAAGCTGGTGGTCGCCGACCGCTCGCTGGCCATGGTCCCGCTGACCGGGCGCGGCGCCGAGCCGGCGGCGATCGTCGTGCACGCCAGCGGACTCCTGGAGTCGCTGATGGGGCTCTTCGAGTCGGTCTGGCGCGAGGCGCTGCCGCTGCGGCTGGGGGCGGGCGCGCAGATCACCGAGGACGAGGCGCCGGGTCCGGACGTCATGGACCTGGAGATCCTCTCGCTGCTGCTCGCGGGGATGACCGACGCGAGCGTGGCCAAGCAGCTGGACCTGGGGCTGCGGACCGTCCAGCGGCGGGTGAAGGGGCTGATGGAGCTGAGCGGCGTGACGACCCGGCTGCAGCTGGGCTGGCACGCGTACGAGAAGGGGTGGGTGGCCCGGAGCTGACGCCGGGTCGTATGACAGGGTGAGCGGCTGGTTCCGCATTCCGGCCCCGGCGCCCCTCACCGTCCGGCGCCCCTTCGCCACCCAGGAGTTCCCCCGATGAACGGAAGGCGCCGTCGCGCCCTGCTCGCCACCGTCCAGCCCCTCCTCGAAGCCGGGGAGCGGGTGGAGGTCACGACCGTCGTGAACCTGAGCAGCGTCTCCGTGCGGCGCACGGCGGCGTTCGCCGTGGCCTCCGCGATCGCGTCCGGTGGTGCGATGGCGGTCATACCGACGCCGACGCCGATGTACCTGACGATGACCGACCGCCGGATCATCGTCCACCGGGCGGACCCCGTCTTCGCCAAGCCGGTGGAGCTCGCCTTCACGATCCGCCGCGCGGGCCTGGTCCGCTCGGAGATCCGGGAGCGGTTCGTCAACTCGTCCTTCGTCGTCTCCCCGTCCGGCGGCGGGGACGGTCTGAGGATCGTCTTCCCGCTGATCGGGCGCAAGGAGCGCGACCTGGTGGCCGCGGCGCTGCCCGTCGCCGACTGACGGGGCTCGCCCCCGTACCCCGTCCGCCCTTCGCGACCTGCGAGAACCCGCGCGGTGCTGCACCCTGGGCTTCGTGGGTGTGTGGCAGCTCCTGATGATCGCGACGGTGATGCTGCTCGGTCTGTTCGGGGTCCTGGCCCCCGGCGTGCCGGGGACGTGGCTGGTGTGGGCGGCGGTGCTCTGGTGGTCGCTGCACGAGCGGACCGACCTCGCGTGGATCCTGCTCGTCTCCTCGACCGGCCTGCTGCTCCTGAGCCAGGTCGTGGTGTGGCAGCTGCCGCCGCGGCGGTTCCGTGGGGTCGGCATCACCCGGCGGATCGTGGTGTTCGCCGGGGCCGGGGCCCTGCTGGGCTTCGTCCTGATCCCCGTCCTCGGCGCGATCCCCGGCTTCGTCGGGGGCGTCTACCTGGCCGAACGGCTCCGCCTCGGCGGCCACGGCCAGGCCCGGGCGGCGACCCGGACCATCATGCGCGCGGCCGGCACGAGCGTGCTCGTCGAGCTCTTCGCCTGCCTGCTGATCGTGGGCGCCTGGGCAGGCGCGGTCCTCTGGGGCTGAGCCGGAGGCCGCGCCCCTCCGCCCCGGAGGGTCAGGACCGGACGCCCGGCGGGCCGGACCGGACGGCACCGGCCGCGGCCGGTCCGTCGAGGTAGCGGGTCGCGTACGACCGCCAGGGGCGCCACTCCTCCGTGTCCGGCCCGTCCGGCGGGGGGACGTCGGGGTCACCGAGGGCACGCATGCGGATGAGGGCGGCGTCCCGGGCCGTGACGCCCGGGACGGCGAGCAGGCCGCGCTCGGCGTCGTCACGGTCGGCCCCCGGGTCGAGGCGTACGGTGCCCTCGGCGAGGGCGCGGGCCAGCGGCCCCGCGACGGGATGGCCGACGAGGTCGGCCGGCGCCGGGAAGACATGGGTGAGCGTGCCGCAGGCCACGGCCAGCGGGGTGCCGTGGGCCCCGGCGACCCGGGCCGACTCCTCGGGCCCCAGGACCGTACGCAGGGCGAACTCCTCGGGTGCGGCCGTCCCCGGCGAGCGCACTCCGGGCCGTGCGGCCACCTCCGCGGCGAGCCGGGGCGCGGCCCCGAGGCGCTCGGCGATCGCGTACGGGTCGGCGTCCAGGTCGAAGAGGCGGCGCAGCCGGTGCACGGCGGTGGTGAGGTCCCGCAGCTCCGTGAGGTGGATGCGGGCGTCGAGCCACCGTCCGGCCGAGCGCTCGTCGACGGAGACGACGCCGGTGCCGTACGGCAGGCGGAGCGTACGCCGGTAGGTGCGCCTGCCACGGGCGCCGACGACCTCCTCCACGCGGGGCACGGCCTCCGCGGCGAGCAGGTCGAAGACCTCGCCGGCCGCGTAAGGCCCCCGGTGGGCGAGCCGCAGCGGCACCCCGGCGGCGAGGGCCGTACGGGCTCCCGCACCGCTTCCCGCCTCCGCGCGGAGGGCGGTGGGGGTGCGGGCGTACACGCCGCGGATGGTCTCGTTGAACTGGCGGACGCTGGCGAAGCCGGCCGCGAAGGCGATCTCGGTGACCGGCAAGCCCGTGGTCTGGAGCAGGAGCCGGGCGGTGTGCGCGCGCTGGGCGCGGGCGAGGGCGACGGGCCCCGCGCCGAGTTCGGCGGTGAGCTGGCGCTGCACCTGCCGGGTGCTGTAGCCGAGGCGCCCGGCGAGGCCGGGCACGCCCTCGCGGTCGACGACGCCGTCGCCGATCATCCGCATGGCGCGCCCGACGACATCGGCCCGGACGTCCCACTCGGCGGAGCCCGGAACGGCGTCGGGCCGGCAGCGGCGGCAGGCCCGGAAGCCGTGTCCCTGGGCGGCCGCCGCCGTCGGGAAGAAGGAGACGTTCTGCCGTTTGGGGGTGACGGCGGGGCAGCTGGGACGGCAGTAGATCCCGGTGGTCCGGACGGCGAAGAAGAACTCTCCGTCGAACCGCGCGTCCCTGCTGCTGACCGCCTCGTAGCGGGTGTCGTCGTCCCTCATGCCTCCCAGTGTGCGGTCCCTCGCCGCCCCGGGCTCGCGGGTTTCGGACACGACGGTCCCGCCCTGCGCACCGGCTACCGGGCCCGGCCCCCGCGCTTGAGCTCCCCGGCGGCCCGCCCCTCCCGGCCGATGCGCTTCCAGTCCTTGAGGATCTCGGAGCGCAGCCGGGCGTCGGTCTTGGCCACGATCCGCTGGTTCTCGCGGATCAGCTTGCGGTAGCTCTCCAGACGGCGCACCGGCAGCGAACCGTCCTCGATCGCCGCCGCGACCGCGCAGCCGGGCTCCGACTCGTGAGCGCAGTCGTGGAAGCGGCACTCCCCCGCCAGCTCCTCGATCTCGGCGAAGACCTGGCCGACGCCGGCCTCGGCGTCCCAGAGCCCGACGCCTCGGAGTCCGGGGGTGTCGATGAGGACGCCGCCGCCCGGCAGGACGAAGAGGTTGCGGGTGGTGGTGGTGTGGCGGCCCTTGCCGTCGATGTCGCGGGCGGCCTGGACGCCCATGACCTCCTCGCCGACGAGCGCGTTGGCCAGGGTCGACTTCCCGGCGCCGGAGACGCCGAGGAGCACGGTGGTGCCGCCCGCGATCGTCGCGGCCAGCACGTCGAGGCCCTCGCCGGTCTCGGAGCTGAGCGGGAGCACCTGGACGCCGGGCGCGACGGTCTCGACGTCCTCCACGAGGTAGGAGAGCCCGACGGGGTCGGGGACGAGGTCGGCCTTGCTGAGGACGACGGTCGGCTGGGCGCCGGACTCCCAGGCCAGGGCCAGGAAGCGTTCGATCCGGCCGAGGTCGAGCTCGACGGCGAGCGAGACGGTGATGACCGCGTGGTCGACGTTGGCGGCGAGGATCTGGCCCTCGGACCGCTTGGAGGAGGTGGAGCGCGCGAACGCCGTACGGCGCGGCAGGCAGGCGCGCACGTACCGGGGGTCGCTCGCCCCGGCGGGGTCGACGGCGGCCCAGTCGCCGGTGCAGACGACCCGGAGCGGGTCGTGCGGGGTCACGAACGCCGTGTCGGCGCGGACGATCCCCTCGGCGGTGGCGACGTCGCACTGGCCGCGGTCCACGCGGACGACGCGGCCCGGGACGAGCCCCTGGGCGGCGTAGGGCGCGAAGGCGGTGGCCCAGCCGGAGTCCCAGCCGTGGGAGTCGAGCGGGGAGGAGGTGGAGGTGGAGAAGGAGGAAGCGAGCGGGAGAGACAAGGGGGACCCTTCACAGGGCGGCCCCGGCGCTGCGGTGCAGAGAGTGTGAGGTCAGCCGGTGGCCGCGGAGGTGGTGTGGATGAACATCCGCGTGTGGGCGAAGCCCTTCGTGACGACAGCCATCGGTCACACCTCCTGTGTCTCTGCGCGATCCGCGCGTTCGCGTGATCTCGTACGGGTTGCACCGTAGCCGGAGCCCTCCGGCGTCCGCCACCGGTTTTTTCCGGCCACGCGACGGACCGGGTCCGTGTCCGATTCGTACAAGACGGGGCGGCGGCGGGCGCCTAGCGTGCGGGGCATGGACACAGCACCCCGGGTCACCCCCCGTCTCGACCTCGTCGGCCTCGTCGTCTCGGACATGGCCGCCTCGCTCGCCTTCTACCGCCGTCTCGGCCTGGACGTCCCGGCCGGGGCCGAGTCGGCCCCGCACGTGGAGGCGGAGCTGCCCGGCGGACTGCGGATCGCCTGGGACACCGAGGAGGTCGTCCGGTCCTTCGACCCGGGCTGGACCCGGCCCACGGGCGGGAACCGGATCGAGCTCGCCTTCCGGTGCGGGGCGCCGGCGGAGGTGGACGCGGTGTACGAGGAGCTCGTCGCCGCCGGTTACCGGGGACACCTGAAGCCCTGGGACGCCGTGTGGGGCCAGCGCTACGCAGTGGTGCTCGACCCGGACGGGTGCGGGGTCTCTCTCTTCGCGGACGCCGCGGCCCCGCGCGCGTAGGCGCCGAGGGTGGTGCCGGCCAGGGCCCTGGTCTCGCGGGCGAGATGGGCCTGGTCGGCGCAGCCCGCCCGGAGGGCCGCCTCCGCGAACGGCACGCCGGACCGGACCAGGGCCAGGGCCCGCTGGAGGCGCAGCACGCGCGCGAGGGTCTTGGGCCCGTAGCCGAAGGAGTCCAGGGAGAGCCGGTGCAGCCGGCGGGCGCCGAGGCCGACCGCGTCGGCGGTCTCGGCGACCGGGCGGCCGGCGGCCAGGCGCGCGACGACGGCCCGCAGCAGCGGATCGGGCGCGGGGGCCGCGGCGGCCCGGCGCAGGACGAACGCGTCCAGGGCCCCGGCCGGATCGACGGCCTCCGTGAGCCGTTCGGCGAGCTCACGCGCCTCGGCACCGTCCCAGAGCGCCCCGAGGGGGACCCGGCGGTCGCGCAGCTCGTGGGCCGGGACGCCGAGGAACGCCGGCGCCCCGCCGGGGGCGAAGCGGATCCCGGCGTACCGGGCGGCGGTCTCCGCCGGTACGTACGCGCGGGTGTCGGGTCCGGCGACGATCAGGCCGCCGTCCGCCCAGATCAGGTCCATGCAGCCGTCGGGCAGGACGGGCCGCGCCTCCCGCGGGGCGGAGGCGGCGGTCCGGGTCCACAGGACGGCTCCGTCGAGCAGGGCGGGGCGCTCCTCGTACATCCTTCGAGGCTACGGCCGGGGCGGCGGCCGCGGAGGTCAGTCCTTCTCCCAGCCCGAGTGGAGGCGGGACTTCACGTCGTCCGGGGGCAGGAAGCGGGACCAGCGCTCGGGGAACTCGGAGGGCATGTCGGGGTCGTCCTCGTCGACGTCCTCCGCTTCGGCGCGGACCCGGGCGACGAGCTCGGCGGCCTGGATGGCGCGGGCGCGTTCGTTGGCCTCGCGGGCGGCGGCGGTGGCGACGGAGGGCCAGACGCGGTCGATGGCGGCGTTCACGGCGGCGCCGACGAGCACGGCGAAGGCCGAGATGCCGATCCAGAGGAGGACGGCGATGGGGGCGGCCAGGGAGCCGTAGATGGTGGGGCCCTCGACCTGGCTCGTGAGGTAGATCCGCAGCAGGAAGCTCCCCAGGGCCCACATGGCGAGCGCGACGAGGGCGCCGGGGATGTCCTCGATCCACGGCGACCGGACGGGCACGGAGACGTGGTAGAGCGTGGTGAGGAAGGCGATCGAGAGCAGGATGACGGCCGGCCAGTACAGGACGGCGACGACCTCGGTGCCCCAGGGGACGAGTTCGACGACGCGGTCGGGGCCGACGACGGCGAGGGGGAGCACGACGGCGCCGATGACGAGGGCCACGATGTACAGGAGGAAGGCGAGGAGCCGGGTCTTCACGATGCCGCGGTGACCGTCGAGTCCGTACATGACCGTGATGGTGTCGATGAAGACGTTCACCGCGCGCGATCCGGACCAGAGGGCGATCGCGAAGCCGAGGGAGACCAGTTCGGGCCGTTTGCCCTGGGTGACGTCGTCCAGGAGGGGCTTGGCGATGTCGTGGACGCCCCGGTCGGAGAGAACCGTTCCGGCGGCGCGCAGGATGTTCTCCTCGATGCTGGCGACGGTGTCGGTGTTCGTCCAGTCGTCGGCGTATCCGAGGAGGGCGATGAGGCCGAGGAGCAGCGGCGGCAGGGACAGCAGGGTGAAGAACGCGGCCTCGGCGGCCAGGCCGAGGATCCGGTACTCGATGCACGAGTTGACGGTGTCCTTGAGGAGCAGCCAGACCATCTTCCGCTTCGAGACGTTGCGGTAGAGGACGCGCGCGCGGTGGAGCCTGCTCCAGGGCCGCCGCTCGGGCCGTTCGGGTGTTTCGCTTGCTGCCTGCACCTGCTTACCGTATCGGCATGTCAGGGACCACCCACACAGTGACCAACCAGGCTCCGCCCCTGGTGGGATATGACGTCTTCTCGTGCGACCGGGCGCTGACGGAGGCCGTCGAGCGGCACCTCGCGCCGGAGCTCCTCGACGGGGCGCGCGAGGAGCTGGCCCTGCTGGGCCGGGCCTCCGGTTCGGCGCAGGTGAGGGAGTGGGGAGAGCAGGCCGACGCCTTCCCGCCGCGGCTGCGGACCCACGACCGCTACGGCAACCGGATCGACGAGGTGGAGTTCCATCCGGCCTGGCACCGGCTCCTCGGCCGGTCCGTGGGCGCCGGGCTGACGGACGCGTGGGGCCGTCCGGGTGGTCATGTGCGGCGGGCCGCCGGGTTCCTGGTGGCCTCCCAGCCGGAGGCGGGCCACGGCTGTCCGGTGTCGATGACGCACGCGGCGGTGCCCGCGCTGCGCGTCGAGCCGGAGCTGGCGGCGGTCTGGGAGCCGGCGGCCACCTCGCACGTGTACGAGCGGGACCTCGCTCCGGTCGCGGAGAAGCCGGGCGTGCTGATCGGCATGGCGATGACGGAGAAACAGGGCGGCAGCGACGTCCGGGCGAACACGACGGAGGCGAAGGCGTCGGCGGCCGACGGGGAGTACGTCCTGACGGGGCACAAGTGGTTCTGCTCGGCCCCGATGTCGGACGCCTTCCTGGTCCTCGCGCAGGCTCCGGCCGGGCTGACGTGCTTCCTCGTGCCGCGGGTCCTGGCCGACGGCTCGCGCAACGCGTTCGCGATCCAGCGGCTGAAGGACAAGCTGGGCAACCGGTCGAACGCCTCCGCCGAGGTGGAGTTCGACGGGACGACCTGGGCGCGGCGGGTCGGCGAGGAGGGCCGCGGCGTCCGCACGATCATGGACACGGTGGCCGCGACCCGGCTGGACTGCGCCCTCGGCTCGGCGGCGCTGATGCGGCAGGCGGTGGCCCAGGCCGTGCACCACTGCACGTACCGCGAGGCGTTCGGCGGCCCGCTGGCCGAGAAGCCGCTGATGCGCAACGTGCTGGCGGATCTCGCCCTGGAGTCGGAGGCGGCGACGGTCCTGGGGATGCGGCTCGCGGCGGCCTACGACGCCGTCGACGCCGGCGGCCCGGGAGCGGAGCGGGAGCGGGCGCTGCTGCGGATCGCCGTGCCGGCGGCGAAGTACTGGGTCACGAAGCGGTGCACGCCGGTGGTGGCCGAGGCGCTGGAGTGCCTGGGCGGCAACGGGTACGTGGAGGAGTCCGGGATGCCGAGGCTGCTGCGCGAGTCGCCGCTCAACTCCGTGTGGGAGGGGTCGGGCAACGTCCAGGCGCTCGACGTGGTGCGGGTGCTGCGGACCGCGCCCGAGGCGCTCGACGCCTTCCTGCGGGAGGTCGGGGAGGCGCGGGGCGCGGACCACCGGCTCGACCGGGCGATCCGGGGGGTCCTCGTCGAACTCGCCGACCTGGAGGGCGTCGAGGCGCGGGCCCGCCGGCTGGCGGAGCGGATGGCGCTGGTGCTCCAGGGTTCGCTGCTCGTGCGGTGGGCGCCCCCGGAGGTGGCGGACGCGTTCTGCGCGGGGCGGCTGGGCGGTGACGGCGGGTCGGCGTTCGGGACGCTGCCGCACACGCTGGACCTGCGGGCGCTGGTGGAGCGGGCGCGGCCGACGGTCTGACGTTCCGGTGCCGGTCCCGGGGCTGCCGCGCCTGCGGCCGCGCACGGGCGGGGTCACGGGCTCCGCACGGGCGGGTTCCGGGGCCGTGTCCGGGACGGCCGTCCGGTCTCCCTCACGTTGAGCCGCGCGCACCAGGGGTGGACCCGAGGGGTCGGCACGCGCGGAAAAGCGGGGGTGGTGCTGCGCCGACACGGCACCACCCGCCGCTCACGCCAGCCTCGCCCAGGGGGGTGGGCGGTCGCCAGAGTTGCAAAGGGTTGCAGGATTACCCGAACCGGGCCTCGCGGAGTGGTCCAGGACGGCACGATGGGCACCGACACTCCGGACATCTGCCCCGTGCAGAACCGATACAGCACCCCGGGTGGCTGGGAGAGACCGATGAAGAACACGCAGCTCGACATGAGGCGGCTGGCCTCCATGGACGCCGCCCAGGCCACCCGGCTGCTGCACCGGGTGCGCGAGGAGACGCTGGCGGGCCGTACTCCCCCGATCGCCCCCCGCCCGGTGATCGACGCGTCCTGGCAGCGCATGGCCCGGCTCGGTCTCGACCCCGACCGGGGCACCCGCACCGTCCTCCTGCGGCGGGACGAGCTGGAGGAGCGGCGCAGGACGACCCTGCTCTCCGAGGTGATGCAGACGCTGAGCGGCGGGCTCGCCGGCATCGCCGACACCTCCCTCCAGATCATGGTGGTCACCGACGAGCACGGCCGGGTGCTCTGGCGCCAGGGCCACCCCGCGGTGCTGCGGCAGGCGAACGGCATCTGCCTGGAGGAGGGCGCGGCCTGGACCGAGCACACCACCGGCACGAACGCGGTGGGCACGGCGCTCGCCCTGGGCCGGGCGGTGCAGGTGCACTCCGCCGAGCACTACGTGCAGGCGCTGCACAACTGGACCTGCTCCGCCGCGCCGGTGCACGACCCGCGCGACCAGCGGCTCCTGGGCATCGTGGACGTCAGCGGTCCTGCGTCCAGCTTCCATCCGGCGATGCTGGCCCTGGTCGGCTCGGTGGCCCGGCTCGCCGAGGCCGAGATGCGGGAGAAGCACCGGGGGGCGATCGAGCGGCTGCGGGCGGTGGCGGCGCCGATCCTGTGCCGGGTGGGCGGCCGGGCGGTCGCGGTGGACGTCCACGGCTGGACGGCGGCGGTGACCGGGCTCGCGCCGGTGGACCGGATCGCGCTCCCGAAGTCCTTCCGGGCCGGCCGGGTGTGGCTGCCCTCGCTCGGGGTGTGCGCGGTGGAGCCGCTGCCGGGCGGCTGGCTGCTGCGGGTCGAGGAGGAGCCGCGGGGGGCGGAGCCGGGCGCGGAGGCGGCGAGCCGGGTGGTCCTCGACCTGAGCCGGCCGCGCCGCTGGACGGTGGCCGTCTCGGGGGCGGCGGGCAGCTGGCAGCAGGAGCTCAGCCCCCGGCACGCGGAGCTCCTCTACGTCCTGGCCCTCCACCGCGACGGGCGCACGGCGGCGGAGCTGGCGGGCGACGTCTTCGGGGACCGGACCCGGACGGTGACCGTGCGGGCCGAGATGTCCCGGGTGCGCCGCAACCTCGCGGGGGTCCTGGCCCACCGCCCGTACCGTTTCCGCGAGGAGGTGGCGGTGGAGGTCCTGCGGCCGCAGCGGCCGGCGGACCTGCTGCCCCATTCGACGGCCCCGGCGGTCCGCGCCGGTGTCCCGGGGTAGGCGCGTCCGAAGGTGTCCAGCATGCGGACCGGTGTGCTCCGGGAGACCGCCGGGAGCAGGGCCGGTATGGGAATCCGACGCTCCGCATGATGCGATGGGCCTATGAGCATCACTCTCACCACCTGGTCCCTCGAACAGACCTCGCCGTCCGATCTTCGCCCCGCGACCCCGCCCGAGGGCGACGACGTCGCGATCCGGCGGGCCGAGGTGCCGTCGGCCGAGTTCAGCCGGTTCCTCTACACCGCCGTCGGCGGCGACATCCGCTGGTCCGACCGGCTGTCGCTGACGTACCGGCAGTGGCAGGAGATCGTCGAGAAGCCGGGCGCCGAGATCTGGGTGGCGTACGACAAGGGCACCCCGGCCGGCTACGTGGAGCTGGACCCGCAGGACGACGGCGTGGTGGAGATCGTCTACTTCGGCCTGATCCCGGCCTTCCGGGGCCGCCGCATCGGCGGGCACCTGCTGTCGCACGGGGTGGCGCGGGCCTGGGACCTGGCGGACCGCTGGCCCGACCGGGAGGCGACGAAGCGGGTGTGGCTGCACACCTGCTCGCTGGACGGTCCGCACGCCATGGCCAACTACGAGCGGCGCGGCTTCCGGCTCTTCGACACCAAGGTCGAGGAGGCCGAGGAGGCGGAGACGCCCGGTCCGTGGCCCGGCGCGTACGCCTGAGGCACCCGGAGGAACCGCCGAAGCGCCGCAAAGGGGCCCTGATCAGGGCCCCTTTCGCGTGACCCAGAGCACACTGTCTCGCCAAGCGAGACCACTTTGTCCAAATCCTGGACGATGCTGGACTGGGTCCAAAGTCCCGTGACACGCTTCCGTCATGTCTGGAACTGGAATTGCCTTGGTGAGTCGGCGGCACGTCGACCTAGGCCGCATGTCCAGCGCCATCTGTCCGGCGCGCTGAGAGAACCAGCACCGCCGCGATCTCCTTTCAGTCCGACTCTGCCCCACCCTGCTGCGCACTGACGCGCCACCCTCTGACCTGAGTGTGAGTGTGCAGGTCAGAGCCGCCCTCTCGCAGTCCCGAAGGACAAGACGCCATGGCCGCCACCCCGGAAAACCCCACTCCCGCCGCCGCCCGCCGCAAGGCCGGGCGCCACCGTGGCGAGGGTCAGTGGGCCGTGGGGCACTTCACCCCGCTGAACGGCAATGAGCAGTTCAAGAAGGACGACGACGGTCTCAATGTGCGGACACGCATTGAGACGGTCTACTCGAAGCGCGGCTTCGACTCCATCGACCCCAACGACCTGCGCGGACGCATGCGCTGGTGGGGCCTCTACACCCAGCGCAAGCAGGGCCTGGACGGCACCAAGACGGGCGTGCTGGAGCCGGAGGAGCTGGACGACGAGTACTTCATGCTCCGCGTCCGCATCGACGGCGGCCGGCTGACCACCGAGCAGCTCCGCGTCATCGGCGAGATCTCCGAGGAGTTCGCGCGCGGCACGGCCGACATCACCGACCGGCAGAACGTCCAGTACCACTGGATCCGCATCGAGGACGTCCCCGAGATCTGGAACCGCCTGGAGGCGGTCGGCCTCTCGACCACCGAGGCGTGCGGCGACACTCCGCGCGTCATCCTGGGCTCGCCGGTGGCCGGCATCGCCGAGGACGAGATCATCGACGGCACGCCCGCCATCGACGAGATCTACCGCCGCATCGTCGGCAACAAGGACTTCTCCAACCTGCCCCGCAAGTTCAAGTCCGCGATCTCCGGCTCGCCGCTGCTCGACGTGGCCCACGAGATCAACGACATCGCCTTCGTCGGCGTGCGCCACCCCGAGCACGGCCCCGGCTTCGACGTGTGGGTCGGCGGCGGTCTCTCCACCAACCCCAAGCTCGGCGTCCGCCTCGGCACCTGGGTCTCCCTCGACGAGGTCCCGGACGTCTACGAGGGCGTCATCTCGATCTTCCGCGACTACGGCTACCGCCGGCTGCGCAACCGCGCCCGTCTGAAGTTCCTCGTCGCCGACTGGGGCCCGGAGAAGTTCCGCCGGGTCCTGGAGGACGAGTACCTGAAGCGGAAGCTGACCGACGGCCCCGCCCCCGAGCAGCCCGCCGGCCAGTGGCGCGACCACGTCGGCGTCCACCGCCAGCAGGACGGCCGCTTCTACGTCGGCTTCGCACCCCGCGTCGGCCGCGTCGACGGGGCCACCCTGACGAAGATCGCCGCCGTCGCCGAGGCACACGGCTCCGGCCGCCTGCGCACCACCGCCGAGCAGAAGATGCTCGTCCTCGACGTCGAGGAGGCGCAGGTCGAGGGCATCGTCTCCGCCCTGGAGGCGCTGGACCTGCGGGTCACCCCCTCGCCGTTCCGGCGCGGCACGATGGCCTGCACCGGCATCGAGTTCTGCAAGCTCGCGATCGTCGAGACGAAGGGCCGCGGCTCCTCGCTCATCGACGAACTGGAGCGCCGCCTGCCGGAGTTCGACGAGCCGCTGACGATCAACATCAACGGCTGCCCGAACGCCTGCGCCCGCATCCAGGTCGCCGACATCGGACTCAAGGGCCAGCTGGTCCTGGACGACGAGGGCAACCGCGTCGAGGGCTACCAGGTGCACCTGGGCGGCGCCCTCGGGCTGGAGGCCGGCTTCGGCCGCAAGGTCCGCGGCCTCAAGGTCACGGCCGCCGAGCTCCCCGACTACGTGGAGCGCGTCCTCACCCGCTTCCAGGCGGAGCGCGAGGACGGCGAGCGCTTCGCGACGTGGACGGCCCGCGCCTCCGAGGAGTCGCTGTCATGAGCGAGCGTGCGGCCCCGTTCTTCTGCCCCTACTGCGGGGACGAGGACCTGCGCCCCAACGAGCAGGGTCACGGCGCGTGGGAATGCGCCGCGTGCAGCCGGGCCTTCCAGTTGAAGTTCCTGGGGCTGCTCGCCCCGGCGACTTCGAGCGGTACCACTGGAGGGGAAGACATATGACGATCACTCAGGAAGCCACCGCGGCCGACCTCAGGGCACTCGCCGAGCAGGCCGGCCGCGATCTGGAGGACGCCCCCGCGCTGGAGATCCTCCGGTGGGCGGTCGACACCTTCGGCGACCGGTTCTGCGTCACCTCCTCCATGGAGGACGCGGTCGTCGCCCACCTGGCCTCGCGGGTCCGGCCCGGCGTGGACGTCGTCTTCCTCGACACGGGCTACCACTTCGAGGAGACCATCGGCACCCGCGACGCCGTGGACGCCGTGATGGACGTCAACGTCATCACGCTGACCCCGCGGCAGACCGTGGCGGAGCAGGACGCCGAGCACGGCCCCCGCCTCCACGACCGCAACCCCGACCTGTGCTGCGCGCTGCGCAAGGTCAAGCCGCTGGAGGAGGGCCTGACCTCCTACCGCGCGTGGGCCACCGGCCTGCGCCGCGACGAGTCCCCGACCCGGGCGAACACCCCGGTCGTCGGCTGGGACGAGAAGCGGCGGAAGGTCAAGGTCTCCCCCATCGCCCGCTGGACGCAGGACGACGTCGACGCCTACGTCATGGAGCACGGTGTCCTCACCAACCCGCTCCTGATGGACGGCTACCCCTCCGTGGGCTGCGCCCCCTGCACCCGCCGCGTCCTGGAGGGCGAGGACGCCCGCGCCGGACGCTGGGCGGGCCGCGCGAAGACCGAATGCGGGATCCACGGCTGATGACCACCACCCCTCAGACCTCCCCCACCTCCCAGGAGAACCACGTGACCGGTGCCACCATCTGGCTCACCGGCCTGCCGAGCGCCGGCAAGACGACCATCGCGTACGAGCTGGCCGGCCGGCTCCGCGACGAGGGCCACGCCGTCGAGATCCTCGACGGCGACGAGATCCGCGAGTTCCTCTCCGCGGGCCTCGGCTTCACCCGCGAGGACCGGCACACCAACGTGCAGCGCATCGGCTTCGTCGCCGAGCTCCTCGCCTCGCACGGCGTGAAGGTCCTGGTCCCGGTCATCGCCCCGTACGCCGACAGCCGCGAGGCCGTCCGCAAGCGCCACCAGGCCGAGGGCACCGCCTTCGTCGAGGTCCACGTGGCCACGCCGGTCGACGTCTGCTCGGTCCGCGACGTGAAGGGCCTGTACGCCAAGCAGGCCGCGGGCGAGATCTCCGGCCTCACCGGGGTCGACGACCCCTACGAGGCGCCCGAGAACCCCGATCTGCGGATCGAGTCCCAGAACCAGACCGTGCAGGAGTCCGCGGCGCAGCTCCACGCGCTGCTCACCGAGAGGGGTCTGCTGTGACCACCGTCGTCAGCGTCCACGAGACGACCGGCAGCCCGTTCGCGCTGTCGCACCTGGACTCCCTGGAGTCCGAGGCCGTCCACATCTTCCGCGAGGTGGCGGGCGAGTTCGAGCGGCCGGTGATCCTCTTCTCCGGCGGCAAGGACTCGATCGTCATGCTGCACCTGGCGCTCAAGGCGTTCGCGCCGGCGCCGATCCCCTTCACGCTGCTGCACGTCGACACCGGGCACAACTTCCCCGAGGTCCTCGCCTACCGCGACCGCGTGGTGGCCGAGCACGGACTGCGGCTGCACGTCGCCTCCGTCCAGGAGTACATCGACGCCGGCAAGCTGCGCGAACGCCCCGACGGCACCCGCAACCCGCTGCAGACCGTCCCGCTGACCGAGGCGATCCAGCAGCACCGCTTCGACGCCGTCTTCGGCGGCGGCCGCCGCGACGAGGAGAAGGCCCGCGCCAAGGAGCGGGTCTTCTCGCTGCGCGACGAGTTCTCGCAGTGGGACCCGCGCCGCCAGCGCCCCGAGCTGTGGCAGCTCTACAACGGCCGCCACGCCCCCGGCGAGCACGTCCGCGTCTTCCCGCTCTCCAACTGGACCGAGCTGGACGTCTGGCAGTACATCGCCCGCGAGGGCATCGAGCTGCCGGAGATCTACTTCGCCCACGAGCGCGAGGTCTTCGCCCGCAACGGCATGTGGCTGACGGCCGGCGAGTGGGGCGGTCCGAAGGAGACCGAGACGGTGGAGAAGCGGCTCATCCGCTACCGCACGGTCGGTGACATGTCCTGCACCGGCGCCGTCGACTCCGACGCCACCACGCTCGACGCCGTCATCGCCGAGATCGCCGCCTCCCGCCTCACCGAGCGGGGCGCCACCCGCGCCGACGACAAGATGTCCGAGGCCGCGATGGAAGACCGCAAGCGCGAAGGGTACTTCTAATGAGCACGTCCACCGAGCAGTTCGCCGACGTCTCGGCCACCACCCTGCTGCGCTTCGCCACCGCCGGCTCCGTCGACGACGGCAAGTCCACCCTCGTGGGCCGGCTCCTGCACGACTCCAAGTCGGTCCTCACCGACCA
>NZ_JBFBBC010000027.1:0-37382 GCF_040689545.1 Streptomyces sp. NPDC051180
TTCCTTCGTTCCTGTTTCCAGGCCCTCCGGGCGCTTCCTTCGTTTCCGACTCTATCAGATCTTTCCGATCCGATTTCCTCGGTGCTTTCCGGTCCAATTCGCTTTTCGCTCTTCGGGCCTTTCAGCGGCTCCGACTTTATCAGAAGATCTGAGTCGGATTTCCCGCCTCCCGGAGAACCGTTCAGGCGCACGACGGCGCCGGGTGATTCCCGATCTGGCGGAGCCGTAAACGTACTGGAGCGGGGCGCCCCGATGCAAATCGAGGGGCCCCGCTCCGGTGCGGCGCTGGTCAGACCTCCACGACGACCGGGAGGATCATGGGCCGGCGACGGTAGGTGTCGGAGACCCACTTGCCGACGGTGCGGCGGATCAGCTGCTGGAGCTGGTGGGGTTCGACGACGCCGTCCTGGGCCGACTTGTTCAGAGCCTGGTCGACCTTGGGGATGACGGCGTCGAACGCCGAGTCCTCGATGCCGGAGCCGCGGGCGTGGATGTTCGGCCCGCTGACGATCTTGCCGGTCGAGGAGTCCACGACCACGAAGACCGAGATGATGCCCTCGTCGCCGAGGATGCGGCGGTCCTTGAGGTGGGTCTCGGTGACGTCGCCGACCGAGAGGCCGTCGACGTACACGTACCCCGCCTGGACCTTGCCGGTGATGCGGGCGCGGCCGTCGATCAGGTCGACGACGACGCCGTCCTCGGCGATGACGATGTGGTCCTTGGGGATACCCGTCATGGCGCCCAGCTCGGCGTTGGCCCGCAGGTGGCGCCACTCGCCGTGGACCGGCATGAGGTTCTTCGGACGGCAGATGTTGTAGAAGTACAGCAGCTCGCCGGCCGAGGCGTGGCCCGAGACGTGGACCTTGGCGTTGCCCTTGTGGACGACGTTCGCGCCCCAGCGGGTCAGGCCGTTGATCACGCGGTAGACCGCGTTCTCGTTGCCCGGGATCAGGGACGACGCCAGGATCACGGTGTCGCCGGGGACGATCCGGATCTGGTGGTCGCGGTTGGCCATGCGGGACAGGGCCGCCATGGGCTCGCCCTGGGAACCGGTGCAGACCAGCACGACCTCGTCGTCCGGCAGGTCGTCGAGGGTCTTCACGTCCACGACGAGGCCGGCCGGGACCCGGAGGTAGCCCAGGTCGCGGGCGATGCCCATGTTGCGGACCATCGAGCGGCCGACGAAGGCGACACGGCGCCCGTACTCGTGGGCGGCGTCGAGGATCTGCTGGATGCGGTGCACGTGGCTGGCGAAGCTGGCCACGATGATGCGCTTCTGGGCGTTGGCGAAGACGTTCCGCAGGACGTTGGAGATGTCCTTCTCCGGCGGGACGAAGCCGGGGACCTCGGCGTTCGTCGAGTCGGACAGCAGGAGGTCGATGCCCTCCTCGCTGAGCCGCGCGAACGCGTGGAGGTCGGTGAGCCGGCCGTCCATCGGGAGCTGGTCCATCTTGAAGTCGCCGGTGGCGACGGCCATGCCCGCGGGGGTGCGGATGGCGACGGCCAGGGCGTCCGGGATGGAGTGGTTGACCGCGATGAACTCGCAGTCGAAGGGACCGAGGGCCTCGCGGTCGCCTTCCTTCACCTCGAGGGTGTAGGGGCGGATGCGGTGCTCCTGGAGCTTGGCCTCGATCAGGGCGAGGGTCAGCTTGGAGCCGATCAGCGGGATGTCCGGCTTGAGCCGGAGGAGGTAGGGGACGGCACCGATGTGGTCCTCGTGGCCATGCGTGAGCACGATGCCTTCGATGTCGTCGAGACGGTCCCGGATGATGGTGAAGTCGGGAAGGATCAGGTCGATGCCCGGCTGCTCCTCTTCGGGGAAGAGGACGCCGCAGTCGACGATGAGCAGGCGGCCGTCGAATTCGAAGACCGTCATGTTGCGGCCGATCTCGCCGAGCCCGCCGAGCGGGATGACGCGCAGTGCGCCCTTCGGGAGCTTCGGCGGGGCGCCGAGTTCGGGATGCGGATGACTCAAAAGACTCTCCTCACCATGCGCGCCACGTGCCGCTGGCACGTGGCGCGCATGACAATCGTGCACTTGCTGTTGTCAGTGTTCAGTTGTGAAGTCCGATGTCAGAGTTCTACCCCGCCGGCAGCCAGGTCGACCTTGAGCTGGTCCGTCTCCTGGGGGGAGAGCTCGACGAGCGGCAGGCGCAGCGGGCCGGCGGGGAGGCCCTGGAGGGCGAGGGCGGCCTTGGTGGTCATGACGCCCTGGGTGCGGAACATGCCGGTGTAGACCGGCAGCAGCTTCTGGTGGATCTCGGTGGCCTTCTGGACCTCTCCGCCCAGGTGGGCGTCGAGGAGGGCGCGGAGCTCGGGGGTGACGAGGTGGCCCACGACGGAGACGAATCCGCAGGCGCCGACGGAGAGCAGCGGCAGGTTCAGCATGTCGTCGCCGGAGTACCAGGCGAGGCCGGAGCGGGCGATGGCCCAGCTGGCGCGGCCGAGGTCGCCCTTGGCGTCCTTGTTGGCGACGATGCGCGGGTGCTCGGCGAGACGGACGAGCGTCTCGGTGTCGATCGGGACGCCGCTGCGGCCGGGGATGTCGTACAGCATGACCGGCAGGCCGGTGCTGTCGGCGATGGCCGAGAAGTGCCGGTACAGGCCCTCCTGCGGGGGCTTGTTGTAGTACGGCGTGACGGCGAGGAGGCCGTGGGCGCCGTCACGCTCGGCGGCGCGGGCGAGCTCGAGGGAGTGGTGGGTGTCGTTGGTGCCGATGCCGGCGACGATGTGGGCGCGATCGCCCACCGCCTCCAGTACGGCCCGTACGAGCTGCGATTTCTCCGCGTCGCTGGTGGTGGGGGACTCGCCGGTGGTGCCGTTGACCACCAGGCCGTCGTTGCCTGCGTCCACCAGGTGGGTGGCCAGTAGCTGGGCACCGTCGAGGTCGAGTGCGCCGTCCGCCGTGAAGGGCGTGACCATGGCGGTGAGGACCCGCCCGAAGGGGGTCTGCGGAGTGGAGATCGGAGCCATGGGTAACACGCTACTCGCTGCTCAGCGCCGGGTGTCCCCTAGGGGGACAGGAGAAAGGGAGCCCGGCGCTGCCTGCTCGGGGGTTCAGGCAGCGCCGGGTCCGTTTGATCAGCCTAGATGAACTTCGTGAAACGCCGCAATACGGACACTTCGCACGAGGTACTCGGACATGTGTGCCCTACGGGGCCACACGGCCGTTCTTGTTGAAGGCGGCGTGGGTCAGCGGCATCAGCCGGGCCCAGTGCTCCTCCATCTTCTCGCCGACCATCTCGATCTCCCGCTGCGGGAAGGACGGGGTCGTGGCCAGCTCGTGCTGGGTGCGCAGGCCCAGGAAGTGCATGAGCGAGCGGGCGTTGCAGGTGGCGTACATCGAGGAGAAGAGGCCGACCGGGAGGACGGCGCGGGCGACCTCGCGGGCGACGCCGGCGGCCAGCATCTCCTGGTAGGTGGCGTACGCCTGGCGGTACGAGTCCTCCATCGTGCGGCCCACCAGCTCGTGCTGCTCCGGGGTGCCCTCGACGAAGACGTACTTGCCCGGGCGGCCCTCCTGGACCAGCTTGCGGGAGGTGTCCGGGACGTAGAAGACCGGCTCCAGCTGCCTGTAGCGGCCCGACTCCTCGTTGTACGACCAGCCGACGCGGTGGCGCATGAACTCGCGGAACACGAAGATCGGGGCGCTGATGAAGAAGGTCATCGAGTTGTGCTCGAAGGGGCTGCCGTGGCGGTCCCGCATCAGGTAGTTGATGAGGCCCTTGGAGCGCTCGGGGTCCTTCTGGAGCTCTTCGAGGGACTGCTCGCCCGCCGTGGAGACCCGGGCCGCCCAGAGGACGTCCGAGTCGGACGCCGCGCTCTTGACCAGTTCGACGGTGACGTCGCTCCGGAAGTCGATCTTCACGTTCTCGGTGGGGCTGTCGCTCACCAGAGGTCCTTCCAGTCGGGATGCAGTCGCCCACTCTAACGACGTCCTACCGGAGGATGAGATTCGGCCGCTGTGGTGAAAAAGGGGCACCAAACCCCCGGTTCCGTCGTCTCTCCCCATGAGGGTCTCCCCAGCGGGGGAAGACGACTACCGAGGAGAGTGGTGCTGATGTTCAGCCGGAAAGAGCCCGTACCGTTCGCGTTCGTCGCGGAGGCGGACCATTTCCGCAGTAACGTCACGCCACCACCGAGGGAGCGCCTCGGCGCCTCGCAGATCGTGGGCCGTACGCTGATCGGACTCACCGTGGTGGCCGGGCTCGTGGGCTCTCTGGTCCTCGGCATGCCCTCCCTCCAGTCCGGGGAGTCCGCCACTCGTCAGCAGCAGTCCGAAGCCTCCGACAACCGCTGAGGTAGCCTCACCGGGCACCGCCCCTTCGAGCGTGCCTGTGAGTGAGGACCTGTCGTGCCCCTGCCCTTTCTGACGGCCGACCGTGCTTTTGACACGACCGACCACGTCGCCCTGCCGTTCGACGACCACGACCAGTGGCGTCGGCCCTACCGGCCGGGTTCCTGGCGGGTGGGGGCCGCGGCTCTCGCGCTGCTGCTCGCGTCCTTCGTGCTCCTCGCCGCGGTGATCATCGCCGCGGCCGGAGCCGTCGACGGCGCGCTCGCCACCCTGACCATCGCCCTGCTCGTGATCCTCGCCGCGCTGCGGATGCTGCGCATGGGGGCATGGGTGAGCCGCGCCGGGGTGCGGCGCGTGGGCTTCTTCTCGACCGTCACCGTGCCGTGGGCGAAGGTGACCTCCGTCCGGACCGCGCAGCAGCCCGTGCGCTGGCTGGGTCTCCCCCGCACGGTCCAGGGCCAGGCGCTGGTGCTCGACCGGCAGGGCGGTGAGCAGCTCCAGCTGCTCACCGACCACAACGCCGACTTCCTCTCCCGTGTCGAGGCATTCGACCGGGCGGCCGACACGGTCGAGGCGTGGAACGCCGAGTACGGCGTCGTCCCGGCCGCTACGCGCTGACCGGACGCCCCTCGTGGAGCCTGATGGCCCGCTGCATCGCCTTGCGGGCCCGGGGGGTGTCGCGGGCGTCGTGGTAGGCGACCGCGAGCCGGAACCAGCAGCGCCAGTCGTCGGGTGAGTCCTCCGTCTCGGCCTTGCGCCGGGCGAAGACCTCGTCGGCCGAGTCCCGGTCGATGCGGCCGCCCTCGGTGCGCTTCAGCTCGTCGACGGGCAGGCCGCCCTCGGCCTCCAGCTCCGCGGCCAGGCGGTTGGCCCGGCGCGCGAAGCCGGTGTTCTTCCAGAGGAACCAGCCGCCCACCGCGGGCAGCAGGAACGCCACGGCGCCCATGCCCATGGCAGCCGGCTCGCCCGTCAGGAGGAGCAGGACGCCCTCCATCGCCACCACCCCGAAGACGAGGACGAGGACGGTGGCGAGGAAGACGTACGTGATCTTTCCGCCCATCGCCGTCAGCCCAGGTCCAGGAAGTGTTCCAGGCCGAAGGTGCGGCCGGGAGCGGTGGTCACGCGGCGGGCGCCCAGCAGGATGCCCGGCATGAAGCTGGAGTGGTGCAGCGAGTCGTGGCGGACGGTGAGGGTCTCGCCCTCGCCGCCGAGCAGCACCTCCTGGTGGGCCAGGAGGCCCGACAGGCGCACCGAGTGGACGCGGACGCCGTCGACGTCGGCGCCGCGCGCGCCCTCCAGCCCGTGGCTGGTGTTGTCCGGCTGGGCGCCGAGGCCGGCCTGGGCACGGGCCGCGGCGATCAGCTGGGCCGTACGGGTCGCGGTGCCCGAGGGGGCGTCCGCCTTGTGCGGGTGGTGCAGCTCGACGACCTCGACCGACTCGAAGTACGGCGCCGCGATCTGCGCGAACTTCATGGTGAGGACCGCGCCGATGGAGAAGTTCGGCGCGATGAGGACGCCGGTCCCCGGGGAGGCGGCGAGCCAGCCGTCGAGGCGCGCGAGGCGCTCCTCGGTCCAGCCGGTGGTGCCGACGACCGCGTGGATGCCGTGGCGCACGCAGAAGTCGAGGTTGTCCATGACCGAGTCCGGGGTCGTCAGCTCGACGGCCACCTGGGCGCCCGCCTCGGTGAGGGCCTCCAGGTCGTCACCCCGGCCGAGGGCCGCGACGAGTTCCATGTCCTCGGCGGCCTCGACGGCCCTCACGGCCTCCGAGCCGATACGGCCCTTGGCTCCGAGGACCGCGACGCGCAGCTTGCTCATTGCACTTCCTTAGGGGACTAGGGGTTCAGGAGACCGCTCGGTGGAGGCGGTCCGCCTGCTTGTCCTTCAGCGGGCCGATCACCGAGAGCGAGGGCCGCTGCTCCAGTACATCGCGGGCGACCTCGCGGACCTCGTCCGGGGTGACCGCGGCGATCCGGGTGAGCATGTCGTCGACCGACATCTGGGTGCCCCAGCACAGCTCGCTCTTGCCGATGCGGTTCATCAGCGCGCCGGTGTCCTCCAGGCCGAGGACGGTGGATCCGGAGAGCTGGCCGACGGCGCGGGCGATCTCCTCGTCCGTGAGGCCGTCGGAGGCGACCTTGTCCAGCTCGTCCCGGCAGATCTTGAGGACGTCGTGGACCTGGCCGGGCCGGCAGCCCGCGTAGACGCCGAAGAGGCCGCAGTCGGCGAAGCCCGAGGTGTACGAGTACACGCTGTAGGCCAGGCCGCGCTTCTCGCGGACCTCCTGGAAGAGACGGGAGGACATGCCGCCGCCGAGGGCGGTGTTCAGCACGCCGAGGGCCCAGCGGCGCTCGTCGGTGCGCGCCAGGCCCGGCATGCCGAGGACCACGTGGGCCTGCTCGGTCTTGCGGTTCAGCAGCTCGACGCGGCCCGCGGCGCGCAGGGTGCGCCGGCCGTCGCGGGGGGCGACGGGGACGGCGTCGGTGCGGCCGAGGGCGCCGGCCTTCTCGAAGGCGCGGCGGACCTGGCGTACCACCGTGGCGTGGTCGACGTTGCCGGCGGCGGCGACGACCAGGTGGGTCGGGTCGTAGTGCTTCTTGTAGAAGCGGGCGATCTGGCCGCGGGTGAGCGCGTTGATGGTGTCGACGGTGCCGAGGACCGGGCGGCCCAGCGGGGTGTCGCCGAACATCGTCTGCGCGAACAGCTCGTGCACGACGTCGCCGGGATCGTCCTCGGTCATCGCGATCTCTTCGAGGATGACGCCGCGCTCCGCGTCGACGTCCGCCTCGAGGACGAGGGAGTCGGTGAGCATGTCGCAGACGACGTCGATCGCCAGCGGCAGGTCGGTGTCGAGGACCCGCGCGTAGTAGCAGGTGTACTCCTTCGCCGTGAAGGCGTTCATCTCGCCGCCGACCGCGTCGATCGCGGCGGAGATGTCGAGGGCGGACCGCTTGCGGGTGCCCTTGAAGAGGAGGTGCTCCAGGTAGTGGGTCGCGCCGTTGAGCGTCGGGGTCTCGTCGCGGGACCCGACGTGCGCCCAGATGCCGAAGGTGGCGGAGCGTACGGAAGGGAGGGTCTCGGTGACGATCCGGAGGCCGCCGGGGAGGGTCGTGCGACGGACCGTGCCGATGCCGTCCTTGCCCGGGAGAAGCGTTTGGGTACGGGCGACGGCCCGCCCCTCCGAGGAGGGGCGGGCCGTCGCGCGGGAACTACGGGACGTCACTTGGCAGCGTCGTCCTTGTCACCCTCGGCGTCCTCGTCCGCGATCACGGGGATCAGGGAGAGCTTGCCGCGCTGGTCGATCTCGGCGATCTCGACCTGGACCTTGGAGCCGATCGCCAGCACGTCCTCGACGTTCTCCACGCGCTTGCCACCGGCGAGCTTGCGGATCTGCGAGATGTGCAGCAGGCCGTCCTTGCCCGGGAGCAGGGAGACGAAGGCACCGAAGGTGGTGGTCTTGACGACCGTACCCAGGTAGCGCTCGCCGACCTCCGGCATGGTCGGGTTGGCGATGCCGTTGATCGTGGCGCGGGCGGCCTCGGCCTGCGAGCCCTGCTGGGCACCGATGTAGATGGTGCCGTCGTCCTCGATCGTGATCTCGGCGCCGGTGTCCTCCTGGATCTGGTTGATCATCTTGCCCTTGGGGCCGATGACCTCACCGATCTTGTCCACCGGGATCTTGACGGTGATGATGCGCGGCGCGTTCGGGGACATCTCGTCCGGAACGTCGATCGCCTCGTTCATCACGTCGAGGATGTGCAGACGCGCGTCGCGGGCCTGCTTCAGCGCGGCGGCCAGGACCGAGGCGGGGATGCCGTCGAGCTTGGTGTCGAGCTGGAGCGCGGTCACGAACTGCTTGGTACCGGCGACCTTGAAGTCCATGTCGCCGAAGGCGTCCTCCGCACCGAGGATGTCGGTGAGGGCGACGTAGTGCGTCTGGCCGTCGATCTCCTCGGAGATCAGACCCATGGCGATACCGGCGACGGCGGCCTTGAGCGGCACACCGGCGTTCAGCAGCGACATGGTGGAGGCGCAGACCGAGCCCATCGACGTCGAGCCGTTGGAGCCGAGGGCCTCGGACACCTGACGGATCGCGTAGGGGAACTCCTCGCGGGTCGGGAGGACCGGCACGATGGCGCGCTCGGCGAGGGCGCCGTGGCCGATCTCGCGGCGCTTGGGCGAGCCCACGCGGCCGGTCTCACCGACGGAGTACGGCGGGAAGTTGTAGTTGTGCATGTAGCGCTTGCGGGTCACCGGGGAGAGGGTGTCCAGCTGCTGCTCCATGCGGAGCATGTTGAGGGTGGTGACGCCCAGGATCTGGGTCTCGCCACGCTCGAACAGCGCCGAGCCGTGCACGCGCGGGATGGCCTCGACCTCGGCCGCGAGCGTACGGATGTCCGTGAGGCCACGGCCGTCGATGCGGACCTTGTCCTTGATGACGCGCTCGCGGACCAGCTTCTTGGTCAGCGCGCGGTACGCACCGCCGATCTCCTTCTCGCGGCCCTCGAAGGCCGGGAGGAGCTTCTCGGCGGCGAGCTCCTTGATGCGGTCGAGCTCGGCCTCGCGCTCCTGCTTGCCGGCGATGGTGAGCGCCTTGGTGAGCTCACCCTTGACGGCGGCGGTGAGCGCCTCCAGGACGTCGTCCTGGTAGTCCAGGAAGACCGGGAACTCGCCGGTGGGCTTGGCGGCCTTGGCGGCGAGGTCCGACTGGGCCTTGCAGAGGACCTTGATGAAGGGCTTCGCGGCCTCGAGACCGGCGGCGACGACCTCCTCGGTCGGCGCCTCGGCGCCGCCCTTGACGAGCTCGATCGTCCGCTCGGTGGCCTCGGCCTCGACCATCATGATCGCGACGTCGCCGTCCTCCAGGACGCGACCGGCGACCACCATGTCGAAGACGGCGTCCTCGAGCTCGGTGTGCGTCGGGAAGGCGACCCACTGGCCCTTGATCAGGGCGACGCGGGTGGCGCCGATGGGGCCGGAGAAGGGCAGGCCCGCCAGGATCGTCGACGCGGAGGCGGCGTTGATCGCGACCACGTCGTACAGGTGGTCGGGGTTGAGCGCCATGATCGTCTCGACGATCTGGATCTCGTTGCGCAGGCCCTTCTTGAAGGAGGGGCGCAGCGGGCGGTCGATCAGACGGCAGGTGAGGATCGCGTCCTCGGAGGGGCGTCCCTCCCGGCGGAAGAAGGAGCCGGGGATCTTGCCGGCCGCGTACTGCCGC
Source organism: Streptomyces sp. NPDC051180 (assembly GCF_040689545.1). Taxonomy (NCBI): domain Bacteria; kingdom Bacillati; phylum Actinomycetota; class Actinomycetes; order Kitasatosporales; family Streptomycetaceae; genus Streptomyces; species Streptomyces sp. NPDC051180. The sequence continues at coordinate 9,519 of NZ_JBFBBC010000027.1, forward strand.
TCCTCGACGTCCACCGTGAGGGGGAAGAAGTCGAGCTGGTCCTTGGGGCGCTTCGAGGCGGTGGTCGCCGAGAGGACCATCGTGTCGTCGTCCAGGTAGGCGACGGCGGAGCCGGCGGCCTGCTTGGCCAGACGGCCGGTCTCGAAGCGGATGGTGCGGGTGCCGAAGGTGCCGTTGTCGATGACGGCCTCGGCGTAGTGGGTCTCGTTCTCCACTAGCGGTTTCTCCTACGTGTTCGTCTTTGCGTCCTTCGGCCCGTGTGGCCGGGGACGGTGTGCGACGGTGGCGGAGAAGCTCGCCTCGGGTGCGGGCCGGTCTTCGATCGAAGCTCCCGGCTTTGCGTTCCGGGGGCCACTACCGAGGACCGGCGGCTGGCCGGCGGCTTCTCGCTCGTCGTATGGGGTTGTGCGACCAGACTAAGTGCCGATGCGCACTTTGTGCACGTACAGCAAAGGGAGCGGCCCCCTGAAAGGGGGAACCGCTCCCTTCACGGCGACGTTACTTGGCGCCGCCGGCCGCACCGCGGCGGATGCCGAGGCGGTCGACCAGCGTACGGAAGCGCTGGATGTCCTTCTTGGCCAGGTACTGCAGCAGGCGGCGGCGCTGGCCGACCAGGATCAGCAGACCACGACGGGAGTGGTGGTCGTGCTTGTGCTGCTTGAGGTGCTCGGTCAGGTCCGAGATGCGGCGGGACAGCATCGCGACCTGGACCTCGGGGGAGCCGGTGTCGCCCTCCTTCTGGCCGAACTCGGCGAAAATCTGCTTCTTCGTAGCGGCGTCGAGAGACACTCGGTACTCCTCGGTGGTGTTCGTGCGCCCACGAGTGCCCCTGGTCTGTATCTCAGGGGAGCTTCCATGACTCGGAGGCGAAGGTCCGATGGGCGCAGCTTCCAGAGGCTTCCGAGTGATCTCGGGGGCATTCCGGGAGCGCGTACACAAACGGCCGTCACACAGCGTACCAGCTCGCCGGAGCGCCCCCGGAGCCGCCCGGCTACTTGCTGGTCAGGGCGCGGACCGAGGTGAAGACGTCGAGGACGGCGAGGCAGAGCGGGACCAGGGAGAGCAGGACGAAGCCCTCGGTCAGGTCGAGGAGGCGGCCCCAGAAGGGCGAGAGGCCCTTCCTCGGGATGATCAGGCCGATGGCGGTGATCAGCGCGGCCCCGGCGGCGACGGCGGCGGTGAGCCAGATCGTGCGGATGTCCAGGCCGCCCCGGTCTCCGTACAGGAGGAGTTCCTTGACGAGGTCGGCCGGCGGGTTGAGGGAGAGGCCGAGGACGAGGAGCGCGATGGCGGAGATGCCGGCGACCAGGACGCAGGCGACCTGCGAGGTGTAGCGGAAGAGGCGGGCGCGCAGCAGCATCGCGAGGCCGGCCGCGAGGGCGAGGAGCTGGCCCCAGACGTTTCCGGCGAAGCCGAGGACGGCGGCGGAGCCGACGACGACGGCCGCGCAGCCGCCGACCAGGCCGAGGAGCATCTCGTGGCCGCGGCGGGCCTGGAGCGCGATGCGCTCGCCGTCGACGGGCTGCGCCTCCTCGCCGGGCTGCTGCGGGTCGCCGAGGAACTCGTCGTCGGCGGCGCTGCGGGGGGCGGCGTAGCCGATGGGGAGCCGGGCGAAGCGGGCGGAGAGGCCGGGCAGGAAGGCGACGAGGCCGATGGCGACGGGGGCGCAGACGGCGGCCGTCTCGGTGGCGGTGGTCTCGGTGAGGATCGCCAGGAAGGTGGCGAGGGTGCCGACGCCGGCGAGGAAGGTGGCGGCGACGAAGGGCGCGTCCCCGCTGGGGGTGAGCGCGACGAGGGCCACGGCGGCGACGAGGACGGTGACGCAGCCGAGGAGGAACTGGAGGCGGCCCGGGCCCTCGCCGGCGTCGGGGCCGATGATGCCGGAGCCGGCGATGAGCAGCAGCGGCAGGGCGCCGAGGCCGAGGGCGACGGCGGTGGCCCGGTCTCCGTAGACGCGGGCGCGGACGCCGGCGAAGGCCGTGAGGAGGAGGCCGGCGGCGCCCGCGATGATCCCCGGCAGGCTGTGCATGTCGTGGCGGACGGGGTCGGCGAACCAGAGGACGAAGCCCATGAGGACGAGCAGGAGGACGCCGCCGAGGAGGCCGGCGCCGCGCAGCAGCTCGTCGCTCCACAGGTGGCGGTCGCGGGTGACGGCGGAGGCGACGGCGTCGGACACGTCGTCGTAGACGGCCGGCGGCAGCGACTGCGCGAAGGGGCGCAGGGAGAGCACCTCGCCGTCGAGGACCTGCTGGGCGGCGAGCGTGCGGGCGCCGTCGAGGACCGAACCGTCGCGGCGGACCAGGTGGTAGCCGGTGGGGGTGCCGGCGGCCTGGGTCTGTCCGGTGAGACGCAGGATCTCCGGGTAGACGTCGGCGACGGCGATGTCCTCGGGGAGCGCGACGTCGATGCGGCTGTCCGGCGCCACGACGGTGACGCGGCAGAAGCCGGTCGCTGCGGTCGTACTCACGTGTCTGGACCCCCTGATTCGCGGTTGCGCACGATGCGCGCGCCACCCTACCGGGGACGGCCGGTGGGGGCTGCAAGTAGGATCGCCGTCCCATGGGGGAAGTCCGCGCACTCGGCTGCCGACAGGGGTGCCGGTGCGGAAGCTCCCGCCACGAGCCCGCCTCCAACGAGGGATTGATGCGCCGGTGAGCCAGATCGTCGTCAAACGCCCGCCGAGGTCGCTTCCGCCGGAAGTGCCCGGTGAGGAACTGGTCCTGGAGTCTCCGCCGGAACTTCCGCGGGGACAGCAGGAGTCGGCGTTGATGCAGCTCCTGCCGATGCTCGGCATGGGTTCGTCGGTGGTCTTCTTCTTCATGACGCCCTCGCCGATCATGCGGATCATGGGCACGCTGATGCTGGCGTCGACGGTCGCGATGGCCGTCGCCCAGTTCGTCAGATTCCGTCGCGGTACGCAGGGGCAAATGTCCGATGTCCGCCGCGACTACCTCAAATACCTCGCCCAGACCCGGCGTACGGTCCGGCGGACGGCGCGCTCGCAGCGCGACGCGCAGCTGTATCTGCACCCGGCTCCCGAGCAGTTGTGGTCCGTGGTGGCCGAGGGCTCGCGGGTGTGGGAGCGCCGGGTCGGCGACCACGACTTCGGGCAGGCCCGGATCGGGCTCGGGGCGCAGCAGTTGGCGACGCCGCTGGTGGCGCCGGACACGGCGCCGGTGGACGAGCTGGAGCCGCTGTGCGCGGGTGCGATGCAGCAGTTCCTCGCGGTGCACGGGACGCTGGACGGGCTACCGATGGCGGTCTCGATGCGGGCGTTCTACCACGTGACCGTCTCGGGCGACCCGGAGTCGGCGCAGGCCGCCGCGCGGGCCCTGGTGGCACAGCTGGTGACGCTGCACTCCCCCGACGACCTGATGCTCGCGGTGGTGGCGGCCCGGGCCTCGCAGGAGCGGTGGGACTGGACGAAGTGGCTGCCGCACACCCAGGTGCCGGGCCAGGTCGACGGGGCCGGTACGAAGCGGCTGTTCGGCGACGACCTCGGCGAGCTGGAGAACCTGGTCCGCTCGAAGCTGGACGGGCGGCCCCGGTTCTCCCGGGAGAACCAGCCGGTGCTCGACCAGCCGCACGTGGTCGTGGTCCTCGACGGCGGCATGGTGCCGCCGGACTCGCTGCTGGCGGCGGCCGAGGGCCTGCAGGGCGTGACGATCGTGGAGGTCGTCCCGGGCGACCTCGACGAGCCGCGCGGTGGTCTCTCCGTGGTGGTGCGGCCCGGGCGGCTGCGCCTGGAGTCGGGCGGCGGATTCGCCTACGAGGGACTGCCGGACGGGATCTCGCTGCCGGCGGCCGAGGCGCTGGCCCGGCAGCTGGCGCCCCTGCGGATGGGCGGCGGGGACGACGACGAGCCGCTGCTGGCCAATCTGGACTTCACCGACCTGCTGAACCTCGGGGACGCCGAGTCGGTGGACGTGGCACGGACCTGGCGGCCCCGGTCGGTGGCCGAGCGGCTCCGGGTTCCGATCGGTGTCGGCGAGGACGGCCAGCCGGTCATGCTGGACCTGAAGGAGGCCGCGCAGGAGGGCATGGGCCCGCACGGTCTGTGCGTGGGCGCGACGGGTTCGGGCAAGTCGGAGCTGCTGCGGACGCTGGTGCTCGGTCTGGCGGTGACGCACTCCTCGGAGACGCTGAACTTCGTCCTGGCGGACTTCAAGGGCGGCGCGACCTTCGCCGGCATGTCGCAGATGCCGCACGTGGCGGCGGTCATCACCAACCTGTCGGACGACCTGACGCTGGTCGACCGCATGGGCGACGCGATCCGCGGCGAGCTGCAGCGCCGCCAGGAGCTGCTGCGTTCGGCGGGCAACTACGCCAACATCCACGACTACGAGAAGGCGCGGGCGGCGGGTGCGCCGCTGGAGCCGCTCGCCTCGCTGGTCCTGGTGATCGACGAGTTCTCCGAACTCCTCACCGCCAAGCCGGACTTCATCGACATGTTCATCCAGATCGGCCGCATCGGCCGGTCGCTCGGTGTGCATCTGCTGCTGGCCTCGCAGCGCCTGGAGGAGGGCAAGCTGCGCGGTCTCGACACGTATCTGTCGTACCGGATCGGTCTGCGGACGTTCTCGGCGGCGGAGTCGCGGACGGCGATCGGCGTGCCGGACGCCTACCACCTGCCGTCGGTGCCGGGTTCGGGCTATCTGAAGTTCGGCACGGACGAGATGACCCGCTTCAAGGCGGCGTACGTGTCGGGGACGTACCGCTCGGGCGGCCCCCGGCTGGAGATCGGCCAGCTGCCGGTGGAGCGGCGGCCCGCGCTGTTCACGGCGTCACCGGTGCCCGTGGTGTACGCGGCGCCTGACCCGGCGTACCTGACGGCGCAGCGGGCGGAGGAGGACGACGCGCTCGCGGACACCGTCCTCGACGTGATCGTGCGGCGGCTGGAGGGCCAGGGCGTCCCGGCGCACCAGGTGTGGCTGCCGCCGCTCGACCAGGCGCCGTCGCTCGACCAGCTGCTGCCGGGGCTCGCGCAGACGGCGGACCGGGGGCTCACGGCGACGGAGTACACGCGCCAGGGCGCGCTGACGGTGCCGCTCGGCCTCATCGACAAGCCCTTCGAGCAGCGGCGCGAGGTGCTGTACCGGGACTTCTCCGGCGCGGCCGGTCACATGATGGTGGTCGGCGGTCCACAGTCCGGCAAGTCGACGATCATGCGGACGCTGGTCTCGTCGTTCGCGCTCACCCACACCCCGGCCGAGGTGCAGTTCTACTGCCTGGACTTCGGCGGTGGCGGCATGGTGTCGCTGGCCGACCTGCCGCACGTCGGCGGGGTCGCGTCGCGGCTCGACCCGGAGCGGGTGCGCCGCACGGTCGCCGAGGTGATGGGCGTGCTGAACCGGCGGGAGGAGTTCTTCCGCTCGCACTCCATCGACTCGATGACGACCTACCGGCGCAAGCGGGCGGCGGGCGAGCTGCCGGGCGAGGCATGGGGCGACGTCTTCCTGGTCGTGGACGGCTGGGGCGGCTTCCGCAACGACTACGACATGCTGGAGCCGATCGTCGCCGACATAGCGGCGCGCGGTCTGGGCTACGGCATCCACGTGGTGATCACCGCCTCCCGCTACATGGAGGTGCGGGCCGCGCTCAAGGACCAGATGCTGGGCCGGCTGGAACTGCGGCTCGGCGACGTCATGGACTCCGAGTTCGACCGCAAGGTCGCGGCGAACGTGCCGACCGGCGTGCCGGGACGCGGCCAGGTGCCGGAGAAGCTGCACTTCATGGGGGCGCTGCCGCGCATCGACGGGTCGAGCTCCTCGGGCGACCTGTCGGAGGGCACGGCGGCGTTCGTCCGCGCGGTGAAGGGGAGCTGGACCGGTGCGCCGGCCCCGGCGGTGCGGCTGCTGCCGCGCAAGCTGCCGGCGGAGCAGCTGCCGAAGGGGTTCGAGTACCCGCAGCACGGCATCGCGATCGGCATCGACGAGACGAACCTGGAGCCGGTGTTCGTCGACTTCGAGTCGGATCCGTTCTTCCTGGTCTTCGGTGAGAGCGAGTCGGGCAAGACGGCGCTGCTGCGGCTGATCGCCAAGCAGCTGTGCGAGCGGTACACGCCGGAGCAGGCGCGGATCGTGGTGGGCGACTACCGGCGGACGATGCTGGAGGCGGTGGCGCCCTCGCACCTGCTGGAGTACGCGCCGATGGCGTCGGCCATGCAGATGCACATGGAGGCGATCAACACGGTGATGACGAAGCGGGCCCCGAAGCCCGACATCACGCCGCAGCAGCTGCGGGACCGCAGCTGGTGGTCGGGGCCGCAGCTCTTCGTGCTCATCGACGACTTCGAGCTGGTGGCGACCAACTCGGCGAACCCGCTGGCGGTCCTGGTGGAGAACCTGCCGTTCGCGCGGGACGTCGGCATCCGCTTCATCGTGGCGCGGAGCCAGGCGGGTGCGTCGCGGGCGATGTACGAGCCGTTCATGCAGCGGATGCGGGAGCTGGGCGCGCAGGGCGTGCTCCTCTCCGGCGACCCGCAGGAGGGCGACATCCTGGGCGGTGTCCGGGCGCGGCCGATGCCGCAGGGCCGGGGCACGTTCGTCTCGCGCAAGCGCGGCAATCCGCTGGTGCAGCTGGGCTGGCTGCCCGAACAGCACTGACGGGCGGGGGATTTCCCCTGATCGGCGACGGCGGTCCCACTACTGTGAGGGGGGACCGCCGTACCACCGCGAAGGGAAACGCGCCGATGACCGACGCACACGACACCACCGCCGAGAGCGCCGACGCCGCCCGTGCCGCGGAGAAGCAGCGGGTGAAGGACGAGCTGTACGCGCTGGACATCTCCGGCGTCGAGTGGCAGGGCGCTCCCGGGACGAGCCCGGACGAGGAGCGGGTGGAGATCGCGCACCTGCCGGAGGGCGGGGTGGCGATGCGTTCGTCGCTCGACCGGGAGACCGTGCTGCGGTACACGAAGGCCGAGTGGGACGCGTTCGTCCTCGGCGCCCGGGACGGCGAGTTCGACCTGCGGTAGGGCGGACGGTACGCGTGAGGGGGTGGCCCGTTCGACGGGCCACCCCCTCACGCGTGTGTGGTGCGGGACTACATCATGCGGAACCGGGCGGCGTTGCCCTTGTCGGTGTCCTGGTAGCCGACGACCGACTCGTCGAGGAGCTGGGCGATGCGCGCCAGGTCCTGGTTCATGCCGGCCATGTCGCGGGTGAGGCGGTCCTGGCTCTCGCGGTACGCGATCTTCGCCTCGCCCTCCCAGTTGGAGGCGACGCGGTTGACCTCGGCCATGAGGTCTTCGAGCTTCTGCGTGAGGGTGCTGGACGTCAGCCGGGTGTCGGCCGCCGCCTGCGTCACGGTGTCGTAATTGACCGCAGTGGTCATGATGATGACTCCTGAAGTGAGAGTGGCGCGGAGGACTGGTCGAGCCGGTGGGCTCACATACCGAGGATGGCGCTCTGGTTGCCGCCGCCGCCGGAGCCGCTGTTGTCCATCTGACGGAAGGACCGCAGACGGTCCTCCTCCTCCTGCGAGAACCCGTCGGCGCTCATGCGCATGATCTCCTCGAGCCGGCTGAGCTCGGCCCGCATGCTGCGCAGACGCTGGTTCAGGTCGTTCTGGACCCGGTCGTACTCCTTGCTCGCGGCGCCCTGCCAGCCCGCCTGGACGCGGTCGACCACGCCGTTGAGGGAGGTGATGCGGGCCTGCAGCTCGTCGGAGAAGTCCTGGATCCGGCCGGCGAGCTTGACTTGTTCGGCACTGGTTACGTTCAGGTCTTTCGACATCTTGCCCCTTCTTCCTTCGGCGGCGTCGACGGCCGGGCCGTCGGGCCATCCGGTCGTGATGCGGACGGGAATCTTCTGATGCCGCCCCCGTGCTGGGTTCGCACTGCCGTGCCCCCCGCGGTCACTTTAGCCATTGGCGGCGGCAGTTCCAACTGCAAAGGAAGGTCCGGATACTTGGCCGTCGACCGGCTCATCGGACCCCCCTTCGACGGCGGCTGTCGCGGATCACGACGGCTGTTCCGGCGACCACGGCCACCAGGACGCCACCGATCCCCAACGCATACGTGGCGAGCCGTTCGGAGCGCTCCTGGGGCGTTTCCGACAGCGCCAGACGGGCCGCTTCGGGCGCCGGCGGCCGGGGCGGACCAGGGTCGGGCGTCGGCGAGGCGGGCGGCGTCCCCGGGCCGGCGTCGGCGAGTGCGCGCACCGGGTCGACGACGCCCCAACCGACGTAGTTGTCACGGCCGTTGACGGAGCGTACGGCGGTCTGCTCGATCCGGGCGACGATCTGGGCCGCCGTCCACTTCGGGTACTTGGCGCGGAGCAGGACGGCGACGCCGGCGACGTAGGGGGCGGAGAAGCTGGTGCCGTTGTCGACGCACTGGCCGCCGCCGGGGACGGTGGAGACGATGTCGACGCCGGGAGCGGCGACGCCCACGAAGGTGCCCGCCTGGGAGAAGTCCGCGCGCTCGTTGTTCCGGTCGGAGGAGGCGACGGCGAGGACGCCGGGGAAGGCGGCGGGGAAGGTGTCCTTGAAGGAGCCGTCCATGCCGTCGTTGCCCGCGGAGGCGACGACGACGACGTCCGACGCGATCGCCCTCGCGACGGCCTTGGCCATCGGCGACTCGGGGCCCAGCGGCTGGGTGGTGTCCTGCGAGATGTTGATGACCCTGGCGCCCTTGGCGACGGCGTGGTCGATCGCCAGCGCCATCGTGTCGGACTTGCCGCTGTTCTTCTCGTCGTTCTGCCGGATCGGGATGACGGTCGCCTCGGGGGCCAGTCCGACGAAGCCGGTGCCCTTGCGGGGGCGGGCGGCGATGATGCCGGCGACCTTGGTGCCGTGGCCTACCTCGTCGACGGTGCCGTCGGTCTTGCCGCGCTTCTCGTCGCCGAAGCCGGGGTTCTCCTTGTCGGGCTTGAGGTAGTCCTTGCCCGCCTTGGCGTCGACCGCGGCACGCAGCTGGGGGTTGACGTCGTCGACGCCGGTGTCGATGACCGCGACCCGGACGCCCTTGCCCTTGGTGTCCTGCCACAGCTCGTCGAGGAGGACGCGCTGGAGCGGCCAGGGGGTGCCCTCGATCTGCTTCTTCATGGGGAAGGTGCACTCGCCGCTGCCGTCGAGGGCGGGGCCGCCGTGGGGCGGCGCGGCGGCCACCGCGGGCGTCGCCGCCAGAAGGGCGGTGAGGGTGCCCGCGGCGAGCAGGGCGGCCGTGCGGTACGTGGTCGTCACGGTCTCGCCCCCTTCAGGAACCCTGCGGCTGACGCGCGCTGTTGGTGTCGAGTCGCGGGCCCTTCGACAGGAACTCCGACCAGGCGATCGGGACGAGGACCGGCGTGACCTTCTCGTACCCGAGACGCTTCTGGGCGTCGCTGGGTTCCGGGCGCCCGCCGGTCTCCTTCTGCTCGCCGGCGCCGATGTCGGAGCGGGCGGAGTCGCTGTCGCCGTTGGCCTGGACGGCGTACCGCAGTCCGGTGTCGGTGACGAGGAAGAGCGAGCCGTCGGGCGCCTTCTGCCTGCCCTGGATCTGGGTGTAGAGCAGACCGCTGCCCGGGGTGACGTAGGTGCTGGTGCCGCCTGCGGTGATGTCGGCGGGGTACTGGGGGCCGGCCCAGGTGGTGAGGGTGGTGCCGCCCTTCTCGTCGACGCCGGTGAGGACGCTGCAGACGGTGTCCCGGGCGCCCGTGCCGGAGACGCCGTTGACCTGGACGGACTTCCTGCTCGGCCAGTGGGCGCGCGGCTGGAAGACGGTGGAGTCCGGGACGAAGGCGGAGGCGTCGACGGCGGTCGCCTTGCCGTCCATGTCGAGGACGCCGGTCTGCGGGGCGTTGATGAGGAGCCAGGCGGTGAAGTCGCTGACGGGCTGGACCTTGCCGGGGAGCACGACGTAGTGCTGGGGTCCCGAGCCGGTCTGGGCGAGGAGGATCATGCCGACGCGGTTCTCGGTGGCGGTGAGTTCGTTGCCGGGGACGCCCGCGGGGGAACCGGCCTGGCCCTCGATGCGCGGGAAGTCGATCTCGTCGCCGGTCTTCAGGGTGGCGAGCCAGTCGTCGGTGACGGGCTGCGGCTCCTTGTTGAGACCGACGAGGGCGGTGAGGAGGCCGGTCGAGTCGGCCTTCACCGGGTACTTGGTGCCGGTGTGGTCGACGAGGAACCGGGCCTTGCCGGTCTGCCCCTGGACGTAGAGGACCTGCCCGTCCTTGAGCTGCCCGTCCCCCTCGGTGCGCTTCAGGTCGCGGTGGGCGAAGAGGAAGGTGGCCTTCTGGACGCTGGCGCCCTTGCCTCCGCCGGGCTGTTCGCAGACGGCCCAGCGCTTGGCCGTGCCCGCGTCGTCCGCCGTGGGCAGCCGGTCGGGGGCGTACGGGATGCCGAGGATCGGGCCGCGCGGCGGCTTGCCGAGGTCGAGCGTCTTGTCGTCGACCTGGACGACCTGGAACTGGTCGGGGTTGAGCAGCAGCCGGGCCGAGGCGAGGTTGAGGACGGGGTGGAGCAGGGTCTTGGCGTCCTTGCCCTTGCCGGTCTGCAGGACGACGTAACGGGTCGTCGACTGCTTGCCGACGATCACCCGGGTCCCGGGGGTGTCCCATCCCTTGGGCGCGGAGGGCTTGAACATGCCCCAGGCGCCGAAGCCGGCGACGACGAGGGCGGCGACGATCAGGCCGGGGGCGATCGCGCGCAGCGGCTTCGGCGCCCCCTCCTCCGTGCCGGAGGGCGAGGGTTGGAGGAATGCCGCCACCGTGCGCTTCTTCGCAAAGGTGTACGCGTTCAGCTCGTCCCGGCGCGATGCCATGAGTCCCCATTCTCGTCAGGCGCAGTCTTCGCGCGGGGATCGGAGAGGTGGCACCCGGGCCCCGGCTGTCGGACCGGACCCCTACTATGCCTGCTGTCCCGTGGGGTTCGTGGGGCGGGTAGGGTGATCCGGCCGCCAAAGCCCTGGCGGGCCAGGGTGATCGGGATGAATTGAGGGGGATTCTCCATCATGGCTTCCGCGACGCGGACGCGGCCCGCCGCGGCCACCGCATCCGCACCCCCGTCCACCGGACCCGCCGCCTCGGTCTCGCCGAGGCTCCAGGCGCGTCCCGGACACTTCGGGTCGTTCCGATTGCAACAGCTCGTCCTGGTCGAGGTGGCGGCCGCGCTGCTCGCCGTCGCCTGGGTCGTGGAGCCGATGCTGCTGGTGCCCGCGGGCGTGGTGGCGGTCGTGCTCGTCCTGCTCGCCGTCGTGCGCAGGCACCGGCGTTCGCTGCCCGAGTGGCTGGGAACCTTCCTGGCGCTGCGGGCCCGTTCGCGCCGTGCCGCCTCCTTCACGGTGCCGGCCGGCACCGAGCCGGGACTCGCGCCGGTCGTGGAGTGCGACCCGGCCCTGCGGACCTACGCGTACAGCGACCGCGACCGCCGTCCGGTCGGGATGATCGGCGACGGCACCTTCGTCACCGCCGTCCTGCGGGTCGAGTCGGAGGGCTCGGCGCTGCGCCCGGAGCGCGCGGGGCGGCCGCTGCCGGTCGGACTCGTCCGGGACGTGCTGGACGTGGACGGCATCCGTCTCGAGTCCGCGCAGATCGTGCAGCACACGCAGCCGGCGCCCGCGCCGCACCTGCCGCCGCAGTCGATGGCCGCGCGGAACTACGGGCCGCTCCAGGCGCAGACCGGCTCACCCGCGGTGCGCATCACCTGGATCGCCCTCAAGCTCGACCCGGAGCTGTGCCCGGAGGCGGTCGCCGCGCGCGGCGGTGGCCTGACGGGCGCGCAGAAGTGCGTGGTGCGGGCGGCCGACCAGCTGGCGAGCCGTCTGGCGGGCGCCGGTTTCCGCGCGGACGTGCTGACCGAGCAGGAGCTCACGTCCGCCCTCGCCACCTCGACGTGCGCGAGCCCGATGGCGATCGCCCAGGCGGGCCGCGGGCAGGCGCAGACGCGGCGGACGCAGGAGACGGCGCGGACCTGGCGGGTGGACGACCGGCGGCACACGACGTACTGGGTGGGGCGCTGGCCCCAGTTGGGCGGCCGGAGCGGGGGCGCGGGAGCGTCGATGCCGCAGCTGGTGGCCCTGCTGACCTCGCTGCCCGCGCTCGCGACGACGTTCAGCCTGACGCTGAGCGGCGGGGACCGGCAGGAGGTGACCGTGACCGGGCACGTGCGGATCACCGGGCGCAGCGACGAGGAGCTCGTCGCGGCGCGACACGAACTGGAGCGCGCGGCGCGCGGGGTGAGGACGGGCCTGGTGCGTCTCGACCGGGAACAGGGACCGGGCATGCTCGCGACGCTGCCGCTGGGAGGTGCGCGCTGATGTCCCAGTCCTCCTTCGGTGCTCAGCCGGGCACCGCGTCCTTCGGCGGGCAGCCGGCCGGCGGGACCTTCGGCGGCCAGCCGGGCGCCGGCACGTACGCCGAGCGGCCCGGAGCGGGTTCCACCGGCGGCTCGCCCACGCCGCGTACGGGCCGGGGGTCCCGGCCCCGGTTCGGCTTCGGCCTCGTCGGGCCCCGCAGGGAGCGGCACTCCGTCCCCGTGGACCAGTTGGACGCGCTGGCGCTGCCGGTCGGCGACGACGGCATGGTGATCGGTGTGGACGCGGAGAACCGGCCCGCCGTGCTCGGGATCAACCGGCCCGTGCCGTACGACGTCACCCTGATCGGCGGTCTGTGGACCGCGCAGGTGCTGGCCCTGCGGGCCGCCGCGACGGGGGCCCGGGTGGCCGTCGAGACCGGGCGCGCGCAGGCGTGGACGGCTCTCGCGCAGGCCGCCGGCGGCGGGCAGCCGTGCATCGCGCTGCACGACGTGGGGCGGGTGCCGCCGCAGGGTGCGTCGGCCGGCAGTCCGGTCGTCGTGGTCCGCGACTGCGGCATGCGTCCGCCGCGCGGCCGGGTGGTCTCGGCGCCCTGGCAGTCGGTGGTGACGCTGCTCCCCTATCTGAGCCCGGTCGCGCCCCGGCTCCTGGAGAAGTCCTCCCTGGTCGGCGTGCAGCGCGTGTCCCCCGACGAGGCGGCGCAGATCGGCCGCATCATGAGCCTTCCGCGTCACGAGCACGAGGCGCTGTCCACCCTCGCGGACGGGGTGACCCTGTGGTGCACGCAGAACGACCGCCAGTTCGTGATGACCCAGGCGACGGACGCCGAGACCGGATTGTTGGGCGGCGCGCGCCGGATGGACTGAACGGCCGCGGAACGACGCACAGTCGTTCAAGTACGTCCGTTTTCATGTCGTTTTGACATTGTTTGAACGGTCGGGGTTCTCACTCTGCGGCGCAGCCGGGTCACTTGGGGGCGTTGCCGGACCGCGGGGACGGGCGAGGAGCGCCCGTCGGGCCTGCCCGGCGGATGCCCGCGCCGATTAGGCTGGAAGGGCCCCGCCCACCACGGCACAAGGGTGCTCGACCACACCAGGAGGCAAAGTGAACGGCGATCGCGACGAGATCCAGGGGGGTTGGAATCCGCCCGCCGACGATCAGTCCGACGCGGATCCCGCCGAGATGACGGGTGAGTTCACCATCGACTACACCCCGCCCGCCTGGTACACGCAGAACGCGTCGGGCGGAACGGGGGCCGGCGGTGCCACTCCCCCGCCTCCCGTCGGCGCGCCCGTCGCGCTGCCGGGGCTCCCCCCGGTCGCCGGCCCTCCCGTCCCCAGTGCCCCCGTTCCCGGACTCCCGTCGGGCAGCGGCTTCGAGCCGGGCTGGAACCAGGCGCCGCCGGCCCCGCCGGTCGCCGTCCCGCCCCCCGCCGCCGCGCCGCAGGCCCCGCCGTTCGCTCCCGCACCCCCGGTCGCACCGGCCGTCCCGGCTCCGGTGCCCGCTCCGGCTCCCGTGGCGCCGTACGAGACGCCCGCGTACGAGGCCCCGGTGCCGGCTGCCCCCGCGCCTGCGGCGCCCGCGCCGGAGGTCGGCGCGCCCGCCGCGCCGTTCGGGGGCGGCGAGGTGGAGAGCGGCGCGACCATGCGCTTCTCCCCCGCCGCACTGCAGCGCGAGATCGCCGAGCGCGCGGCCGAGCCGACCGCCGAACCGACCGCCGACGCGGGCGCGCCCACGAGTACGGGGCCGGTCCCGGAGACGGCGGACGCCGCCGCGATCGTGACGACGGAGCCGATCCCGCTCACCGCCGGGGGGCCGGCGCCCACCGCGGCCGTCGCCGACGAGGCGGACGGCGCGGACGGCGCTCCCTCGGACCACGCCTCTCCCGAGGCCGCGGCGGACGCCGTTCCGGAGACCGAGGCACAGAGCCCGGTGACCGGCGCGGCCGAGAACCACGAACCCGACGCCGCCGAGGCGACGGACGCGACCGACGTAGCAGAGCTCGACGGCCGGAACCCCGCCCCCGTGGACGCCGTGGCGACCGCGCCGGGCACGGACGGCCAGGAGCCCTCGACGGCGGACGCCGCCGGGCCGGTGACGGCCGACGGTTCCGGTGACACGGACACCGACCCGCGCTCCGGGGCCGGGGCGGAAGCCGCCGTCGGCGCGGAGTCCGCGCCGCCCGTCGGCGCGCCCGGTGCGGCGCCGGAGGCCGACGCGTCGGTGCCCGGCGCGTACCCGATCGCCGCGCCGCAGACCGCCGATCCCGCCGCCGCTCAGGCTCCGGGCCCGTTCCCGGCCGGTCCGTACCCGGCGGCCGGGGCTCCGGCGCAGCCGGGCTTCGGTCCCGGTACCGGCCCGGCGTACCCGGGGGCACCGTCTCCCGAGGCCCCCGCGCCCTACCCGGCCGGAGCCGCGCCGCAGGGCTTCGGTCCCGATGCGGGTCAGGCGCCGTACCCGGGCGCCGGCCCGCAGCCCGGCGTGGCCCCCGGGCCGTACCCCGCCGACGGCGGCGCGCCCGGCCCGTACCCGGCCCCCGGCCCGTACCCGGCTCCCGGCCCGCAGGGCGGAGCGGGTCTCCCGCCGCTGCCGCCGTCGTTCCAGCCCGCCGCTCCCGGTCCCGCGCAGCAGTGGCCCGCGCAGCCGGCGCCGGGTGGACAGCCGTTCCCCGGCGAGCAGCCGGCCCCGGGCGCGCAGCCGCTGCCCGGTGCGCAGCCGCTGCCGCCGACCGCCGGATGGCCCGCCCAGCCCGGCCCCGTCGCGCCGCCCGCCGCGCCCGCGCCCGCCCCCGTGCCGTCGCAGCCTCAGCCGCAGCCCGAGGGGCAGGGCGGGTACGGGTACCCGCAGGCGCCGCAGGGCGGGTACGGCTTCCCGCATCCCGGGACGCCTCCGCAGCAGCCCGGGTACGGCTATCCGCAGCAGCCCGGGGTCCCCGGCGGTGTGCCGCCGCAGGCCCAGGCGCCGGGCGGGTACGGCTACCCGCACCCCGGTGCCGTACCGCCGCAGGCACCTCAGGCCCCGGTGCCGCCGCAGGACGGGCAGCAGGCCGTCGACCCGCGGACGGGGGCGGCGTGGCCCTCGCCCGTGACGCACGACCAGCGGGAGCGGTCCGTGCCGGGCGCTCCGCTCGGGTACAACGCGGCCGTCGAGCTCTCCTCGGACCGCCTGCTGCGGAACAACAAGCAGAAGCCGAAGTCGAGCCGTACGCCGGGCAGCGCCGCGCGGTTCAAGCTCGGTGGCAAGAAGGAGGAGGCGGAGCGGCAGCGGAAGCTGGACCTGATCCGGACGCCGGTCCTCTCCTGCTACCGGATCGCGGTCATCTCGCTCAAGGGCGGTGTCGGCAAGACCACGACGACGACCGCGCTGGGCGCGACGCTGGCGACCGAGCGGCAGGACAAGATCCTGGCGATCGACGCCAACCCGGACGCCGGCACCCTGGGCCGCCGGGTGCGGCGCGAGACCGGGGCGACCATCCGCGACCTGGTGCAGGCGATCCCGTACCTCCACTCGTACATGGACATCCGCCGGTTCACCTCGCAGGCGCCGTCCGGTCTGGAGATCCTCGCCAACGACGTGGACCCGGCCGTCTCGACGACGTTCAACGACGAGGACTACCGGCGCGCGATCGACGTGCTGGGCAAGCAGTACCCGATCATCCTCACCGACTCGGGCACGGGCCTGCTGTACAGCGCCATGCGCGGGGTGCTCGACCTCGCCGACCAGCTGATCATCATCTCGACGCCGTCCGTGGACGGCGCGTCCAGCGCGTCGACGACGCTCGACTGGCTCTCCGCGCACGGCTACGCGGACCTGGTGCAGCGCTCGATCACGGTCATCTCCGGAGTCCGCGAGACCGGCAAGATGATCAAGGTCGAGGACATCGTGCAGCACTTCCAGACCCGCTGCCGCGGTGTCGTGGTCGTGCCCTTCGACGAGCACCTGTCGGCCGGCGCCGAGGTGGACCTCGACATGATGCGGCCGAAGACCCGGGAGGCGTACTTCCACCTGTCGGCGATGGTCGCGGAGGACTTCGTCCGGGCACAGCAGGCGCAGGGCCTGTGGACCGGCGACGGCCAGGGGGCGCTGCCCCCGCACATGGCCCCGCCGATGCCGGGCCACCAGGGTCCGGGGCAGCCCGTGCCCGGTCAGCCGATGCCGGGGCAGCCCTTCCCGGGTCAGCCCATGCCCGGACAGCCCCTGCCGGGCCAGTACGCGCCGCCCGGGCAGCCCGTCCCCGGTCAGCCGTACGCTCCCCAGGCCCCGCAGCCCGGACAGCCGTACCCGCCCCAGCCCGGTCAGCCGTACCCGGCGCAGCCGTACCCGCAGGCGGGTCAGCCGGCGCCCGGACAGCCGATGCCGGGGCAGCCCTTCCCCGGGCAGTACGCGCCCGGTCCGTACGCGCCCGGCGCACCCGGTGCGGGGCAGCCGTATCCGGCGCAGGAGCCCCAGCCGTACCCGCAGCAGCCGGGACAGCCGGGTGTTCCGCAGGCGTGGCAGCAACAGCCTCAGCCGGGGCAGCCGCTGCCTCCGCAGGCGGACGGGGAGGCGCCTCCGCAGGCGCCGCCAGCCCCTCAGCAGTAGGGCGTCACAGGAGTAGACCAATGAGGCCCCGTATCGGTTCACCGGTACGGGGCCTTTTGGCATTCCCGCAGCCCACAAGGGGTTTGAGGGATCGTTGACGACGGCAGACCACCGCTGATACACCTTCGCTTCACCCACCGTCAGCACAAGATCCACGACAGTCATCCGACGCGAGGACACGTCACATGGTCATGGTCACGAAGGTTCCGCCCCGCCCAGCGCCTGCCCGAAGAGCCCTCCGCCTGCTGCTCGCCGCCGGGGTCGCCGCCACCTCGCTCGCCGCCGTCCCCGGTGCCGCCCAGGCGGAGGACGGCAAGTCCGGCGGCACCACCCTCACGGTGGCCGTCTCGCAGAGCATCGACTCGCTGAGCCCGTTCCTCGCCCAGAAGCTCACCTCGACGAGCATCCATCGCCTGGCGTACGAGTACCTCACCAACTACGACCCGAAGGACGCGCGGACGGTCCCCGGACTGGCGACGGCCTGGAGCCCCTCGGCGGACAAGCTGACGTGGACGTACACGATCCGCAAGGACTCGACCTGGTCCGACGGGAAGCCGGCCACCGCCGAGGACGCCGCCTGGACCTTCAACAAGATGATGACCGACCCGAACGCCGCCACGGCCAACGGCAGCTTCACCGCGAACTTCGCGCAGGTCACCGCCCCCGACCCGCAGACGCTCGTGATCCGGCTGAAGAAGCCGCAGGCGACGATGACGGCGCTCGACGTGCCCATCGTGCCCAAGCACGTCTGGGAGAAGGTCGGGGACTTCTCGAAGTTCAACAACGACAAGCAGTTCCCCATCGTCGGGAACGGCCCGTTCGTCATCACGGACTTCAAGGTCGACCAGTACATCAAGCTCAAGCCGAACAAGACCTTCTGGCGGGGCGCTCCCCAGTTCGACGAGCTGGTGTTCAAGTACTACAAGGACGGGGACGCCGCCGTCGCCGCCCTGCAGAAGGGCGAGGTCTCCTTCGTACCGAACCTGACGCCCGCCCAGGCAGCCGCGCTCGGGACCCAGAAGGACATCAAGGTCAACGACGCCCCCGGCCGCCGCTTCTACGCCCTCGCCACCAACCCCGGCGCGAAGGCCAAGGACGGCAAGACCTTCGGCAACGGCCACCCGGCGCTGCTCGACCCGGCCGTGCGCAAGGCGCTCTTCCTCGCGGTCGACCGCACCACCCTCGTCGACAAGGTCTTCCAGGGCCACGCCGTCGAGGGCGAGGGCTACATCCCGCCGCGCTTCGGCTCCTACTTCTGGCAGCCGGACGCGGCACAGAAGCGGGCCTACGACCCGGCCGCGGCGGCGAAGGTCCTCGACGCGGCGGGATACCGGAAGAACGCCGCCGGAAAGCGCGTCGGCAAGGACGGCAGGCCGCTGGACTTCCGGATCCTCTGCCACGCCACCGACCCCAACGACAAGGCCGTCGGCAAGTACCTCCAGGAGTGGTGGGGGGAGCTCGGCATCGGCCTGAAGGTCGAGTGCCTGGACAGCGTCTCCGACCCCTGGGTCAAGGGCGACTACGACCTCGCGTTCGACGGCTGGTCGGTCAACCCCGACCCCGACTACGTGCTGTCGATCCACACCTGCGGCACCCTCCCGGCGACGCCGAAGGACACCGGGGCGACGGACAACTTCATCTGCGACTCCCGGTTCGACGGGCTCTACGCGCAGCAGGCGGTGGAGTACGACGCCGCCAAGCGGGCGGATCTGGTGAAGAGCATGCAGTCCCGGCTGTACGACACGGGGTACATGAACGTCATGGCCTACCCGAACGCCCTGGAGGCGTACCGCACGGACCAGATCCGGTCCATCACGACGATGCCCGAGGCCGCCGGAAACCTCTGGGGCCAGGACGGCTACTGGAGCTGGTGGTCGGCCGTGCCCGCCGCCTCCGCCTCCGGCGACTCCGACGGGGGCGGCTCGTCCACCGGCGTGATCGTCGGCATCGGCGCGGCGGTGGTCGTCGTGGTCGGTCTCGGTGTCGTCCTCGGCCTGCGCCGCCGCTCCACCGCCGACGACCGCGAGTAGGACGTGACGACGGCAAGCACCGCCGCCGACCCGGCGCGGGCCCACGAGGCCCGCGCCGCGGACGGCGCGTCCCGCACCGGTTCCTCCCTCGGCTACCTCCGCCACGCGGCGGGGAAGCTGGGCGGCGCACTCGTCTCGCTCCTCGCCGTGCTCGTCACGAGCTTCTTCCTCTTCCGGATCATCCCCGGCGACCCGGTCAAGGCGATGACGCACGGCGTCCCCACCTCGGCCGAACAACTCGCCACACTCCGACGCCAGTTCGGCCTCGATCTGCCGCTGTGGCAGCAGTTCACCGACTACTGCGCCAAGGCGCTGAGCGGCGACCTCGGCACCTCGTTCCAGTTCCGCGCCCCGGTCGGGGACCTGATCGCGGAGAAGCTGCCCGCGACCCTGCTGCTCACCGGGGTCGCCGTGGTCATCTACTCCGCGCTCGGACTCTGGCTCGGCACCCGCTCGGCCTGGCACCACGGCGGCCTCGGCGACAAGGTGAACACCGGCATCGCGCTGACCCTGTGGTCGGTCCCGTCCTTCTGGCTCGGCCTCCTGCTCATCATCGTCTTCTCGGTCGGCATGGGACCCATCCCCGGGCTCTTCCCCACCGGCGGCATGGAGTCGGGGACCGGCGAGACCGGCTTCGCGTACGTCCTCGACGTCGCCCACCACCTGGTGCTGCCGGTGGTGACCCTGGTCGCGGTCGGCTACGCGCAGACGCTGCTCGTGATGCGCTCCTCGCTCCTCGACGAGATGGGCGGCGACTACCTGACGACGGCGCGGGCGAAGGGCCTGCGCGACGACGTGGTGCGGCGCCGGCACGCCGTGCCGAACGCGCTCCTCCCGACCGTCACCATGATCTTCATCAACCTGGGCCATGTGGCGGCCGGCTCGATCCTGGTCGAGACGGTCTTCTCCTGGCCGGGCCTCGGCGGGCTGTTCTACCAGGCGCTGAGCGTGCCCGACCTGCCGCTCGTCCAGGGCCTCTTCGTCGTCTTCGCCGGCGCGATGATCCTGATGAACCTGCTGGCCGACCTGCTCTATCCGCTGCTCGATCCCCGGGTGGGCCGATGACCTCGACGGAAACGACGACCCCGACGGACGCGGCGCGGCCGGCCGCGGCGCCCTCGACGAGACGGTCGCTGGTGTGGGCGCGCAGGCGCGGCACGGTGGCCCGCTTCTGGAAGCGGTACCGCGCCCACCGCGCCGGTCTCCTCGGGCTGGCCGTGCTCACCCTGATCGCCCTGCTCGCACTCACCGCCCCGTGGCTGGTGGGCGCCGACGTGCAGTCGGTGACGCAGGCCCCGGGCACCGCCCTGGAGCCGCCGAGCGCCGAGTTCCCGCTCGGCACCGACCAGTTCGGGCGCTCCCTGCTCGGGCTGCTGATCTGGGGCGCGCGGATCTCGCTGCTCGTCGGACTGCTCGCCGCGACCCTGTCCGTCGCCATCGGCACCCTGGTGGGCATCGTCGCCGGGCACTACGGCGGCTGGTTCTCCACGGTCGTCATGCGGATCACCGACTGGTTCCTGGTGATGCCGACGCTGGTCCTGGCGATCGTGCTGGCCACCGTCATGTCCCGGTCGATGTGGACGGTGGTCGTGGCCATCGGCGTGACGTCCTGGCCGACCACCGCCCGCCTCGTGCGGGCCCAGACGATCGCCGTGGAGTCCCGGCCGTACATCGAGCGGGCGACGGCGCTCGGCGGCGGCCACGGCCACGTCATGAGCCGCCACGTGCTGCCGAACGTGATGCCGCTGGTGCTCGCCCAGACCACGCTCGGCATCTCGACCGCCATCCTCACCGAGGCGACCCTCGCCTTCCTCGGGCTCGGCGACCCCACCGTGGTCTCCTGGGGCGGAATGCTCCAGGACGCCCGCGAGGCCGGCGCCGTCTCCTCCGGGCACTGGTGGTACCTCGCCCCGCCCGGCATCGCGATCGCGCTGGTCGCGCTCGCCTTCACGCTCTGCGGCCGGGCCGTCGAGTCCGTGCTCAACCCGAAGCTGGGGGTGGGGCGATGAGCCTCCTGGAGGTACGCGGCCTGAGGGTGACGTACGGCACGGGGGCGGCGGCCGTCCCCGCGGTCCGCGGCGTCGACCTGACCCTGGAGGCGGGACGGAAGCTGGGGGTGGCCGGGGAGTCCGGCTGCGGCAAGTCCACCCTGGCGCTGGCGCTGCTGCGGCTGCTGCCGGCGTCGGCGCGGATCGAGGGCGAGGTCCTGCTCGACGGCGAGGACGTCCTCGCCATGAAGTGGGGCCGGCTGCGGGCCGTGCGCTGGGCGGGCGCGTCGATCGTCTTCCAGGGCGCGATGCACTCGCTGAACGCCGTGCACCGCATCGGGGACCAGATCGCCGAACCGCTCCTCGTGCACGGCCGGTCCACCCCGGCGGCCGCCCGCCGGCGCGTCGGCGAGCTGCTCGAACACGTCGGCCTGCCCGCCGCGCGCGCCGCCGCCTACCCGCACGAACTGTCCGGCGGGCAGCGGCAGCGCGTCATGATCGCGATGGCGCTGGCCTGCGACCCCCGGCTGATCGTCGCCGACGAGCCGACGACCGCGCTCGACGTCATGATCCAGGCGCAGATCCTGCGCCTGATCGAGCGGCTCGTCGCCGAGCAGTCCATCAGCCTCCTGATGATCAGCCACGATCTGGCCGTCCTCGCCGACACCTGCGACCGGCTCGCCGTGATGTACGCGGGCCGGGTCGTCGAGGAGGGGCCGGCGCGAGCGGTGTACGAGGCCGCGGCGCACCCGTACGGGCGGGCGCTGTCCTCGGCGTTCCCCCGCATCGGGGACCTCGCGTCCCGGCGTGCGCCGCGGGGCCTTCCCGGCGACCCGCCGGACCCGTCCGACCTGCCCGGCGGCTGTGCCTTCCGGCCGCGCTGCCCGGTGGCGGTGGACGCCTGCGCCGAGGAGGACCAGCACCTGCGGGAGGCCGGCGAGGAGCGCCGGGCCGCCTGCGTACACGTGGGGAGTACGTCATGAGCGACGCCGTGCGCAGCGACACCGCGGACCGCGGCGGAGCGGTGGGCGCCAAGGCCCCCGCGGCCCCGCTGCTCTCCGCGCGCGGCCTGCACGTCACCTTCCCCGGCCGCCGCGGCGCCGCGCCCGCGCGCGCCGTGGACGGGGTCGACCTGGACATCGGCACCGGCGAGATCGTCGCCCTCGTCGGGGAGTCCGGCTGCGGCAAGACGACGCTGGCCCGCTCCCTCCTCGGCCTGGTCCGCCCCACCGCGGGGACGGTCTCCTTCGACGGCAGTCCGCTGGCGTACACCTCCGGAGCCCTCAAGTCCTACCGCAAGCGGGCGCAGTTGGTCCTCCAGGACCCGAGCGGCTCGCTCAACCCGCGGCACACCGTGTACGACGCGGTCGCCGAGGGCCTGCGGATCCACGGGTACGCGGGGGACGAGCGGGCCGCGGTCGCCGGCGCGCTGGCGCGGGCCGGGCTGCGGCCCCCGGAGCGCTTCCTCCTGCGCTATCCGCACGAACTCTCCGGCGGGCAGCGGCAGCGCGTGGTCATCGCCGGCGCGCTGGTCCTGGAGCCCGAACTGATCGTCGCCGACGAGCCGGTGGCCTCCCTCGACGCGTCGGTGCGCGGCGAGATCCTGGCCCTGCTGCTGCGCCTGCGCGACGAACTGGGCCTCTCCGCCCTGGTCGTGACCCACGACCTCGGGCTCGCCTGGAACATCGCCGACCGCGTGGCCGTCATGTACCTCGGGCGGGTCGTGGAGACGGGCACGGTGGAGTCCGTCCTCACCCGCCCGAGGCACCCCTACACCCGCGCCCTGCTGTCCGTCCTGCCCGAGTCGACCACCCCGCCGGTCGTCCTGACCGGCGAGCCGCCCGACCCCTCCCGCATCCCCTCCGGCTGCCGCTTCCACGCCCGCTGCCAGGTCCTCGCCTCCGGCCGGGCCGCGGCCGTCGCCCACCGCTGCCGTGAGGAACCCCTGGCGGTCCTGGGCGGCGGCGAGGCCCGGGCGGTGGCCTGCCACTGGGCGCGGGACGAGACGCCGGAGTAGGGGGCCCGGCGGGCACCGCTCTGCAGGACGGCCCGGGTCCGGCACCTCGTGAGGTGCCGGACCCGGGCCGTCGGATGTCGGGGGGCGCCGGTCGCGGCTCCGGCCCGTCAGGCGCCGGGGTGCTCCCGGTCGTAGGTCGCCGTCAGGTCGCGGGAGCGCCGCACGTCGTCGGCCATGGCCCGGAGCAGGTCGTCCAGGGTGTCGAACTTGAGCATGCCGCGCACGTACGCCAGGAAGTCGACGGCCACGTGCAGCCCGTACAGGTCGAGCCCCTCGCGGTCGATCGCGTACGCCTCGACGGTCCGCTCGGTCCCGTCGAACTGCGGGTTGGTGCCGACCGAGATGGCCGCCGGCATCCGCTCCCCGTCCGCCGTCAGCCAGCCGGCGTAGACGCCGTCGGCCGGGATCGCGGTGTGCGGGAGCGTCTCCACGTTCGCCGTGGGGAAGCCGAGCTCGCGGCCGCGCTGCGCGCCGCGGACGACGATGCCCTCCACGCGGTGCGGACGGCCCAGGATCTCGGCGGCGCCGGCGATGTCGCCCTCGGCGACGAGCCGGCGGGTGAGGGTGGAGGAGAACGGCTGCCCGCCGCCCGCCGCGCCGCTGACGTACAGGTCGATGACCTCGACCTCGTAGTCGTACGTCTCGCCGAGCTCGGCGAGGAACTCCACGTTGCCCGCGGCCCGGTGGCCGAAGCGGAAGTTGGGGCCCTCGATGACGGACCTCGCGTGCAGCTTGTCGACCAGCACCTTGACGATGAAGTCCGCCGGGGAGAGCTGGGAGAACTCGGCGGTGAACGGCAGCACGAGGACCGCGTCGACCCCGAGCTCCGCGATCAGCTCGGCGCGCCGGTGGTGCGGGGCGAGCAGCGGCGGATGGCTGCCGGGCCGCACGACCTCGGACGGGTGCGGGTCGAAGGTCACGACGACGGTGGGGACCCCGAGCTCCCGGGCGCGCTCGACGGCCCGCCCGATGATCAGCTGGTGTCCGCGGTGCACCCCGTCGTAGGAGCCGATGGTGACGACGCTGCGCCCCCAGTCCTGGGGAATGTCCTCCAAGCCACGCCAGCGCTGCACTGTGACCGCTCCTCGTCCGCCTGTTCGCCGATTACGCCGGTCTAAGACTGCCATGCCCACGGCCATCGGTTGGCATCGGCATGGAGGTGCCGTGACTCCGCAGTGTCCGGAGGGTCTCCGGGCCGAGCAGCGGCGCCCAGTCGCCGGGTGCCGCCGCCGTCCACCCGGCGAGCAGCGCGGCCAGCTCCGGCCGCTCCCGGCAGTGCCCGGCCAGGGCCCGGTCGAAGCGCCGCACGCCCTCGTGCGTCCGCACGCACAGCAGGCCCACCCGGTGCGCGAGGTCCCGGGTCCGCGGCTCGCTGCGCCGCCCCGCCCCCTCGGCGGCGGCCGCGAGCAGCGCCTCCAGGACCGACAGCTCCCCGGTCTCCGCCTCGTACCGCTCGTGCTCCAGGAGTACGTCGAGCAGCTCGCCCCGCAGATGGCGGGAGGCGCCGGTGCCGGGGGCGGCGAGGACCCCCGCCAGGGCGCGCCGCACCGAAGCCGGACGGCCTCGGATCAGCGCGGTCACCAGCGGGTGCAGGACCGCCCTGGCGGCCGGCCCGTCCTCGAAGCGCCGGTCGACGAAGGCGGCCACGTGCTCCGCCTCCTCGGGGTGCCGGCCGGCGTGGTCGCGCACCAGTACCGCGACCCGGCGGGCCAGGGCCGGTGCGTCGACCTCCGCGAGGGCCCGCAGGACCGCGCCCGCCCCCTCTCCGCCGGTCTGCAGCCGCGCCCTCAGCCCGCCGAGCACCTGCTCCGGATGGCTTCCCAGCGCCTCGACCAGCGCCGTCGCCGGCACCCGCGGCTCGGCCAGGGCGCGCGGCAGGTGCCGGGCCCGCGTGTGCGGGTCCCGGACCAGCAGGCCCAGCGCCGCTCCGTGCAGCGCCCGGTCCCCCGGGCGGGCCAGCAGGGCGAGCGCCGCGTACCGCAGCAGTTCCCGGTCCGCGGAGGTCACGGCGTGATCGGCCGCGTGCCGGCCGTGGACGGCCGCCGCGACCCGCCGCTCGGGCCTCCCGTCGTCGTGCGCCCAGCGGTCGACCGCCCGGCACAGCGCGGACGGCTCGTCCGCGGCGAGCGCGGCGAGCAGTCCCTCGGCGAGCGGGTGCGCGGTCGCCACCAGGACCTCGCACAGGTCGTCGACCGCCGGCCCCCGGTACCGGTGCAGCAGGTCCCGTGCCGCCGTGCCCACCGTCCCGCCCGGCGTCTCCCTCCCGTCGCCGAACCACCGGCACAGGAGCGGTTGCACTCCTCGCGGATCGGCGACCAGCATCTCCGCGACCACGTCGAGGGCGCGGCTCCCGACGGCTTCCGCCGCGTCCGGCCCGGCGGGCGCCGGGACCGGGGCGCGGGAGTGCCGCGGGGCGGTGCCGGCGCCGTCCGGCGGCGGGTCGGCGGGTACGAGGCGCCGGAGGAGGTCGATCCGCTCGGCCTCCCCGAGCGGCAGGCCCCGCCAGAACTCCGGCCCGAAGGCGGCGAGGGCCGCCGGCCGGTCCGGGCGGGCTCCGATCCGGTCGGCGAGCAGCCGGAGGACGGGCAGGTACGGGCGGGGGTCGGGCAGCCGCCGCAGGCTCTCGCCGAGCAGCCGGGCCGCCCACCAGGGGCCGTCCTCCCCGCCGGGGCCGCCGCCCGCTCCCGTCTCCGCGAAGCGGGCGAGGGACTCGACGAGGCCCTCCAGTCGCGGGGCGAGCTCCGCCGGTCCCCGCTCCCGGTGGAGCAGCAGGAGGGCCTGGAGCACCGGGCCGATCCGGTGCGGCGGCACCGGCGGCCGCTCGGCTCCGTCCTCCCGCCCCGCCCCGTCCCGCCGGCGGGGCACGGCGGTGCGGGGTGCTCCGCCGTGCGGGCCGGGGGCACGGGCGCCGGCCTCGGCGGGGAGGCAGGGGGCGCCGGACGCCGCGGGGGCCGCGAGGACGTGGGGGCCGCCGGGGTCCGGGGCGAGGTGGCGGTGGACGAGGGAGTGGAGGGCGGTGTCGAGGTCGAGGTGGGCGGCCTGGACCCAGTCGGCGAGTTCCTCGTGGGCGAAGCGGTAGCCGGAGCCGGCGGGGACGAGGAGGCGTTCGGTGAGGACGGCGGAGGCCCAGCCGTCGCGCCAGGGGAAGAGCTCCTCGAAGGAGGCGCCGTCGAGGAGGCCGTGGCCGGGACCGAGGGAGCGGCGGGCGGCCTCGTGGAGCCGGCCGGTGACCCGGGCGGCGAGCCGGCGGACGGCGCTGCCGTGCGGGAGGGGGCGGGAACCGGCGGCGATGCGGACGGCGACGCGCAGGCACATGAGGTCGAGGTAGGCGGTGAAGATCTCCTCGCGGCCGGGGCGTCCCGGCACGTCGCCGGGGAGCGCGGCGCGGACCTCGGCGAGCAGCCGGAGGGCGAGCGGGTGACGGGCGTCGGCCTCGGCGAGGTCGGTCGCGCGGAGCCCGTACTCCCGGCGGACCGCCTCGGCCTCCGCGGCCGTGTACGGGCCGAGGGTGACGGCCGGGGGCAGGGCGCCGCGAGGGCCCGCCGCCGGCCGGTGCAGGGCGCCGGGCTCGTAGAGGGCGCCGGCCTGTTCCCAGTGCTCCGGGCGGCAGGCGGTGACGAGGCGGACCTGGTGGGCGCGGAGCCACCGCTCGGTGTCGGCGGTCCAGTCGGCGAGGCGGTGCGCGAGGCGCGGGGGCATCTCCTCGGGGCCGTCGAGGACGACGAGGAGCGGGCGTCCGGCGCCTTGGGCCAGGGCGGCCGCGCGCTCGGGGGTGGCGGTCGAGGTGTCGGTGGCGGCCCCGGAGGCGGCGACGATGCGGCCGGCCTGGTGGAGGGCGCGGGCGACGGCGTCGGCGAGGGACCGGTCGTCGGCGCGCAGGTCGGCGCCGCGCAGCCGGACGGTGGGGGCGGGCTCCTCGCCCCGGGCCCGGTGGGCACAGAGCGAGGCGAGCGCGGTGGTGCGGCCGGTGCCGGGTGCGCCGACCAGGGCGAGGACGGGTGCTTCGCCGGCGGCGAAGCGGGCGAACTCATCGGCGAAGTAGGGGCGTTCGACGGGATCGGGCCAGGGGCCGGTCTCGCGGAGGGGGCCGGTGGAGGTCGCGGTGAGTTCCAGGATGGCGGCCAGGTTGAGGTCCGGCCCGTAGGCGGGGACGGTGGCCGCGTTGCGCCGCAGCAGGGCGGTGAGGGGGCCGTCGGGCCGCAGGGGTACGGCGTATCCGGCGGCCTGCCGGTCGCCGTGGAGGGCGGTGCCGAGGACGGCGAGGACGGTGCCGGTGGCGGTGTCGAGGACGGGGCCGCCGGCGGCCTGGCCGCCGATCCTGAGCGCTTCGGCGCCTTCGGTGCCGATGGCGAGTTCGAGGGCGTCGTCGAGGGCGTGGAAGCGGCCGGTGGCGCTGTAGGTGACGGTGGCGGGGCCGAGGACGCGGGCCTCGCGCCAGCCGTGGGCGGCGATCCGGACGTAGGTGCCGGGTTCGATCTCGGTGCGGGTGGCGAGCGGCAGGGGGCGGACGCCGAGCCCTTCGGTGCGGACCAGGGCGAGGCCGCTCTCGGGCAGGGGGGTGACGGCCTCGGCCCCGGCGCGCCAGCTCCGGTCGCCGGGGGCGTGCAGGACGACATGGCTGAGTCCGTCGACGGCTTCGTGGCTGGTGACGACCGTTCCGTGGTGGTCGGCGAGGAATCCGGTGCCGCGCGGCCGGCCCGCCTGATCGCAGATCCGCACCAGCGTCGCCAGGTCCCCGCGTCCCATGGGGACGAGGGTAGGCGGCCGGTGATCACGCCCGGGCGCTCGCCGGGAAACGCGCCCCCCGACGCTCCCCCGTTCACTCCGAGCGCCTCCCCGATGGGGTGAATTCCGGTGCCCGGACGGACAAGGATGGCCCGGGGGAAAGGGAGGGGGAAACACCGTGGGGCGGGCACGCGTGCGTGCGCCCCAGGCCGGGGCCGAGCCCCAGGTCGGGACCGAGACCGAGGCCGGGATCGGGGTGCTGCGACCGTCTGGGCGGCGTTCGGGGCG
>NZ_JBFBBC010000028.1:0-36326 GCF_040689545.1 Streptomyces sp. NPDC051180
GAGCGCATGATGCGCGACGCCAAGATCACCCAGATCTACGAAGGCACCAACCAGGTCCAGCGCATCGTCATGGCCCGCAACCTCCCGTAACCACCGGGTACGCGAAGAGGGCGCCTCCCCGCCGGGGAAGGCGCCCTCCGCCGATTTCGTCCGCGGGTCAGCGGTTCGACTCGACGGTGACCTTCTCGTCGTTCCGGATCTGCTCGACCAGCTGCTTCACCTTCGGCATGTCCCACTTCAGGGAGCCCTGCGGGGCGGTCCCCGAGATCGGCATGTTCATGGACTTGCCGTCGCCGCTGTTGATGCCCTTCATGGCGAAGAACATCTTGCCGAGGTCGTACAGCGACATGTCCTTGTCCACGATCAGCGTGTCCAGACCGGCGCCCAGCGTCGGGTACAGCGCGAACGGGTTGAGGATCGTGCCGGGCGTCGCCGCCTGGTTGGCCAGCGCGGAGAGGAACTTCTGCTGGTTCTTCGTCCGCTGGAGGTCCGACTCGGCGAAGGCGTACCGGGTCCGGACGAAGGCCAGCGCCTGCTCGCCGTTGAGGGTCTGCTTGCCGGCCTGGAAGTCGGCGCCGGACTTCTTGTCCTTGAAGCCCTTGTCGATGTTGAGCTCCACCCCGCCGAGCGCGTCCACGATGTTCGCGAAGCCGGCGAAGCCGATCTCCGCGTAGTGGTCGATGCGCAGGCCGGTGTTGAACTCCACGGTCCGCACGAGCAGCTCGGGGCCGTCCATCGCGTAGGCCGCGTTCAGCTTGGAGCCGCCGCGCGCCGGGTACGCCTTGCCCGACTCGGAGCCGACGAAGTTCGGGATCGTCACCCAGGAGTCACGGGGCAGCGAGACCATCGTGTTCCCGCTGGAGCAGGCCGCGAGGATCATCATCGAGTCGGTCCGCTTGCCCTCGGCCGAGCCGGTGTGCAGCTTCTTCTTCTCCTCGGCCGACATGCCCTCGCGGCTGTCGGAGCCGACGATCAGGTACGTCGTGCAGTCGCCCTCCGACGGCCGCTCGATGACCTTGGAGAGGTCGACCTCGTTGCGCATCTGCGAGCTGGCCCAGGCGTAGGTGCCGATGCCCCACGCGAGGACGCCGACGACCAGCACGATCGAACCGACCTTGGCGCGCTTGCGCCAGTCCGGCGCGGGACGCCCGGGCGCGTACGGCGGGGGAGGGGCGCCGTGACCACCGCCCTGGGCACCGCCCTGCGGGGCTCCGTAGACCTGGCCCGTGTTGTAGCCGGAGTCGTAGCCCTCGCCCCTGGCCTGCGTGAAGTCCGGGCGGTACTCCTGCCCCCGGCCCTGGCCCTGCTGCGGGTAGCCCTGGTCGTACCGGGGCGGCTGCTGCGGAACCTGCGGGCGTCGCACATGGCTCATCCGGCGAGCACCCTCGGGCTGGGAGTTCGCGCTGCCGCGGCCGGGGCCGCCGTCTTCGGGCCAGTCATTCATGCGGACCAGTGTGCCGGTCGGGGCTTTCCCGGCGACAGGCCGGGTGGAGGATCGGACCGGTGCTGTTGCCAAGCTGATGCAAACCGGACAGGGGCGGGACCCGGCATATGGTGGAGGGCATGACAGAACAGGGCGATATCCCGGGCAAGCCCACCTCAGCATCCCGCACCACCCTCAGCCACATCATGACCAGCCACGACACCAACCTCCTCGGCACGGTGCACGGCGGCGTCATCATGAAGCTGGTCGACGACGCGGCCGGCGCCGTCGCGGGCCGGCACTCGGGCGGTCCGGCCGTGACCGCCTCCATGGACGAGATGGCCTTCCTGGAGCCGGTCAGGGTCGGCGACCTGCTGCATGTGAAGGCACAGGTCAACTGGACCGGCCGGTCCTCCATGGAGGTCGGCGTGCGGGTCATGGCCGAGCGGTGGAACGAGTCCACGCCCGCCACCCAGGTCGGCTCCGCCTATCTCGTCTTCGCGGCCGTCGACGCCGACGGCAAGCCCCGCCGCGTCCCCCAGGTCGTCCCCGAGACCGAACAGGACAAGCGCCGGAACCAGGAAGCCCAGATCCGCCGCACCCACCGCCTCGCCCGCCGCCAGGCCATCAAGGAGCTCCGCGAGCGCCGCATCGCCGAGGGCTACGAGGACTGACCGCGGCCGCCGGGCCCGTCACGGCCCGGCACGGCGCCCCGCTACGGGCACACCACCTGGTCCCCCGTGACCGCCTCGAACGGCCCGCCCCGCCCCGCGTCCTCCGCCCGGACCCCGCGCACCCCGCGGTAGTCGGCACCCACCGTCACCCGCAGCGTCCTGCCGCGCCCCGCGACCGGCTTCAGCTCGGCCCCCGGAAGGGCCGTCGCGAGCGACTTCGCCGAGCGGTCCCAGCGGGGGTCGTACTCGACGACGGTGCGGGTGTGCTCCCGCCCGGCCCCGGTCATCGGGGTCCGGGTGGTGTCGAAGCCGGTCGCCCGCAGCGCGTCGTCGACCTTCCGGCCGAGCCCGTCCGTCCGCGTGCCGTTGTAGACCTGGACGCGGACGGTGCGCGGCGCCACGTCCACGACGACCGCCTTCGGGGCCTTGCCGGAGCTCGCGGCCTTCTGCGGGGCGAGCGGCCGGTCCTCGCGCAGGGCCTGGAAGAGCTTGCGGGCCTTCGCCGCGTCCCACTTCACCGTCGAGCCGATCCCCTTCACCGGGAAGCTCATGTCCCCGATCGGCACGGAGACGAACTCCGACGACGCCGGGGTGAAGCCGTGCATGGCCTTGGCGAGCGCCAGCAACTGGTCCGTGCCGAAGTCCTCGTCGGCCCGCACGGAGCTCAGCAGGGTCGTGGCGACCTCCTGGAACCGCACCGGGTTGAGCAGCACCCCGCCGCTGGTCGTCCGCTCGATGAGCGCCGCCAGGAAGCGCTGCTGGCGCTGCATGCGCCCGATGTCGGAGGCGCCGTCGATGTGCCGGGAGCGCACGTACTGCAGGGCCTGCCCGCCGTCCAGCTCGTGGGTGCCGGCGGAGAGGTCGAGCCCGGTGTAGGAGTCCTTCACGGCACGGGTCGTGCAGATCTGCACCCCGCCGACCGCGTCCACGGTCCGCATGAAGCTGGTGAAGTCGACCTCCAGGTAGTGGTCGATCTTCACGCCGGTCATCGACTCCACGGTCCGCACGGTCAGCCCGGGCCCGCCCTCCGCGTAGGCCGCGTTCAGCTTCACCGGATGCGCGTGGTGCTTCTTCCCGCTGGTCAGGTCGGTGTGCTCGGGCATCTCGGTGTACGAGTCGCGCGGCAAGCTCACCACGCTCGCCCGCTCCCGGTCCTCGGAGATGTGGACGAGCATCACCGTGTCGGTGCAGTGGCAGGGCGCGCCGCCGAGCCGGTACTTCGCCTTCTCCTCCGGAGTGATCCGGTCGCGGCCGTCGGTGCCGACCACCAGCACGTTCATCCCGTGCCCCGCCTGCGGCCGGTTCTTCATGTCCTTGAAGGGGTCGACCCGGGTGATCCCGGTGTCCAGGCCGGTGACCACGGCGTGCCCGATGCCGCCCGCGGCCAGCACCGTCACGGAGAGCGCCGTCGCCATCCGCATCCCCCACCGGGGGCGCCTGCGCCGTCGCCGGCGGACCGGTGCGGGACGGGCGCTGGGCCGGGGACGGGGCGTGCGGGGCGGTGTGGGCACGGACGGACACCTCCGCGGGTGCGACAGGGGGAACCGTGAGCACCGTAGGCCCATACGATCAGCGCCAGGCCCCACCACCCGCTCGGCGCGCACCGCTGTCCCCCATTCGCGGTAACGTGGCGGGCAATGAACGCCACGCCCCCCGTCTCCGTGATCATGCCGGTCCTCAACGAGGAGCGGTATCTGCGCACCTCGGTTCGTCACATCCTGGAGCAGGAGTACGACGGCGAGATGGAGGTGGTGATCGCCCTCGGCCCGTCCACGGACCGCACGGACGAGATCGCCGCCGAGCTCGTCCGCGAAACCGCTTCGGACAAGCGCCGCGTCCACACGGTGCCGAACCCCACCGGCCGTACCCCCGCCGCCCTCAACGCGGCGATCCAGGCGTCGCATCACCCGATCGTGGTGCGCGTCGACGGCCACGGCATGCTCTCCCCGAACTACATCGCCACCGCCGTCCGGCTCCTGGAGGAGACCGGCGCGCAGAACGTCGGCGGGGTGATGCACGCCGAGGGCGAGAACGCCTGGGAGGACGCGGTCGCCGCCGCGATGACCTCGAAGATCGGCGTCGGAAACGCCGCCTTCCACACCGGCGGCGAGGCCGGCCCGGCGGAGACCGTGTACCTCGGCGTCTTCCGGCGCGAGGCGCTGGAGCAGCAGGGCGGGTACAACGTGGAGTTCATCCGCGCCCAGGACTGGGAGCTGAACTTCCGCATCCGCGAGGCCGGCGGGCTGATCTGGTTCTCGCCGGAGCTCCGCGTCCAGTACCGCCCGAGGCCCTCCGTGAAGGCCCTCGCCAAGCAGTACAAGGACTACGGCCGCTGGCGCCATGTGGTCGCCCGCTACCACCAGGGCTCCATCAACCTGCGCTACCTGGCCCCGCCGACCGCCGTGTGCGCCATCGCCGCCGGCCTGGTCGTGGGCGCCGTCCTCACCCCGCTGGGCTTCGTGATCCCGGCGGGCTACCTCGCCGCGATCGCCGCCGGCTCGGTCCCGGCCGGCAAGGGCCTCCCGCTCAAGGCGCGGCTGCAGATCCCGGTGGCCCTCGCCACCATGCACATGTCCTGGGGCTACGGCTTCCTCACCAGCCCCCGCTCCCTCGCGAGGAAGGTCATCGCGAGCCGCCGTCCGGCGGTGCGGGCCGGCGACACCGAGTCGGTCTGACCGCTCCGCGCACGCACGACGGCCGGGTCCCCTTCCGGGGCCCGGCCGTCGCGTGCGTCAGGGGGAGCCGCGGTCAGCTCTTCCCGTCCCACCGGTAGACCGAGTAGACGTCCATGCAGGTCGCCTTGTCGTCGGCGCCCTCCGGGAGGTCGCCGGCCTTGGTCGTCGCCCTCTTGTACGTGGTGCCCTCGCGGAAGTCGGCACCGATCACCAGCCTGATGTCCTGGGCCGTGGCGTCGGCGCGGGCGGCCGAGTCGGGCAGGCCGAGCGCCTTGGCCACGGACAGCGCGTTCGCCCGGCCCTGGTCGCCCTCCGCCTTGGGGTACAGGACCACGGTGTCCTTGCGGCTCGCGCCGTCCTTGGAGGACCCGGCGCGGGTGAAGCCCTTGCCCTGGAGGTGCTCGGTGATCGTGCGGGCACGGCCCTCGACGGCCGACTCGCCGCCGCCGTCGGTCCCGTTGACGACCGTGACGGCGAAGGAACCGGGCGCCGCGGCCGGGGTCTTCGGCTTCGCCGGGCCGGTCGGCTTCGGCTTGGCGCCGGCCGCCTCGCCGTTCTTGTCCATGGCGACGTCGTCGCGGAGCATCGTCCACATCTTGTCCGCGGACGCCGGGACCATCTGCAGCCAGGCGTTCGGGTTCTGCGGATACGGCACCGTCGGGACCGTCGCCGTGGTGAGCCGGTCGATCTTCACGTTCTTCAGCTGCATCGACAGGTCGAAGAGCTTCTTCACCGTGTCGAGGTCGTCGGAGACCTGGAGCGACTTGGTGGCCGTCTCGGCCAGCCCCATCAGACGGCCGGTGTCGGTCCAGGCGTTCTGCCCCTGGAGCTTCTTCATCATGCCGTTGATGTACATGTGCTGGGCCTTGGCGCGGTTCTGGTCGCTGCCGAAGGCGTGCCGGGTCCGCAGCCACTGGAGGGCCTGCTTGCCCTGGATCTCGGTGGTGCCCTCCTTGAGCTTCAGCCCGGAGCCGCCCCGCACCTGCGCGGTCGACTTGTCGTACACGCCGGTCTTCACGCAGACCGGGACGCCGCCGACCTCGTCCGCCATCGCCACCACGCCGGCGAAGTCGACCATCAGCCAGTGGTCGACGTAGACGCCGGTGAGGCTCTCCCAGGTGGTGAGGGTGCAGCCCGGACCGCCGCGCTGGAGGCTCTCGTTGATGGGCCGGTTGGTCGTGGCGGCGAAGGTCTCGCCGCTGTCGCTCCGGCACTTGGGGATCGGGACGACGGTGTCGCGCGGGATCGAGACGATCGAGGCGTTCTGGCGGTCCGCGGAGACGTGCAGCAGCATCTGCACGTCGGCGAGCGGGGCCCGGTTCTTGTCGTCCTTGCCGCCGCCGAGAGCGATGTTCTTGTCGTCGGCGCGGCTGTCGGAGCCGATCAGGAGGATGTTGAGCGGGGTGTCGCCGAGGGCGTTCGGCGCGGCCTTCTTGACGCCGCTGTCGCCGCCCGCGCGCCCGCCGCTGCGGATGTTGCCGTTCAGGTGCTGGTAGTACAGGTATCCGGCGCCGGCCGTCCCGAGTATCAGGAGCGACAGGGTGAGGGCCACCCACCGCAGCACCTTGCGTTTACCGGTCTTCTTGGCGCGCCGCCGCGCGGCGGCCCGCCCGCCCGCGCCCGTACCGGCGTCGGCCTTGCCGCCGCCGTCACCGCCACCGCGCCGACGCGAGGCGCGGGTCGACGCGGGCGCGTCGGCCTCCGCGGCCTCCTCGGGAGCGCTCCCGCTCGCGCCGGTCGCCTCTCCCGCCTCGTAGAGCTCGTCGTCCCAGCCCAGTTCACGGGCGCGCGGAACGCGTCCCCGCGTTCCCTCCCCACGCACGCTGTTCTGTCCCACCCCAGGTCCCCTCGTCAGTCAGGAGTGCGCCGAGTCCCGGTGATCCCGGGTCACTTGGCGCACACCTGCTTGTCAGCCGCTACCTTCTGCAGTTCCGTCGGCACCTTTGCCGGTCCGGTGACGGGCACCCCCGCGCCCTTGAAGTCCGCGCCGAGGACGAGCGTCATGGGCTCGCGCTCCCCGGCGTCCTGTGTGCCCGGCTTGAGCGCCGTGGCGGGCAGACCCATCATGTCCGCGAGCTTGCGGGCCTGATCGGCCTGGTTCGGTGCATAGGTGAGCGTGGTCTTCGCCGCCTTCTCGGGGGCGTTGCTCCGGTTGGTGGAGCGGGTCACGCCCTCTTCGTTCTGCAGCCAGTTGATGGTCGACTGCGCCGCTCCCTGGATGCCGCTGCCGTTGAAGACGTCGACGCGGACCTGGGAGGCGGTGGATCGGGTGCCCTTGAGGAGCGCGGCCTGCGCCTGCGCCTGGGCGTTCTTCGCGTCCTGCTGCTGCTTCTTCACCTCGGTCAGCGAGGTGTCGGACTGCAGGACCGCGAAGAGCTGCGGTGCCTGCGTCGGATGCGGCACCACGGTGATCGGCGTCGGCTCGTCCGGGTTGTCGATCACCGGGAGCGTCGCGAACGCGATGTTCTTCGCGTCGATCCCCGCCAGCTCCTTGGCGAGGTCCTGGAGCTTGCCGAGCGACCCTATGCCCTTGTCGACGGTGAGCGCGTCCGTCGCCGCCTGGGCGAGGTCGTACAGCTTCGTCGGGCTGGTGAGCGTCTCGTCCGACTTCATCCGCCGGATCATCGAACCCAGGAACTGCTGCTGGACCTTGATCCGGTCCAGGTCGCTCTTGTTGCCGAAGCTGGATCGGGTGCGGACGAAGGCGAGCGCCTGCTCGCCCTGGATCGTCGACACGCCGGCCGGCAGCTTCAGGTGCGACTTCTTGTCGTTCACCGGCTTCTCGACGCAGACCTCCACACCGCCGACGGCCGTGGTCAGCTCCTTGACGGCGTTGAAGTCGACCATCATGAAGTGGTCGACGGTCAGGCCGGTGAGCTCCTTGACCGTGCGCATCGTGCAGCCGGGGTCGCGGCCGTCCTGGCCCAGGCTCACGTTGAAGCGGGCCTTGGACTGGCCGGGGATCGTCAGGATCGAGCCGTCGGGCTGCCTCGACTGGCACTCGGGGATGGCCGTCACCAGGTCGCGCGGGATGGACAGCGCCGTGGCGTTCGTCCGGTCCTTGGAGACGTGGAAGAGGATCGTGGTGTCCGCGTGGCCGGGGCTGTTCTTGTCGCCGTAGCCGCCGTTGCCCGCGCCGGTCCGCTTGTCGGTGCCGATGATCAGCACGTTGAACGCCTCGCCCTTGCGGAAGCCCTTGCTCTCGGTGCCGATCGGCTCGACGACGTGGATGTTGCCGTCCAGCTGTTTGTAGAGCATGTACGCGCCGGTCGCGCCGCCCACGAGGACGAACGCCATCGTGCCGCCGGTCCACAGCAGGACCTTCTTCTTGCGGGACGCGCCCTGCTTGCGCTTGCGGCGGCTCGCGGGCGGCAGCGGCGCGCCGCCGTCCGGCTGCTCGGGGACCCGGCGCCGGCGCTGGCCGGGGACGGGAGCGTCGGCGGGCGCGGTTGCGGGGGCCGCGGCGGATCTCGCGGCGGGGGCGGATCTGCGGGGTCGGGACGGTGCCTGCGGCTCCCCAGCGGAGTGGTCCAGTCGCAGTTCGTAGTTGCCGGTCTGCGGGTTGAGCACCCACTGGTCGGCGGGGTCGATCTCGTCCGCCCGTCCACGGCTGTGCGCGTCCACGGTTCCTCGAGTCCTCCGTCGGTGCCACGCGAGGCGCCTCCCCCACAGGGCGCCGCTCTCTCGGTCGTTCGATCCTTGGTGAGTGCGACCATGCGGTCGGGGTGCACCGGATCGCGTCACACTATCCGCCCAGTTCAGCGTGGGGCGACGTCCGTGACAAATTCCACGCCCCTTACAACCGGGCAATTTGCTCAAACCTCATCGCTCTCCGCCCTCCCCTTGGGCCGCCCTTTACCCACCGTCCCCACCGGCTTCTGCTACGAGCACACCGCCTCGGCCGCGCTCCGCCCGGTGAAGGTCGGGGCCGGCGAGGCGGACGGCGCGTCCGCCTCCGCGCCGTCGGGCTTCCCGTCCCCGCCGGCCTTCCGTCCGTCGTCCTCGCTGCTCGGCGCCACCACGACCGGCTTGTCCTCGCGCAGCTGACGGAAGAGCTGACTCGCCGCGGGCTGCACCAGTTCGTCCCGGTTCGCGTCGTACGTGTACGAGCGCCGCGGCACCGTGAGGAACTGCACCTTCTCGGTCGGCACGGACCGCATCGCCCTGGCGAGGTCGTACAGGTCCCGCAGCGAGTCCAGCCCCGGGTCCGTGGTGATCGCCTTGGTCGCCGCGTCCAGCACCGGATAGAGCTTCGTCGGGTTGAGGAGCACCCCGTCGCTCTGCACCTTGTTGACGAGCGCGCCGAGGAACTGCTGCTGGCGGTCCATCCGTTCCGTGTCGCTGCCGTTGCCGATCGACTTCCGGGCCCGTACGAAGCCCAGCGCCTGCTCCCCGTGGAGCGTCTGGCGCCCCGCCGGCAGCTTCAGATGGGCGTCGGAGTCGTTCACCGGCTCCTTGAGGCAGACCTCCACGCCGTCCACGGCGTCCACCATCTTCTTGAAGCCCCTGAAGTCGATCACCATGTGGTGGTCGATGCGGATCCCGGTCAGCTTCTCGACGGTACGGATCGTGCACGCCGTACCGCCGAACTCGAAGGCCCAGTTGAACTGCGCGAACTGCTCGCGCGTCCGGGTCCCGTCGGGCTTGCGGCAGCTCGGGATCGTCACCATCAGGTCGCGGGGGAGCGAGACCGCGGTCGCGCTCGCGTTCCCCGCCGACAGGTGCAGCAGGATCGTCGTGTCGGAGCGCTGGGTGCCCTTGTCCTTGCCGTACTTGCGGTTCCCCTCGCCGGCCCGCGTGTCCGAGCCGATGAGGAGGATGTTCCGGGCCGTCGTGGTCCCCGCCGGCGGCCGCTCCTTCTCGTACTTCGCCAGCTCGTCGGCGGCCGTGGTGTCCGTCGTGATGTTGCCGTCCAGCTTCCGGTAGAACCACCAGCCGACGCCGGCCGCCGCCAGGACGACGACCGAGACCCCGAGCGCCGTCCACCGCAGCCAGTGGCGCTTGCGCGGCGGCTTCCCCGGAGCGCCCGGCTCCTCGTCGCCGCCGGGCGCCGCTGCGCCTCCCGCTGCCGCCGGGTCCGGTTCGGCGGGCGTGCCTGCACGGTCCGTCACGTCTGGGTCCGTCCTTCGGGGCGTCGGCGGCGCGACGGGCGGCCACCGGTCGTCCAAGGAGACGACCGAACCCGACGCTCGGTTGTGCGGAAGGAGTCGACTCCTTCCGGCCGATCATGTACCGGACTCGGCTCGGGGACCCGGGGACTCGGCCCGGCCCTACGCCGAATGGGGCACGCGGCGGGGTGAGGGGCCGATGCCGGTGGTCGCGGCCGGGCGCCGGGGTCGGGCCCGGCGCCCGTGCGGGGCGTACGGAAGGGCCTGCCGGCGCGGCTCAGAGCGCCCTGTGGGTCACCCGCTCGCTCTCCACCCGCTTCTCCAGGCCCTCGGCGTCCAGCCGGTCCAGGTTCCGGCAGAGGAC
This sequence comes from Streptomyces sp. NPDC051180, assembly GCF_040689545.1. Taxonomy (NCBI): domain Bacteria; kingdom Bacillati; phylum Actinomycetota; class Actinomycetes; order Kitasatosporales; family Streptomycetaceae; genus Streptomyces; species Streptomyces sp. NPDC051180. The sequence continues at coordinate 10,245 of NZ_JBFBBC010000028.1, forward strand.
GACGGAGCCGCCGGACGCCAGCGGCGCGTACAGGCCGGAGGAGAGGCCCTGCCAGCCGTCGTAGCCGAGGGAGGAGAGGAGGCGGGAGCCGGGGACGAGACCGAGGGCGGCGGCGTCCTCGCGGGCCTGCTCGACCAGCTCGGCGGCGGTGCGCTCCGCGCCGTCCACGACGAGGGCGGGGGCGTCCGGATCGACCGGGACGAACGGCGCGAACCGGTCGCCCTGGCTGGGGACCTCGACCGCGTAGTCCGCGTATCCGGCGGGCGCGGCGGGGAAGCGGCGGCCCAGCGGGGCCAGCGAGAGCGCGATCCGCTCCCCGGAGCAGGCGAGACCGGCCTCCAGCCCGTCCGGACCGGCGACGACGACGTCGGCGTCCGCGGGATCGCCGCCGACCTCCGCGGTCACCCCCACGGAAGCGCAGGCCAGCAGCCAGACGGCGCTCTGCCAGTGCGCCGGCAGCAGCAGCGCGAGCCGGTCGCCCGGCGCGGCGGACAGCTCGCCCTGGAGCAGGTTCGCCGTCTTGGCCACCCAATTGGCGAAGGTGGCGACGGACAATTCCACCCGCTCACCGGTGGCGTCGTCGTAGAAAGTGACCAAGGGGCGGGCGGGGTCCGCGGCGAGCGCGGATCGCAGCAGGTCGGCGGGGGTGCGGTCGCTGGCGTTCACGCCGGACAGCGTACGCGGGCGGGTGCGCCGGGTCCGCCGTACCGGTGACGCCGTCCACCGATCGGCCCGACGGCCCGTCAGCCGCGGTGCGGAATCCCGACGCGCGGAACGCTCCGGCGATCCGCACGATCGGCCCATGCGTGTATCACTCGCCTCCTCGATCGCCGTCACCTGCGCGGCGGTGCTCGCCCTGCCGGTCCCCCTCGCCGCGCCCGCGGCGGCTGCGGTGCCCCCGGCGCTCGGGCTGCCACGGGCGGTCCCCGCGCTGCCACCGGCGGCCGCCGCGCTGCCACCCGCGCCCGAACTCCCGGGCTCCACCCAGTCCCTGCCCCTGACCCCGCTCCCCGGCTCCACCCGCGCCCTGGGCGGCACCGGCGCGGGCGAGCAGGGGCTCACCCGACGCGACGTCAGACCCTTCTCGCTCGTCGGCGTCGTCTGGGACGACCCGACCACCCCGCTGCACGGCACCGTGCAGGTCCGCACCCGCGCCAGTGGCGGCGACACCTGGTCGCCGTGGCAGGACGTGGAGACCCACAACGACGAGCACGGCGCCGACCCGGGCACCGCCGAGGGCGCCACCCGCGGCCTCCGGGGCGCCACCGCCCCCCTCTGGGTGGGCGACTCGGACGGCGTCGAGATCCGGGTGCGCGGCGAGGAGTCGCTCCCCACCGGTCTGCGCCTCGAACTCGTCGACCCGGGCGAGGCCCCCGCGGCGGACGCGGCGGCGGACCCGGTGGCCGCCCCCGGCCGTGCCGTCGCCGCCCCACGGGGCCGCACGGCCGCCGCCCCGGCCGTCCCCGCCGTCCGCGGTGCCCCGGCCTCCCTCGGCGCGGCGGAGGCGGCGGCGAGCGCCGCCAACGCCGGACTCGCGCCGCTCGGGGCGAACTGGATCCCCGCCCTGTCCAAGGAGGAGACGGAGCTCACGGTCGGGCAGGCGCCGGATCGCTCCGCCCGGCAGGCACCGGCCGCCCCCGCGGTGGCGCCGTTCATCGGCCCCCGCCCCAAGATCATCACCCGCAAGGGCTGGGGCGCCGACGAGGGGATCCGCGAGAAGGGCTTCGTCTACACGAAGACCATCAAGGCCGCCTTCGTCCACCACAGCGCCACCGGCAACAACTACACCTGCGGCCAGGCCCCCTCCGTCCTTCGCGGTATCTACCGCTACCACGTCAAGAGCAGTGGATGGCGGGACTTCGGCTACAACTTCGCCGTCGACAAGTGCGGGAACATCTACGAAGGCCGGGCCGGCGGCGTGGCCAAGCCGGTCCTCGGCGCCCACACCCTCGGCTTCAACACCAACAGCATGGGCATCGCCGTCCTCGGCACCTTCAGCCAGAGCGCCCCGCCGGCCGCCGTCGTCACCGCCGTCGCCCGCCTCACGGCCTGGAAACTCGGGCTGCACGGGGTGAACCCCAAGGGGGCCGCGTACCTCGTGTCGGGTGGCGGAAACCGGTACAAGAAGGGCACCACCGTACGGTTCAACGCCATCGCCGGACACCGTGACGGATTCGCCACCGAGTGCCCCGGCGGACGCCTGTACAACAAGCTGGGAACCGCCCGCACGAGCTCGGCGAAGCTCCAGGGGAGGCGCTGATGGGGGCATAGGGGCAACCGTCTGCATAAACTGACCGGTCATATCGCACGGACGACCGAGACGGGCGTGCCGACGGGCCCCGAACAGGAAGCAGAGACGACAAGGTGACAGAAGCGATCCTCCTGGTCGGTGGCAAGGGCACACGGCTGCGCCCCCTCACGGTCAACACGCCGAAGCCCATGGTCCCCGCGGCGGGCGTCCCCTTCCTGACGCACCAGCTGGCCCGCGCCCGCGCCGCCGGCGTCGAGCACATCGTGCTCGCCACCTCCTACCTGGCCGAGGTCTTCGAGCCCCACTTCGGTGACGGCTCCGACCTCGGCCTCAGCCTGGAGTACGTCACCGAGGAGGAGCCGCTCGGCACCGGCGGCGCGATACGCAACGTGGCCTCGCGCCTCCACTCGGGCCCCGACGACCCGGTCCTCATCTTCAACGGCGACATCCTCACGGGCCTCGACATCGGCGCCCTCGTCGCCACCCACTCCTCGTCCGGCGCGGACGTCTCCCTCCACCTCACCCGGGTCGAGGACCCCCGCGCCTTCGGTCTCGTCCCCACGGACGCCACCGGCCGCGTCACGGCCTTCCTGGAGAAGCCCCAGACGCCCGAGGAGATCGTCACCGACCAGATCAACGCCGGCGCCTACGTCTTCCGCCGCTCCGTCATCGACGCCATCCCCGCCGGCCGCCCCGTCTCGGTCGAGCGCGAGACCTTCCCCGAGCTCCTCGCCTCCGGCGCGCACCTCCAGGGCATGGTCGACTCCACCTACTGGCTGGACCTCGGCACCCCGCAGGCATTCGTCCGCGGCTCCGCCGACCTCGTCCTCGGCCGCGCCCCCTCCCCGGCCGTCCCCGGCCGCTGCGGCGACCGCCTCGTCCTCCCGACGGCCCGCGTCGCCCCGGACGCCAAGCTCACCGGCGGCACCGTCGTCGGCGCCGACGCCGTCGTCGGCGCGGGTGCCCGCGTCACCGGCTCCACCCTCCTCGCCGGCGCCGTCGTCGAGCCCGGCGCCGTCATCACCGACTCCCTCGTCGGCGCCGGCGCCCACATCGGCGCCCGCACCGTCCTCCACGGCGCCGTCATCGGCGACGGCGCCCACATCGGCCCCGACAACGAGCTCCGCGACGGCGCCCGCGTCTGGTGCAACGCCACCCTCCCCCCCTCCACCATCCGCTTCTCCTCCGACCAGTAACCCCCCACGCGCCCGGGCGAGCCCACCCTGTTGTGGGCATTCGTTCCGCTGGGGCGATGGGGGTCCCCCCCTGCTCGAGCGAAGCCGAGAGCTTGGGGGAGGGTGGGCACAACGGAACGGCGCCCCTGCCGGGCCCAGGCTTCCGCGCGCGAACCCGCACCCCTTGCGCGCCGCACCGCTGGCGCGGGTCCAGGCCCAAGGGGCGAAGGCGCGGCCCTACGCGCCGTCCCGTGTGCCCAGCGGGACGATGGCCCACAAGGCCCGCGGACCGGCCCCCGCTACCCTCGTACCCATGGCCGGCCGCTTCCCCCACAAACCCACCCGCACCACCGTCCGCGGCGGCCACCTCCCCCTGCCCTCCACCTCCCTCACCTCCCCCACCTCCGACACCCCCGTCGACCTGGGCCTCACACTCGGCCCGCTCCGCCGAGGCCCCGCGGATCCGACGTTCCGGGCGACGCGGGACGGCGCGGTGTGGAGGGTGACGCTGACGCCGGACGGCCCGGGGACGCTGCGGGTGAGCGCCGCGGGGGGCCGGATCGAGGCGGAGGCGTGGGGCCCCGGCGCCGCGTGGCTCGGGGAGACGCTGCCGGCGCTGCTGGGGGCGGACGACGACCCGGCCGCGTTCGTGCCGCGCCACAAGCTGCTCCTGGCGAGCCACCGCCGACGTACGGGCCTGCGCCTGACGCGTACGGGCCTGGTGATGGAGTCGCTGATCCCGTCGATCCTGGAGCAGAAGGTCACCACGAACGAGGCGTACGGCTCCTGGCGGACGCTCGTCCGGAAGTACGGCGAGCCGGCCCCGGGACCGGCCCCGGAGGGCATGTACGCGATGCCGGACGCCCGCACGTGGACGCAGATCCCGTCGTGGGAGTGGCACCGCGCGAACGTCGACGGCAAGCGTTCGGCCACGATCGTGCGCGCGGCCCGGGTGGCGGCCCGTCTGGAGGAGGCCGTGCTCATGGACCCGCCGGCCGCGCGCAGGCGTCTGGAGCTGATCCCCGGAGTCGGGCCGTGGACGAGCGCCGAGACGATCCAGCGGAGCAACGGCGCACCCGACGAGGTCACGACGGGGGACCTGCACCTGCCGGGGATCGTCGGCTGGGCGCTCGCCGGAGACCGTACGGCCGACGACGCGGCCATGCTCGCCCTGCTGGAGCCGTACGCGGGCCAGCGCCACCGTGCGGCCCGCCTGATCCTCCTGAGCGGCCGGGTCCCGCCCCGCCGGGCCCCCCGGATGACCCCGGGCGACATCACGGGCCTCTGAGCCGACGGCCCGACCGGGACCCCCCGCACCGGTGGCACGGGCCCTCACCGGCCCCGCACCACCGCGCCGACGGCCCCCCGCCGACGGCTCAGCGCACCTCGAAGAACTCCGCCGCCGGCCGCGCCGGCCGGTCCTTCGGGGGCGCGGCCGGGTGTCCGACGGCGACGGCGCCGAGGGGGTCCCAGTGGTCGGGGAGGTCGAGGACGTCGCGGACGACGTCGCGGCAGAACATGGTCGAGGAGACCCAGGCGGAGCCGAGGCGCTCGCCGGAGAGGGCGACGAGGAAGTTCTGCACTCCGGCGCCGGCCGCGACGACGAACATCTCGCGCTCGGCGGCGTCGCGGCGCGGGTCGCCGTAGTGGTGGGAGCCGTCCATGACGAGGCAGGGGACGGCCAGGTAGGGGGCGTTGCGCAGGACGTCCCCGCGGCGCACCCGCTTGGCGATGGAGTCCTCGGACTTCCCGTCGCGCCGCAGGTCGGCGATCCAGGCGTCCCGCATGGCGTCGAGGAGCCGGGTCCGCGACGCGGGCGACTCCAGGAGCACGAACCGCCAGGGCGTGGTGTGGTGCGGCGCGGGCGCGGTGACGGCGGCGGCGACCGCGCGGCGCACGGCACCCGGGTCGACGGGCTCGTCGGTGAACTCGCGGACGGTGCGCCGCAGGGTCACCGCCTCGCGCACGGCCTCGGAGGTGCCGAGCCGGAACATGTCGTCGGCGGCGGCGCGCACGAGCGCCCGCGCTCCCGGCTCGTCGTCGGAGGCCACCACGTGGGGCAGACCGCGGACGACGGCGACCGGGAGGCCGGCGGCCTTGCCCTTCACCAGGTCGCCGGCGGCGGCGAGTTCGTCGGCGGTCGCGACGACGGTCGCGCTCAGCGGGTTGCCGTGGGCGTCGGTGCCGCCGCGCAGGTCGTCGAGGACCCGCACGCCGGCGGCGCCGATGGCGACGTCGGTGAGTCCGGCGCGCCAGGGGCGGCCGAAGGTGTCCGTGACGACGACGCCGACGTCGACGCCGAGCGCCTCGCGCAGTCCGGCGCGGATGCGCCGTGCCGAGGCGTCGGGGTCCTCGGGGAGCAACAGGACGGTTCCGGCGGGGGTGTTCGAGGCGTCGACCCCGGCGGCGGCCATGACGAGCCCCTGTCGGTTCTCGACGATCCGCAGCGGGCCGCGCCGCGCGACGACCCGTACGGTCTCGGCGTCGATGGCCTTCTCGCGGTCGTCGGCGGTGACGATCCGGCCCTCGGCCTTGCTCACTATCTTGGAGGTGACGAGGAGGACGTCCCCGTCGGCGAGCTCCGGCGACGCGGCGGCTATCAGCGCGGCCAGGTCGTCGCCGGCGGCGACCTCCGGCAGTCCGGTGGGCGCCCAGACGCGGTACGAGGGGGCGGCGGCGGTCACGCGCGGACCTCCTCGGCCAGACGCAGGGCCTCCTGGGCCATGGCGGCGGTCGCGTCCACGTCGGTCATCATCAGCGGGACCGCGCGGCAGCGGATCCCCGCCTCCTCGACCTCCGCGACGGAGCCGGCGTCCACCGTGTCGACGAGCCAGCCGTCGAGGAGTCCGGCGCCGTAGTGCCGGGCCACCGCGGAGGCCGTGGAGTCGACGCCGACGGCGGCGAGCACCTTGTCGGCCATGCCGCGCACGGGCGCGTCGCCGACGATGGGGGAGAGGCCCACGACCGGCGCCCCGGAGGCGGCGACCGCGTCCCGGATGCCGGGCACGGCCAGGATCGTCCCGACGCTCACCACGGGGTTGGACGGCGGGAAGAGGATGACGTCGGCGGCGGCGAGGGCGTCGAGCACGCCGGGGGCGGGCTTGGCGGTCTCCGCGCCGACCGGCACGACGGCCTGGGCGTCCACGGAGGCGCGCAGCTTCACCCAGTACTCCTGGAAGTGCACGGCGCGCTGCTCGCCGTCGACCTCGATCGCCACGTGCGTCTCGATGCGGTCGTCGGACATGGGCAGGAGCCGGACGCCGGGCTGCCAGCGGGCGCAGAGCGCCTCGGTGACCGCGCTCAGCGGGTAGCCCGCGCCGAGCATCTGGGTACGGACGATGTGGGTCGCGAAGTCGCGGTCGCCGAGGCCGAACCACTCGGGTCCGACGCCGTAGGCGGCGAGCTCCTCCTTGACCGTGAAGGACTCGTCGAGGCGGCCCCAGCCCTGCTCCTCGTTGATGCCACCGCCGAGGGTGTACATCACCGTGTCCAGGTCGGGGCAGACCTTCAGCCCGAAGAGATGGATGTCGTCACCCGTGTTGCCGATGACGGTGATCTCCGCGTCCGGGGCGGCCTGCTTGAGGCCGCGAAGGAAACGAGCACCACCGATACCGCCGGCCAGAACCACAATGCGCATGCGCAGCAGTCTGTCAGGCGACGGTCACCGCTGGGGCCTCTGGGGCGAGAGTGGCCGGAGAGCACTGGGCCTGGAGCGACTCGTGCATCGGCATCTCCGTCAGACCGGGGAAGTAGACGTGCAGGCTGACGGCCGGTTCGAGGGAGTCGTTGACGACCTCGTGGACGTACCCGGGGGCGAAGACGCGCTGGGAGCCGCCGCGCAGGGTGCGCACGCCCCGGTCCGTACGCTCCGTCAACTCGCCCTCCAGGACGGTCAGTACGCCGGAGGAGACGCCGTGGTCGTGGAGGCCGCTGCCCTGGCCCGGCACCCACGACAGGAGCCACACCTCGTAGCCGGGGCCGGTGCGCAGCCGGTGGTACCAGCGGGTGGTGGCGTCGTACTCGACGTAGGGCGCCCACTGGGAGCGGTCGTCGGCGAGGGAGCGCGCGAGGCCGGCGAACTCGGCCACGGTGACGGGGTGGGCGCGCTCGGGCTGCAGGAGGTGCGGGACCTCGAGGATGTCGCCGGCGATCTGAAGGTCGCTGTCCATGTTCATGGGATGGGGAGGTTCCTCAGCAGAAACAGAAGCGGTGGGGGTCACGGAGAGAGGTGACACAAGTGACGCAGGGTGACGCTGGGGGAGGCGGCTGGAGCTCTACGGCATCAACAGCTGGAACAACAACAGCAACAGCGCGCCTGGACAGCGCGGCGGAACCCACGGGCGTGGGTCGCGGCGGGCGCTGTGGTCGCTGGCATGCCACCAAAGGTGGCGGGAAGAGCACCCGACTGTCAACCCAATGACCGATTTGGGGGTAATGTTTCACCTCATCCGGTTACCGTGCGCGGAGAAAGGTTTGTTCATGCCTGGACCAGGAGAGATGGCGCTTCAACCGTGCCCGTAAACATGGCGGCGCCCGCGTGATCGACTTCGGGTCGGTCGTCACGGTCCGTGAGTGGACTGTGATGCGGATCGCTTCCATGGCTGGATCGCAACAAGATCCAAGTTTCGGACGTCCTTCCTTGTGAAAGACGGACACTCCGCCGCTCGTGAGGGGAAGTGCAGCACGGTCCGGTCAGCGGCATGTGTCACGTTTTTTGGTGATTTGAACACTTTCCGCATAGGCTTGGTTCCGCAGAGTGAATACGGGGCCCAATAGCAGATCTCGGCTTGACTCGCACAGAGCACAAACTTGTAATTTCACTCGTGTCGTTAGGCCGGGTTCGCAACGGCAACACCACGGGGACGCACAGAACAGACGAGGGGCGCACATGACCGAGTTGTTCCAGGAACTGCTGGTCGAGGACGCGGACGAGGAACTCGGCTGGCAGGAGCGCGCGCTGTGCGCCCAGACCGACCCCGAGTCCTTCTTCCCCGAGAAGGGCGGCTCGACCCGCGAGGCCAAGAAGGTCTGCCTCGCCTGCGAGGTCCGCTCCGAGTGCCTCGAATACGCCCTGCAGAACGACGAACGGTTCGGCATCTGGGGTGGTCTCTCCGAGCGCGAGCGCCGTCGCCTCAAGAAGGCCGCCGTCTGAGCGGCACCCGGCCCCGGACGACCTCCGGGCCCCCCGCGCCACCGCGCGCACACCAGGACACCGCGAACGGTCCGCCCCCTGTGCTTCGGCCACAGGCGGCGGACCGTTCTGCGTGCTCTGTCCACAGGCCGTCGTCCACAGGGGAGAACCGCTCCGCGCGCAGCCGTTAGTGTGGGCCTCCGTCCGAGACGCTCCCCACGCCCTTCGCGGGCGACCCCGGCCGGAGGGCCCGTAGCTCGATGTCCTCAACTCCTGAGTTTCCGCGACACGTCGTCACCGCCGTGCTCGTCACCCACGACGGCGCCCGCTGGCTGCCGGACGCGCTCTCCGGGCTGCTCGCGCAGGAACGCCCCGTGCAGAACGTGATCGCGGCCGACACCGGCAGCGCAGACGACTCGGCGCAGCTCGTCGCCGACGCCGTCGGCGACGACCGCGTCCTGCACCTCGCGCGCCGCACCGGCTTCGGCGCCGCCGTCGAGGAGGCCGCGCGCACCGCGCCCGTGCTCGGACCCGAGGACCTGCCCTACCTCAAGCGCCCCAGCGGCTGGGACCCCGTCAGCCGCACCTGGAACGACGAGGCGTACGACCTCCCCGAACTCCCGCACGGCGAACCGGTGCAGTGGCTCTGGCTGCTCCACGACGACTGCGCCCCCGAGCCCGGCGCCCTCGCCGAACTCCTGCGCGTCGCCGACTCCGACGCGGACGCCGCCGTCATCGGCCCCAAGCTGCGAGGCTGGTACGACCGGAAGCAGCTCCTGGAGACCGGCGTCTCCATCGCCCGCAGCGGCCGCCGCTGGACCGGACTCGACCGCCGCGAGCAGGACCAGGGCCAGCACGACCAGATCCGCTCCGTCCTCTCCGTCTCCACCGCCGGCATGCTCGTCCGCCGCGACGTCTTCGAGGAGCTCGGCGGCTTCGACCGCCGCCTGCCCCTCATGCGCGACGACGTCGACCTGTGCTGGCGCGCCCACGCCGCCGGCCACCGCGTGCTCATCGCCCCCGACGCCGTCCTGCGGCACGCCGAGGCGTCCGCCCGCGAGCGCCGCACCGTCGACTGCGCCGGCCGCACCGCGGCCAACCCGCACCGCGTCGACAAGGCCGGCGCCGTCTACACCCTGCTCGCCAACAGCCGCGGCGCCGCCCTGCCGTACGTGCTGCTGAGGCTCGTCGTCAGCACCCTGCTCCGCACCCTCGCCTACCTCGTCGGCAAGGTCCCCGGACAGGCCGTCGACGAGGTCATGGGCCTCTTCGGCACCCTGCTGCGCCCCGAGAGGATCCTCGCCGCCCGCAAGCGCCGCAGGAACCCGGCCGTCGCGGCGAGCGAACTCCGCCCGCTCTTCCCGCCGCCCGGCGCCACCGTCCGCGCCGCGGCCGAACAGTTCACCGCCAACTTCGGCGGGAACGAGGCCGACTCCGGCGGCTCCCGCCACGGCGTCGTCGAGTCGGGACCCGGCGGCGACGACGCCGACTACCTGGAGATCGAGCAGTTCGCCCGGCTCAAGAAGATCGCCCGCAAGCCCGGACCGGTCCTCTTCGGCCTGCTGCTCCTCATCTCCCTGGTCGCCTGCCGCAACCTCTTCGCCGGCGGCTCGCTGGCCGGCGGCGCCCTGCTGCCCGCCCCCGACACCGTCTCCGGCCTCTGGTCGCGGTACGCCGACGCCTGGCACGCCCTCGGCACCGGCGGCACCCAGAGCGCCCCGCCCTACCTCGCCGTCCTGGCCGCGCTCTCCGCGCTGTTCCTCGGCTCCACCTCCACCGCGCTGACCCTGCTCCTCGTCTGCTCGGTCCCGCTCGCCGGCTTCACCGCCTACTTCGCCTCCCGCGGCATCGTCGAGTCCCGCCTGCTGCGCGCCTGGGCCGCCATCGCGTACGCCTTCCTGCCCGCCGTCACCGGGGCCCTGGCCGCCGGCCGGCTCGGCACGGCCGTGCTCGCGATCCTGCTGCCGCTGATCGCCCGCGCCGCCGTCGCCGCCCACGGCTTCAACCGCCCCGACCGGGGCAGCTGGCGCGCCACCTGGGCGTACACCTTCCTGCTCACCTTCGCGACGGCGTTCACCCCGATCGTGTGGCCGCTCGCCGTCCTCCTCGGCCTCGGCGTCCTCGCCGTCCGCCGCTCCGACCTCACCGCCTACGGCCTCCGCTTCCTGGCCGCCGTCGGCACCCCGATCCTCGTCCTCGCGCCCTGGTCGCTCACCCTGCTGGCCGGCCCCTCCGCCTTCCTGCGCGAGGCCGGCCTCGACGTCCGCACGGGCACGGCCACCGCGCTCGACCTGCTCGCGACCAGCCCCGGCGGCCCCGGCACCACCGGCGGCCTGCTCCTGCTCGGCCTCGTCCTCGCCGCCCTCGCCGGGCTGCTGCGCGAGGAGCGGCAGTTCGCGGTCCGCGCCGCCTGGGCCGCCGCGCTCGCGGGCCTGCTCCTCGCCGCCGCCTCCAACGGCGCGGGCGGCACCGGCTGGGCCGGACCCGCCACCCTCGTCTACGGCGCCGCCCTCCTGGCCGCCGGCACGATCGGCGCCGAGGGCGGCCGCACCCGCGTCGCCGCCCACGGCTTCGGCTGGCGTCAGCCCGTCGCCGCCCTCATCGCCCTCGCCTGCGCCGCCGGCCCCGCCGTCGCCGCGGCCGGCTGGATGATCGGCGGCGCCGACGGCCCGCTCACCCGGCGCGACCCGGTGCAGGTCCCGGCCTTCGTCGCCGAGGAGAGCGGCACCCGCGACCAGCCCCGCACCCTCGTCCTGGGCGGCAGCACCCCCGGCGAGGTCGCCTACACCCTGGTCCGCGGCTCCGGCGCCCGCCTCGGCGACGGCGAACTCACCGCCACCGCCGACCGCGACTCCCGCCTCGACCAGGTCGTCGCCCGCCTCATCGCCGGCTCCGGCGCCGACCAGACCCAGGAACTCAGCGGCTACGCGATCCGCTACGTCCTCGTCCGCGACGGGGCACCGCGCCAGATGAGCCGCGTCCTCGACGCCACCCCCGGCCTCAGCCGCCTCAGCCAGCTCGACGGCAGCGCGCTCTGGCGCGTGGACCGCGAGATCGCCCGGATCATGATCGTCCCGCCGGCCGCCAAGACCGGCGCCCCGTCCGCGAGCGGTGACGCGTCCGCCGACGGCGCCGCGGACGACGCGACCAAGGCGGCCAAGCCCGTCGCCGTCGCCGCCGGTCCCGTCGAGGCGCACACCGCGATCCCGGCCGGCCCCGAGGGCCGCGTGCTGCGCCTCGCCGACCGCGCCGCCGAGGGCTGGACCGCCACCCTCGACGGCAGGGAACTGAGCCGGACCACCGTCGACGGCTGGGCCCAGGGCTTCTCGCTCCCCGCCCAGGGCGGCCGCCTCGACCTCACCTACGACGAGCCGCTCACCCACACCGCGTGGATCTGGGCCCAGGTCGGCCTCGCCGTCGTCCTGCTCGTCCTCGCCCTCCCCGGGCGTCGCCGCGAGATCGACGACGACCTGCCCGACGAGGAAACCGTCATCCCCGCCCAGGCCGCCGACGGCGACGGCCGCCGCGCGCGCCGCCTGCGCGCCGCCGCGGAGGCCGAGGCCGTCGCCGAGGCCCCCGGGGCCCCGGAGGGCGAAGCCGCCGCGATCCCGGGACAGCAGACCCACGAGCCCGAGGAGTGGGACTCCGGGTACGACCCGGCCTATGCCCAGTCCCCCGCTCAGCCCCCGGCCCAGGACCAGGCCGGGACGCAGGCCCAGCCGTACGCCGACCAGGGCTACTACCAGGAGTACGCCGCCGACCCGTACCAGCAGCAGCCGTACGCCTACCCGCAGCAGGGCTACGACCAGCAGCCGTACGCCGACCAGGGCTACGCCGGCCAGTCCTACCCCGACCAGGGACACGAGCAGCAGCAGGGCTACGAGCAGCAGGGTTACGACCAGCAGCAGGGATACGCCCCCGGGCAGCAGTACGACCAGCAGGCGTACGACCCGTACGGCTACGGCTACGGGCACCCCCAGGGCCACGAGACCGAGCAGCGTCCCGACGGGAGCAGCAACCAGTGAAGCGCACGACCCTCTCCCTGATCGCGGGCACCACGGCCCTCGCCGCCGTCACCGGCTTCGCGGCCCTCACCGCCCCGGCCGGCCCCGCCGCCCCCGAGGCGAAGAGCCCGACCCGGCTGCCGGTGGAGCGCGCCGGCCTGGTCTGCCCCGTGCCGAGCACCTCGGAGGTGGCCGAGACCGTCTACACCTCGTACACCCCGCTCGCCGCGGGAACGGGCGCGGGCGCGGGTTCCGGCTCGGGTTCCGGCTCCGGCAAGGCCGAGCAGCCCACGGCCCGCCTGACCGTCGCCGCGAGCCCGACCTCCTCGGGCGGCACGGCCGCCAAGGACCCGAAGAAGCCCAAGGCGCCCCAGGCCCCCGCCACGGTCACCGCCCCCGGCAAGCCCGTCGCCGTCGAGGCGAACGGCGCCGGCGTGCCCGCCCTCACCGGCGCGGCGACCGGCACCCTCGCCCCCGGCTGGACCGTCCAGCAGACCACCGTCGTCCCGGCGGGCGGCTCCCGCGGCCTCCTCGGCCTCTCCTGCGGCGCCCCCGACACCGACTTCTGGTTCCCGGCGGCCTCCACCGCCAAGGAGCGCCAGGACTACGTCCACCTCACCAACCCGGACGACACGGCCGCCGTCGCCGACATCGAGCTCTTCGGCCCCGAGGGCGCGCTGAAGTCCCAGTTCACCGAGGGCATCCCGGTCCCCGCCCGCTCCACGGTCCCGGTCCTCCTCTCCACCCTCACCGGAGAGACCGCCAAGCCCGACGTCACCGTCCACGTCACCACCCGCAGCGGGCGCGTCGGCGCCGCCATCGGCTCCGCGGACGAGAAGCTCGGCGGCGACTGGATCGCCCCCGCGGCCGACCCGGCGGGCACCGCCGTGCTCCCCGGCATCCCGGCCGACGCCACCTCCGTCCGGCTGGTCGCCCTCGCCCCCGGGGAGGACGACGCCGACCTGAAGGTCCAGCTGGTCACCACCGCCGGCACGATCGTCCCGGCGGGCGCGGGGACCCTGCACGTGAAGTCCGGGATGACGACCGCCGTCGACCTGCCGAACCTCACCCGGGGCGAGGCCGCCTCCCTGCTGCTCACCCCGAGCGACCCGAAGAAGCCGACCCCGGTCGTGGCGGCCCTCCGCGTCGTCCGCGGCAAGGGCGCGAACACCGAGGTCGCGTTCATCCCGGCGACCCCGGCGATCTCCGCCCGCGCCACGGTCGCCGACAACCGCGCCAAGGCGTCGACGCTCTCCCTGACCGCCCCCGGCACCGCCGCCGAGGTGAGGATCACCGCCTCGGCGGGCTCCGGCGGCGGCACGCCCGTGTCCCGGACGGTCACCGTCAAGGCGGGCACCACCGCGACCGTGACCGACCTGGTCCCCCAGGGACTGAAGGGCTACTACGCGCTGACCGTCGAACCGGTCTCCGGCGGCAGGGTCTACGCGGCGCGGACCCTGGCGGCGGCGCAGGACGGCATCCCGATGTTCACGGTCCAGACCCTCGTCGACGACCGCGGGACCGTGGAGGTCCCCTCCGCGCACCAGGACCTCGGCGTCCTCGACTGAGTCCTGCCGCGGCGCGCGGGCCTGCCCGGTCCGCCCGTGGCCGCCCCTCGGGACCGCGGTCGGCCCGAGGGCCGGTCCTCTGCCCCGCCCTGCCCGTACCCGTACGGGCAGGGCGTCCGCGTCAGTCCTGCCCGTACCGGGGGTCGACCGACTCGGGGGAGAGGCCCAGCAGCTCGGCGACCTGCTCGACGACGACCTCGTGGACCAGCAGCGCCCGCTCGTCCCGGCTCTTGGAGCGGATCTCGACCGGCCGCCGGTAGACGACCACCTTCGCCGGCTCGTCCTTCTCCGCGGGCAACGAGCCGCCCAGCGGCACGGTCTCGCCCGGCACCGTCGGCGGCACCTCCATGACCATGAAGTCGACGTCCGCCAGCTGCGGCCAGCGCCGTTCCAGCCGTTCCACCGAGTCGAGGACCAGGTCGCGGAAGGTGTCGGCCCGGCTCGCGGAGAGCGGCACCTGCGGTGGGGCCACCGGCCCCCGCATCCCGCGGCCGTGCCGGTCGCGGCGGCGGATCCGGGGCTCCGCCGGGGGCTCCGCGGCGGGCTCCGTGCGGCGGTGCGAGGGGCTCGGAGGCACAGGACTGTCCATCACTGACGCAGCGTAACCCTCATCTGTCCCCGCGCACCGTGGCGCATCCTCGCCACATGTCCGGGCGCCCCCGCACCACCCCCGCACGAGCTGTCGAAACCCGACCATTCCGGTCGGACCGCTGCCCGATTCGACGGCCCGAGACGATCGGCCATCTGGCCCTCGATGACCGGTTTTGCATCCCCGACTGTCCGGAACCTTCTCTGCCCCCGCCCCCGTGCGCCCCCTCCCTCGCAGGTCGGAACGGTCCCCCCGGAAAGGGCGGTGGCCGAGGTCACACCGCGACACGGTGGAGTGACCTGAGGGAGAGTCGTCGCGGCCCGCTCAAGAGTGCGGTACCGTCCAACGTCGTGAGCCCTGTACGTCGCTGTTCGCGCACTGCGTGCGGCCGCCCTGCCGTCGCGACACTGACGTACGTCTATGCCGACTCGACTGCGGTCCTCGGCCCGCTCGCCACCTACGCCGAGCCCCACTGCTACGACCTGTGCGCCGAGCACAGCGAACGCCTCACCGCCCCGCGCGGCTGGGACGTGGTGCGGCTCACCGATCCCTCCGCCCCGGCACGCCCCAGCGGCGACGACCTGGAGGCCCTCGCCAACGCGGTACGGGAGGCGGCCCGCCCCCAGGAGCGCGCGGCCGGGTCCGGCGGCAAGGGAGTCGGAGGCCGCCCCGGCGATCCCATGGAAGTCGGGCGTCGCGGACACCTCAGGGTGCTCCGTTCGCCGGACAACTGATCACAACCGGCCACCGTCCGCACACCCCCTCACCGCTCCGGGTAGTTTGGGCGTTCCGTACACGCGCCCGCACACGCGTGCCGAGAACTCAGGAGGGTGGATCCGTGACTGTCGATCTGTCGCAGATCGTGAAGGCGTACGACATCCGCGGAGTGGTCCCCGACCAGTGGGACGAGACGCTCGCCGAACTCTTCGGAGCCGCCTTCGTCCGGGTGACCGACGCGGACGCGATCGTCGTCGGCCACGACATGCGCCCCTCGTCGCCCGGCCTCGCGGACGCCTTCGCCCGCGGCGCGGCCCGCCTCGGCGCCGACGTCACCCTCATCGGGCTCTGCTCCACCGACCAGCTGTACTTCGCCTCCGGGAGCCTCGGCCTGCCCGGCGCGATGTTCACCGCGTCCCACAACCCGGCCCAGTACAACGGCATCAAGATGTGCCGCGCCGGCGCCGCCCCGGTCGGCCAGGACACCGGCCTCGCCGACATCCGCGCCCTCGCCGAGCAGTGGAGCGGGACGGGCGCCCCCGAGGCCGCCGCCACCCCCGGCACGGTCACCCGGCGCGAGACCCTCGACGACTACGCCGCCCACCTCAAGGGCCTCGTCGACCTCACCGCGATCCGCCCCCTGAAGGTCGTCGTCGACGCCGGCAACGGCATGGGCGGCCACACCGTCCCCACCGTCTTCGACGGCCTCCCGCTCGACACCGTCCCGATGTACTTCGAGCTCGACGGCACCTTCCCGAACCACGAGGCCAACCCCCTCGACCCGGCGAACATCGTCGACCTCCAGGCCCGCGTCCTCGCCGAGGGCGCGGACCTCGGCCTCGCCTTCGACGGCGACGCCGACCGGTGCTTCGTCGTCGACGAGCGCGGCGAGCCGGTCCCCCCGTCCGCCATCACCGCCCTGGTCGCCGCCCGCGAGCTCGCCAAGAACCCCGGCGGGACGATCATCCACAACCTGATCACCTCCTGGTCCGTCCCCGAGGTCGTCCGCGAGAACGGCGGCTCGCCCGTCCGCACCCGCGTCGGCCACTCCTTCATCAAGGAGGAGATGGCGAAGACCGGCGCCATCTTCGGCGGCGAGCACTCGGCGCACTACTACTTCAAGGACTTCTGGAACGCGGACACCGGCATGCTCGCCGCGCTCCACGTCCTCGCGGCCCTCGGCGGCCAGCAGGGCACCCTGTCCGACCTGGTCTCCGCCTACGACCGCTACGCCTCCTCCGGCGAGATCAACTCCACCGTCGCCGACCAGGCCGCCAGCACCGCCAAGGTCAAGGCCGCCTACGCGGACCAGGACGGCGTCACCTTCGACGAGCTCGACGGCCTCACCGTCACCGCCGCCGACTGGTGGTTCAACCTCCGCGCCTCCAACACCGAGCCGCTGCTCCGCCTCAACGTCGAGGCCCGCGACGAGGCCACCATGGCCAAGCTCCGCGACGAGGTCCTCGCCCTGGTACGGGCGACGGGCTGACCCCGCCACCCCGCCGGGGAACGGGGGCGCCCCCCGTTCCCCGGCGGTAGGCTGACCTGGCCCGAAGGGCAGCACCACCCCCGTCTGTTCGAAGGGACACCCCATGCCGCTCGAAGCCGGCCTCCTGGAGATCCTGGCCTGCCCGGCCTGCCACGCTCCGCTGAACGACCGCACGGCGGACGAGACCCCGGAGCTGGTCTGCACGAGCTCCGACTGCGGCCTCGCCTACCCGGTCCGCGACGGCATCCCGGTCCTCCTGACGGACGAGGCCCGCCGCCCCTCCTGACGCCCCGGGACGCGGGAAGGACCGAGCGGCCCGGCCCGAGGCCGGGCTCCGAGCCCGCACCCCCGCGCCAGGGCGTCCCGCCGACCGGCCCGGACCCGCGGGAGCCCGGCCGGCGGAGCCGCCGAAGCACCGCGGGCGGAGGCACCGCCGCCCCGGCACCGCGAACCGCCCCTCCACCGCGGCCGCTTCCCGCCCCGGCCCGACGGACGGGACACCCCAGCACCCCAGCGCCCGTCCGCACAGGACCCCCGACCGCAGCGCAGCGCCCGGGGACCCCGTACTCACCCGCTCACCCGGGAGGCACCGCCACATGCTCGACGAGACCCTCCTCGACGCACCGGACGCCCTCGCCCTCGCCGACCACCGCGGTCTCCTCCGCGGCGCCGCCGAAGCAGGCGCACGGGTGCGGACCGCCGCCCGCCACGCCGCCGAGGCCGGCATCGCGGACCTCCACCCCGAGGGCCGCCCCCGCGCCGTGCTCGTCGCCGGCCCCGGCACCGCCGCCGCGGGCGTCGCCGACCTGATCGGCGCCCTCGCCGGAGCGGCCGCCCCCGTCGTACGCCTCCAGCCCACCGGCGTCGCCCCCGCCGCGGGCGCCCTGCGCTGGGCCCTCCCCGGCTGGGCCGGCTCCGTGGACCTGCTGCTGCTCCCGACCACCGACGGCTCCGAACCCGGCCTCGCCCTCCTCGCCGAGCAGGCGTACCGCCGCGGGATCACCGTCGTCGCCGTCGCCCCGAAGACCTCGCCGCTCGCCGAGACCGTCAGCGGCTCACACGGCCTGTTCGTGCCCATGGCGACCGCCCCCAACGAGACCCCGAACGAATTCGGCGAGAACCTCGCGGCCAGCCCCGGCGCCCTCTGGGCCCTCTTCACCCCGCTGCTCGCCCTCCTCGACCGCGTCGGCCTCCTCGAAGCACCCCCCGAGGCCCTGGAGAAGGTCGCCGACCGGCTCGACCGCACGGCCGAACGCTGCGGCCCGGCCATCGCCACCTACAGCAACCCGGCGAAGACCCTCGCCGCCGAGCTCGCCGACTCCCTCCCGCTGATCTGGACCGAGGGCAACGCCGCCGGTCCCGCCGGCCGCCGCTTCGCCGCCGTCCTCGCCGAGCTCGCCGGCCTCCCGGCCCTCGCCGCCGAACTCCCCGAGGCCCTCCCCGCGCACGGCGTCCTGCTCGCCGGCGACTACGCCGCCGGCGCCGACCCCGACGACTTCTTCCGCGACCGCGTCGACGAGCAGCAGGCCCTCCGCGCCCGCGTGGTCCTGCTCCGCGACCGGCCGGCCGGCGGCCTGACCGCCGCCCCCGCCGCCCGCGAACTGGCCCTCGGCCACGAGACGGCCATCAGCGAACTCGAACCGGAGGAGGGCGGCGAGCTGGAGACCCTCGCCGAACTGCTCGCCGTGACCGACTTCGCGGCCCTCTACCTCTCCCTGGCCACCCCGGGCCGCACCACCCCCTAGCCCGGCCACCCGCGGACCGGCACCGACCCGACAGACACCGCCCGGACCGCCCCCGGACCTCCGCCGCCCCGGCGCCCGCCCGTCCACCGGCCGGGCCCGTCCCCGTCCCCGGGCCGTCACCGACCCGTCACCCTCCCCCTGTCACCTGTCTCCCGACACCCCTCACCATCCGTCGTCACCACCCCGAGGAGCTGGCAGGCATGGACCGCCTCGTCAACACCGTTCGCCCCTACGCCTGGGGATCCACGACGGCCATCCCGGAACTGCTCGGCCACGCCCCGACCGGCGAGCCCCAGGCCGAGATGTGGATGGGCGCCCACCCCGGCGCCCCCTCCCGCACCGAGCGCGGGCCCCTCGACGAGCTGATCGCCGGCGACCCCGTACGGGAACTGGGGGAGCGGGCCGTCGAGAAGTTCGGACCCCGCCTCCCGTTCCTCTTCAAGGTGCTCGCCGCCGGCGCCCCGCTCTCCCTCCAGGTCCACCCCGACCTCGCCCAGGCACAGGCCGGCCACGCCGCCGAGGAGGCCGCCGGCATCCCGGCCGACGCCCCGCACCGCACGTACCGGGACGCCAACCACAAGCCCGAGATGATCTGCGCGCTCACCCCCTTCGACGGCCTGTGCGGCTTCCGCGACCCCGTCGAGTCCGCCGACCTCATCGCCGCGCTCGGCGTCGACAGCCTCAAGCCGTACGTCGACCTCCTCCACGCCCACCCCGAGGAGGCCGCGCTCCGCGAGGTCCTGACGGCCCTGCTCACCGCCGACCCCGACGAGATGGCGGAGACGGTCGCCGAGGCCGCGGCCGCCGCCGACCGGCTCGGCGGCGCCCACGCCCCGTACGCGAGCCTCGCCCACCACTTCCCCGGCGACCCCGGCGTCATCGCCGCCATGCTCCTCAACCGGGTCGTGCTCCAGCCCGGCGAGGCCCTGTACCTCGGCGCGGGCGTCCCGCACGCCTACCTCGACGGCCTCGGCGTCGAGATCATGGCCAACTCCGACAACGTCCTGCGCTGCGGCCTCACCCCCAAGCACGTCGACGTCCCCGAACTCCTGCGGATCGTCCGCTTCGAGCCCGCCGACCCCGCCGTCCTGCGCCCCGAGGCGTCGCCCACCGGCGAGGAGGTCTACGAGACCCCCATCGACGAGTTCCGCCTCTCCCGGTTCGTCCGGGCCGAGGGCGCCGCCCCCACCGACCTCACCGCCCCCACCCCGCAGATCCTGCTCTCCGTCGCGGGCAGCCCCCGGGCCGGCGAACTCACCCTCGCCCCCGGCGAATCCGTCTTCGTCCCGGCCGGCGAACCCACCCAACTCTCCGGAGCGGGGACGGTCTTCCGCGCCACCGTCGTGGCCTGATGCGACAATGACCGGCCGAACCGCGGCGATCGAGCCGGAGCATCGACGAAGGGACCACGTACACCCATGAGCGCGTCAGGCGGAACCAAGGCGATCGTGGCGGCACTCGCCGCCAACCTGGCGATCGCCGTAGCCAAGTTCGTGGCGTTCCTCTTCAGTGGTTCGTCCTCGATGCTCGCCGAGAGCGTCCACTCGCTCGCCGACTCCGGCAACCAGGGCCTGCTCCTCCTCGGCGGCAAGAGGGCCAAGCGCGAGGCCACCCCGCAGCACCCCTTCGGCTACGGCCGCGAGCGGTACATCTACGCCTTCCTCGTCTCCATCGTCCTCTTCTCCGTCGGCGGCATGTTCGCCATCTACGAGGGCTACGAGAAGATCAAGGACCCGCACCCCATCGAGGCGTGGTACTGGCCGGTCGGCGTGCTGGTCTTCGCGATCATCGCCGAGTCCTTCTCCTTCCGCACGGCCATCAAGGAGTCCAACGAGATCCGCGGCGGCCTCACCTGGACGCAGTTCGTCCGCCGCGCCAAGGCCCCCGAGCTCCCCGTCGTCCTCCTGGAGGACCTCGGCGCCCTCGTCGGCCTCGTCCTCGCCCTCGGCGGCGTCGGCCTCGCCCTGCTGACCGACGACGGCGTCTGGGACGGCATCGGCACCCTCTGCATCGGCGTCCTGCTCATCCTCATCGCCCTCGTCCTCGCCGCCGAGACCAAGTCGCTCCTGCTAGGCGAGTCCGCAGGCACCGACGAGGTCAAGCGGATCGAGGCCGCCGTCGTCGACGGCGACACCGTCACCCGCCTCATCCACATGCGCACCCTCCACCTCGGACCCGAGGAGCTCCTCGTCGCCGCCAAGATCGCCGTCCAGCACGACGACTCGGCCACCGAGGTCGCCCAGGCCATCAACGCCGCGGAGGAGCGCATCCGCGCCGCCGTCCCCATCGCCCGGGTCATCTACCTGGAGCCGGACATCTACAGCGAGAGCGCCGCGGCCGCCGGCAGCAACCCCGCCAAGAGCCCGGGCGGCGACGGCCACTGAGCCCCGAGACCCGACAGAGGCCCCCAGGACCGGAGAAGACCGGCCAGGGGGCCTCTCCGCGTGGCCGGTACTTCCCGTACGAGTGTGGGTCGCTGCACCGATCGGTGTAGATTCGTGACTGCCAGACGTCGCTGCTGATGGCGGTCGGGCGGTCCCCAGGACCGGCCGAGGGAGAGAGGGCCTCCGACGACTGCACCGCGGGACACCCGGGCATTCGTATGCCGTCGTCGTGCCCCGGCGGTGCCAGGCGCTCTCCCAGACCCTCGCACCCGAATCCACGAGGAGCAGCCCCAGTCATGACGACTGTCGCCAGCCAGCAGGACTTCAAGGTCGCCGACCTCTCCCTGGCCGCCTTCGGCCGCAAGGAGATCACCCTCGCCGAGCACGAGATGCCCGGCCTGATGTCGATCCGCCGCGAGTACGCCGAGCAGCAGCCGCTCGCCGGCGCCCGCGTCACCGGCTCCCTGCACATGACCGTGCAGACCGCCGTCCTCATCGAGACCCTGGTCGCCCTCGGCGCCGAGGTCCGCTGGGCCTCCTGCAACATCTTCTCCACCCAGGACCACGCCGCCGCGGCCATCGCCGTCGGCCCGAACGGCACCCCGGAGAACCCGCAGGGCGTCCCGGTCTTCGCCTGGAAGGGTGAGACCCTGGAGGAGTACTGGTGGTGCACCGAGCAGGCCCTCACCTGGCCGAACACGCCCACCGGCGGCCCGAACATGATCCTCGACGACGGTGGTGACGCCACCCTCCTCGTCCACAAGGGCGTCGAGTTCGAGAAGGCGGGCTCCGCCCCGGACCCCGCCACCGCGGACAGCGAGGAGTACGGCCACATCCTCCGTCTCCTCAACCGCACCCTCACCGAGAACCCGCAGAAGTGGACCCAGCTGGCGTCCGAGATCCGCGGCGTCACCGAGGAGACCACCACCGGCGTCCACCGCCTGTACGAGATGCACCAGGCCGGCGACCTGCTCTTCCCGGCGATCAACGTGAACGACGCCGTCACCAAGTCGAAGTTCGACAACAAGTACGGCTGCCGCCACTCGCTGATCGACGGCATCAACCGCGCCACCGACGTCCTCATCGGCGGCAAGACGGCCGTCGTCTGCGGCTACGGCGACGTCGGCAAGGGCTGCGCCGAGTCCCTCCGCGGCCAGGGCGCCCGCGTCATCGTCACCGAGATCGACCCCATCTGCGCGCTCCAGGCCGCGATGGACGGTTACCAGGTCACGACCCTGGACGACGTCGTCGAGACCGCCGACATCTTCATCACCACGACCGGCAACAAGGACATCATCATGGCCGCCGACATGGCCAAGATGAAGCACCAGGCCATCGTGGGCAACATCGGCCACTTCGACAACGAGATCGACATGGCCGGCCTCGCGAAGACCCCGGGCATCGTCAAGGACGAGGTCAAGCCGCAGGTCCACACCTGGACCTACCCCGACGGCCGGGTCCTGATCGTCCTCTCCGAGGGCCGTCTGCTGAACCTCGGCAACGCGACCGGCCACCCCTCCTTCGTCATGTCGAACTCCTTCGCGGACCAGACCCTGGCCCAGATCGAGCTCTTCACGAAGCCGGAGGAGTACCCGACCGACGTCTACGTCCTCCCGAAGCACCTGGACGAGAAGGTCGCCCGCCTCCACCTCGACGCCCTCGGCGTCAAGCTGACGACCCTCCGCCCCGAGCAGGCCGCCTACATCGGCGTCGAGGTCGAAGGCCCCTTCAAGCCGGACCACTACCGCTACTGATGCCCCGGCCGGCGGCGCCCGCGCGCTGACGCGGCGCCGCCCCGGACACCCGTAGAGGACTCAGGCAGGCCCCCCGCACCCCCGTGTCGGGGGGCCTGCTCCGTCCCGTCCCCGCTACCGCCCCTGGAAGCCACCCGAGGACCCATGCCCCGCGGCCGCTATTCGTTCCATGACCCGCATGACCACACCCCCCTCGGTGAAGAGCACTTCCACTGCGCCCCCGGCCCCTCCGGCTGGCGCTATGTCGCCCAGACCACCACCCCCTCGGGTGATCACCGGGGCTCCATCGACCTGGCCGTCGACGAACTGGGCCGCCCCATCCGACTCGAACTGCACGCCGCCGGCTGGCAGGTCCGCGGCGCGGCCCTCGACGGCGTCACCTGGGTCCGCACGGACCCCACCGGAACCCACGCCACCGAAGGCAATGTGCGCGCCCACGCCTTCACCGGCATGTCCCCGGCCTTCCTCGTCGCCCTCACGCGACTCCTGCGACTCACCCCCGCCTCCCCGGAGACCCGCGTCCGGCTCGTCGCCTTCACGGATCCCGTGCTCGCCCCCCTGACGACCGACCAGTCCTGGGCCTTGCTGAGAAGTGAAGCGCACACCACTGACAACGGCCCCCTGACCGTGGACGAGTACCAGGTCAGCGACCTGGACACGGGCGAACGCCATACCGTCCACATCGCCGGCGACGTCGTCCTCGCCGCACCCGGCATCGAACTCGAGGACCTGGAGACCCCGCCCTCGGTCTTCCCCTGACCCCACCCCTCAGGCAGGCGGCGCGAACCCCGTCCGCCGCGCCCCGGACTCCCCGGCACCCTCGACGACGGGCTTGTCCACCACCGGCGCCACGACGACCGGGGGCGCCACCGGCGGAGCGCCCGGCGAGGGCTCCGTCCGCGGGGGATCCGAACGCCGCGGGTCCGAGCGAGGGGGAATGGCACCCGGAGGCGGGAATCCCGGAGCGCCGCCGCCCGCCGCCCCCGCTCCGGTCCCGGGGAACGCACCGGCACCAGGCGCCCCCGACGGCGAGGCGAACGCCCGCCGGGCGTCCCGCGCCTGCCGCTCGGCCACCACACCCGCCAGATACGCGTCGGCCGGCACCCCCGGCGGCGGAGGCGTCCCGGTCCTCGCCACCAGCTCGTCGGCCAGCCGCTCCGCGAGCCGCCGTCCCACGACCGGATCCAGCTCACGCGCCCGCGTCAGGTACTGACGCACCTCCAGCCACAGCGGCTCCGGCACCGCCGACAGGTCCAGCCCCGCGAACCGCCCGACCAGCCACGGCGGCGGAGGGGGCACGACCGCCACCCGCGCCGCGGGTATCCGCTCACGCACCACCAGCGTGCCCGCGAAGACGTCCCCGAGCCGCCGGCCCCGTTCCGACACCAGCGACGCGATGCAGGCGACGACGCCGAACGTCATCAGGATCTCCACCACGCCCAGCGCCCCGCGCACCAGCGCGTGCCGGAAACGGATCGGACCCCCGTCGTCCCGCACGACCCGCAGACCACAGGCCATCTTCCCCAGCGACCTGCCGTGCGACAGCGTCTCCACCGCGATCGGCGCCCCCACGAGCACCAGCAGGAACGACGCGATGGACAACGCCATCACCGCCGCCTCGTCCAGCGACGCGGTGGCGACCGCCAACGCCAGCGTGATGAGCAGGTACACCGCCCACACCACGACGAGGTCGATCAGCACCGCCAGCGCCCGACTCGGCAGCCGCGCCGGCTGCAACCCCAGCACGACGGCGTCCCCCGTCACCAACCCGCTCACGGCACCCACCCTTCTCCGGCCTTCCCGACCCCTCCGAACGCCAGTCTGCCAAGCTGACCCGCAGCGCGCCGCAGTAGTACGGACCCGTCCGCAGCCAGTGCCTGGAGCAGCAGCCGATCATGGACCTCGACGTCTACGTCACCGCCCACCGCGCCGAGTGGGAACGCCTCGACCACCTCCTGCGCCGCGGCGGCAGGCTGACCGGCGCCGAAGCCGACGAACTCGTCTCCCTCTACCAGCGCACGGCCACGCACCTCTCGATCGTCCAGTCCCGCACCCCGGACCCGATGCTCACGGCCCGGCTCACCCAGCTCGTCGCCCGCGCCCGCGCCACCGTCACCGGCACCCGCCGCTCCTCCTGGCGCGACGCGGCCCGCTTCCTCACCGCCGGTTTCCCCGCGGCCGTCTACCGCTCGCGCCACTGGTGGATCCCCACCGCCGTCCTCTCCACCCTCCTGGCCGTCCTCATCGGCTGGTGGATCGGTACGCACCCGGAGGTCCAGGCGTCGATCGGCGCCCCCGCCGACCTCCGCGAGATGACCCGCCCCGGCGGCCAGTACGAGACGTACTACTCCAGCCACCCGGCGGCCTCCTTCGCGGCCCAGGTCTGGACGAACAACGCCCAGGCCGCCGCCATGTGCCTGGTCCTCGGAGTCTTCCTGGGCATCCCGGTGCTCTGGATCCTCTTCCTGAACATGCTCAACCTCGGCGTCGGCATCGGCCTCATGTCCTCCGCCGGCCGCCTCGACGTCTTCCTCGGCCTGGTCCTCCCGCACGGCCTGCTCGAACTGACCGCGGTCTTCGTCGCCGCCGGCACCGGACTCCGCCTCGGCTGGACGGTCGTCGACCCGGGACCGACCACCCGCCGCGCCGCCCTCGCCGAGCAGGGCCGCGCCGCCGTCGGCATGGCCATCGGCCTCGCCCTGGTCCTCTTCGTCTCGGGGCTCATCGAAGGCTTCGTCACCCCCTCCGGTCTGCCCACCTGGGCCCGCATCACCATCGGTGTCGCCGCCGAGCTGGCCTTCCTCACCTACGTCCACGTCCTCGGCGGCCGTGCCTCCCGCGCCGGCGACACGGGCGACCTCGACGAGCCCGACCGCAGCGCGACCCTCCCCACCGCCGCCTGATGTGCGTACGGCCCCGCCGACCTGCTAGTGTCCTCCGGTGCCCACAAAAGCCGTTGACACGGCAGGCGTGGGGAGGTAGATTCAAACGGTTGCCTAGAACTGGACAGTTCGGCAGCAAACCACTAGAGTCACACTCACTCCGGTCGGGAATTCGATTCCACGGAGTCACTCCGATTCTCATTCGAATCACCAAAGCCACCGATTAGGTGGGCCCAAATGATTCTGATAAAGTCGGAACCGCTGAAAGGCCCGAAGAGCGAAAGCGAATTGGACCGGGAAGCACCGAGGAAATCGGATCGGAAAGATCTGATAGAGTCGGAAACGAAGGAAGCGCCCGGAGGGCCTGGAAACAGGAACGAAGGAAGCGTCCGC
>NZ_JBFBBC010000029.1:0-35598 GCF_040689545.1 Streptomyces sp. NPDC051180
GCTGGTGTCGACCGTATGTTTGACGGGTCGCACGCCGTGGGCGTGCTGTACCTGCCCCGCACCGGAGTTCCGGTGCGGGGCGCCCGCGCGTTCGGGGTGCTCCCCGCTCAGCCGCTCCTGCGCGCGACGGCGAAGATGCGGCGGAAGGGGAAGACGGTGCCGTGCGGGCCGGGCGGGTACGCCTCGCGGAGGAGGGCCCGGTACTGGCCGAGGAAGGCGTCGACGGCCTCCCGGTCGTCGCCGAGGGTGGTGAGGACGGGCCTCAGCGCCGTCCCCTTGACCCAGTCGAGGACGGGGTCCTCGCCCTGGAGGAGCTGGCTGTACGTGGTCTCCCAGACGTCGGTCTCGCAGCCGAGGTCGGTGAGCCGGGTGAGGTACTCGGCCGGGCCGAGGATGTGGACGAAGCGGCGGCCCTGGTCGCCGAGGCGGCCGCGCCACTCGGGGGTGTCGCAGAGCTCGCCGAGGAGGGCGTGGCTGGGCGAGGTGAAGTTGCCGGGGACCTGGAAGGCGAGGGTGCCGCCGGGGTGGAGTCCGTCGACCCAGGAGGCGAGGGACTCGGGGTGGTTGGGGACCCACTGGAGGGCGGCGTTGGAGACGATCAGGTCGTAGGGCTCGGCGGGGGTCCAGTGGGCGGCGTCGGCGGGGCGGAAGTCGAGCCAGCCGCCGCCGCGGGTGGTGCCCGCCCAGT
Organism: Streptomyces sp. NPDC051180; assembly: GCF_040689545.1. Taxonomy (NCBI): domain Bacteria; kingdom Bacillati; phylum Actinomycetota; class Actinomycetes; order Kitasatosporales; family Streptomycetaceae; genus Streptomyces; species Streptomyces sp. NPDC051180. The sequence continues at coordinate 689 of NZ_JBFBBC010000029.1, forward strand.
CCTTGTCGGCGCGCTCCAGCATCTCCGGCGACAGGTCGAAGCCGGTGATGTGCGCGTCGGCCCACCGGTCGGCGAGGAGGGCCGTCACGTTGCCGGGGCCGCAGCCGAGGTCGGCGATGCGGGCGGGCCGGTCCTGGGCCGGCAGGTGCGGTATTCGGGCGAGCAGGTCGAGGAACGGCCGGGTGCGGTGGCCGGAGTGGCGGAGGTACTGCTGCGGATCCCAGGTAGGTGCGGCGGATTCCACGGAATGCATGTTCGAAGCCCCCTTGCTGGCACGTGTTGCCGAAGCGGAACGAAGTTCCGGCCGGGTCCCTTCCCCGTAGTCCAGGGAAATATATCTTGACATCAAGATACTTGAAATCGAGAAACTCGAACCCAAGAGACTTTATGTCAACAGACCCTCTACACTGATCGTCATGGAGGACGAGGTCGACCGACTGGTCGCTGCATGGCGCCGCGAGCGCCCCGACCTCGACGTGGAACCGCTCGAGGTGCTCAGCCGCGTCTCGCGGCTCGCCCGGCACCTCGACCGCGCCCGTCGGCTCGCCTTCTCCGAGCACCAGCTGGAGCCCTGGGAGTTCGACGTCCTCACCTCCCTCCGCCGCGCCGGAGCGCCCTACCAGCTCTCCCCCGGCCAGCTCCTGACCCAGACCCTCGTCACCTCCGGCACCATGACCAACCGCATCGACCGGCTCACCAAGAAGGGCCTGGTCGAGCGGCTTCCCGACCCCAGCGACCGGCGCGGGGTCCTGGTCCGGCTCACCCCCGAGGGCCGCGACCGCGCCGACGAGGCGCTCGCCGGGCTCCTCGCCCAGGAGCGCGCCATCCTCGCCCAGCTCTCCCGCGCCCAGCGCGGCGAACTGGCCGCCCTGCTACGCCGGCTGACCGCCCCGTTCGACAACATCCCCGGCTAGCGCGGGAGCCGGCTCCGCGGGGCCGACGCCCGCCCGGCGCGCCAGCGCCACGGCCGCCAGCGTCGAGTGCACGCCCAGCTTCCCCAGCACGTTCTGCATGTGCGTACGGACGGTGTGCGGGGAGAGGAAGAGCCGCTCCGCGACCGCCTTGCGGCCCAGCCCCGCCACCATGCAGCGCAGCACCTCCCGCTCGCGCGGCGTCAGCGACTCCACCAGCCGCTCGCTGTCCGTGCGGTGCTTGCGGGCCGCCGTCAGCTCCCGCAGGACGCCCGTGAGCAGCGCGGGCGGCAGGTGGGTCTCGTCCCGCAGCACCCCCCGCACCACCGCGAGGAGCCGCTGGAGCGAGCAGTCCTTGGCGACCCAGCCGCAGGCCCCGGCCTGGAGGGCGAGCGCGGCCCGGTGCGGGTCGTCCTTCTCCGCAAGGACGACGGTGCGGACCGTGGGCTGGGCCCGGCGCACGGCCGTGACCAGCGAGATCCCGTCGACCGCGGCCTCCGGCCCGTCGGGCGGACGGCCCGCCGCCGCGGGTCCCGCACCCAGTTCGGCGTCGACGAGCAGCACGTCGAACCGGCGCCCCTCGGCGGCGGCGCGGTCCAGACAGCGCAGCGCGGCCGGGCCGCTGCCGGCGGCGGCGACGTCGACGTCGGGCTCCGCCGCGAGGGCGGCGGCCAGCGACTCGGCGAAGATGCGGTGGTCGTCCACCACCAGGACCCGGATACGTGCCACGGACACCCCCATGTGTCGAGGACGGACCGGCGCGCGGGCACGACGCCGGAGGCGGGTGTCCGTCGGTCGCCCGGCCGCCGCCGTGCGTTGACTTTTACCCCGCTGCCGGCGCCGTACCCGACGGTCTCGACCCCTGAACAGCGCCGGCCCCCACCGGCGCTGCCCAACAGAGTAGGGGCGGGGCGTGCCGGTGGGGGCCGTTTGGCGGAACTGCGCGAAGTCGTCCGGGCGCGGGGCGGGTTCAGAGCTGGCGCGCACCCGCCGCGGGGACGGCCGGGAAGATCCCGGGGGCCGCGTGGCCGGCGGCGGCGAAGGCGGCCGTGACGGCGGCGGCGACCTCGTCCGCCCGGTCGGTGTCGACGAGGACGACGGCGGAGCCGCCGAAGCCGCCGCCGGTCATGCGGGCGCCCAGGGCGCCGGCGGCGTTCGCCGTCTCGACCACGAGGTCCAGTTCCCGGCAGGAGACCTTCAGGTCGTCGCGGAGGGAGGCGTGCCCCTCGGTGAGCACGGGGCCGACGGCCCGGGTGTCGCCGGCGTCGAGGAGGTCGATGACCCGCTCGACCCGGGCGTTGTCGGAGACGACGTGCCGGACGTACCGCAGAACCGTCTCGTCGCTCAGGAGTGCGAGGGATTCGGGTAGGTGCACGGCGCTCACGTCGCGCAGGGCCTTCACGCCGAGCGCCCGCGCACCCGCTTCACACCCGGCGCGCCGCTCGGCGTACGCGCCGTCCCCGAGCGCGTGCTTCACGCGGGTGTCGACGACGAGCAGCCGGAGTCCCTCGCCGGCCAGGTCGAAGGGGACCTGGCGGTAGGAGAGGTCCCGGGTGTCCAGGTGGAGGGCGTGGCCCTCCTCGGAACACGCGGCGGCCATCTGGTCCATGACGCCGCAGGGGACGCCGACGAAGGCGTTCTCTGCGCGCTGGGCGAGCCGGGCGAGCTCGGGGCGGGAGAGCCCGAGGCCGAACAGGTCGTTCAGGGCCAGGGCGGTGACGACCTCCAGGGCCGCCGAGGAGGAGAGTCCGGCGCCGGTGGGCACGGTCGACGCGAGGTGCACGTCCGCGCCCGCCACCGGGTGCCCGGCCTCGCGCAGCGCCCAGACCACACCGGCCGGGTAGGCCGCCCAGCCGCCGCCGGAGAGCGGCTCCAGGGCGTCGGTCCCCAGCTGCACGATCCCGCCGTCGACGTCGGCGGAGTGCAGGCGCAGGACGCCGTCGTCCCGGCGGGAGACGGCGGCGACGGTGGTGTGCGGCAGCGCGAGCGGCAGCACGAAGCCGTCGTTGAAGTCGGTGTACTCACCGATGAGGTTGACCCGCCCGGGGGCGGCCCAGACCCCGTCGGGCGCGGCGCCGTACAGCGCCTCGAAGTCGGCGGCGATGCTCACGCGTGTGCTCCTTCCCGCTGCTTCCGGGCGAAGGCCCAGGCGTCGGCGACGACGGCCGCCAGGTCGGGCCTGGACGGAGTCCAGCCGAGCCGCTCGCGGGCGGCGTCGGCGGAGGCGACCAGGACGGCCGGGTCGCCGGGACGGCGCGCGGCGGTGATCTCGGGGACGGGGTGGCCGGTGACCGCGCGGACGGTCTCGACGACCTCCCGGACGGAGAAGCCGTTGCCGTTGCCGAGGTTGCAGATCAGGTGCTCGCCCGCGGTCATCGCGTCGAGGGCGAGGAGGTGGGCCTCGGCGAGGTCGGCGACGTGGATGTAGTCGCGGACGCAGGTGCCGTCCGGGGTCGGGTAGTCGTCGCCGTAGACGGAGACGGCCTCGCGCTCGCCCAGGGCGACCTGGAGCACGAGCGGGATGAGGTGGGACTCGGGCTGGTGGCGCTCGCCGAGCGAGCCGTACGCCCCGGCGACGTTGAAGTAGCGCAGCGACACGGCGGCCAGGCCGTGGGCGGCGCACTCCCCGCCGATCATGTGGTCGACGGCCAGCTTGCTCGCCCCGTAGGGGCTGGTGGGCGAGGTCGGCGCGGACTCGGTGATCGGCACGGTCTCCGGCTCGCCGTAGGTCGCGGCGGTGGAGGAGAAGACGAGCCGGCGCACACCGGCCCCGCGCATGGCGGCGAGCAGCGCCATGGTGCCGCCGACGTTGTTCTCCCAGTACTTCTCGGGCCTGGCGACGGACTCGCCGACCTGGGAGAAGGCGGCGAAGTGCAGGACGCCGTCGTAGGAGGCGTCGAGCCACCCGGCCGCGTCCTGGACGCGGCCCCGGACGAACTCGGCGCCGTCCGGGACCCCTTCGGCGAAGCCGGTGGAGAGGTCGTCCAGGACGGTGACCCGGTGGCCCCGTTCCAGGAGGTGGGCGGCGACGACGCTGCCGACGTACCCGGCACCTCCGGTCACCAGGTACCTCTTCGCGGTCGTGGTCATGCGCTCGCCACCTCTCGGAGTCGTCGGGCCGCGTCCTCCGGCCGTACGTCGTTCATGAACGCGCCCATGCCGGACTCGGTGCCCGCGAGGAACTTCAGCTTGCCAGAGGCCCGTCGGACGGTGAAAAGCTCCAGGTGGAGTCCGAAGTCCTCGCGCCGCTCGTCCGTGAACGGCGCCTGGTGCCAGGCGGCGATGTAGGGCGTCGGCGGCTCGTCCGGGCCGAAGAGCCGGTCGAAGCGCCTCAAGAGTTCCAGGTAGACCTGTGCGCACTCTGTGCGGGCGGCCTCGTCGAGGGCGAGCAGGTCGGGCACCCGGCGCCTGGGGTACAGGTGCACCTCGTACGGCCAGTGGGCGGCGTAGGGGACGAAGGCGATCCAGTGCTCGGTCTCCAGGACCACCCGCTCGGCGTCGGCGCGCTCGCGGGCGACGACGTCGTCGAAGAGGTTCCGGCCGGTCGCCGCCCGGTGCTCGTCGGTGCGGCGCCGCATGGCGGCCGTCCGCGGGGAGACGTAGGGGAAGGCGTAGATCTGGCCGTGGGCGTGGGGCAGGGTGACGCCGATCTCCCGGCCGCGGTTCTCGAAGCAGTAGACCTGCTCGACGCCGGGCAGCGCGGAGAGGGCGGCGGTGCGGTCGGTCCAGGCGTCGAGGACGAGCCGGGCCCGCTCAGCGGAGAGGTCGGCGAAGGAGAGCGTGTGGTCGTCGGTGAAGCAGACGACCTCGCAGCGGCCGACGCCGCCGGAGAGCGAGGGGAAGCGGTTCTCGAAGACCACCACCTCGTAGTCGGCTTCCGGGATCTCGCTGTCGCGTCCGTCGCCGGCGGGGCAGAGCGGGCAGGCGTCGGCCGGCGGGTGGTAGGTGCGGGCCTGCCGGTGGGAGGCGACGGCGACGGGGTCGCCGGTGAGCTCGTCGAGGCGGATCTCGGAGCGGGAGACGACGCGGCCGAGGGGGCGCGGGTCGACGGCGGTGCGGACCGTGTCGTCGCGCGTGTCGTAGTAGATGAGCTCGCGCCCGTCGGCGAGCGTGATGACGGTCTTCTTCACGGGATGCCCTCCGAGGGCGGAATCAAACAGAACCACGCACAAAGAATCACATTCAAACATCAGCGTCAATGGCGAAGCCGGGCCCCGCACCACGGGACCCGGCTTCCGTCCTCTCAGGAAGGGCCGCTCAGGGAGGGCCGCTCAGGGAGGGCCGCTCAGGAGGGGCCGCTCAGGAAGGGCCGCGCTGCCCCGGCACCGCCCGGTCGAGCAGCCCGGTCCGGGCCGCGAGGGCCGCCGCCTCCAGCCGCGACCCGACCCCCAGCTTCATCAGGACCCGCTGCACGTGCGTCCGCGCCGTGCTCGGCGCGATCCCCATCCCCGCCGCGATCAGCCGGGTGTCCTCCCCCTCCGCCACCCGGACGAGGACCTCCACCTCCCGCTGGGTCAGCATCCGCAGCAGCCGCTGCGCCTCGTCGTCGGGCTGCGCGGAGGGGTGCAGCAGCTCCGCGAAGGCGCCCTGGAGCAGCGCCGGCGCCACCGCCGTCTCCCCCGCCCTGGCCTTCACCAGCGCCCGCTCGACGCCTTCGATGCGCTCGTCGTGCCGGACGTACCCCGAGGCACCGGCCGCGAACGCCGCCGCGATGCCGCGCGGCGACGGCACCGGCCCGAGCACCACGACCGCCACCTGCGGCCGCTCGCGCTTGATCCGTACGACCACGTCGAAGGCGCCCGGCTCGGCCGGCGCGGCGGTGCCGAGCAGACAGACCTCCGGCGCCCGGCCCACCACGAGTTCGGCCGCCCCCGCCACCGGCGCGCCCGCCGCGAGCACCCGGTGCCCTCGCAGCTTCAGCGCCGAGGCGAGCGCCTCCGCCAGCAGGCGGTGGTCGTCGACCACCACGAGGCGTACGCCCATCCCGGTCATCCCCCATCCTCCGGGCCCGCCGGACCCCCCGGCACGCCAGACCCGGCAAGCTACACGCTCCCCCGCCCCGCGCCGCCCCAACCGCCGACATGCGCCGCAGGGGCCGCGTGTCCCCCGACCAGGTGACGCGTGGGGCCCCGGAAACGGCGGTGGGCCCCTCCGGAAGTCCGGAGGGGCCCACGTCGCCGTACGGGACGTCAGTGCCCGACGGCGAAGGCGACGATCAGGTAGTTCTTGTCGTCGCCCTCACGGGCCTTGCTGATCAGGCTCTCCGAGAGGAAGAACCTTCCGTTGCGGTAGGCGAGTTCGGCGCCGTTCAGGCTGAAGCTCGTCTCGGCGTCCCGGACCGACTTGTCCGCCGGGTTCTCCAGGAGCACGGTGGACTTCATCGTCCCGCCGTCGATCGAGACGATCTGGCCGCCCTTGTCGTAGGGCGGGGCCTTGTAGGCGATGAGGTTGCCGCCGTCCATGCGCAGCGGGACGAGGGTGTACTTGTCGCCCGCGTCGGCCTTCTCCGGCACCGTGCGACCGGTGGCCAGGTCGAAGGCGATGACCTCGTTGGTCTCGTCGCCGTACTCCCCGGTGCTGCCCTCGTGCTCCTCGGTCGGCACGTACAGCCGGCCGTTGCCGACGAGCGCCTGCGAGCAGGACTCGACGCGGGTCGAGCGGCAGCGGGCGGCGTACTGGTCGGCGTCCGCGGTGATCTTCGCCTTGAGCTTGCCGGTCTTCTCGTCGAGGGAGAAGAAGTCGGAGATGCCGCTGCCGTCGCCGGCGCTCTCGCCGACGTCGGCCGCGACGACCAGCGGCTTGGTGGAGACGACCGACGCGTACTTCACACCGGCCGGCATCTTGTACTGCGAGACCGGGGCGCCCGTGGCCGGGTTGAGGTTCTGGACCAGCACGTACTGGCTGCTGTACGGACCGCACTTGCGGACCGCGACGAGCCCGGCGCCGCCGCCGTAGCCGAGGTCGTAGCAGTTCTCGTCGTTGACCTGCGGCTTCCAGCGCGGGTTGCCGTTGGCGAGGTCGAAGGCGGCGCCACCGTCGGTGCCGCCGGCCGCGACGGTCGCGCCGCTGAGCGTGATCTCGCTGAACCGGGCCTTCTGGTCGCCGGCGGAGCCGCCGGTGATCGAGGTGGACCACAGCAGCTTGCCGGTGTCGAGGTCGATCACGCCGACCTCGGTGCACGGCTGGTAGTAGCGCGGTGCGACCCGCTTGGTGGCCTCGAAGAGGATCGGCACCTTGTTGTCGGCGCTGACGTGCCGCGAGGCGCCGCAGACCTGGCCGGTCAGCGGCAGCGTCCAGAGCGGGGTGCCCTTGTCCAGGTCGTAGGCGACGACCGAGTTGACGCCCGACTTCACGTACGCCTTGTCGGTGATCCAGGAGCCGGAGACGTCGGTGACGTCGGGGACCTTGGGCTGCGGGACCTGGAAGGCCGCCTTCGCCCGGGTGTCGGCCGGCGGCTTCTCCTTGCCAGCGCCGTCGATCCCGCCGCCGCCCTTGCCGCCGTCGCCGGTGGTGCCCTGCGAGGTGCCGCCGGTGCCCTTGGCCTCGTCGTCCTTGCCCTCGCCGCCGGAGCCGGCGTACCAGATGCCGACGCCGATGATCACCGCGACGGCGACGACCGCCGCGATCACGATCTGGAGCTGCGCGGACAGCTTCCGGCCACCCGGCGCCGAGGGGGCGGGCGCCGGCTGCGGATAGCCGCCGTAGGGCTGCTGGGGCTGCGTCGGGTAGCCGTACGGGGGCTGCTGGTAGCCGCCGTACTGCTGCGGCTGCTGCGGCTGCGTGGGGTAGCCGTACGGCTGCTGCTGCGGGGGCGCGGGAGGCTGCTGCGGATAGCCGTAGCCGGGGTCCTGCGCGGGCGGCTGCTGCGGATAGCCGTAACCGGGCTCCGTCGGCGGCTGCTGCGGGTAGCCGTAGCCGGGCTCCGTCGGCGGCTGCTGCGGGTAGCCGTAGCCGGGCTCCGTGGGGGGCTGCGGTGTCGGGGCGCCGAAGCCGCCCTGGGGATCCGGGGGTTGGTTCGGCGGGGGCGGGGGTGGCTGCGTCATCGGTCCGTGTACCTCACTTGCTGAAGGCCATCATGGTCTTGACCTGCATCTCGTCCTTGTCGTTGGACGCCGACACACGTCCGCTCGCCACCACGAAGGTGCCGCTGCCGTAGGCGTAGCCCGCGCTGTAGAAGCTGCTCTCGATCGACGCGGTCGACGCCGGGTGCTGGAGCAGGATCTTCGGCGCGCCACCGGTCGGGGCGAGGGTGGCGACGGCGCCGCCCTTGTCGTACGACGGGTCCACGTACAGCAGGACCTGGCCGCCCTCCATGCGCAGCGGGATCATGGACTGCTCGCCGGGGGCCTTCGAGCGCCACTTGGCCTTGCCGGTGCCCAGGTCGAAGGCGACGACCTCGTTGGGCTTGCCGTAGTCGGTCTCGGTCGCCATGTAGAAGGTGTTCGCGTCGGCCGCGACACCGGTGCAGCCCTGGAGGTTGCGGCCGAAGATGACCAGGCCGCCGCCGCACGACGGGGCGAACTTGTCGCCGCCGCCCTGGATCTGCGAACGGAGCCTGCCGTTGGCGTCGAGGGCGAAGATGGTCCACTTCTTCTGCTCGCGCTGGGTGGCGGAGACGACCAGCGGGTCGACCGAGTAGACCTTGTCGACCTCCCAGTTCGCCTCCAGCTTGAAGGTGTAGCGGGGCTTGCCGGTGGCGGGGTCGACCTGGCCGACCGCCTGGACCTTCTTGCTCGTGCTGCCCGACGGGCAGTCCATCGCGGCGATCAGCTTGCTGCCGCCCGCGTAGGCGAAGGGCTTGCAGCCCGTGGTGGCGCCCTGGAAGAGCTGCCGGCCGTCGGTGAGCGAGAAGCCGTACGCGCTGCTGGAGCCGGCGGCGGTGACCGTGTTGCCGCTGATGGCCAGGGTGTTGTCGGAGAAGGCGAAGAGGCCCGTGGCCTTCGGCACGGCCTTCTTCCAGCCGGCCTTGCCCGTCTTGAGGTCGATCTTCTGCAGCTGGGTGCACTTGGCGCCGTCCTTGGCGCTCTCGGCGTAACCGAAGACCATGGTGCCGTCGGCGGCGGGCTCCGGCGGGGCCGCGCACAGCTCGAACGGCAGGTCGACGTGCCACTTGCGCTTGCCGTCGCTCAGGCCGTATCCGTCGACGCCCTTGTACATCGCCTTGACGACGGTGTCGCCGACGATCCACGGGCCGTGGACCTCGGAGCCGTTGCGGGGCAGGTCGACGTCGTTCTTGAGCAGCCAGCCGACCTTCGCCTCGCCGGGCTGACGGTCCGCGTTGAGGTCCTCGTCGCCGCCCGCGCCGTCGCCCGAGCCGTCGCCCTGGTCGACCGACTCGGTGGGCTTGGGGGCCCCCGTGGTGGTCGCGGTGGCGGTGGGCACGGCGACCGGGTCCTTGTCGTCCCCGCCGGAGACGACCGCCCAGGTCGTGACGGCGGCGACCAGGACGGCCGCGGCGGCCACGGCGGCCACGACGCCGGTCCGGCTCTTCAGACCGCCGCCGCCGGACGGCGGGGTCGGGGCGCCCTGGTACAGGGGCTGGGTGGGGTGACCGCCGTAGGGGTTCGCCTGCTGACCGTACGGGCCCGGCTGGCCCTGCTGCGGGTAGCCGTACGGCTGCTGCTGCGGCGGCTGTCCGTACGGGCCGGGCTGGCCGTAGGGGCCCGGCGCGGCCGGCTGGCCCGGCGCCTGCGGGTACCCGTAGCCGGGCTGCGTCGGCTGCTGGCCGTACGGCCCCGGCGCCGCGGGCGGCGGGGTCTGCGGGGCGGGCGGGGCCTGCGGCGGCACCGGCGGGACGGGCGGGAGACCCTGGTTCGGGTCCTGAGGGGCTCCGAAGCCCCCCGGCGGCTGGTTGCTGGGCGGCTGGGTCATCAGCGGTTCCCCCTTGACGTGAACGGGTTTTCTTTCTACCACTCACGTGATGGCGCAAAAGCGACCGGTCCGCCCCTTGTACCCAAGGGAGGACCGGCCTGTGATGCCCTCGTTATGCGTCCTCGGCCAGTTCGAGCCAGCGCATTTCCAATTCCTCGCGCTCCGCGACGAGTTCCCGCAGCTCGGCGTCGAGCTTCGCGACCTTCTCGAAATCGGTGGCGTTGTCGGCGATCTGCGTGTGCAGCTTCGCCTCCTTCTGCGCGACCTTGTCGAGCTGCCGCTCCACCTTCTGCAGCTCCTTCTTCGCGGCGCGCGCGTCGGCGGCCGAGACACCGGGCTTCGCCTGCGCGGGCGCGGCGGCGGGCGCCGGGACGGTCGCCTCGATCATCCGGCGGCGGCGCTCCAGGTACTCGTCGATGCCGCGCGGCAGCATCCGCAGCGTCCGGTCGCCGAGCAGCGCGAGCGTCTTGTCGGTGGTGCGCTCGATGAAGAAGCGGTCGTGGGAGATGACGACCATGGAGCCCGGCCAGCCGTCGAGGAGGTCCTCCAGCTGGGTGAGGGTCTCGATGTCGAGGTCGTTGGTGGGCTCGTCGAGGAAGAGGACGTTCGGCTCGTCCATCAGCAGCCGCAGCAGCTGGAGCCGGCGGCGCTCGCCGCCGGAGAGGTCGCCGACCGGCGTCCACTGCTTCTCCTTGGAGAAGCCGAACTGCTCGCAGAGCTGTCCGGCCGTCATCTCGCGGCCCTTGCCGAGGTCCACGCGGTCGCGGATCTGCTGCACGGCCTCCAGGACCCGCAGGGTGGCGGGGAGTTCGGTGACGTCCTGGGAGAGGTAGGCGAGCCTGACGGTCTTGCCGACGACGATCCGCCCCGCGGCAGGCTGCGTCTCGCCCTGGGTGACGGCCGCGTCGGCGAGCGCCCGCAGGAGTGAGGTCTTGCCCGCGCCGTTGACGCCGACGAGGCCGATGCGGTCGCCGGGGCCGAGCTGCCAGGTCAGGTGCTCCAGGAGGGTCTTGGGACCGGCGGTGACGGTCACGTCCTCCAGGTCGAAGACCGTCTTGCCGAGGCGGGCGTTGGCGAACTTCATCAGCTCGCTGGTGTCGCGCGGCGGCGGCACGTCCGCGATCAGCTCGTTGGCCGCCTCGATGCGGTAGCGCGGCTTGGAGGTGCGGGCGGGGGCGCCGCGCCGCAGCCAGGCCAGCTCCTTGCGCATCAGGTTCTGCCGCTTGGTCTCCTCCGTGGCGGCGATCCGCTCGCGCTCGGCGCGGGCGAAGACGTAGTCGGAGTAGCCGCCCTCGTACTCGTGGACCGCACCGCGCTGCACGTCCCACATGCGGGTGCAGACCTGGTCGAGGAACCAGCGGTCGTGGGTGACGCAGACGAGCGCCGAGCGGCGCGCCTGGAGGTGCTGGGCGAGCCAGGAGATGCCCTCGACGTCGAGGTGGTTGGTGGGCTCGTCGAGGACGATCAGGTCCTGGTCCTCGATGAGGAGCTTGGCGAGCGCGATCCGCCGCCGCTCGCCGCCGGAGAGCGGGCCGATGACGGTGTCCAGGCCGTTCTCGAAGCCGGGCAGGTCGAGCCCGCCGAAGAGCCCGGTGAGCACGTCGCGGATCTTCGCGCTGCCGGCCCACTCGTGGTCGGCCATGACGCCGATGACCTCGTGCCGGATGGTGGCCTTCGGGTCGAGCGAGTCGTGCTGGGTGAGCACGCCCAGGCGCAGCCCGCCGCTGTGGGTGACCCGCCCGGTGTCCGCCTCCTCCAGCCGGGCGAGCATCCGGATCAGGGTGGTCTTGCCGTCGCCGTTGCGGCCCACCACTCCGATCCGGTCCCCTTCGGAGACACCGAGCGAGACCCCGTCGAGCAGGGCACGGGTGCCGTACACCTTGCTGACGTTCTCGACATTGACCAGGTTGACGGCCACGTTGACTCCTGTACGGGGTGATCGATCGACGTCCAGGGTAGACGGTGGGGCGACCGGTCACTCTCGGTGATGCCGTGAGGGGGTCCGTTCGACCAGGAGCCAGCCGATCAGGGCCGTCGCCACCGCCGCCGGGGCCGTGACGCGGACCGCGACCAGGGTCGCGCCGTGGCCCTCCAGGAGGCCGCCGAGGCCCGTCATGGAGAGGCCCAGCACACCGAGGAGCGCGAGGGCGACGCCCAGCGCGGCCGGCAGCGCGGCGCCGCCGGTGCGGGCGGGGGCGCGGCCCGGTGCCTCGAAGCGGCGGAAGACCGCGACGAGCAGGGCCGTGAGCGCGGCGGCCGCGGCGAACCGGAGGGGGACCTGCGCCCACCAGGCGCCGGACGCCGGCGCGGGCAGGCGGAGGCCGAGGCCGAGCATCGCCCCGTACACCGCGAGCATGGCCGTCAGGTGCCAGAGGAACGCCGTCATGGCGATCCCGTTGGCGGCGACGACCGTCCGCCAGACCCCGGCGCGGGCGACGAGCCGGGCGCCCGGGCCCTTCAGCAGCTCGACCGCGCCGACCAGCCACAGTCCGTGGCAGAGCAGGGCGAGGGTGGGCGGTGCCATGTTCGAGACCTTCTCGCCGGGCATCCCGACCATGGACAGCGGGTACGGACCGAGGACGACGAGGGCGGTCGCTCCGGCCAGGCCGGCGGCGGCGAGGAGGGCCGGCCGGCGGATCATGCCGTCGGCGCGCAGGAAGCCGAGCTGGTGGACCGCCAGCCAGACGAAGGCGAAGTTCAGGAACGCGACGTACGGGACGCCGGCCGCGAAGCGCAGCGCGTCGACGGCGACCGCGCCGCCCGCGAGGAGTCCGAACGCGCCCCATCCCCACCGCGCGTGCAGCCGCAGCAGCGGCGGGGTGAAGGCGACCATCGCCAGGTAGATCCCGATGAACCAGAGCGGCTGGGTGACCAGGCGCAGCGCCACCCCGGCGAGCCCGTCGTCCAGGCCGGCCAGCTGGAGCCCGAGCGCGACGGCGCCCCAGGCGCCGACGAAGACCATCGTGGGCCGCAGCAGCCGCTGGAGCCGGGCCCTGAGGAAGGCCGCGTAGCCCGGGCGCGAGCGGTGGGCGAGGGCGTGCGCGAAGCCGCCGACGAAGAAGAACACCGGCATCACCTGGAGCGCCCAGGTCACCACCTGGAGCTCCGGGACGACGGCGAGGAGGTTGCCGACCTGCCCGTCGGCGGTGAGGGCGGCCATCAGCCAGTGGCCGAGGACGACGACCGCGAGCGAGGCCACCCGGAGCAGGTCGACGTACCGGTCCCGCGTCGCGGGTGTGGCGGCGGCGAGTTCGCGAGCGCTGATTCCCATGGGAGTACGCTCCCGCCGCCCGCCGCCGCGGCGACAGGGCGCGGATACTCAACCGCCCGCTGAGTACGGGGTGTCCCGGCGGCCGCGTCGGCCGCCGGGACGCCTCCTAGAGGACCGTCGCGCCGGGGGCCGGGGAGGTGGTCGTGCGGGCGGTGCGGCAGGTGCCGGAGGCGATGAGGGCGGCGGCGACCGCGCGGGCCGCCTCGGCGTCCTTGACGAGGAAGGCGGTCGTCGGGCCCGAGCCGGAGACCAGGGCGGTGAGGGCGCCCGCCGCGGTGCCGGCCGCCAGGGTCGCGGCCAGCGAGGGGCGCAGCGACAGGGCCGCCGCCTGGAGGTCGTTGGCGAGGGCGTCCGCGAGGGCGGCGGTGTCGCCGGTGCGCAGGGCGTCGAGCAGGACCGGGGAGGCGGCCGGCTCGGGGACGTCGGTGCCTTCGGCGAGGCGGTCGAACTCGCCGTACACCGCAGGGGTCGACAGTCCGCCGTCGGCGACGGCGAACACCCAGTGGAAGGTCCCGCCGACCGGCAGGTCGGTGAGCTTCTCGCCGCGCCCGGTGCCGAGGGCCGCTCCGCCGACCAGGCTGAAGGGCACGTCGCTGCCGAGCTCCGCGCAGATCTCCAGGAGCTCCTCGCGGGAGGAGTCCAGGCCCCAGAGCGCGTCGCAGGCGAGCAGGGCGCCCGCGCCGTCGGCGCTGCCGCCGGCCATGCCGCCGGCGACCGGGATGTCCTTCCTGATGTGCAGGTGGACGTCGGGCGAGAGGCCGTGGCGGGCGGCGAGCAGTTCGGCGGCCCGCGCGGCCAGGTTGGTGCGGTCGAGCGGCACCTTGTCGGCGTCCGGTCCCTCGCAGGTGACGGTGAGTCCGGCCGCGGGGGTAGCGGTCACCTCGTCGTACAGCGAGACGGCGAGGAAGACGTTGGCGAGGTCGTGGAAGCCGTCGGGCCGGGCGGCGCCGACCGCGAGCTGCACGTTGACCTTGGCGGATACCCGTACCGTCACGCCGCTCATGCCTTCGCCTCCGCGATCCGTGCGAACTCCTCGACCGTCAGCGACTCGCCGCGCGCCTGCGGCGAGATGCCTGCCCTCACCAGGGCGTCCTCGGCCGCCGCGGGCGAACCCGCCCAGGTGGCGAGGGCCGCGCGCAGGGTCTTGCGGCGCTGCGCGAAGGCCGCGTCGACGACCGCGAAGACCTCCTGGCGGGTGGCCGTGGTGGCGAGCGGCTCGGTGCGGCGCACGAGGGAGACGAGGCCGGAGTCGACGTTGGGCGCGGGCCAGAAGACGTTGCGGCCGATGGAGCCGGCGCGCTTCACCTCGGCGTACCAGTTGGCCTTGACCGACGGGACGCCGTAGACCTTGTTGCCGGGCTTGGCGGCGAGCCGGTCGGCGACCTCGGCCTGGACCATGACGAGGGTCCGCTCGATGGTCGGGAACCGCTCCAGCATGTGGAGCAGGACCGGCACGGCCACGTTGTACGGCAGGTTGGCGACGAGCGCGGTCGGCTCCGGTCCGGGGAGCTCCTGGACCTGCATCGCGTCGGAGTGGACGAGCGCGAAGCGGTCGGCGCGGGCCGGCATGCGGGCCTGGATCGTGGCGGGCAGCGCCGCGGCGAGCACGTCGTCGATCTCGACGGCGGTCACGCGGTCCGCGGCCTCCAGGAGTGCCAGGGTGAGGGAGCCGAGGCCGGGGCCCACCTCGACGACGACGTCGTCGGGCCGTACCTCGGCCGTGCGGACGATCCGCCGGACGGTGTTGGCGTCGATGACGAAGTTCTGGCCCTTCTGCTTCGTGGGGCGGACGCCGAGGGCGGCGGCCAGCTCACGGATGTCGGCGGGGCCGAGGAGGGCGTCGGGGCTTTCTGGGCCGGTGGTGGTGCTCACCGGTACAGCCTAGGCCCTGTCCGGGGCGGTCATCGGTACGGCCGGGTCCCGTCCGGCGGACTCATCGGTACAGACGCCTGCCGCAGTGGGGCCACGGGCTCGCCCCGCGCTGGACGTACAGCTTCTTGGCCCGGAAGGTCTGCTCGGCGGCGGGCGCGTTCTGGGCGGTGCCGCTGCCGCCGAGGGAGTGCCAGGTGCCGGGGTCGAACTGGTAGAGCCCGCCGTAGGTCCCCGACGGGTCGACGGCGTTCGGGCGGCCGCCGGACTCGCAGGCGGCGAGGGCGCCCCAGTCGAGGCCGTCGGCGCCCGCGACGGAGGTGGGCAGCGGGCGGGTGCCGATCCGGACCGTGCGGGCGACCGGCTCGCGGACGATCTCCTCGCCGATCCTGCGGGGCTTCTGCCGGACGCCGTTGACCGTGCGCAGGCTGTAGGTGACGCGGCGGACGCCCGGCACGCCCTGCCGTTCGACGGTCTCGGTGCCGGCGAACAGCAGCGGGTCGCGGACCGTCTCGACGGCGTACGGGACGGACTCCTCGCGGACCTGCCGGGAGCCGGTGATCCGCAGCACGTTCACGGTCTGGCCGTCGCGGGGGAACGCGCCGGCGGGGACGGAGGTGGTGTCCTGGCCGGAGAGGGTGATGCCGGCCTCGGCGAGCGCCTCCCGGACGGTGGCGGCGTTCGTGCGGACGGTCCGCTCGCGCCCGTCGGCGAGGAAGGTGATCGTCCGCTCGGTCCGGACGTCGAGGGCGAGGCCGTGCCGGGAGATCGCCGCGCCGCGGGAGACCGAGAGGTGGGCGCCCTCCGCGCGGACCCCGAGCTGGCGCAGCGCCCCTTCGACGGTCCGGGCCGTCGTCCACACCTGGCGGCGCTGCCCGTCGAGGGTGAGGGCGACCGGGCGGCCGTAGCGGACGACGATCTCGTCGCCGGCGGCGAGCGCCTCTCCGGGGGCGGGGGCGACGATGTCGTGCGCGCCGACGGTCAGGCCCTCGTCGGCGAGGAGCTCGTCCACCTCGTCGGCGAAGGTGTGCAGGGTGCGCGGGACGCCGTCGACGGTGAGCCGGATCTCCTTGTCGTCGGCGACGAAGGCGCTGGTGCCGCCGGCGAGGAAGGCGACGACGAGGGCCTGCGGGACGAGCCGGCGCAGCCCGTCGGCGGCGGACGCGCCGGCCCCGCCGGCCTTGCGGCGCCGGGCCGCGCGCCGGGAGCCGGCCCGGGAGCCCTGTCCGGGGACGGCGCCGGGGGCTGTCCCGGGGACCGGTCCGGCCTCCGGGAGGACGAGGGGCGCCGCCTGCGTCGGCTGGTCGTGCAGGGACAGGGTCGCGGCCGCGCCCCGCCGTCCGGCTCGGTGACTGCCCTGGGAAGTGCTCACGAGGCCGGGACCCTAGCCCCGCGGGCCGTCACTCTGCCGGACGGCTCGACTACGACACGTAACCGTTATGGATCAGTAATCGAAGGCGCGGGCCGTGTTCACGGCGATGGCCTCCGCGAGCTCGTTCTCCCCGATCCCGCGCACCCGGGCCATCGCCCGGAGGGTGACGGGGATCAGGTAGGGGGCGTTGGGGCGGCCCCGGAAGGGCGCCGGGGTGAGGAAGGGGGCGTCGGTCTCGACGAGGACGAGTTCGAGGGGGGCGACGGCCAGCGCGTCGCGCAGCGGCTGGGCGTTCTTGAAGGTGACGTTGCCGGCGAAGGACATGTAGTAGCCCTTGGCGGCGCAGATCTCGGCCATGGCGGCGTCGCCGGAGTAGCAGTGGAAGACGGTCCGCTCCGGTGCGCCCTCCTCGTCGAGGACGCGCAGCACGTCGGCGTGGGCCTCGCGGTCGTGGATGACCAGCGCCTTGCCGTGCCGCTTGGCGATCTCGATGTGGGCGCGGAAGGAGCGCTCCTGGGCGGCGATGCCGTCCGGTCCCGTGCGGAAGAAGTCGAGTCCGGTCTCGCCGACCCCGCGGACGTGCGGCAGGGCGGCCAGTCGGTCGATCTCGGCGAGCGCGTCGTCGAGGGCCGCGTCGCCGCCGCCCTCGCGGGCGCCCTGCCGGGACCAGCCGTCGGGGTCCCCGAGGACGATCCTGGGGGCTTCGTTGGGGTGGAGGGCGACGGCCGCGTGCACGTGGGCATGGGCGGCGGCGGTCTCCGCGGCCCACTGGGAGCCCTTCACGTCGCAGCCGACCTGCACGACCGTGGTGACACCGACCGCGGCGGCCTTGGCCAGGGCTTCCTCGACGGTTCCGGACTGCAGGTCCAGGTGCGTGTGCGAGTCCGCGACCTCCACGAGGAGGGGTTCGGGCAGCGGGGGCGGGGCGTCCTTGGCACTCATGGCCCGCATCGTACGAGGGCCATGAGTGCCACCGCCAAAGCGTTACTTGCCGTGGCGGAAGGGATGCAGGAGGTCCGACAGGTGCCAGTGGTGCGGGACCGGCGGCTTCTCGTCGGTGTCCTCGGTCAGCTCCTGGCCGATGGGTCCGGCCGGCGAGACCGGCCTGGTCTCCTTCGCGCCGCGCCGGTGCTTCTCCGTCGCGGCGATCAGGTCGAGCACCGACGACACCTGCCCCGCGCGCATGATGCGGACGACGTGGCCGCCGCAGTTCATGCAGGTGGGACTGGACAGCGGGGACGGGACCCGCTCTCCGTCGGCCTTGTAGACGACGAATGCCTGACCGGCGGCGTCGACGTGGTGTTCGATGTCGTACGCCTGCTCCCAGCCGTATCCACAGTGCATGCAGGCGAAGGCGTACGCCTCATGGGCGACGGATATGCCGGTGCCGGTGCTCTCGCTCATGCCAGCTCCTCTCCACTGACCAGTGGACGCCTTTTCGGGCGGGAGCGCATCAGCGCGGGAGGAACCATGGAAGGGTTTTGGCTCTTCCCTTGCCAAGCGCCCGAAGAAGGGTCCAGGCGCCGGGTTCGGCTTTGCCTTTCAGATTAGTCCTTTACCTTTTCCGGGGCCCGACGCGTCCGCATTCTTTGCCGCCACCACGGCATCGAACACCTCCCTCTTGGGAAGTCCCGCGTCGGCCGCGACGGCGGCGATCGCCTCCTTGCGGCGCTCCCCCGCCTCCTCGCGCACCCGCACCCTGCGCACCAGCTCCTCGGCGTCGAGTTCGGCGGGTCCGGCCTCCGGCGCGCCCTCGACGACGACGGTGATCTCACCGCGCACGCCCTCGGCGGCCCAGGCGGCCAGCTCGGCCAGCGGGCCGCGCTTGACCTCCTCGTACGTCTTGGTCAGCTCGCGGCAGACGGCGGCGCGCCGCTCGGCGCCGAAGACCTCGGCCATGGCGGCGAGGGTGTCGTCGAGGCGGTGCGGGGCCTCGAAGTACACGAGGGTCCGCCGCTCGTCCGCGACCTCGCGCAGCCGCCCGAGCCGCTCGCCGGCCTTCCGCGGCAGGAAGCCCTCGAAGCAGAAGCGGTCCACGGGCAGCCCGGAGAGGGCGAGCGCGGTGAGCACGGCGGACGGGCCGGGAACGGCCGTGACCTTGATGTCCTGCTCCACGGCGGCGGCGACCAGCCGGTAGCCGGGGTCGGAGACGGACGGCATGCCCGCGTCGGTCACGAGCAGCACGCGCGCGCCGCCGGCCAGTGCCTCGACCAGCTCCGGCGTACGGGCGGCCTCGTTGCCCTCGAAGTAGGAGACGACCCGGCCCGTGGTGTGGATGCCGAGCGCCCGGGTCAGTCCGCGCAGCCTCCGGGTGTCCTCGGCGGCCACGATGTCCGCGTTCTCCAGTTCGGTGGCGAGTCGGGGCGGAGCGTCCGCGATGTCACCGATGGGGGTCCCTGCGAGTACCAGCGTTCCTGTCACACCGACATCCTCCCAGCCCGGACAGGCGACGTGCACAGGCGCGTTCCCTACGATGGCGCGGTGACCAGTACCGCACCCGAGACCCTGGAGGGCCGGCACGCCGTGGCAGAGCCCTCTTCGTGGCAGCAGCGGCTGCGGCGTTTCGGCTACGTGCCGCCCGCCGGAAGCGCCGCACCCATCGGGCTGCGGGAGCGGCTCGTCCCCTCCTACACCCGCCCCTCCCCGCGGGTGTGGTCGCTCCTCGGCCTGGGCCCCGGGCCCGCCGAGCGGGTCTGGCGGCTGCTGGCCTGGGGCGGTCCGCTCCTGGTCACGGCGGTCGCGGGGCTGCTGCGGTTCTGGAACCTGGGCAAGCCGCACGCGGTGATATTCGACGAGACGTACTACGCGAAGGACTCCTGGGCGCTGATCAACCAGGGGTACGAGGGCGCCTGGCCGAAGGACATCGACAAGACGATCCTGACCGACCCGGGCGCGGTGCTCGTGCCGACCGATCCCGGCTACGTCGTCCACCCGCCGATGGGCAAATGGATGATCGGCGTCGGCGAGAAGCTCTTCGGCTTCGAGCCGTTCGGCTGGCGGTTCGTGGTGGCGCTCCTGGGCACCCTGTCGGTGCTCATGCTCTGCCGGATCGGCCGCCGGCTGTTCCGCTCGACGTTCCTGGGCTGCCTGGCGGGCCTGCTGCTCGCCGTCGACGGGCTGCACTTCGTGATGAGCCGCACGGCCCTCCTCGACCAGGTGCTGATGTTCTTCGTGCTGGCCGCCTTCGGCTGCCTGGTCATCGACCGCGACCGCACCCGGCAGCGGATCGCGGCCGCGCTCCCCGAGGACGAGGAGGGCGTGCTGCGGCCCGACGCGGAGATCGCGGAGTCCCTGCGCCTGGGCTGGCGGCCGTGGCGGATCGCGGCCGGCGTGTCGCTGGGGCTCGCCGCCGCGACGAAGTGGAACGGCCTGTACGTCATGGTCGGCTTCGGCCTGATGACGGTCCTGTGGGACGTGGCGGGCCGCCGCACCGCCGGCGCCGTCCGCCCGCACCTCGCGGTCCTGCGCAAGGACCTGGTCCCGGCGTTCGTCTCGGTCGTCCCGGTGGCGATCGCCACCTACCTGGCGACCTGGACCGGCTGGCTGGTCAGCGACAAGGGCTACTTCCGCACCTGGGCCGCCGACCACGACAAGGCCGTCGGCGGCGGCACCTGGGGCTGGCTCCCCGACTGGCTGCGCAGCCTCTGGCACTACGAGTCCGAGGTCTACACCTTCCACGTCGGCCTGACCTCGCCGCACACCTACCAGTCCAACCCCTGGTCCTGGATCGTCCTCGGCCGCCCCGTCTCCTACTTCTACGAGTCCCCCGCGCCCGGCACGGCCGGCTGTCCCGCCACCGCCAAGGAGAAGTGCGCCCAGGAGGTCCTGGCCCTCGGCACCCCGCTCCTGTGGTGGGCCGCCTGCTTCGCCGTCCTCTACGTCCTCTGGCGCTGGGCCTTCCGCCGCGACTGGCGCGCCGGCGCCGTCGCGTGCGGCATCGCGGCCGGCTGGCTCCCCTGGTTCCTCTACCAGGAACGCACCATCTTCCTTTTCTACGCCGTCGTCTTCGTCCCCTTCCTGTGTCTCGCGGTGGCGATGATGCTGGGCGCACTCATCGGCCCCCGCGGTTCATCGGAAAGACGCCGCACATTCGGCGCGGTGGCGGCCGGATGTCTCGTCCTGCTCATCGTCTGGAATTTCATCTATTTCTGGCCCATCTACACCGGCACCCCCATTCCGCTGGACCAGTGGAGAAACCGGATGTGGCTCGACACCTGGGTGTAGCAGGGGAATTGCGGCAAGAGGGCGCGGCCGGCGGTCGCGCCCTCTCGGTCGTTGTCGGTGACTGTTGGGGGGCACTGGTGGCCCCAGGACGGCCCACAGACGGCCCGCGGAGTAGCTCGCTTCCGGTATCAGGGAAGGGTGCATCCAGTTGAGGCGCTGCTGGTTCAATAGCAGTCCACGCGACTGAGGGGGGCGCATGACTCAGCAGGTGGTACTTAGGTACGTCTGGGGAGACGGCACCTCAGGGCAGCACACGTGCAACAACAGAGCCGACGCCGAAAAGCTCCGCCGATCGATCGTCGCCCACGCGGCAAGTACCAAGAAGAAAGTCTCCATCGACATCACGAGCGTCGATCCGTCGAACCTGGCACTGCCCCCAGCCGCCCCCCAGGCGCAGCCACTGGCCGCCAGGAAACCTCACGTCTTCATCGCTGCGCTCGTCTTCGTAGTTCTCGCCGTCGCCATCGGCGTCAGTAGCAACGATTCGGAACCGCGGCCTACCACGCCGCAGAACCGAGAAGAGTGCGAGCGGGCCTATGAAGGCGTTGGAGACGGAACGGTGGACTGGCGCGGGATCTGCCCGGTCATGCGCCCGTGATGCCCGCTGTCGACAGCAGGCGTCCCCGCTAACGTTAGCGGCACCGCTAGCGACCCAAACCGGCCGTGAGCAGCACGTTAGCGGTTAGCAGTCGGCCTCTCTCAAGCCGGAACGGGCCCCTACCCGGGATGGCCCCGGCCAGCGGGCCGCTATCGCCGTTCGTAAGGCCCGCCCTGCCGGGCGGACGACTCTCCAGTCGCCCACGGCAGCGGTCGGCGCAGGCGCATTGGCGGCGGGGTGGCCTCTTCTCGTCTGGACGGCATGAGCGTGCTCACCTGGCGGTCGAGCACGCTCCGCCGGGTGAGCCGCAACCACGGCTTTTCAGAGGGGCGGCGACGGTCGTACACACCCGGTCCCCCGCCTTGAAAAGCCTCTCTTGTCTCTCTTACTAGAGAGTTGAGAGAAAACAGCGTCCGCAGCGTCCGCAAGCCGCTCGGCGCACCATCTGACCTGCACTTTCATCGCGGACGCTAAACAATTCGTTTAGCGTCCGCTAGCGTCCGCAGCGTCCGCAAGATCCACCTCCTTCTAAGAGCGTTGTTGCAGGTCAGGAAGCTCTTAGAGAGGGAGGGGTGTGGACGCTGCGGACGCTGAACCCTCCGAGAGTCCGCCGCCGGCGGCGCCATGGCGGCCCGCACGAGCAAGAGGAGCACCCGGGCGGGGCGTGCTCCTCTTGCTCGTGCAGCCGCTGGACGCTCCGGCAGCCGGACAACGGGGAGGAAGAGACCACCCGCGCGGCCCTGGGCGGTCTCTTCCTCAGGACGCCGTGCCGACCCGCACTTGTCGTGCGGCTTGTCGCTTGTCGCTTGTCTCGTCGCTTGTCGCACCACAGGCCAGAGGCATCTTGCCCCCGGATCGGCGTGAAGGTCGGGCGACAAGGCACGGAGCGGGCACCGGCCCAAGCCATGCGCCGACCGCCGCAGCGCGAGCGGAGCGAGCCACCAAAGGTCGCGTGCCCGTAGGGCACCCCTTCTATCGCCCTCCCGACGGCGAACGCACCTCCATGACGGCTCCGCCGACACTCACACGGGCCTCATGGCGCTGCTAGACCTAGCACCCATCGCTGCTAGCTCTAGCAGGTGCGCTAGCGGCCGATCCTGGGCTTGACCTGCGAACTAGCGTCTAGCAGCTCGAACGCGACTAGGCGTCTTTCAGGGCTTTCAGCACCGATTCGGGGTCACCGTCGAAGACTAGGTGTGGCTCATCCGGCCCCGGAGGGACGAACCTGGCCCGGTAGCGGGTCAGGTCACTCTCCGAGAAGTAGATCGAGTTCGGGTCCCCTTCATGCTGCGCGTTCCGCTTGCTCACGCGCTGCCAGAGCTCTTCGTGGCTCACCTCCAGGTAGACCAGCACCGAGGTTGCACCGGCCTCCGTCGCGATCGACTGCCAGCGGGCACGGTCGTCCGGCGTCCAGAAGCCGTGGTCGACCACCACGTTGTGGCCCGAATTGAGGTGGCCAGCGAGGTCCACGGCGGTCTCTTCAAGCACTGGGCGCTCCAACGTCGGGAAGGACCCCCGGGGGAAGTCGACGCCGTAGACGCCGTGCCGACGGAACATCTCTTCGTCCGGGCACAGCCTGACGAACCCGCGCGCTGTGAGCGCGCGGGAGAGGGTCGTCTTGCCCGAACCAGGAAGGCCCACCATCAGCACGCAGAACGGCCGCCCGGCCGAGTCCGCCGTCACTGCGTGAGCTCCGATTCAGTGAGCCACGTCCGGCCGGGGCCGCCGAGGTCCACGCCGTACTCCACGACGTGGTCCCCACTGTCGACGAACTTCGCGGTCATCACGACCACCGGTTCCGAAGGCGGGTTCGTGGGATCCAGCTCCAAGAGCTGCGCGTCCGCCGGCGTGAGGAGTCGGGCCGACGCCGTGTCGATGCGACGGGTGATCGGCCGCCCCGTGGTCTGCGCGATGAGCTGGAGGGACGTTCCACCGGACAGACGCGCGCTCTCCGCCAGCTGGGGAATGAGCTTCCCGTACTGCACCGGAATCCACGACGTGGAGTGCGCGACGATGCCGTGCCGGTCGCGGTAGACGCGGCGGCGCCGGATCACGTCAGATCCCGGCGTGATGTCCAGTACCTGCGCCACATCGGCCGGCGCCGGAACCACAGCCGCTTCGTGGGAATCGGACCGCTCGCCCGCTCCCCAGCTCGACCCGCTGCGGCGACCCCGGTCCTGACGCTGTGCGCCTGAGGACATCGGAGCGGGGCGGTCGATCACCTCGGTACCGATGCCGTGGATTCCCCGGACGAGCCCATCAGTGCGGAGCTTCCGGAGCGCCTTCTCGGCCGTCGCAGTACTGACGCTCCACTCCTGGGCGAGGGTCTTGATGCTGGGCAGAAGTTCACCCGGCCCCAGCTGGCCGGACGTGATCAGTTCCTCGTAGTGCGCGGCGATCCGTGCGTACGGCGCCCGATGGCCGACCTGATCCGACACCACGTCAACTCCCTTACGTCATTGGATGCGTTCCCTAGCGTACCGCTTGACACCCTAGGGTGCCCTAGGGAACCTTAGGGATATGCCCGCCGGTCGGATCGATCGGAATGGGTACGGCTCCCGCATGGGGGCTGAGGCATGGAAACGTCCTGGTCAGAGACCTAGGACGAAGCAGGGAGCGGCTCCCTACCGCCAAGCAGATAGCCGCTCCCCGACCCACGAAGGGGTACTCCCATGATGCCTGGATCGAACGAGACCGCGTTACGGGTTCGGCTTTCTGTCGCCGTGGCGGAGCTGACCGGGGGTGAGCGCGCGGTGGCGCTGTACGCCTCGGACATGCCCGACCGCTTCCGCGCCGGTGTCGTGACCGACACGCAGGTCGCCGCGTGGATCGTGCAGGGGGCCGAGCGCGTCGGCCTGGATGAGCTCCGCCGTCGGGCAGAGTTCTCCTACGGGCACCGCCTCCTGGAGATGAGCAACCTGGTGCCGGTCGACGTGCAGGCCCGGCACGAGCAGCGGTTCCCGAAGGCCCGCCGCCTGTTCAAGGCGCAGCAGATGGCCTCCGGGACCCTGTGGCGGGACCCGATGACGCCGAAGACGCTGGCCCGGAACTCGGCCGCCGAGGTCGAGGGCGGATGCCCCTGCCGTGGCACCAAGTCGATCCCGATGTGGGCGGACGAGGACGTGTCCGTCTCCCGGGGCTGCCCGGTCCACGGACGCGCCACGATCCGGCACCACCGCGCGGGGGTGGCGCTGTGACGATCGCACCTGAGTCCCCCGTTAACCTCCCCGCCCCGGTGCTGGCCGAGGGGAACACGCGGCTGGCGGCGGCCATCGTCGAGGCCGATCTGACCTACGCCGAACTCGCCGAGCGGCTCCAGGTGGACCCGAAGACCGTGGAGCGGTGGGTGAACGAGCCCGGACGGCGCCCCTACGCCCGTCACGCCCACGCCGTCGCCCGCGTCCTCGGTACCACCGTGTGGGACCTGTGGCCCGCCATGCGCCCCAAGGAGCTGACCCCGCAGGCGCCCGCCGTGGTACCGGTGCCGCCGATCCTGCTGGCGGCCGCCCGGGACGCGCTGAGCCGGGTCGAGAACCTCGATCTCGGCATGGCGAGCCCGACCGCCATGGCCATGCACCTGGGCTCCCTGTCCGCCGCGCTGCGGACCGTGCTCGACCTGGTCGACGTCTCCGGGGTGGCCGGGTGAGCCTGCACGCCTCTCCACGGCTCAACGCCGCCCGTCGCCGCAGCCGCAAGGCTCAGCTCGCGGCCCGCGACGGCCGGCGGTGCGCCTACTGCCGCCACCGGTTCAAGGACCTTCGCGAGGCAACGATGGACCACGTCGTGCCGATCTCGCTCTACCGGACGTGGTCCGCGAACGCGCTCGTGCTCGCCTGCCAGCCCTGCAACCACGTCAAGGCCGACCGACTGTTCCTCTCGCTCGCCCTGCTGCTGGTCTGGTCCTTCGATCCGACGTTCACAGGCGTTCAGCCGACCGGCGACCCGGCCGATCGAGTGCCCGACGTACCCGACCGGTCGGCCGACTCGAACCCGATCGAGTTGGGTCCGGACGGGGTCGACTGGCTGATGATCGCGCGGATCGTTCACGCCCGTTCGTCGGCCGCACGGTCTACCCCTGGCCAGACAAACCAGCGCATACCGATCGAGCGGCGTGCGCGAGTCGGCCGACTCGACCAGCGGCGGCGTACGGCCCGGATGAACACCTGTGAGCAGTCGACCGATCGAGGGGTGAGCGCGTGAACAGCACCACCAAGCCGGTGAACGGAACCGCCCGACCGATCGACCCCGACGGGTCGACCGACCCGGCACCCGTGAACACCGGCCGGGCCACCGTGAACACTCGGCGCACGCCCGTGAACAAGCCCCCGGCCGACGACGGCAGCGGTAAGAAGCCGTCGGCCGCCGTGCGGCTGGTCGCCCTCGCGCGGGAGCGGTACCGGTTCGTCATGTCGGCGGACGGTCGCCCCTACGCGGTCGCGGTTGACGGCCCGAACCTCGTGCTGCCGTTTAAGGGGCGCTCCGGGGTGAGGCAGCGGCTGGCCCGCCTGTACGCCGAGACGTTTGACGGGGACGTGGCCTCTCAGTCGGCGCTGGCGGATGCCATGACGGTGCTGGAGGGCATCGCGGAGGACGACGACCCGGTACCGGTGCATCTGCGGGCCGGTCAGGACGACCTGGGAACGATCGTGGTCGACCTGGGTACCGCCGACGGCCGCGCCGTCACGGTATCCGCCGGGGGCTGGCAGGTCGTACCGCGCTCGCCGCTGCTGTTCCGGCGCTCCGGGGCCATGTCGCCCATGCCCACCCCGATCCTCGAAGGGGACGGGCTGGCCATGCTCCACAGCATGTTCAACATGGACGAGTCGGCTTTCCGGCGGCTCGTGGCCTGGCTCATCGCCGCGTGGATGCCGAACATCCCGCACCCGGTCCTCACCTTCAAGGGCGAGCAGGGCACGGGGAAGTCAGCCGCCGCGCAGATGGTGGTGAACCTGGTCGACCCCTCGCCCGCGGCTAAGCGGTCCGCGCCACGGGACCTCAAGGCGTGGTCGACGCAGGCGTTCAACTCCTGGGCCCTGTGCCTGGACAACATCTCCGCTATCCCGCCGTGGCTGTCGGACACCCTGTGCAAGGCCGTCACGGGCGACGGGTTCGTGGACCGGGCCCTGTACAGCGACGACGACGTGGTGGTGGTGTCCTTCCGCCGGGTGCTGGCCATGACCACCATCGACGCCGGCGCGCTCGCCGGAGACCTCGCCGAACGGCTGCTCATGCTCGACCTCCAGTTGATCGAGCCGGAGCGGCGCCGGACGGAGGAAGAGCTGGCGACCGCGTTCGAGACCGTGCGGCCCGCCGTCCTCGGCGCGCTCTTCGACCTCCTCGCCGCAGTCCTGGCCGTTCTGCCGAACGTGCGGCTGGACTCCCTGCCCCGCATGGCCGACTTCGCCCGCGTCCTGGCGGCCGTCGACCAGGTCATGGAGTGGAACACCCTGGGCGACTACCTCGCCGCCTCCGCGAACGTCGCCGGAGACGCCCTGGTAGGCGACCCGTTCGGCTCCGCCGTCGTCGCCCTGGTCGAACAGTGCGGCACGTGGACCGGGACCGCCGCACAGCTCCTGGAACACGTCCAGCCCCCGGGCGGCATCCGGCCGCCCACCTGGCCCAAGGACGCCACCCGCGCGAGCGGGAAGGTCAAGCGCATCGCCCCGCTCCTGCGGACAGTCGGCATCACCGTGGACGACACGCAACGTAGCCAGGACCGGCACCGAAGCAGGCTCCTCGTCCTCACCCGGACCGACCTCACCCAGGAGACAGCGTCCGCAGGGTCCGCGCCCCCGACCGACCCTCTCTGGCCCGACGTGCCCCCGATCGGACAGGGCCACAGGGCACCTGAACTGCACTGACACTGCCGGACCGGGCCGCACACCAGCGGCCCGGACACGGCACGGAGCTGCGGACGCTACAGCCGTCCAGCGTCCGCAGCGTCCGCACTAGCGTCCGCGCCTCTCACCACCTCTGAACTGCACAGACGCAGAGGTGCGGACGCTGGGGCGCTGCGGACGCTGCGATACACCAACTCTCTAGGGCGGCCACCGGCACCACTCCCGCACCGCCCCGCGACGGACACGAGGAGTCACCCCACCCCATGGCCAGCAACCCCGTCGAGACCCTGCGCGCCGGACTCCCGGACCGCTACCTCACCCCCGAGGACATCGCCGCGATGTTCTCCGTCCCCATCGAGACCGTCTACCACTGGCGCAAGCAGCGCACCGGCCCGCCCGGCTTCCGCGTCGGCCGCCACGTTCGCTACGACCCTGCCGCCGTCCGTACCTGGGTCCAGCACCAGGAAGCCACCGACACCGCCGCATAACCCGCCGGCGGGGCGGGAGGTAGAGCCCCCTCCCGCTACCCGTGACGCCGTCACACCCCCGTCACACCCCGCCGTCACACCCCCTGCCGGGACCGCTCAGGTAGAGGGAGCCCTTTACCTCGGTAGAGGGGCCGGTAAGGGCCCGTGACCTGCAAGGTAAGGCTGGTAAAGGGGCCGCGTCACGGCCGTCACACCCCGCCGTCACGGCCGTCACACCGCCTCCCCAAGCCCGGGGAGGCACCGGGGAAGCGGGGAGAACTCCCCAACCTGCTCCCCGGGCCGACTCCCCCGCGCCGACCAGCGAAAACACCCCTTCGGGGAGGCGGGGAGGCACCCCGCCAAGCCGCCCCGAAACCCTGTCCACAGCCGCTTTCCGAGACCCCTCTCCGCTTCCCCCGAGCCAGGGAGGCGCCAGGGAGGCAGGGAGAACTCCCTCACCGCCTCCCTGGCCCACCTCCCTACCGGTGACCTGCCCAAACCCCCACTCAGGGAGGCAGGGAGGCACCCTCCCCAGCCACCCCGAAACCCCTCCACAGCCGCTTCCACGGCACCCCCATGCCTCCCTCCCTGAGGGCCGGCGCACCTAACCGAGAGGACGCAGCGCACATGGCTGGCCACATCCAAGACCGCTGGTTCAAAACCGAGATCGGCGCCGACGGCAAGTCCCGTCAGGTCAAGACCGACCGCTACGGACTCGGACTCCGCTACCGCGCCCGCTATATCGGCCCTGACGGGACCGAGAAGTCCAAGAGCTTCCCCGACAAGCAGAAGCGCCTCGCCGCCCAGTGGCTCGCCCACATCGAGGCCGACATGTCCCGGGGGCAGTACGTCGACCCGCAGGCGGGCCGCGTCACCTTCCGGCAGTTCGCGGAGAAGTGGGTGGCGACGCACACGACCGAGGTGAACAGCCGCGAGGCGGCGGAGCGTCGGCTGCGGCTGCACGCGTTCCCGTACATCGGGACCAGGCCGCTCGCGTCGTTCCAGCCCGGCCACATCCGCACGTGGCTCGGTGAGCTGGAGGCCAACGTGCCCGCCGCCTCGCACCGCCGGATCGTCTTCGGCACCGTCTCCGCCGCGTTCAGCGCTGCCCTGGACGACGGACTCATCGCCAAGAACCCCTGTAAGGCGAAGTCCATCCAGATCCCCAAGCCCAGTCCCACCCGCGTCGTCCCCTGGACGGCGAACCAGGTGTTCGGAGTGCGGGCCGCCCTGCCGGAGCACCTGCGGGCTGCTGTGGACGCCGCTGGCGGGTGCGGGCTGAGGCAGGGGGAAGTCTTCGGCCTGTCGGTGGACGAGGTGGACCACGAGGGCGGCTGGATCTCCGTGGAGCATCAGCTCAAGCGCATCCGGGGCAAGTTCGTCTTCGCCCTGCCGAAGGGCGGCAAGGTGCGCGACGTCCCCCTTCCCCCGTCCGTGGCGGCCGCGCTCAAGGCGCACTCAGAGAAGCACCCGCCCGTTAGGCTCACGCTGCCCTGGCGGACCCCTGACGGGCCGCCCGTGACGAAGTCGCTCATCTTCACGGGGTCGGCCGGCGGCCACATCCGGGTGAGCCACTTCAACGACTTCATGTGGAAGCCCGCTCTCGCCGCCGTGGGCATCATCCCGGAGCCGGAGGAAGGCGAGCGGTACGCGTCGGCCCCGGAGCACGGCATGCACGCGCTGAGGCACTTCTACGCCTCCGTGCTCCTGGACGCCGGAGAGAACATCCGGGCCCTGAGCCAGTACCTCGGCCACGCCGATCCGGGGTTCACGCTGCGCACGTACACGCACCTCATGCCTACGAGCGAAGGCCGAACCCGCAACGCCGTGGATGCTCTCTTCAAGCCGAAAATGCCTGCGCTACCGGCACCCTCAGAGGAAGAATCATCCTCGTGAACCCCATCGCGAAACCTGACTGGGCAGTCGAGCAGCTCGCGCTCTTCCTCTCCCTGACCGAAGATTACGGCCGCCCCAGGGGCCGTTATGCCGTCGGAGCGGAGGTCACGGAAGAGGACATCCTCGGACAGGCTCACGTAATCGAGCAGATATTTGATCGAGTCGAGCCGGAGTGGCTGGAGCGGCAGAGTCTGTCGTTCAACCCCAACATGCGCTGGAACGGCCATCGCGAGACGGCCATCCGCGTCCGGGCTGCCATCCTGCGCGACGCCGAGATCCGAGAAAATCTGGGCGACAACGCACCTCGGTTGAGCGCCAGTTCACTTCACCCTTGGGTGTGGGATGGGGCAATGTCCCTCTGGCAAAGTGGACACTTCCG
This sequence comes from Streptomyces sp. NPDC051180, assembly GCF_040689545.1. Classification (NCBI taxonomy): domain Bacteria; kingdom Bacillati; phylum Actinomycetota; class Actinomycetes; order Kitasatosporales; family Streptomycetaceae; genus Streptomyces; species Streptomyces sp. NPDC051180. The sequence goes on from NZ_JBFBBC010000029.1 coordinate 30,387, forward strand.
GGAGGCAATCACGGCCGCTGCCAGGAAGGTGAACGCCGAGACACAGAACAAGCTGATGCTGCGGCGTCCTTCTGAGGTCAATCTCTTCAACCAGTCCTTCTCAGCGGATCCCGCTCGAGCCGGGCAGCCTCGACTGCGCATCATGCCCAACGATGGAAGCGACACCTACGCAAGCACCCAGCGTGGGGCTCGCGCCCTGGCCGAGGGCTGCTATGCCGGTCTACGCAACCCCAACAGCCATGAAGCCGACCTTGGGGAACTCCCCGAGCACGAAGCCCTAGAGCAGCTTGCGGCGTTCAGCGTCCTCGCTCGATGGGTGGACTGCGCCACCGTAGAATTCGCCGAATAGGACTCATCGGCGGCCCAGAGACGGCCCAACGGCCGCCGAACGGCCCGAGAGGATGACTTCCTCCCTGGTCAGAGCCATGAGCAGCTCGATTCGGGAGGCTTCATCTATTTCTGGCCCATCTACACCGGCACCCCCATTCCGCTGGACCAGTGGAGAAACCGGATGTGGCTCGACACCTGGGTGTGACGGGCGGGTCCCTCCCCCGTGGTGACGGAGTGACAGATGTGTCATGAGTTCCTCGACACCGGGATGCCGCGCTGCTTGACTGGACGGCCACCGGGGGAGGGGAGGCGCAGCCATGCGCAGTGGAGCCAAGGTCGCGGTCGTGGGAAGTGTGTTCGCCGTCGTGGCGGGGGGCGTCGGCTACGGCGGGTACAACCTGTGGAACGGCGTCACGGGAGGCGACTCGACGGTCGGGACGAGGGCGGAGTCGGCGCCGAGATCGGGGCCCGTCACGGGTGACGAGGTGACGTCGACGGCGCGGGACTTCCTGGCGGCGTGGGCGGCCGGGGAGGCCGACCGGGCGGCCCAGCTGACCAACGACCCGGTCTCGGCGGGGCCGGCCGTCCTGGGCTTCCGGGAGGGTGCGGCCGTCTCCGAGGCCGTCATCACGCCGGGGACGCCGGTCGGGGCGAAGGTGCCGTTCACGGTGGCGGCGACCGTCACCTTCGAGGGCGTGTCGAAGCCCTGGACGTACACCTCCGAACTGACCGTGGTGCGCGGACAGAGCACCGGCCGGCCGCTGGTGAAGTGGGCGCCGACGGTGCTCCACCCGAAGCTGACCGCCGGCGGCACCCTGCGCACCGGCGCCGCGAAGACCGCGTCCGTGAAGGCCGTCGACCGCGCGGGCAAGGAGCTGACGGCGGAGAAGTACCCCTCGCTCGGGCCGATCCTGGACGAGCTGCGCAAGCGGTACGGGGCGAAGGCGGGCGGCACGACCGGGATCGAGACCTGGATCGACTCGGGCAGCGAGGCCGTCCCCGACACCACGGTCCTCGTCCTGTCGCAGGGGCGGCCGGGCACGCTGAGGACCACCATCGACGCGGACGTCCAGGCGGCGGCCGAGAAGGCGGTCAAGGCGTACGGGTCGGCGGCGGTGGCCGCGATCGAGCCGTCGACCGGCGCGATACGGGCGGTCGCCAACAGCCCGGCCGGCGGCTTCAACACCGCCTTCCTGGGGAAGCAGGCCCCCGGCTCGACGATGAAGATCGTCACGGCGGCGATGATGATGCAGCAGGGTCTGGCGATGCCCGGCGACCGGGTCGAGTGTCCGGCGGACGTCACCTGGAAGGGCGTCCCCTTCCGCAACCTGGACCACTTCAAGATCGACGGGGGGACCCTCGCCCAGTCCTTCCGCCGCTCCTGCAACACCGCCTTCATCAAGGCGCTCGGGCCGCTCAGCGAGAAGGACGTCGAGGACACCGTCCTCGGCGAGACCGCCCGCCGGTCCTTCGGCATCGGCCTGAACTGGCAGGTCGGCGTCCCGGCGGCGGACGGCAGCGTCCCCGAGTCGTCCGGCGGCGAGACGGCGGCCTCGTACATCGGCCAGGGGAGGATCACGATGAGCGCCCTCAACGTCGCCTCGCTCTCGGCGACCGTCAGGGACGGCGGCTTCCGCCAGCCTTACCTGGTGGCCAGGTCGCTCGACGACCGCACGTTCGCGACCGCCGACCGGCTGTCCCCCGCGGTCGCCTCGGGGCTGCAGCAGATGATGCGGGGAGCGGCGACGGCCGCGGACGGCACCGCGACCAGGGCGATGGCCGGGCTCCCCTCGCCGAAGGGCGCGAAGACCGGATCCGCCGAGGTGGACGCCCAGTCCACCTCCAACAGCTGGTTCACCGGCTACTCCGGCGACCTCGCCGCCGCGGCGGTCGTGCAGTCCGGCGGGCACGGCGGCGACGCGGCCGGCCCGGTGGTGGCGCAGGTCCTGCGGGCGGGGTGAGCGCGAGGGGGCGACGGGGGACGCGGCCGTCCCCTGCGGCGCCGCCCCCGTCCAAGGGCTGAAAGAGGGTCGCGTGGCCCGTACACGGACCGCTAGCGTGCCGTCATGACCGCTGACGACGCCTCCTTCGCGCACCCCCGGTTCGCCGCCGCACTTCGGGAGGCGGGCCTCGACGTCGAGATCCGCCGCTTCCCGGACGAGACCCGCACCGCCCAGCAGGCCGCCGACGCCATCGGCTGCCGGGTCGCCGAGATCGTGAAGTCGCTGATCTTCGCGGCCGACGGCGTGCCGGTCCTGGTCCTGATGGACGGGGCCTCGCGGGTGGACGTCGAGCGGGTGCGGGAGGAACTGGGCGCCGCGCGGGTGACCCGGGCCGACGCCAAGGCGGTCCGGGAGACCACCGGCTACGCGATCGGCGGCGTCCCGCCGTTCGGCCACGCCACCCGGACCCGGGTCCTCGCCGACCGCGGCATCCTCGACCACGACGTGGTGTGGGCGGCGGCGGGCACCCCGCACACGGTCTTCGCCCTCGACCCCAAGACGCTGGTGGCCCACGCCGGCGGCACGCTGGTCGACGTGCGCGAGACCGCGGAGTGACGCCGCTCGTCACCCTCGCCGTCCTCGTCGCCGCCGTCACCCACGCCGGCTGGAACGCCATCGCCCACCACATCAAGGACCAGCTGCTCTCCTTCACGCTGATCTCCGGCGGCGGCGCGCTGCTCGGTCTGGCCACGGCGCTCTTAGTGCCGCTGCCGGCGGCCGGCGCCTGGCCGTACCTGGCCGCCTCCGCGCTCCTGCACGTCGGCTACTACGTCCTGCTCATGCGGTCGTTCACGCTGGGCGACTTCGGCCAGATGTACCCGATCGCCCGCGGTACGGCCCCGCTGGTCGTGACGGTGCTCGCGGCCCTCTTCCTCGACGAGGTGCCGGGCGGCTGGCAGCTCCTCGGGGTGGCCGTGGCCTGCGCGGGTCTGACCGGGCTCGCCCTGTGGGGCATCCGGGGCAAGGGCGCCCGCCCGCACTGGCCGGCCCTCCTCGCCGCGGGCGCCACCGGCCTGGCGATCGCGCTCTACACGGTCGTCGACGGCGTCGGCGTCCGCGCCTCCGGCACCCCGCTCGGCTACCTCGCCTGGCTGATGGTCCTGGAGGGCCTCGCGATCCCCGCGTACGCCCTGTACCGCCGTCGCGCCGCCCTGCTGGGCGAGCTCCGTCCGCACGCCGCCCGCGGCCTCACCGGCGCGGCCCTGTCGGTGGCCGCGTACGCGCTGGTCCTGTGGGCCCAGACGAGGGCTCCGCTCGCCCCCGTCGCCGCGCTGCGCGAGTCCTCGATCATCGTCGGCGCCGCCATCGGCGCCCTGTTCTTCAAGGAACGCTTCGGCGGCCCCCGGGTCGCGGCGGCCGGTCTGATGGCCCTCGGCATCGGGCTGATGCTCCACGCCGGCTGAACGGGCCCCGTCTCAGCCGCCGTCGGCGGCCGCCGCGGTGTCGCAGGACGCCCGGAAGAAGTCCGTGCGGATGCGGCGGAAGCCGGTGTGGCCGGTCTCCTGCGCGTGCGCCAGGCACCACCCGGCGGGCCCCTTGCCGTCCTCCGCCGCGCCGGAGCCGTCCAGGCAGGTGGTGCACTCCGCCTCGGTGATCGTCCCGCTGCCCGTCCTGTCCTCCCGTAAGGCCCACAGCTTCGGCCGCCGCCCGGCCCGCTGCGACGCCCCGGCCCTCCGGGTCACTGCGATTCCCTCACGACGCATCCGAATCCCCCTCCACAGTGACCTCCGCCGACACCAGCTTTCCCGTCGCGGGGCCCTCGCAGACACGCCGGGCGCCCCCTAAGAGAGGGGCCTCGGGGGCACGACGGAGGGGGAGGTGGGCGAGGGCGGGGCGGGGGCCGGGGTCGCCGGCGGCGCCGGGGGGCGTTCGTCGGCGGAGGGGGTGGCGGCGGGGGTGACGGGGGTCCGCGGGTTCCCGCCGGTGGGCAGCAGGGTGACGAGGACGACCGCCGCGGCCACCGCGGCCGCGGCGAGGGCCGCTGCCTGGAGGCGGCGGGTTCCCCAGGTGTGGCCCCGGGGAGGATCGGCGGGCCGGAGGTCGTGGGGGGCGAGGAGCGCGGCGCGGGCGGTGAGGGCGGCGCGGAGCCGGTCCTCGGTGGCGGGCCGGGCGGTCGCGTCGGGGTGCGGGGTCATCGGTCCGTCGCCTCCAGTCTCTTCTCCAGGGCGTCGAGGGCGCGGCTCGCGGTGGACTTCACCGTGCCGCGGGAGAGGCCGAGGGCCTGCGCGATCTGGGCCTCGGTCAGCTCGGACCAGTACCGCAGGACGAGCACCTCGCGCTGACGGCGGGTGAGTTCGGCCAGGGCGTCCAGGACGTGGCGGTGCTCCTCGGCGAGCAGGAGGGCCTCGTCGACGGGCGGTCCGGAGCCCTGGTGGGGCGGGACGTACGCGCGGGCGGTCCGGCGGCGGCGGAGCACGGACCGGGCCGCGTTGACGACGGCGGTGTGCAGATACGCCCCCGGGTCCTGGAGACCCGCGAGCGAGGTGCCGTAGCGGCGGCAGACGGCGGCGAAGGCGTCCTGCACGACGTCCTCGGCGGTGGGCAGGTCGTCGACCAGGAAGAGCGCGAGCCGCACCATGTCGAGCCGCCGGGCCCGGTACAGCTCGGTGAGGGACGGCGGCCGCCCGTCGTCCCACGGTTCCGGAACGGCCCTCAGCCGGCGCGCCGCCGGGGCCGCAGGCCGGTCGGCGGTCCCGGACACGCGGGCGAGCAGGCGGGACCACCAGGCCGGCGCCACGGGTGTCGCGTACCGCGCTGTCGCGTACTGCATGTGCCTCTTCCGGGGACGGACCACGCCCACACCTGGCTGCGCGAACTGGCGCGAACCGCACTGACCACGCGCGGAGCGGCGTAACCGACGAGGCATGGGGAGCACTGGA
>NZ_JBFBBC010000030.1:0-33849 GCF_040689545.1 Streptomyces sp. NPDC051180
GCGGGGGTGGCGGCGGCCGGGGCGGGAGCCGGGGCCGGGGCCGCCACGACGGCCGGGGCGGTGGCCGGCCGGGGCGCGGGGGCGGCCTTCGGTGCGGCCTGCGGGGCCGGGACCGCGCGGGGGGCCGGCGCGGACTCCGGGGCCGGGGCCGCCTGCGGGGCCGCCGGGGCGGGGCGCGGGCCGGAGTCGGCGGCGGCCTGGACGGCGAAGGCGCCGCCGAGGAGGAGCGCGGCACCGGTGACGGCGCCGAGGATCCGGGGACGGGCGCGGAGGGTCCGCAGGGCTGCGTGGCGGGACATGGGGTCTCCCGAGGAGGTGAGGGAACACGGTCTGGGGTGGTGCGGTGAAGGGCGCCTTCAACCCACCAGACGTGCGGCACCTCCCGGGGTTGCGCCCGGGCCCGGAATTTCTTCCCTTCCCGCAGTCAGTCGCCCAGCACCTCGGCGAAGTGGGTGTTGACCGCCATCAGCCCGCCGTCCACCCGCAGGACCGTGCCGGTGATCCAGGACGCGTCGCGGGAGGCGAGGAAGGCGACGGCCGCGGCCACGTCCGCCGGGGTGCCGACACGCCCCAGCGGGTAGACCCGGTCGGCGAGGGCGGCGAGTTCGGCCTCCTTGCCTGCCCAGCCCGCGGTCGCGATCGTGCCCGGGTTGATCTGGTTGACGCGCACCCCGCGCGGGGCGGCGTCGCCGGCCAGGGTGCGGGTGAAGGAGGCGAGGCCCGCCTTGGCGGCGCTGTAGGCGTGGTTGCCGAAGTCGGCCTCGGCGTTGACGGAGCCGATGGTGACGATCGCGCCGCGCCCGCCGGCCGCGGCGAGGTGCGGCAGCGCCGCCCGGGCGCAGCGGACGGCGCCGAGCAGCGTGACGTCGAGCTGGCCGGCCCAGCCGTCGTCGGGTTCGTCCTCGAACCGGTCCGGGTCGGGGGCGACGGGCGCGAAGGCGTTGTTGACGAGGACGTCGAGGCCGCCGAAGGTCTCCACGGCGTACGCGACCGCCGCCTCCACCGCCGCCCGGTCGCCGACGTCGCAGCGCAGGGCGACCGCCCCGGGCAGGTCCGCGGCCGTCCTGCGGGCCTCCTCCTCGTCGATGTCCGTGACCAGGACCCGGGCGCCCTCCGCCGCGAGGCGTCGCGCGGTGGCCGCGCCGATGCCGCGCGCCGCTCCCGTGACCAGTGCTCCGTACCCCTCGAACCGCCGTGTGCGTTCCCGTTCCATGGGGTGATCCCAGCATCGGGGGGACCCGGAGCGCCAGAGGGCGGCGCGGGTCGCCTACTCCGTCAACTCGCCCTCGCGTGCGGGGCCGTCGATCGACTAGCGTCACGGGGCCGCTCCGGCTCGGGGAGCGGACGAACGGGGGAACGGGGGAACGGGAAGATGGGACAGCTGATCGCCGTGGCGGTCATCACGGTGCTGGCGGTGATCAGCCCCGGCGCGGACTTCGCGATGACGGTCCGCAACAGCTATCTGTACGGGCGGACGGCGGGGGTGCTGGCGGCCGTCGGGATCGCCCTCGGCGTCCTGGTCCACGTCGCCTACACGATGCTGGGCGTGGGACTCCTGGTGAGCCGCTCGCCGGCGCTGTTCACCGCGATGAAGCTGATCGGCGCCGCGTACCTGGTGTACATCGGCTACCGGACGTTCGTCGCGACCACGCGGGCCGACGTCGACCTGTCGGACGACGCCGGCCTGACGAAGGCGGGGGCGCTGCGCACCGGCTTCCTGACGAACGCGCTCAACCCCAAGACGATGCTCTTCGTGCTGAGCACGTACACGCAGGTCGTGAGCGCCGACACGCCCGTCGCCCAGCAGGTGGGATACGGCCTGTTCATGTCCTTCGCGCACCTGGTGTGGTTCGGGATCGCCGCCGTCCTCTTCTCCCAGGAGAGCCTGCGGACCCGCCTGCTGCGGAGGCAGGCGGTGCTCAACAAGGTGATCGGGACGGTGCTGGTCGGGCTCGGGATGGTGCTCGCGCTCACCCCGGCCGTCGCCTGATCCGCGGGGCGGGCCGGTGCCTCAGTCGGTCGAGACCCGTTCGACGCGCGGCTCCGCGATCGCCGTGTAGTCCTTCGCGGACAGGGCGAGCGAGCGGTCGAGGCGTGCCGCGTTGAAGTAGAACTCCTCGTGGACGAGCAGGCCGGGGTCGACGAAGAGGTCGAGGCGCTCGTCGAAGGCGAAGGGGAGGATGGTGCCGCTCGGGGAGCCGGCGAGCTCCTCGGCGATCTCCGGGGAGGCGAAGGAGACGTACGTGCCGCCGTACAGCGCCTTCACGGCGGCGAGGTCGATCCGCCGGTCGCCGGGGACGACGACGAGCGCGAACCGCTTCTCCTTCTTGCCGATCTTCACCATCGCGATGATGCACTTGGCCGCCTGCCCGGGGGTGTGGCCGCGCAGGGCGCTGACCGCCTCGGTGGCGCCCTCGGGGGCGTGCTCGATCACCCGGTAGGCGGCGCCGCGCTCGTCGAGCAGGGCGAGCAGTTTCTCGTAGGTGGCGTGCGGGTCGTGCGCGGACTCGGTGGCGGGTGTCAGGTCCTCGGCGGTCATGCGTCTCGCTCCCCTGGGCGACGGGTGTGCTGCTCCGGCCCGTCGACCCTACGCGTCAGAGCGCCGCCGCCCGGACCGCCCGCACCAGGGCCTGGGCCCGGGGGTCGGCCGTGACCGTCTTGCGCATGCCGTTGGTGACGTAACCGAAGGAGATGCCGGAGTCGGGGTCGGCGAAGCCGAGGGAGCCGCCGCGGCCGGGGTGGCCGAAGGAGGACGGGCCGAGGAGCGGGGAGGCCGGGCCGTGCAGCATGTGGCCGAGGCCGAAGCGGGTGGAGACGAGCAGGACCCGGTCGGGGCCCGCGGACTCCTCGGTGCGGGCGAGGGCGAGCGTCTCCGGGGCGAGCAGGCGGGCGGCGCCGTCGACGGGGCCGAGGGTGGCGGCGTAGAAGCGGGAGAGCGCGCGGGCGGTGGCGACGCCGGCCGAGCCGGGGAGTTCGGCGGCCCGGTAGGCGGGGTCGTTCTCGTCGGGCTTGGGGTGGATGACGCCGAAGGCGCGCCGGGTGAGGGAGTCCGGGTTCTCGTACGCCTCGGAGACCGAGCGCTTGGGGCGCAGTCGGAGCGCGCCGCCGCCGGGCGGTTCGATCTCCTCGACGGGGGCGAGCCGGCCGACGCGGTGGGCTTCCGCCGCCGGGAGGCCGATCCACAGGTCGAGGCCGAGGGGGGCGGTGATCTCCTCGGCGACCCATCGGCCGATGGTGCGGCCGGTGACCCGGTGGACGAGGCCGGAGAGCAGCCAGCTGAAGGTGTGGGCGTGGTAGCCGTGGGCGGTGCCGGGCTCCCAGACGGGGGCCTGGGCGGCGATGGCGCGGGTCGCGGTGGGGAGGTCGACGGCCTCGGCGAGGGTGAGGGGGTGGTCGAGGACGGGGACGCCGGCCTGGTGGGCGAGCAGCTGCCGGACGGTGACGCGGTCCTTGCCTGCGGCCTTGAACTCGGGCCAGTGGGCGGCGACGGGGGCGTCGAGGTCGAGCAGTCCGCGCTCGTGGAGCAGGAGCGGGACGACGGCGGCGACGCCCTTGGTGGCGGAGCGGACGACCTGGGCGGTGTCCCTCGTCCAGGGCTCCTCGTCGGCCCCCTCGGTGTGGTCGGCGGACTTCGCGCCCGCCCACAGGTCGACGACCGGGACGCCGTCCCGGTGGACCGCGACGGCCGCGCCGCGCTCGCCGCGTTGTGCGAAGTTGCGCAGGAAGGCGTCCCTGACGGGCTCCCAGCCCGCCGCCACCGTGCCCTGGACGTCCACCCGACTCACGCTCCCTCTCGTACGACCGGCTCCCATGGTGCAACGCGGCCGGTCGGGGGCGGATTCCGGGGTCAGGCGACGGAGCCGGGCACGAAGCCGAACGGCAGCTCCAGGCGGTGCCGGGCCATCAGCTCCTCGTCGGCGAGGATGTCGCCGGTGCGTCCGTCGGCCGCGATGACGCCCTCGCTGAGGATCACCGCGCGGGGGCAGAGCTCCAGGGCGTACGGCAGGTCGTGGGTGACCATGAGGACGGTGACGTCGAGGGAGCGGAGGATGTCGGCGAGCTCCCGGCGGGAGGCCGGGTCCAGGTTGGAGGAGGGCTCGTCGAGGACGAGGATCTCCGGCTCCATGGCGAGGACGGTGGCGACGGCGACCCGGCGGCGCTGCCCGAAGGACAGGTGGTGCGGGGGGCGGTCGGCGTACTCGGCCATGCCGACGCGTTCGAGGGCCTTGCGGACGACGGCCTCCAGCTCGGCCCCCCGCAGTCCGGCCGCGGCGGGCCCGAAGGCCACGTCCTCGCGGACGGTCGGCATGAACAGCTGGTCGTCGGGGTCCTGGAAGACGATGCCGACCTTGCGCCGGATCTCGGCCATGTGCTGCTTGCCGACGGGCAGCCCCGCGACGGTGACGCCGCCCGCGCCGCCGGTGAGGATGCCGTTGAGGTGGAGGACGAGGGTGGTCTTGCCGGCGCCGTTGGGGCCGAGGAGGGCGACCCGCTCGCCGCGGCCGACGGTCAGGTCGACACCGAAGAGGGCCTGGTGACCGTCGGGGTAGGCGTAGGCGAGACCGTGGACTTCGAGCGACGGGGCGGTCATAGGGTCCATCCCAGGAGGCAGATCAGGAGCGCGGTGAGGGGGAGCGCCGCGGCGTACGCCCACTGGGCGCGGGTGGCGGTGACCTCGTCGAGGACGGGCATGGTGCCGGTGTAGCCGCGGCTGACCATGGCCAGGTGGACGCGTTCGCCGCGTTCGTAGGAGCGGATGAAGAGCGCGCCCGCGGACTTGGCGAGGACGCCCCAGTGGCGGACGCCCCTGGCCTCGAAGCCGCGTGAGCGGCGGGCCACGGACATGCGGCGCATCTCGTCGGTGATGACGTCGCCGTAGCGGATCATGAACGAGGCGATCTGGACGAGCAGCGGCGGGAGCCTGAGCCGCTGGAGGCCGAGGAGCAGGGCGCGGAGCTCGGTGGTGGCGGCGAGGAGCACGGAGGCGGCGACGCCGAGGGTGCCCTTGGCCAGGACGTTCCAGGCGCCCCACAGTCCGGGGACGCTCATCGACACCCCGAGGACGGTGGTCTGCTCGCCGGGCACGACGAACGGCATGAGCAGCGCGAACGCGACGAACGGCACCTCGATGAGCAGCCGCTTCAGCAGGAAGCCGGCCGGCACGCGGGCCTTCGCCGCCACGGCCGCGAGGAGCGCGGCGTAGAGGGCGAAGGCCCAGACGGCCTCGCGGGGCGTGGAGACGACGACCACGACGAAGGCGAGGACGGCGGCGAGCTTGGTGTGCGGGGGCAGCGCGTGGACCGGTGAGTGCGCGTGCCGGTAGAGCTTGTGTGCGTGCCCCGCTCCCATGTCAGGCCGTCGCCTCGGTGGCGGTACGGCGTCGGCGGACGACCCAGAACGCGCCGGTGCCGACGGCGAGGGTGGCGCCGACGCCGATCACGCCGGCCAGGCCGCCGGAGAGCCGGGGGGCCTCGACGCCCTTGACGCCGTAGTCGGCGAGCGGGGAGTCGGCGGCGGCGTGGTCCTCGACGTTGCGGTCGATGCCCTTGTCGGCGGCGACCTTCTCCAGGCCGTCGGGGCTGGCGGAGGCGTAGAAGGAGACGAATCCGGCGAGGAGGAGGGCGGTGACGAGTCCGCCGGCCCACAGCTTCCTCGGGGAGCCGGCCGGGGCGGCCGCCGGGGTGGCCGGGGCGGCGTCGACGAGCTCGCCGTCGACGCGGAGCTTGAGCGGGGCGGTCAGACCGCGGGCACCGAAGACGAGGTCGGGGCGGACCGCGACGACGGCGCCGACGGTGAGCATGGTGATGACGGCCTCGCCGATGCCGATGAGGACGTGGACGCCGACCATGGCCGTGAGGACCTTGGAGACGGGGACGTCGGTGGTGCCGCCGATCGCGTAGATGAGCGTGAAGGCGGCGGCCGCGGCGGGCACGGAGACGAGCGCGGCGACGAAGGAGGCCACGGTCACCGAGCGGCGCGTGCGCGGCAGGACGAGGACGAGGCCGCGGAAGAGCGCGTAGGCGACGACGACGGTGACGACGCCCATGACGGTGATGTTCACGCCGAGGGCGGTGAGGCCGCCGTCGGCGAAGAGGATGCCTTGCATCAGCAGGACGACGGCTATGCACAGGACGCCGGTCCAGGGGCCGACGAGGATCGCGGCGAGGGCGCCGCCGAGCAGGTGTCCGCTGGTCCCGGCCGCGACCGGGAAGTTCAGCATCTGGACGGCGAAGATGAAGGCCGCGACGAGGCCGGCGAGCGGAGCGGTCCGCTCGTCCAGCTCGCGGCGGGCTCCGCGCAGGCTGACGGCGACGGCGCCGGCGGCGACGACTCCGGCGGCGGCCGATACGGGGGCGTTGATGAATCCGTCAGGTACATGCACGTCCCGAATGATAGAGCCCTCCTGCGAACGGCTTGCAAGAGCGCAACGGTCACAGAACGACGGCGTGCGCATCACGTGACCCCGCGCACACTCTCGGCCGCACGGGTATGCGACGCGCACCGGCCGGGAAGGAGTGGGACATTGGTCGATAAGAGGACAAACCGTGAGGAGCCCCCGATGGCCACCGCGCACGACCGCGAAGTCGACGACTACGCCAAGGGACGGATCATCAGCGACGCCCCCCTCTCCCGCCCGGTGCCGGTGTCCCTCCGTTACGACCCCGACTCCTCCCCCGCGACGGTCCGCTTCTGCTTCCCCGGGGCCGTCGAGTGGTCCTTCCCCCGCACCCTCCTGGAGACCGGTCTGCGCGCCCCGGCCCGCGGCGGCGACATCGGGGTCTGGCCGTGCGGCCGGGTCCAGACGGTCGTGGAGCTCCACACCGACGACGGGGTCACCGTCGTCCAGTTCGACACCACGGCCCTGCTCCGCTTCCTCCGGCACACGTACGCCGCCGGCTCGTCGGTGACGACGGGCTGACGGCGCACGGGGCCTGACGCGCGACCCGCGACCCGGAGGACCGGGCCGCGGGTCGCGGGGGGGGTTCGCAGGGTTTTCGCGGGGGTCAGACCTCCACGAGGTCCGGCTTGCCGCCCGGTCCCGAGCCCGAGCCCTCGTCGGCGCGGGCGAGGCCCTCGCCCTCGACGTCCACGTTGGGCAGGATCCGGTCCAGCCACTTCGGCAGCCACCACGCCTTGTGACCGAGGAGCGCCAGGACGGCCGGGACGATCGCCATGCGGACCACGAAGGCGTCGAAGAGGACCGCGACGGCCAGGCCGAAGCCGATCATCTTGATCATCTGGTCGGTCATGCCGATGAAGCCGGAGAAGACCGCGATCATGATCACCGCGGCGGCGACGACCACCCGGGCGCTGTGCCGGAAGCCGGTCACGATCGCCTCGCCGGGCCGCTCGCCGTGGACGTACGCCTCCCGCATGCGGGTGACGAGGAAGACCTCGTAGTCCATCGCGAGACCGAAGACCACGCCGACCATGAAGATCGGCATCATCGACATGATCGGGCCGGTCTGCTCGACCCCGAACAGGCTGCCGAGCCAGCCCCACTGGAAGACCGCGACGACCGCGCCGAGGGCCGCGACCACCGAGAGCAGGAAGCCGAGGGCCGCCTTCAGCGGGACGAGGACCGAGCGGAAGACCAGGGTCAGCAGGACGAAGGCGAGGCCGACGACGAGGGCCAGGTACGGCACCAGGGCGTCGTTCATCTTCTGCGAGAAGTCGATGTTCATCGCGGTGGCGCCGGTGACGAGGACGTCGTCGCCGGTGGCCTCCCGGATGTCGTGGACCAGGCCCTCGGTCTCGGCGGAGGACGGCCGGTCCTTCGGGACGACGGTGATCATCGCCGCGTCGCCGGCCTTGTTCGGGGTCGGCGGGGTGACCGCCGCCCAGCCCTCCAGGCCCTTGATGGTGGAGACCGTCTTGTCCGCGGTGGCCTTGTCGCCGTCCACGACGACGAGCAGCGGACCGTTGAAGCCGGGGCCGAAGCCGTCGGACAGCGTGTCGTAGGCACGGCGTTCGGTGGTGGAGGTCGGCTTGACGCCGTCGTCCGGCAGGCCCATCTCCAGGGAGGCGGCGGGCAGCGCGATCGCGCCGAGGCCGAGGACGCCGACGAGCAGCACCATGACGGGCCGCCGGATGACGAAGCGGGCCCAGCGGGTGCCGCCGTTCGGCTTGCCGTCGTCCTTCTTCAGGCCCTTGCGCTGCTTGCGTCCGACGACCTTGTCGCCGGCGAAGCCGAGGAGCGCGGGGATCAGGGTGAGCGCGATCAGTACGGCGATCACGACCGTGCCGGCGGCGGCGAAGCCCATCTTCGTCAGCATCGGGATGTTGACGACGGCCAGGCCGACGAGGGCGATGACGACGGTGAGGCCGGCGAAGACGACGGCGGAGCCGGCGGTGCCGACCGCGCGGCCCGCGGCCTCCTCCTTCTCCCGGCCGTCGGCGAGCTCCGCGCGGTAGCGGGAGACGATGAAGAGGGCGTAGTCGATGCCGACCGCGAGGCCGATCATCATCGCGAGGGTCGAGGTGGTGCTGCCGAGGTCCAGGACGTTGGCGAGCGCCGTGATCGAGGAGACGCCGATGCCGACGCCGACGATGGCGGTGAGCAGCGGCAGTCCGGCGGCGACCAGCGAGCCGAAGGTGATGACCAGGACGATGCCGGCGATGACCACGCCGACGATCTCGCCCGCGCCGGTCTCCGGCATGGTCTGCAGGGCGTCACCGCCGACCTCGACGGTCAGCCCCTTGCCCTGGGCGTTCTCCCCGGCCTGGGTGAGCGCCTCGCGGGTCGCGTCGGTCAGCTCCATGGCGTTGACCTTGTACGCGACGGAGACGTAGGCGGTGGAGCCGTTCTGCGAGACGGCGTTCGCGGTGTACGGGTCGGCGACCGAGACGATCTGGTCCGAGCCGGACTTCAGCGCGGCGACGGTCTCCTCGACGACGGCCTTGTGGGCCGGGTCGGTGACCTTCTCGCCCGCCGGCGCCTTGAAGACGACCCGGGCGGTGGCGCCGTCGGCGCCGGCGCCCGGGAAGCGCTCCTCGAGCAGGTCGAAGGCGCGCTGTGCCTCGGTGCCGGGGATGGAGAAGGAGCTGGAGGTGGCGACGGGCGCGGTGGCCGCGCCGATCCCGGCGATCGCCAGGAGGGCCACCCAGAGGAGGGCGACGAGCCGTCGGCGCCGGAAGGCGGAACGGCCCAGCTTGTACAGGAACGTGGCCACGGGGGCGTACTCCCAGTGTGGAGGGACAGGGCATGGGGAGCCGGCCCGACGTCGTGAGCGGTGCGAAGTCAGGTGGTGCGGAGTCAGGTGGTTCAGGTGGTGCGGATCAGCCTGGGGAAGGCGGATCAGACGCCGAGTGAGGGGAGCACGACGGCGTCGACGTAGGCACTGAGGAACGCGTGGTCGACCGGCAGGTCGTCGATCAGGGGCCGGGCGATGAACGCACCGATCAGCATGTGGGGGATGAGCTTGAGCGCCGGGTTGTCGGCGTCGACCTCTCCCCTGCGGACCGCTCGGCGCAGCACTTCGTCGAAGCCGTTGAGCTCGGGTTCGATGAGCAGCTCGCGCAGCGCCCGGTGCAGTTCGGGGTTGGTGTGGACGGCATGGGCCAGGCCCCGCATCAGCGCGGAGTCCTTCTCCATCTGACAGTCGTCGGTCCGCGCGAGCATCTCCTCGAAGTCGCCGCGCAGCGAGCCGGTGTCGATCTCGGCGAGATCGGCGGGCTTGTTGGAGCGAAGGGCGCGGGCCACCAGTTCCGGCTTGCTCCCCCACTGGCGGTAGAGGGTGGCCTTGCTGGAGTGGGTGCGGGCGGCGACGGCGTCCATGGTGAGGGCGTCGTAGCCGACCTCGCGGAGGAGGTCGAGCACGGCCGCGTACAGCTCGGACTCCCGCTCGGGAGTGAGCCTGCTGCGTGCCATGAACCGGCCTCCGATCCGAACGAAACGGTTTCGTACAGTTCGAAGATACCCCCGCCCCCAGCGAAACGAAACCGTTTCGTACGTGTCCTGGGCCACACCGGCCGCCACAGGACAGGACGCCCGCATGAACGTACGAGTTGCCTGACCCCCTCCCCGCGGAAAGCATGAGGAGGTGAGTGACGACGTCGCGTATCTCCGTTTTCCGCACCTCCACGACGATCTGCTGTGCTTCGCCGCCGAGGACGACCTCTGGATCGCCCCGCTCGTCGCCGAGGGCCGACGCCCCGGCCGGGCCTGGCGCCTGACCGTCGACCGGACGCGGGTCGGCCACCCGCGCTTCTCGCCGGACGGACGCCTGATCGCGTACACGAACTGGCGCAGCCTCGACCCCGAGATCCACCTCGTGCCCGTCGACGGCGGGCCGGCCCGTCGGCTGACCCACTGGGGCTCCACCGACACCCGGGTCTGCGGCTGGACGCCCCCCGACAAGGACGGCCGGTCCGACATCCTCGCCGTCTCCTCGCACGGGCAGCCGTTCTCCTACTACTCGTGGGCCTACACCGTCCCCACCGACGGCTCCCCCGGCGGCCGCATGCCCTGGGGCCCGGTCTCCGACATCGCCGTCACCGACGACGGCGAGCTCACCGGCAACGGCACCGACCGCCGCACCCTCCTCCTCACCGGCAAGCCGCCGCACGAACCGGCCGCCTGGAAGCGGTACCGCGGCGGAGCCACCGGACGGCTCTGGCTGCACGGCGAACGGCTGCTGCCCGGCATCGGCGGACACCTCGACTGCCCCATGGCCGTCGACGGCCGGGTCGCCTTCCTCTCCGACCACGAGGGCGTCGGCAACCTCTACTCCTGCCTGCCCGACGGCACCGACCTGCGCCGCCACACCGACCACGACGCGTTCTACGCCCGGCACGCCTCCAGCGACGGGCACCGGGTCGTCTACCAGTGCGCGGGCGACCTGTGGATCGTCGACGCCCTCACCCCCGACTCCCGGCCCCGGC
This sequence comes from Streptomyces sp. NPDC051180, assembly GCF_040689545.1. Classification (NCBI taxonomy): domain Bacteria; kingdom Bacillati; phylum Actinomycetota; class Actinomycetes; order Kitasatosporales; family Streptomycetaceae; genus Streptomyces; species Streptomyces sp. NPDC051180. The sequence continues at coordinate 10,885 of NZ_JBFBBC010000030.1, forward strand.
GGCTGGAGGTACGGCTCGGCGGACAGCGCGTCGGCCGGCGCGCCTACCAGGTGCCGGCCGCCCACCACATCGACGCGCTCTCCGTCGACGAGACCGGCCGCGCCAGCGCCGTCTCCGTGCGCGGCAGCCTGTACTGGCTGACGCACCGCGACGGCCCCGCCCGCACGATCATCGACGAGCCGGGCGTCCGCGTCCGGCTCCCCGAGATGCTGGGCAGCGGAGGCCAGGTCGCGTACGTCACCGACGCCGAGGGCGAGGACGCCGTCGAGGTCGCCTACCTGCCGCGCGCCAGCGGCGACCGGCCGCCGCGGCGGCTCGCCTCGGGCGGTCTGGGCCGGATCGAGGAGCTGATCTCCGACCCGGACGGCGAGCGGCTCGCCATCGCCTCCCACGACGGACGCCTCCTCCTGCTCGACACCACCGAGGACGCCGGAGCGGACGAGGACGCCCCCGCCGCCGCAAGCCCCGAGCCGGCCGGAGGCTCCGAGCCCGCCGGGGACCCCGGAGCGACCGGGGACTCCGCGGTGACCGGGGACGCCGCCCCGGGCGACGGCCCCGGCGGGGTCACCGAGCTGATCCGGTCCCTCAACGGACCCGTCCGCGACCTCGCCTTCTCCCCCGACGGCGCCTGGCTCACCTGGTCCCACCCCGGCATCGGCCGCTCCCTGCGCTCCATCAAGATGGCGCGCATCTCGGGACCCGGCCCCCGGACCGTCGTGGACGTCACCAACGGGCGCTTCGAGGACGAGAACCCCGTCTTCACCCGCGACGGCCGCTACCTCGCGTTCCTGTCCTGGCGCGGCTTCGACCCGGTGTACGACGTGCACACCGGCGACCTGTCGTTCCCGCTCGGCTGCCGCCCGTACCTCGTGCCGCTCTCCTCGGCCACGCCCTCACCGTTCGCGCTGCTCCCCGACGGGCGGCCGGCGGCCGGCGGCCTCGACCCCGCCGACGACGAGTCGGACACCGGCGACGGCACGGTCACCGTCGAGATCGAGGGCCTGCCGGACCGGGTCACCCCGTTCCCGGTGTCCGCCTCCAAGTACTCGGCGCTGCACCCGGTCAGCGGCGGCGGCCTGGTCTGGCTGCGCTGGCCCATCTCCGGCGCGCTCGGCGAGACCTTCGCCAACCCCGCCGACACCTCGGGCCGCCCCACCCTGGAGCACTTCACCATCACCAAGGCCCGCAAGTCCGAACTCGCCAAGGACCTCGACTGGTTCGCGGTCAGCGGCGACGGCACCCGGCTCGTCGTCGCCGACGAGGGCGAGCTGCGGGCCGTGCCGGCCACCGAGCCCGGCGACGGCGACTCCACCGTCTACCTGGACCTGCGGCGCATCCTGCACGAGATCGTCCCGGGCGCGGAGTGGCGGCAGGCGTTCGACGAGGCCGGCCGGATCGTGCGCGCCTACTTCTGGGAGCCCGACATGGGCGGCGTCGACTGGACGGCCGTCCTCGACCAGTACCGGCCGCTGGTCGAACGGGTCTCCTCCCCCGACGAGTTCGCCGACCTCCTGCGCGAGGTCCTCGGCGAACTGGGCACCTCCCACGCCTACGTCACCCCGGCCCGCCGCAACGAGGGGCCGCCGCACTACCAGCGCCCCATGGGCCTGCTCGGCGCCAACCTCGTGCCCCGGGAGGCCGGCTGGACGGTGAAGCGGATCCTGCCCGGCGAGTCCTCCGACTCCAAGGCCCGCTCCCCGCTCGCCGGCACCGGCATCCGCGAGGGCGCCGTCCTCACCCACGTCGACGGCCGTCCGGTGGACCCGGTCGCCGGCCCCTACCCGCTGCTCTCCGGCACCGGCGGCACCACGGTCGAGCTCACCTTCACCCCCGCCGAGGGCGAGGGCCGGGCCCGCCGCGTCGCCGTCGTCCCGCTCGTCGACGAACGCCCGCTGCGCTACCAGGACTGGGTCGCCAAGCGCCGGGCCGTGGTCCGGGAGCTCAGCGGGGGCCGCTGCGGCTACCTCCACATCCCCGACATGGGCGGCTCGGGCTGGGCCCAGTTCAACCGCGACCTGCGCATGGAGGTCTCCCGGCCCGCGCTCATCGTCGACGTGCGCGGCAACGCCGGCGGCAACATCAGCGAACTCGTCATCGAGAAGCTGACCCGCAGGATCCTCGGCTGGGACCTCACCCGCAACGCCCAGCCCGTCAGTTACGCCTCCAACGCCCCGCGCGGCCCCGTCGTCGCCCTCGCCGACGAGGCCACCTCCTCCGACGGCGACATGATCACCGCCGCGTTCAAGCTGCTCGGCCTCGGCCCCGTCGTCGGACAGCGGACCTGGGGCGGGGTGGTGGGCATGACCGGCCGCCACCGGCTCGGCGACGGGACCCAGATCACCGTCCCGATGAACGCCGCCTGGTTCCCCGAGTACGGCTGGTCCCTGGAGAACCACGGCGTCGAACCCGACCTCGCGGTCCTGCGCACCCCCCTCGACTGGGCCGAGGGGCGGCACGCCCAGCTCGACGACGCCGTCGACCTGGCCCTCTCCCTGCTCACCGAGAACCCCGCCGCGAGCCCGCCGGGCTACGAGGGCCTGCCCGACCGCTCCCGTCCGAAACTGCCGCCGCGGCCGGTCTGACCGCTCAGGCGGCGGCCGCGAGGTCCAGTTCGTAGGAGGCGCCGGCGCGCCCGTCGAGGGTGACGCTGCCGACGGCGCCGAAGCCGATCCGCCCCAGCACGGCCCTCGACCCGGTGTTGTCGAGGGTCGTGACGGCGGTCAGCCGGCTCAGCCCGTACTCCTCGCGGGCCAGCCGGCACACCTCCCGCACCCCGGCCGTGGCGACGCCGCGGCCGGTCGCCTTCTCGGCCACCCGGTATCCGAGTTCGGCGCCGCCCTCGGCGTCCACGTCCACCAGGTTGAACCGGCCGAGGATCTCCCCGTCCTCCCCCACCAGCACGTGGAAGTGGATCGTGCCGGTCTCCTGCTCGTCGAGCAGCGCCCGGTGCCGGCCCTCGAAGTCGGCGAAGTACGCGTCCCCCCGGTCGGGGACGGACGCGGCGAAGTACCCCCGGTTCTCCCGCTCGAACGCGAGCAGGGCGGGAGCGTGGTCGGATCGGAGTCGCTCAAGTACGGCCATGGCGCTCACGGTACGAAGATCCGGGCCGCGACGCGCGCGAGTTACGCACCCTGACGCGCGGCGCGAGTGCGGCGCGAGTTCGACCCGAGCCGGGCGGCACGCGCGAAGGCGCACCCGGTGCCCCGGGTGCGCCTCCGTCGGTGACCGGCCCGCGTCAGGCGTCGTGGTCCTGGTCCATGCGCTCCCGGTCCACGCGGTCCTGGGCCTCCTGCCGGGCCCGGCCGCTCTCCGCCTCGGAGCGGCCGCGGCCCTGGGAAGCGCGTTCGGACGCCTCGTCCCTCGCCTTGCCCGCGGCCTGCTTGGCCTGCTGCTTGAGCTGCTCCGCCTTGTCCTTGAACTGGTCCTGCATGCCCATGGAAGTCACTCCTAGAAGGCTGTGAAGGGGGGAGGGGGCGCGGGCCCCCTGGGCCTCGACCAGCCTTGCACGGGCGGACATTCCACGCATTTCGATCAGTGACGGTCCGTAGGGACCCCGGCCCGGGCGGGCCGGGGTCGCGTCAGGCCCGCTCGGTGCGCGCCTGTTCGTCGGCCGCCCCGCCCGCGCCGACGAGCCCCTTGGAGACCGTGCCGAGGCGCGGCTCGAAGCGCCGCATCTCACGCTGCCCGACGGTCGCGATCATGCCGGGCAGGTAGCCGCGGACCGACTGCATCCCGCGCAGCCACCACTGCGCGTACACATGGGCCGAGCGCCGCTCGATGCCCGCCACGATCCGGTCGACGGCCGGGCCGAGGGGGTAGGTGCGGTTGGACGGCCACGGCAGCCGCTGCCGCAGCTCCTTCATCACGTCGTCCTGGTCCGCGCCCCGCACCATGTCGGTGTCGGTCCAGGAGAGGTAGCCGACGCCGACCTTCACGCCCTTGTAGGCGACCTCGGCGCGCAGGCTGTGCGCGAACGCCTCGACGCCCGACTTGGAGGCGCAGTACGCCGTCATCATCGGAGCCGGGGTGATCGCGGCGAGCGAGGCGATCTGGAGGAAGTACCCCCGGGACTCCATGAGGACGGGCAGGAAAGCCCGGCCCGTCACGGCGCCGCCGATCAGGTTGACCTCGATGACCCTCCGCCAGGCCGCCGGGTCGGAGTCGACGAACGGACCGCCCGCCGCGACACCGGCGTTGGCGACCACGATGTCGACCTTCCCGAACCGCTCCTTGACCTCGGCGGCGACCTTCGCCATCGCCTCGTGGTCGGTGACGTCGGCGTGCCACCAGTCGGCCTCGGTGTGCAGCCGCCCCGCGACCTCCTTCAGCAGCTCCGGCTCCAGACCGACGAGCGCGATCTTCGCGCCGCGCGCGGAGAGCTTGCGGGCGAGGAGTTCACCGACGCCGCGGGCACCTCCGGTGACGACCGCCACCTGTCCTTCCAGGCTCACCCTGCTCATGCCTGTTCCCTCTCCTTCTCCTGCTCACCGGACTTCACGCCCAGGTACGTGAGGGTCAGTTCGCGGATCTGCGCGGTGACGGCCTCGGGGGCCTCCACCGGGGTCATGTGGCCCATGCCGGCCAGCCGGACGACTCCGGTGCAGTGCGGCAGCGCGTCCGCCAGCACCTCGGAGTGGACCGGTGGCGTGAGCCGGTCGGCGGTGCCGACGAGCACGGCCGTCGGCACCCGCAGCTCCCGCAGCCCCGCTTCGAGGTCGAGTCCGGCCAGGACCTGCGACCAGCCGTAGCGGGCGCCGCGCGGGCAGGCGTGCACGATCCGGGCGCACGCCTCGACGCGGTCAGGCGTCGAGCCCGGTCCCATCGTCGCGTACCTGAGGACCTTCTTCGACACGGCGTTGACCGGGCCGAGCGGCGCCTTCGACCCGAGGACGGCCGCGGTCAGACGGCTGCGCAGGCGGCCGGGCCGCAGCGGCACGACGGTGGACTCTTCGGTCAGGCGCGAGGCGCCGGTGGAGCAGAGCAGGACCGCGGCGGCGTACCGGCGGAGGCCGGGGCGGCCCGCGGCCGCCATGATCGTCATGCCGCCCATGGAGTGGCCCGCGAGGACGGCCCGCTCGCCGGGGCCGAGGGTGGCGGCCAGCACCGCCTCCAGGTCGTCGGCGAGCGCCGTCGTCGAGTAGCCCGCGCCGCCGGTCGCCTCGGGCGCCGGGGAGCGGCCGTGGCCGCGCTGGTCGTAGGCGATGACCCGGTGGTCCGCGGCGAGGGCCCGGATCTGTTCGGCCCAGAAGCCGATCGAGCAGGTCCACCCGTGGGCGAGGACGACGGCGGGCGCGCCCTCGGGTCCGTACACCTCGACGTGGATGCGGGCGCCGTCGGCGGAGACCGCGGTGAGGGCGCGGGACCCGGGCAGCGGGGTCAGGTGGCGGCTCACTGGGCGGCCTCCTTCGTGCGGTCGCCGCGGGCCTTGGCGGCGGGCGCGGTGCGGGGGGCGCGGATCACCTCGTACTCGGAGAGGTCGACCTGCCGGGTCTCGCGCCGGAACTCGCCGGTGGTGCCCGGCCACAGGGTGGTGTTGCGGCCGTTGGCGTCGAGGTACCAGCTCTCGCAGCCGCCGGACTTCCAGACGGTGCGCTCCATCCGGGCCTGCACCTTGCGGTTCCAGGCGCCCACGGCGGAGGGCCGGGCGGCGAGCGCGGCGCGGCCGCCGAGCACGTTCAGCTGGCGCAGGTAGTCGGCCATGTAGTTCAGCTGGGACTCGATCATGAGGATCATCGAGGAGTTCCCGAGGCCGGTGTTGGGGCCGATGACGGTCATGAAGTTGGGGAATCCGACGGCGGTGGCGCCGCGCAGCGCCTCCATGCCGCCCTTCCAGCTCTCGGCGAGGGTCTTCCCCTCGGCGCCGACGACCCGCTCGGCGATCGGCATGTCGGTGACGTGGAAGCCGGTGCCGAAGACGATCACGTCGGCCTCGGTCTCGGTGCCGTCCGCGCCGACGAGGGTGGAGCCGCGGACCTCGCGCAGGCCGGAGGCGACGACGTCGACGTTGGGCTGCGCGACCGCCGGGTAGTACGTGTTGGAGAGCAGGATCCGCTTGCAGCCGATGCGGTACGAGGGGGTCAGCTTCGCCCGCAGGACCGGGTCCTTGACGGCCTTGGCGATGTTGGCCTTGGCGAGCTTCTCGACGATCCCGAGCTCGCCCGGGTGCTTGGTGAAGGCGCCGACCTGGAGTTCGCGGATGCCCCAGAGCAGGCCGCGGCGCAGGGTGCCGGTGACGGGGAGCGCGCGGTGGAGCCAGCGCTCGGGTCCGGTGATGGCGCGGTCCATGCGGCGCATGACCCACGGGGGCGTGCGCTGGAAGAGGGTGAGGCGGCCGACCTGCGGCTGGATCGCGGGCACGATCTGGATGGCGGAGGCGCCGGTGCCGATCATGGCGACGCGCTTGCCGGTGAGGTCGTGGTCGTGGTCCCAGCGGGCGGAGTGGAAGACCTTGCCGGGGAAGTCGGCGAGTCCCGGGATGTCGGGGACCTTGGGGTCGGAGAGGGGGCCGGTCGCGGAGACGACCACGTCGGCGCTGAAGCGGCCGCCGCTGGTCTCGATCTCCCAGCGCAGCGCCTCGGCGTCCCATTCCATGCGCCGCACCTCGTGGTTCAGGCGCAGGTGGGGGCGGATGCCGAAGGTGTCGGTGACGTGCTCCAGGTACGCGCGGATGTGCCGCTGTCCGGAGAAGGTCCGGGGCCAGTCGGGGTTGGGCGCGAAGGAGAAGGAGTAGAGGTGGGACGGTACGTCGCAGGCGCAGCCGGGATAGCTGTTGTCCCGCCAGGTGCCGCCCACGGAGTCGGCCCGCTCCAGGACCACGAAGTCGGTGATCCCCTCGCGGCGCAGCCGGACGGCGGCGCCCAGGCCGCCGAACCCCGATCCGATCACCGCCACCCGTACGTGCTCGTGCTTCGCCATGCCGCCTCCCGCGCGCCGGCCCACTCCGCCAGCAATCACTGGCACAGTCGGGACTGTAGAGCAGCTCCATACCGAGCGGTAGGGGTACGGCGAGGGAAAGTTACCGGCGGTACAACATAGGCTGACCGACGTGGCAGAAGGATCGGGACCCGACAGCGCGCAGACCGGCGCACGCGAATACCGCATGGCGGAACTGGCGAGCGCCGCCGGCATCACCGTGCGCACGCTGCGCTTCTACCGCGAACGCGGCCTGATCCCGCCGCCCCGCCGCGAGGGCCGGATCGCCTGGTACGACGAACAGCACCTGGCCCGGCTGCGCACCATCGCCGCCCTCCTGGAGCGCGGCCACACCCTCAACGGCATCGCCGACCTCACCACCGCGTTCGAGAGCGGCCGCAACGTCCGCGAGGTCCTCGCCCTCGGCGCGCCCAGCGAGGAGGAGCCGGTCCGCCTCACCCCCGAGGAGCTCGCCGACCACTTCGCCGGCGAGGTCACCCCCGAGAACCTCGCCGCCGCCCTCGACCTCGGCTACCTCGTCACCGACGGCGAGGAGATCGTCCACATCAGCCGCCGCCTCCTCGACGTCTCCGCCGCCCTCGTCCGGGAGGGCGTGCCCCTCGCCGAGGTCCTCAAGGCCGGCGCCCGCGTCCGTGAGCACGCCGACGCCCTCGCACAGCTCTTCACCGAACTGCTCCGGGCGCACGCCGGCGACGAGGACGTGCGGCGGCTCCGCCCCCTCGCGAAGAGCGTGGTGGAGGCGGAGCTGTCGATGGCCCTCGACCGCCACCTGCGCGACCTCCCCTGACCCCCGCCGGGGACCTCGCCGCGCGGGAGGGGTCTACAGGTCGTAGACCGCGGTCACGGGCGCGTGGTCGCTCCAGCGCTCGGCATGGGTCGCGGCCCGCTCGACGTACGCCTTCACGGCCTTGGCGGCCAGGCCGGGCGTGGCGATCTGGTAGTCGATGCGCCAGCCGCTGTCGTTGTCGAAGGCGCGGCCCCGGTAGGACCACCAGGAGTAGGGCCCCTCCTGCTCGGGGTGCAGGGCCCGGACGACGTCGACGTAACCGCCGTCGCCCTCCTCCAGGACCCGGCCGAGCCACTCGCGCTCCTCGGGCAGGAAGCCGGCGTTCTTCTTGTTGGACTTCCAGTTCCTGAGGTCGGCCTCGCGGTGGGCGATGTTCCAGTCGCCGCAGACGACGACCTCCCGGCCGTCGGCGGCGGAGCGCGCCCGGAGCTCCTTCAGGTAGGGCAGGAACTCGCCCATGAACCGGTACTTCTCGTCCTGGCGCTCGGTGCCGACCTCGCCGGAGGGCAGGTAGAGGCTGGCGACGGTCACGCCGGGCAGGTCCGCCTCGACGTACCGGCCGCTGCCGTCGAACTCGCTCGACCCGAAGCCGACCCGCACCCGGTCGGGCTCGCGCCGCGTGTAGAGGGAGACCCCGGCACGCCCCTTGGCGGCGGCCGGCGCGTGCACGGCGAACCACCCCTCGGGGGCCCGCACGTCGGCGGGCAGCTGCGCCTCCTCGGCGCGCACCTCCTGCAGGCAGAGGGCGTCGGCCGAGGTGCCGGCCAGCCACTCGACGAAGCCCTTCTTGGCGGCGGCACGGAGGCCATTGACATTCGCGGTCGTGACAGTGAGCATCCCGGGAGAATACCGACACCGGCAGCCTGCATACATGTACGATGCTTCGCATGAAAATCCAGCCCGTGCCCTATGACCACCCGGACGCCGTCAAACTGGAGGACGCCGTCCAGGCGGAGTACGCCGTCCGCTACGGCGACGAGGGCGATGTCACACCGCTGCACGCCGGGATGTTCCGCCCGCCCCACGGCCTCTACCTCCTCGCCTACGACGAGGACGGCACCCCCGTCGCCACCGGCGGCTGGCGCACCCAGGACACCAACCCCGAGGGCTACTCCGACGGCGACGCCGAACTCAAGCGGATGTACGTCGTCCCCGAGGCCCGCGGCACCGGCCTCGCCCGCCGCATCCTGGCCGCCCTGGAGGACGACGCCCGCGCCGCCGGCCGCACCCGCATGGTCCTGGAGACCGGCACCGCCCAGCCCGAGGCCATCGCGCTCTACCTCTCCAGCGGCTACACGGCCTGCCCCAAGTTCGGCCACTACCGCGAATACCCCAACAGCCGCTGCTACGCGAAGCCCCTGCACTGAGCCTCGGCGCCGCCACCGACCCGCACTCGCCCGAGTCCGGGTCGGTTCGTCGTACCCACCCCGGAAAAGCGGAAATCCCGCCCGATCTTTCGATCGGACGGGATTCCCGTTTGTCTGTGGACCTGTGGGGATTTGAACCCCAGACCCCCTCGATGCGAACGAGGTGCGCTACCAGACTGCGCCACAGGCCCTTGCGACGTGTGAAACATTAGCATCCCGACCGGCCCAGGCAAAAATCCGTTCCTCCGCAGGTCAGCCGGGGGCCGTCGCGACCCCGCGGAGAGGGGTCATTCGTTGGCCGCCCGGGGGCGGTCGTCCTCGTCGGCGTACTGGTCGAAGAGGGGCGTGCGGCCGTGGTCGCGGGGGCGGCGCGGGGCGCTGCGCTGACGGGGCGCCGGCGAGACCGGGGCGGGGTCGGCCGCCGTGGAGGAGCGGGCGGCGCTCCAGGTCTCGGGATCGGTGATGTCGATGCCGCTGGTGGCGCGCGGGGCGACCGGGGCCGTGACGTAGGTGGGGAGCGGGACCGGGACCGGGTCCCAGCTGTCGCCGCGGGCGGGGCCGCGCTCGCGCTGCTGGTCGACCCATTCGGCGTGGTCGGTCTGCTCGACGAGGGCGCGGCGGTCGGCCTCCTGCGGGGAGGGCGCCGGGTCGGGGAGGGGCTCCGGGGTCGGGGCCGGACGGCGGCTCTCGCGCAGCCGGGCGGCCGCGGCCTCGGCGCGGCGACGGTCCATCACGTAGACGAAGCGCCGTCGCTCCTGGACCCGCAGATGGACGATGTACGCGCTCAGGAGCAGCGCGGGGACGGCGGGCGCCCACAGGAAGGTGACGCCGCCGACGGCGGCGACGACCGCGCCGAGGGTGAAGCCGGCGAAGAGGAGCGTGGTGGTGCGCCGGCGCCGGGCGAGGACCTTGCCCCGGCGGGCCCGCTCGGCGGCGGCGCCGGTGGCGGCGCGGCCTGCGGCCGGTGCGGGGGCCGGGTCCGGAGCGGGCTCCGGTGCCGGTTCGGGGAGCTCCATGCGCGCCTCGGTCCTGGCCGCGGGCGCGGAGAAGGCCCGGACGTCGACCGAGCTGAGATGCTCGGTCGCCACGTCCGGGTCCACGTCGGGCGTCGGGTCCTCCGCCGTACGGTCCCGCTCCTTGAGCTCCTTGGCGTACCGGCGCTCCATGCCCGCCCGTCCGGAAAGCAGCCGGATGGCGGTGCTGAAGCGTTCCGTCGGACGGGCTTCGTTCAGCTCGTCCTGCCTGCGGAGCCACATCGGCACCAAGTAGGCGGCCCAGGCCCCGACGATGACTGCGTAGATGAGGCCGCTGCTGCTCACGCCTCACACGGTAGAGGGGTTCGCGCGGGGCCATCGGCCAATTGGCCCGGTGTGTCGCACGATCTGGCTGATATCACTGAACTTTTTTGTGATTGTTCAGATCGTTTGCGTGCCAACTGCCGATTGAATTCGAACACTTATCGCATTCTTGCCTGATGCCAGCGCCTCAACAGCCCCTCTGGCACCTCCTCCGCCGTGAGGGCGAAAACCAGATGATCGCGCCAGGCGCCGTCGATATGGAGATAACGCGGCCGCAGCCCTTCCTCGCGGAATCCGAGTTTCTCCACCACCCGGCGCGACGGCCCGTTCTCCGGGCGGATGCACACCTCCATGCGGTGCAGACCGACCGCGCGGAAGCAGTGGTCGACGGCGAGCGCGACCGCGGTGGGCATCACCCCGCGTCCGGCGACCTCGCTGTCCACCCAGTACCCCACGTGCCCCGAGCACATCGAGCCCCAGGTGATCCCCGCGACCGTCAACTGCCCGACGAGCCGGCCCCGGTACTCGATCACGAAGGGGAGCATCCGGCCCGCGTTCGCCTCCGACCGCAGATGGCGCACCATCTGACGGTAGGTCGGCCGCTGCGCGACCGGTCCGCCGGGCGGCGCCGGGGGGACCGTCGCCTCCCAGGGCCGCAGCCACTCGCGGTTGCGCCGGTTGACCTCGCGCCAGGCGCTCTGGTCGCGCATCCTTATCGGCCGGAGCGCGACGTCCCCGTCCACGAGCGCCACCGGCCAGGTCGGGATCACGACGGTCTCGGGTGGTCGCCGCCGCGGATCTGGTCGACGGCGTGCCGGAGCAGCGGCTCCAGGACCGCCAGGCCGTCCCGCACCCCGCCCGGGGACCCGGGCAGGTTCACGATCAGCGTGCCGCCCGCGACGCCGGCGAGGCCGCGCGAGAGCGCCGCCGTCGGGACCTTCTCCCGGCCGTGGGCCCGGATCGCCTCCGGGATGCCCGGGATCTCGCGGTCGAGGAGCCGGCGGGTGACCTCGGGCGTCTCGTCGGTGGGCGAGATGCCGGTGCCGCCGGTGGTGACGACCACGTCGTACCCGGCGGCCACCGCCGCCCGCAGGGCCGCCTCCACCGGCGCCCCGTCCGGGACGACCTGGGGGCCGTCGACGGCGAAGCCCATGGCGGTCAGGCCCTCGGCGATCAGCGGGCCTCCCCGGTCCTCGTAGACCCCGGCGGACGCCCGGTTGGAGGCGGTGACGACGAGGGCCGCGTACGGGCCGGTCAGAGCCCCGCCGAGGCCGGCGCCGGGCGCCGAGGGCGTCTCCCCCGGGTCGGCGGGACCTTCGTGCCCGTGGGTGCCGGCCGGCCGGCCCCCGCGGGTCACGAGGTGCTCCGCGTCCAGTGCCCCGACTTGCCGCCCGTCTTCTCCTCCACCCGTACGTCGGAGATGACCGCGCCCTTGTCGACCGCCTTGACCATGTCGACGACCGTCAGGGCGGCCACCGAGACCGCCGTCAGGGCCTCCATCTCGACGCCCGTGCGGTCCGTGGTCCTGACCGTCGCCAGGATCTCGACCGCCTCGTCGGTGACCGCGAGGTCCAGGGTGACCCCGGACAGGGCCAGGGGGTGGCAGAGCGGGATGAGGTCGGGGGTCTTCTTGGCGCCCATGATCCCGGCGATCCGCGCGGTGGCCAGCGCGTCGCCCTTCGGGACGCCCTCGCCGCGCAGCAGCTCGACCACGCGCGGCGAGACGAGGACCCGCCCGCTGGCCCGCGCCGTGCGGGACGTGACGTCCTTCGCGGAGACGTCGACCATGCGGGCCGCACCCGCCTCGTCGATGTGGGTGAGACCTTGCTGCGTGCTCATGGCCGTGACACTCCCGGTCGCTGTATGGGGACGACACCGTACCCCCACCCTCGCCCCCTCAGCGGAGGAGGACCACTTCCAGCGTGCTGCCGGGCTCCACGCCCTCGGCCTCCTCCGGGACGACGAGCAGGCAGTCCGCGTGCGCGAGGGCCGCGATCAGATGGGAACCGGCGCCGCCCACGGGAGTGACGGTGCCGGCCTCCGCGTCGTAGGTGCCGCGCAGGAACTGGCGGCGGCCGAGCGGCGAGGAGAGGGCCTCGTCGGCTGCCAGGACGGCCTGGACGCGGGGCCGGTGGAGGTCCTCGACCCCCATCAGCGCGCGGATCGCGGGACGGACGAACAACTCGAAGGAGACGTACGAGGAGACCGGGTTGCCCGGAAGGGCGAGCAGGGGGATCTGCTCGGCGCCGATCGCGCCGAAGCCCTGCGGCTTGCCGGGCTGCATGGCCAGCTTGCGGAAGTCGACCTGGCCGTCGGCGGTCAGCGCCTCCTTCACCACGTCGTAGGCGCCCACGCTGACCCCGCCGGTGGTCACGATGAGGTCGGCGCGGATGAGCTGGTCCTCGATGGTGGCGCGCAGCGACTCGGCGTCGTCGGCGACGGCGCCCACCCGGTAGGCGAGCGCTCCGGCGTCCCGGGCGGCCGCGGCGAGGGCGAAGCTGTTGGAGTCGTGGATCTGGCCCGGGCCGAGCGGCTCGCCGGGCTGGACCAGCTCGCTGCCGGTGGACATGACCACCACGCGGGGCCGGGGGCGCACCTTCACGGTGCCCCGGCCGATCGCGGCCAGCAGACCGATCTGCGGGGGCCCCAGGACGGTCCCCGCCGCCAGGGCCCGCTCGCCGGCCCGGACGTCGCTGCCGGCCGTGCGGACGTGGGCCCCGGCCTCGGCGGAGCGGTGGACGCGGACCTCGCCCGCGGCGCCCTCGGGGGCGGTGCTCGCGGCGCGCATGCCGGTGGCCGCGCCCCCGCCCGTGCCGCCGTCGGTCCACTCCACGGGGACGACGGCCTCGGCGCCGGGCGGCAGCGGGGCTCCGGTCATGATCCGGGCGGCCTGGCCCGGGCCGACGGTGGGCAGTCCGCCGTCGCCGGCGGCGACGTCCCCGACGACGGTGAGGACGGCGGGGAACTCCTCGGTGGCTCCGGAGACGTCGGCGACCCGGACCGCGTACCCGTCCATGGAGCTGTTGTCGAAGGGGGGCAGCGCGGCCGGCACCGTCACGTCCTCGACGAGGACGCAGCCCTGGGCGTCGAGGAGTTGCAGCTCGATGGGTTCGAGCGGGCCGACGGTCGCGAGGATGTCGGCCAGGTGCTCGTCCACGGACCACAGGCCGCGGGCCGGGCCCGCGCAGGGGTCCGCGGGCCCCGCCCCGTGGTCGTGGCCGTTGTCGTCGGGGGACGGCGACGGTGCCGTGCTGCTGCTCAAGGTGCTACATCTCCTCGCTGACGTATCTCCGGAGCCAGGCCCGGAAGTCCGGTCCCAGATCTTCACGTTCGCACGCGAGTCTGACAATGGCACGCAGATAGTCCCCGCGGTCACCGGTGTCATAGCGGCGCCCCTTGAAGACGACGCCGTGCACCGGGCCGCCGATCTTCTCGTCGGCGGCGAGCTTCTGCAGGGCGTCGGTCAGCTGGATCTCGCCGCCGCGGCCCGGCTCGGTCTCCCGCAGGGTCTCGAAGACGGCCGGGTCCAGGACGTAGCGGCCGATGACGGCGTAGTTGCTGGGGGCCTCCGCCGGCTCCGGCTTCTCGACCAGGTCCGTCACGCGCACGACGTCCGCGTCGACGGTCGCCTCGACCGCGGCGCAGCCGTACAGGTGGATCTGCGAGGGGTCGACCTCCATGAGGGCGATCACGCTGCCGCCCTCGCGCTCCTGGATCTCGACCATGCGCGCGAGGAGCGGGTCGCGCGGGTCGATCAGGTCGTCGCCGAGGAGGACCGCGAAGGGCTGGTCGCCGACGTGCGGGGCGGCGCAGAGCACGGCGTGGCCGAGGCCGCGCGGGGCGCCCTGGCGCACGTAGTGCATGGTGGCGAGGTCGCTGGACTCCTGGACCTTGGAGAGGCGTTCGTCGTCGCCCTTCCGGCTCAGGGCCTCCTCCAGCTCGTAGTTCCGGTCGAAGTGGTCCTCCAGGGGACGCTTGTTCCGACCGGTGATCATCAGGACGTCGGAGAGACCGGCCGCGACGGCCTCCTCGACGACGTACTGGATGGCCGGCTTGTCGACGACCGGCAGCATCTCCTTGGGCGTCGCCTTGGTCGCCGGGAGGAAGCGGGTGCCGAGGCCGGCGGCCGGGATGACAGCCTTGCTGATCCGGCCGAGCCTGGGGAGCGACTGATTCATGCGGTGCACCTTAGCCGTTCGGAATGAGAGGAAGATGTGCCTTCGGTTAACTTCCTTCACATAAAGACAGTTACAAGACATTCGTGCATTCACATGAGGCCGACATGACACCCGATGCTTCCGAAAAGGCCCTGCTCCGCAAGCGACTTCTGGCGGCCCGCGCCGCCCTGAGCGCTGATTCCCTCACGGACACGGCCGAATCCCTCGCCCGCCACGGCGTGGAACTCCCCGAGCTCGCGGAGGCGGGCACCGTCGCCGCGTACGTGTCGGTGGGCCGCGAGCCGGGCACGCGCGCGCTGCTCGACGCGCTCCACGCGCGCGGGGTCCGGGTCCTGCTGCCCGTACTGCTCCCCGACAACGACCTCGACTGGGCCGCGTACGAGGGTCCGGAGCACCTGGCGAAGGCCGGCCGCGGGCTCCTCGAACCGGTCGGGCCGCGACTGGGCCCCGAGGCGGTCCGCACCGCCGACGCGGTCCTGCTGCCGGGCCTCGCGGTCGACGGGCGCGGCATGCGGCTCGGCCGGGGCGGCGGCTCGTACGACCGGGTGCTCGCCCGGCTGGCGCGGGCCGGCCTGGACCCCGCGCTGGTGGTCCTCCTCTACGCGGACGAGGTGGTCGCCCGGGTCCCGGAGGAACCGCACGACCACCCCGTGCACGCGGTGGTGACCCCGGTCGGGGTCACCCGTTTCCGCCCCTGATCAGGGCTTGAGGACCAGCGTGTCCTTCGTCGCCGCGGTGACCGCCGCGGCGCCGTAGGCCCAGTCCAGGAGCTCGCCCTTGGCCCAGGCGTCCGTCTGGTCGGTGTAGTTCGAGTGGAAGGCGTGACCGGAGGCACCGGTCAGGTTGATCCACCGGGACTTGTCCCAGTCGCCGACGTTGACGACCATCCGCATCGACGGCACCCAGATGACCTCGTAGCCGCCGGCCGCGTTCCAGCCGGTCGCGTCGACCGCGGCCTCGCCGCCGCCCAGGTTCCACGGGCCGCGGTTGAGCAGCTGCTGCACGACGCCGGGACCGGCGGTGCCCAGGGTCTGGTTCTTCAGGGTCAGCTGGTGCAGCCGGCCCCAACTCCAGGTGGTGACGTCCTTGCCGAGCTTGGCCGTCAGCTCCCAGCGCGCGTCCTTCATGGCCTGGGCGAGCAGCTGGTCACGGTTGGCGGTGGGCTGGTTCGTCCGGTCGCCCGGGGTCTTCCACCAGTCGCTCTTCTCCTGCTTGAGGAGCGGGCGGACCACCTCGTACCAGCGGTCGCCGCCGTCGGGCTGCGCCGAGTCGGCGTCGCGCTGGCCGCACTCCCGCACGAGCTTGTTCTGCTCGTCGACCGGGCCGGTGGAGTCGACGGGCCGGACGTTGATGCAGTCGTCCTCGGCGCGCAGCTCCTTGGGCAGCTTGTTGCCGAAGGCGAGCTTGAGGACGTTGCGCCAGACCGCGTTGAAGTAGGCGGCGGCGGCCGAGTCGGGCTCCTGGGTGTAGTCCCAGCCCTCCAGCAGCTTCTGCGCCTCGCGGACGGAGGGGTCGGAGATGTCGATCTTCAGCAGCAGCGGGTTGAGCAGCGTCGCGATCTCGCTGCGGTTGTCCGTCTGCATGGTCCGCATGTCGTCCGGCGAGATCTTGCCGCCGTCCCGGGTCTTCGACTCGATGAGGTCGTTGATCCGCTGGCTGCGCGAGCCGTAGCCCCAGTCCTTGGTGAGCAGGTCGGGGTAGGTCTTCTCCTCGATCACGGCCTGGTTGGCGGTGACGATGTAGCCGCGCTTCGGGTTGTACTCGTAGGGCAGCTGGTCGAAGGGGATGTACCCCTTCCACCGGTAGGAGGAGTCCCAGCCGGGAGCCGGCAGGGTGCCGTCGCCCTTGGTGCGCTGCGGGATCTTGCCCGGGGACTGGTAGCCGATGTTGCCCGCGGTGTCGGCGTAGATCAGGTTCTGGGACGGGACCTCGAAGTTCTTCGCGGCCGCCCGGAAGGCGGTGAAGTCCTTGGCGCGGTCGATCGCGAAGATCGCGTCCATCGACTTGCCCGGCTGGAGGGCGGTCCACTGGAGGGAGACGCCGTAGCCGGTGCCGCGGTCCGGGGCGGAGTTGCCGACGGGGGCCTGGCGGCCGACCTCCTCCAGTTCGGAGGAGCGGTCGGAGACGAGCGGGCCGTGGTCGGTGGAGCGGACGGTGATCGTGCGGTCCTCGCCGCCCGCGACCTTGATGACCTCCTCGCGGCTGCTGAAGGGCTTGACCTTGCCGTCGACGAGGTAGCCGTCGGGGCCGACGCGCTCCAGGTAGAGGTCGGTGACGTCGGCGCCGAGGTTGGTGAGACCCCAGGCGATCTTGTCGTTGTGTCCGATGATCACACCGGGCATGCCGGAGAAGGTGTAGCCGGCGACGTCGTAGCGGCAGGTCGCCGAGACCGAGCGGCAGTGCAGGCCCATCTGGTACCAGAGGGACGGCAGCTGGGGCGCGAGGTGCGGGTCGTTGGCGAGCAGCGGCTTGCCGGAGGTCGTCAGCTTCCCGGAGACGACCCAGGAGTTCGAGCCGATGCCGTTGCCGTTGGGGCCGAGCAGCGCGGGGATGGTGTCCAGGACCTCGGAGAGCGCCCCGAGCTGGGACTGCGCGCCGGAACCGTCGGAGCCGGGACCGCTGCCCGGGGTGTCCCCGGTGGTCGCCCCGTCGCCCTCGCCGGCCTCGGCCTTCGGGTCGAACTTCCCGGTGGACTCGTCGACGGCGCCCTGGCCCACGATCGGCTGGTGGAGCGCGTACGGGTACTCCGGGTACAGCTGCTTGATCTGCGCCGCGCTCAGCCGGCTGGTCAGCAGGGAGCGGTCGATCTCGTCCTGCATGTTGCCGCGCAGGTCCCAGGCCATCGCCTTGAGCCAGGCCACCGAGTCGACCGGGGTCCAGGGCTCGATCGCGTAGTCGTTGGTCAGGGCCAGGGCCGCGTACTCGACCGAGACGTCGGCGGGGTCGCGGTCCTTCAGGTAGGCGTTGACGCCCTCCGCGTACGCCTGGAGGTACTTCTTCGTCTCGGGCGACAGGACGGTGTCGTACTCCTGCTGCGCGACCCGGCGCCAGCCCAGCGTGCGCAGGAAGGCGTCGGTGTCGACCTGGCTCTCGCCGAACATCTCGGAGAGCCGGCCCGCCGTCACGTGCCGGCGGACGTCCATCTCGTAGAACCGGTCCTGCGCCTGGACGTAGCCCTGGGCGCGGAAGAGGTCCGTCTCGCTGTCCGCGTAGATCTGCGGGACGCCGTTGGCGTCGCGCTTGACCTCGACCTGGCCGGAGAGCTTGTCGAGCCGGATCTCTCCGGTGGTCTGCGGGAACGAGGCCCGGACGGTGCTGACACCCCAGTACCCGCCGAACCCGACACCGGCCACCAGTGCGAGGACCAGGACGAGCAGGAGCAGGCGGGCGCGCCGCCCTTTCTTCTTGGCGGGGGGCGCGGTCGTGTTGGAGGGCATCGCTGTCCTTCGAGGGGCAGGGTGATCCTGGAGTACGGGAGCCACCTTAGGCGCAGCGTCCGGGCGGCCTGGACGCGGTGTCAGGAAGAGAACCGTACTGATGAGCGAGGAGGCGCAAAGACGGCGTCAAGAAAACGTTAAAGATTAGGTAAGGTAACGAAGTGTCGTCCGCTGGAGGAACGATCCAGCTGCACACGAGGGGAAGGAACGGCCACTGACTGTCCACCAGCTCAACGAACTCCTGCTGATCTGCTCGCTCGTGTTGCTGATCGCGGTCGCGGCCGTCCGGATCTCCTCCCGGAGCGGCCTCCCCAGCCTGCTGCTGTACCTGGGCATCGGCGTCGCCATAGGGCAGGACGGGATCGGGAACGTCGCCTTCGACAACGCCGAACTGACCCAGGTCATCGGTTACGCGGCCCTGGTCGTGATCCTCGCCGAGGGCGGCCTCGGCACGAAGTGGAAGGAGATCAGGCCGGCGCTTCCCGCCGCCGTCGTCCTCTCCACCGTCGGCGTCGCCGTCAGCGTCGGCGTCACCGCCGCCGGCGCGCACTACCTCGTCGGCCTCGACTGGCGGCAGGCCCTGATCATCGGCGCCGTCGTCTCGTCCACGGACGCCGCGGCCGTCTTCTCCGTCCTGCGCAAGGTGCCGCTGCCCTCCCGGGTCACCGGTGTCCTGGAGGCCGAGTCCGGCTTCAACGACGCCCCCGTCGTGATCCTCGTCGTCGCCTTCTCCACCGCGGGCCCCGTCGACCACTGGTACGTGCTCGTCGGCGAGATCGCCCTCGAACTCGCCATCGGCGTCGCCGTCGGTCTCGCCGTCGGCTTCGTCGGCGCCTACGGCCTGCGGCACGTCGCCCTGCCCGCCTCCGGCCTCTACCCGATCGCCGTCATGGCCATCGCGGTCGTCGCCTACGCCGCCGGCGCCATGGCCCACGGCTCGGGCTTCCTCGCCGTCTACCTGGCCTCGATGGTCCTCGGCAACGCCAAGCTGCCGCACGCGCCCGCGAACCGCGGCTTCGCCGAGGGACTCGGCTGGATCGCCCAGATCGGCATGTTCGTCCTGCTCGGCCTGCTCGTCACCCCGCACGAGCTCGTCCACGACTTCTGGCCCGCCGTCGTCATCGGCCTCGTCCTGACGGTGGTCGCGCGGCCCATGGAGGTCCTGGTCAGCCTGCTGCCGTTCCGGATCCCCTGGCAGGAACAGGCCCTGATGTCCTGGGCCGGCCTGCGCGGCGCCGTCCCCATCATCCTGGCCACCATCCCGATGGTCTCCGGCATCGAGGGCAGCGAGCGGATCTTCAACATCGTCTTCGTCCTGGTCGTCGTCTACACCCTCGTCCAGGGGCCGACCCTGCCCTGGCTGGCGAAGGCGCTGAAGCTCGGCGCCTCCGGGGAGGCGGCCGACCTCGGCGTCGAGTCCGCCCCCCTCGAACGGCTCCGCGGCCACCTCCTCTCCGTCGCCATCCCGGAGCACTCCCGGATGCACGGCGTCGAGGTCGCCGAGCTGCGCCTGCCGGCCGGGGCGGCCGTCACCCTCGTCGTACGGGACGGGGCGAGCTTCGTCCCCGGCCCCGCGACCGTCCTGCGCCACCACGACGAACTCCTCGTCGTCACCACCGACCCGGTGCGGGACGCCACCGAACGCCGGCTGCGCGCGGTCGGCCAGGGCGGCAAGCTCGCCGGCTGGCTCGGCACCGGGGGCGCGACGGCGGCCTCCACCCCCGCCGGAACGGCTCTGCGCTTCCATCGGCACGACGAGCACCACCGACGAACATCCGGTTAATCCGAGGCATTAATTGAAGGACAGGAGCGTTTTCCCAGGCGGGAGGACGCTCCTCCCTGTACCATGAAGGCACACTTGATCGAACCAACTCTGCCTGACGCAGAGCTGGCGCGACCGTATGGCGGCCGTGGCGCCCCTCCGCAGTGGGGCCGGCCCGGTATCTACCGCAGTAACGCGCATGAGGACAGCTCTCGGCGACATCCGCACCACCGTGCGGGAGCGCGCTACCAGGCGGCAGAAAGGCCAGGACCGTGGCGTCCACGGTCACCTCGGACACGCGTCCGGGTTACGGGCAGCTGCTGCGCACCCCCGGCGCGCTGTCCTTCCTGCTCCCCGGCTTCGCCGCCCGGCAGCCCTTCGCGATGCTGACCATCGGCATCGTCCTGCTCGTCCAGCACACCACCGGCTCGTTCGGCAGCGCCGGCGCGGTCGCCGCCGTCACCGGCGTCTCCATGGCGCTCTTCGCGCCCCAGAGCGGCAAGCTCGCCGACCGCTTCGGCCAGCGCGCCGTGCTGGTCCCCGGCGTCCTCGTCCACACCGCGTCCGTCTCCCTGCTCGTGGTGCTCGCCCTGGGCGGCGCCCCGCTCTGGGCGCTGTTCCTGGCCGCCGTCCCCGCCGGCGCCTCGGTGCCGCAGGTCGGCCCGATGGTCCGGGCCCGCTGGGCCGCCAAGCTCGACGGCACCCCGCTGATGCCGACCGCCGCGGCCTTCGAGTCGGTCACCGACGAGTTCACCTTCGTCGTCGGCCCCGTCCTCGCCACCGCCCTGTGCACCGGCATCCACCCGGCCGCCGGCCTGATCACCGAGGCCGCCCTCACCCTCGTCGGCGGCCTGTTCTTCGCCGCCCAGCACGCCACGCAGCCCGCGTACGGCCACGCCGCGGCGACCTCCGCGGAGCCCCACCGCTCCGCGCTCTCCGTCCCCGGCGTCCGCGTCCTGATCGTCGCCTTCCTCGGCATCGGCTCCGTCTTCGGCGGCATGCAGGTCTCCCTCACGGCCTTCACCGAGGAGATCGGCAACCCCGGCGCCAACGGCCTGCTCTACGGGATCTTCGCCGCCGGCAACATGCTCGCGGGCATCGCCATGGGCGCCGTCGCCTGGAAGACCGGCCCCCGCCGTCGCCTGATCCTGGGCTACGCCGGGCTCACCGCCGCAGCCTCGCTGCTGTGGACCGCGCACTCGGTGCTGCTCCTCGGCGCCCTGGGCCTGGTCGTGGGCCTCTTCATCGCCCCGGCCCTCATCACCGGCTACACCATCGTCGAGACCCTGATCCCGGCCTCGGCCCGTACCGAGGCGTTCACCTGGCTCACCGGCGCCGTCGCGCTGGGCCAGGCCGCCGCCGTCACGGTCGCCGGCCGCCTCGCCGACACACAGGGCTCCGGCAGCGGTTTCCTGGTGCCGATGGCGGGCACGGCACTCGCCCTGACCACGCTCCTCGCCCTGCGGTCGCGGCTGAAGCCGCGCGAGTCGAGCCGGGTCGCCGCGCGTGGCATCGGTCACCGCGTGCCGGTGGCGGTGGACTGAACCCACGGAATACGTCAGTATGGATCGTCGTTAGCACTCGATGAGTGTGAGTGCCAGGAGGAAGTCACAGTGCCGACCTACCAGTACCAGTGCACCGAGTGCGGCGAGGGCCTCGAGGCGGTGCAGAAGTTCACCGATGACGCCCTGACCGAGTGCCCCAGCTGCAAGGGACGCCTGAAGAAGGTGTTCTCGGCCGTCGGCATCGTCTTCAAGGGCTCCGGCTTCTACCGGAACGACAGCCGCGGCTCGTCGTCCAGCAGCTCGCCGGCCTCGTCGAAGTCCTCGACGCCGTCGACCTCGTCCACGACGTCGGACGCCAAGCCGGCCGCGTCGACCTCGTCGTCGTCCTCTTCCGCCTCCTCGACGTCCTCGTCGGGCACCGGAAGCTCGGCCGCCTGAGATCTCTTTCCCGAGGGGCCCCGTCGCCACGTGCGACGGGGCCCCTCGGCATGGCCGGGGCCCGCGCATAGGGTGACCGCCATGGCGAACCACGACGCGTACGCGGAGATCGGTGTGATCGGCGGCTCCGGTCTCTACTCCTTCCTGGAGGACGTCACGGAGGTGTCCGTCGACACCCCCTACGGCAGCCCCAGCGACTCCCTCTTCCTCGGCTCGGTGGCCGGACGGCCGATCGCCTTCCTCCCCCGGCACGGCCGCGGCCACACGGTCCCGCCGCACCGGGTCAACTACCGCGCCAACCTCTGGGCGCTCCGCTCGCTGGGCGTGCGGCAGGTCCTCGGGCCCTGCGCGGTCGGCGGACTGCGCGAGGAGTACGGGCCCGGCACCCTCGTCGTGCCGGACCAGCTCGTCGACCGCACACTGAACCGGGCGCAGACCTACTTCGACGGCGAGCGGCGGTCCGACGGCGCCCTGCCCCGGGTCGTCCACGTGACCTTCGCCGACCCGTACTGCCCCGACGGGCGTCGCGTCGCGGTCAAGGCCGCCCGGGGGCGCGGCTGGGAACCGGTCGACGGCGGGACGATGGTCGTCGTCCAGGGGCCCCGCTTCTCCACCCGCGCGGAGTCCCGGTGGCACGCCGCCGCCGGCTGGTCCGTCGTCGGCATGACCGGCCACCCCGAGGCCGTCCTCGCCCGCGAGCTGGGCCTCTGCTACACCTCCCTCGCGCTCGTCACCGACCTCGACGCGGGCGCCGAGACCGGCGAGGGCGTCTCCCACACGGAGGTGCTGCGGGTGTTCGGCGAGAACGTGGGGCGGCTGCGCGAGGTGCTGTTCGACGCGGTGGCCGCACTGCCCGCCACGATCGACCGCGACTGCCTGTGCACCCATGCCCACGACGGCTGGGACCTGGGGATCGAACTGCCGTGAACCCCCCTCGGGAGTGACGCGGTCGTCCACAGGCGGGGTGTGGTCCCCAGGCCGGAGCGGGACGTCGGCGGGGCCGGGAGAGTGGGTCGGGACCTTGCTCCTCCCGCTCCCGGCCGAACAGGCGGTGTGCCCGCATGACGACCACCCTCCCCTCCGTTCCCGCGCCCCGCGCGGTACCGCCCTTCGAACCGCTGCGGGTCCGCGGCGCCCGGCACCGGCTGCGGCGGGCGCTGCGGCGCGGGTGGCTCGCGCCGGCGCTGCTCCTCGCGCTGGCGGCGGGGGGGGGGGGCGGGGGGGGCGGCGCGGGGGCGGGGTGCGGGGCCGGGGCCGCGC
>NZ_JBFBBC010000031.1:0-20611 GCF_040689545.1 Streptomyces sp. NPDC051180
CCTCCTGCACGCGCGCCGCTACCCGTCGCTCACCCTGAACCTGCTGCTCACCCCGATCATGCTGCTGCTGCTCTTCGTCTACGTCTTCGGAGACGTGATGAGCGCCGGCATCGGGGGAGGAGGCGCCGACCGCTCCGCGTACATCGCCTACCTCGTGCCGGGCCTCGTGCTCATGACGATCGGCTCCACCACGATCGGCACCGCGGTCTCGGTCTCCACGGACATGACGGAGGGCATCGTCGCCCGCTTCCGCACCATGGCCATCCACCGCGGCTCGGTCCTCTTCGGCCACGTCGTCGGCAGCGTCGTCCAGTCGATCCTGAGCGTGGTCCTCATCGGCGCCGTCGGGGTGGCCATCGGCTTCCGCTCCACGGACGCCACGGCCCTGGAGTGGCTGGCCGCCTTCGGCCTGGTGGCCCTCTTCGCCCTGGCACTGACCTGGATCGCGGTCGGGATGGGCATGGTCAGCCCGAACGCCGAGGCCGCCAGCAACAACGCCATGCCGCTGATCTTCCTGCCGCTGATCTCCAGCACCTTCGTCCCCGTCGACGCGATGCCGGGCTGGTTCCGGCCGATCGCCGAGTACCAGCCCTTCACCCCCGCCATCGAGACCCTGCGCGGCCTGCTCCTCGGCGCCGAGATCGGCGACAACGGCTGGATCGCCGTCGCCTGGTGCCTGGCGCTCACCGCACTCGGATACCGCTGGTCGAAGTCGGTCTACGACCGCGACCCGAAGTAGGGCGGACCGGCCCGACCCCTCGGCTCGGGCACGCCGACCGACCGCATCCCTCCCGGGGCGGCGTACACCGACTCCCGTCGGCCTACGCCGCCCCCTCCCCGTGCCCGATCCCACCTCCGCCGCCGTCCCCGGGTCGCTCCCCGCCCGCGTCCGTCGCGCCACCGCCCTTCCTGCGGGCCCGAGCTCCCCGCACGGCCCGTACCACCCGGGTCGCCCCCCACCCCAGGACCCACGGCAGCACCGTGATGCCCATGACGTACACGAGGAAGTAACCGACGAGGTCGTCGGCCCGTTTCGGCTGGTCGAGGGGCAGCACCATCGCCACCGAGGAGACCCCCACCGGCACCAGGGGCAGCAGGACCGACCACAGCCGCGCCCGCAGGCCGGGCCGGAGGGCGCAGCACACCCCCATGCCGCCCATGACGAACGGTCCGAACGGCACCCACAGCACCACCGGAAGGAACAGCAGGACCCACCACTCGTCCGCGTACCCGTACATCATCGAAGCCCCCTGAGACCGTGTGCCGGGTCGCGCCCGGCACATGACCGCGGGCGTGGGCCCACGCCCGTCCTCCCAGACGCCGGGCACCGGCGGTCCAGTTCTCGGCGATTGGCCTTGGCCCCACGATTTCCGGCCCTTGTACGGTCGGTGACATGCGCATCCGAATCGTCGACGCCTTCACCGACCGGCCCTTCTCCGGCAACCCCGCCGGGGTCCTGCTCCTCGACTCCTTCCCGGACGACACGTGGCTCCAGAAGGTCGCCGCCGAGGTCAACCTCTCCGAGACGGCCTTCGCCCACCCCCTGCCCGCCGGCGGTGACGCGGACTGGGCCCTGCGCTGGTTCACCCCCACGACCGAGGTCGACATGTGCGGGCACGCCACGCTGGCGACGGCCCACGTCCTGCACAGCACCGGGTCGGCGGAGGGGACCGTCCGCTTCGCGACCCGCTCCGGTGTCCTGGGCGCCACCGCCGAGGCGGACGGCACGATCACGATGGACTTCCCGACGTCCTCCCTCACCCCCGTCGCCGAGCCCCGCGGCCTGGCGGAGGCCCTCGGGGCCGAGGTGGTCGCCGTCCACGACACGGCCGCCCACATCGGCGACCTGGTGGTCGAGCTGCGCGACGAGGCCACCGTCCGCTCCCTCACGCCGGACTTCGCGGCCCTGAAGTCGCTCTCCTCCCGGGGGATCATCGCGACCGCCGTCGCCGAGCGTCCCGACAGCGGCTACGACTTCGTGTCCCGCGGCTTCTTCCCCGCCGTCGGCATCGAGGAGGACCCGGTGACCGGCAGCGCCCACACGGCGCTCGCTCCCCTGTGGTCCGCCCGGCTGGGCCGCGAGGACCTCACCGGCTTCCAGGGCGGCGCCCGCACCGGTCTCGTCCGCACCCGTCTGCTCGGCGCGCGCACGCTGCTGACCGGCCGGGCCGTGACGGTGATCGACGGCGACCTGCACGCCTGACGCGCGGACGGGAAGAGGGGGGAGAGGTGCGCGCCTCAGGCGTCACACCCCTCCCCCGCCACGCGCCCCTCGACCGGCGCGCCCCTCACCCCGTGGGCCGCCCACCCCGTGGGCCAGCCACCCCGTGGGGCCCTCACCCGGTGGGCAGCCAGCCCACCTTCCCGGCGAGCAGCCCGTACCCGACGAAGGCCACGATGTCGAGCAGGGCGTGCGCCACGACCAGCGGGCCGACCCTGCCCCAGCGGCGGTACAGCAGGACGAACACCACGCCCATGACGACGTTGCCGAGGAAGCCGCCGACGCCCTGGTAGAGGTGGTACGAGCCGCGCAGTACGGAGCTGGCCACCAGCGCGGCCATCGGGCTCCAGCCCAACTGCCCCAGCCTGCGCAGCAGGTACCCGACGACGATGACCTCCTCCAGGACGGAGTTCTGCACCGCCGAGAGGATCAGCACCGGGTACTTCCACCACACCTCGGGCAGCGACTCCGGCACCACCGTCAGGTTGAAGCCGGACGCGCGCGCCGCCAGGTAGAAGGCGAGGCCGGCGCTCCCGATCCCCGCGGCGACCAGCGTCCCGCGCCCCAGGTCGAACCAGGGCCGGGTCCGGTCGAAGCCGATGGCCCGCAGCCCGGCGCCCTCCCGCGTGAGCAGGTGGGCCACCAGCACGACCGGCACCAGCGCCGTGGCGATGCCGAAGAGCTGCCAGGACAGGTCGAGCCAGGGCCGCCCGGGCGCGTACGAGCCGTTGAGCGTCGCGGCCTGCTCCTTCAGCGCCCCGGGCCTGGTGAGGGAGCCGACGAAGCTGATGAGCGACGACACCGCGCTCGCGCCGAGCGAGAGCGCCAGCACGATCAGGGTCTCGTCGCGCAGTACCTTGCGCGGCAGGCTCTCGGGGGGCAGGGAAGCGTCCCTCGTGTATTGCTCCGACACCACACCTGTCTCCAGTTCCCGTCGCGGGCGCACGCCGATCCGGCGGCCTCGTCCGGAACGGTCGGTCCCCGTCCGCACGCGACCACCCTGACATGATCGCCCACGCCCCGGCGGGGACCCCCGGGGCCGGGTCAGTCGATGCCCACCGGCCAGGTGTGCACGGGCTCCCCGCCGTGCATCAGCGTGCGGTAGCGCCGGGTGGTCGCCGCGAGCGCCGCCTCGCGGTCGAGGCCCGACTCCAGGGCCCGGTGGAAGGTGTCGGCCTGCCAGGAGGCGCCGTTCACCCGCCGCAGACAGCGCTGTTCGATGATGCCGAGGTAGTGGTCGCGGTCGGCCGGCTCGATGTGCCAGGCGTCGAGTCCCGCGGCGGCCAGCGGCAGCAGTTCGTCCAGGACGAGCCGTACCGCGGGGAGCGTCGCCACTCCGCCCGCGCGTCCGGTACGGGGCCAGCGCAGCTCGGCCTCGATGCCGTGGCGGCAGGCCGCGTCGAAGTTGGCCTCGGCGTCCTCGAAGGTCATGCGCTTCCAGACGGGCCGCGGGTCGTCGGCGAGCGAGCGCACGAGGCCGTAGTAGAAGGCCGCGTTGGCGATCACGTCGGCGACGGTGGGCCCGGCCGGCAGCACGCGGTTCTCGACGCGCAGGTGGGGGACGCCGTCGACCCAGCCGTAGACGGGCCGGTTCCAGCGGTAGATCGTGCCGTTGTGCAGGACGAGCTCGTGGAGCCGCGGCACCTCGCCCCGGTCGAGGACGAGCAGCGGGTCCTCCTCGTCGCAGAGGGGGAGCAGGGAGGGGAAGTAGCGGAGGTTCTCCTCGAAGAGGTCGTACACCGAGTCCACCCACCGCTCCCCGAACCAGGTGCGCGGCCGGACGCCCTGGGACTGGAGTTCGGGCGGGCGGGTGTCGGTCGCCTGGAGGAAGAGGGGTGGCCTGGACTCGCGCCACAGCTCCCGGCCGAAGACGAAGGGCGCGTTGGCTCCGAGCGCGATCTGCACGCCGGAGACGGCCTGTGCCGCGTTCCACACGGCGGCGAAGCGGGCGGGCGTCACCTGGAGGTGCAGCTGGACGGAGGTGCAGGCGGCCTCGGGGACGATCGACTCCGAGGTGCACTGCAGCCGTTCGACGCCGTGGATGTCGAGCGTGAAGTCCTCGCCGCGGGCGGCGAGGATCTGGTCGTTGAGCAGCGCGTAGCGGTCGGCGGCGGACAGGTTCTCGAAGACCAGGTCGCTCTGGGCGAGTGTGGGGAGTATGCCGATCATGACGACGCCCGCGTCGAGTTCGGCGGCCTTGCGGTCGGCGTATCCGAGGCCGGTGCCGATCTCCTCGGCGAGCCGGTCGAAAACACGGCCTCCCAACTGGTGCGGGGCGATGTTCACTTCGAGGTTGAACATTCCGAGTTCCGTCTGGAAATCGGCGCTCGCGATCTTTTCGAGAACGGGCGCGTTGAGCATGCGGGGCAGCCCGTCGGCACCGGCGAGATTGAGTTCGATCTCCACGCCCATGAGATTGCGCGGCCGGTCGAACCTCTTCTCCGCCAGCAGTCTCGCGAGTCCCGCGAGACACTGCTGGAGCTTTCTCCGGTAGTGCTGTCGGTCGGACGGGCCGAACCCGTCGGCCACGACCTTCTCCCCCATCGAAGCGTCCCTCCCCGAGCGGTCAGCCGCCACGACGGCCGCGTGTCACGGACGATGATGCCCAGCCCGTTGATCGACAACGCCTGCGGAACGGGGCCGTTGGCGGATAGGCTGGACGGAGAGCACCAGCGGCACATTCCGAAGGCAAGGAACAAGCGACATATACCGATGTCCTATTGTCCCGGAAGCCGGGGTCATAATTCGGCCGTCCCCCGTCGCGTCGAATTCGCAGGTGAGCGGGGAGGCGTGGCGCCGATTCCGCCCGGAAGCCCGTGTATTACGGCTCGATGACGCCTTGTCAGGAATATCGGCGACGTCTAGCGGAAACACTGTGTGAACACGTGTCGTATAAACTCCGCGGACGAGGCAGAGTGTTGGCGCCCGGCCATGGCCTCATGGCCCCCTCTCTGGCCCCGCCGCCGACAGCGCCGTCGTACCTGCCCACGCATCACCGTGTCTCCTGAGTGAGAGGCGACCCACCATGCTCCGACCCTCCCCGGCCCCCGCGCCGGCCCTCCGCAGTGTCCTCGCGGCCCTCGGCTCGCCGACCGCCGTCCGCGAGGCCCGAACGCCCGCCCTGCGGGCCGCGCAGGGACCACTGAGCCCCGAACACCCGCTGCCCGTGCACGTCCTCGGCGTCGCGGGAGCCCCCGGGATCGCACCCCGCACCCGGCTCGCCGGCTGGCGCTTCCTCATCCGGCACGGCGAGCGGACGATCGCGGCCGCGGACACCATGCTCACCCCGGACGGCTGGACCTTCTCGCACTTCTTCGAGGGGCCGTACGTCACCGCGACGGAACGGGCGCTGCTCCAGGCCGAGGCGCTGCCCGGGGCGTACGAGCCACGGCTGCTGTCCGTACCGGAGCTCTACATGCTGACCCTCTGGCTGCACGCCGACCCGGACGCCGACGGCGCCGCCACCGCCCCGGCAGCGGCCGACCTGATGGTGCCGCTGGCCCCCGCCCCGCCGGGGATCGCGGCCCACCGGCCGTACCAGGTGGCCGACCTCCTGCCCGTGCTCAGTACGCGCCTCGCGCCGCCGCCCCTCCTGGGCTCGGCGGCGCCCGCCTGATCCACCGCACGCGCCCCATCGCCCCGTGGCCCGGTCGGGTCACGGGGCGCACTGCTGTCCGGACCGCGCGCCCGAACGAGCGCCCCGAACACCCCCACCGGACGGACTAGCCCGCTGGGACCACCCCGAACCACCCGAAGAGACGGTGCAGTTGACCTGAACCGCCCCTGCGGGTGATGCGTCTTCCCCGGAGAGGACGAGCTGCCGTGAAATACCTGCGGAAGACCGTCCGTGGGGCAAGACTGGGAACGGACCGAACCGACCGACGGGGGCGGCGATGAGCGCGAACAGCCGCAGGACATCCACCACGACGCAGCGAAAGAACCCACCCATGTGCCAGCATCAGCCTGCCTGTCCCACCGCCGACTCCGCCGACCGGGAGGCGGCCCGACCGATGGCGCACCATCCGGAACAGGGCTGGAGCCTGCTGTGCAACGGCGTCCTGCTCTTCGAGGACACCGGTGAGCTGCTGCCGGACGGGCAGATCATCGCCCCGCACCGGCCGCTGACGGCAGGCCGGGTGACGACCGCCGCCTGAGCGGGCGGTCACACGCACACCGCACGAGGGAAACGCCGAGGGCCGGCCCGGAGGAGATCCTCCGAACCGGCCCTCGGTCCGTGCTCAGTGGTCGTACTCGTCCATGGGCGGGCAGGAGCAGACCAGGTTCCGGTCGCCGAAGGCGCCGTCGATGCGGCGCACCGGCGGCCAGTACTTGTCGGCGGCCGAGACGCCGGCGGGGAAGACCGCCTCGTCACGGGTGTACGCGTGGTTCCACTCGCCGCCCAGCGCTGCGGCGGTGTGCGGCGCGTTGTGCAGCGGGTTGTCCTCGGCGGGCCACTGGCCCGAGGCGACCTTCTCGATCTCGGCGCGGATCGCGATCATCGTGTCGCAGAAACGGTCCAGCTCGGTGAGGTCCTCGGACTCGGTCGGCTCGATCATCAGCGTGCCGGCCACCGGGAAGGACATCGTCGGCGCGTGGAAGCCGTAGTCGATGAGGCGCTTCGCGATGTCGTCGACGGTGACGCCGGTCGCCTTCGACAGCGGACGGAGGTCCACGATGCACTCGTGGGCGACCAGTCCGGCCGGTCCGGTGTAGAGCACCGGGAAGTGCGGCTCCAGGCGCTTGGCGATGTAGTTCGCCGCGAGGACGGCGACCTGGGTGGCGCGCTTGAGTCCCTCGCCGCCCATGAGGCGCACGTACGACCACGAGATCGGCAGGATGCCGGCGGAGCCCCAGGGGGCGGCCGAGATCGGGCCGACGCCGGTCTCCGGGCCCGCGGTGGGCTGGAGCGGGTGGTTGGGCAGGTACGGGGCGAGGTGGGCGCGGACGCCGACCGGGCCGACACCGGGACCGCCGCCGCCGTGCGGGATGCAGAAGGTCTTGTGCAGGTTCAGGTGGGAGACGTCGCCGCCGAAGTGGCCGGGCTTGGCCAGGCCGACGAGGGCGTTGAGGTTGGCGCCGTCGACGTACACCTGACCGCCGGCCTCGTGGACCTCGGCGCAGATGTCGGCGACGTGCTCCTCGAAGACGCCGTGCGTCGACGGGTAGGTGATCATCAGCACGGAGAGCTCGTCGCGGTACTGCGCGATCTTGGCGCGCAGGTCCTCGACGTCGACCTCGCCGTCGTCGGCGGTCTTGACGACGACGACCTTCATGCCGGCCATGACCGCGGAGGCGGCGTTGGTGCCGTGCGCGGAGGACGGGATGAGGCAGACCGTGCGCTGCTCGTCGCCGTTGGCGCGGTGGTAGGCGCGGACGGCGAGGAGGCCGGCCAGCTCGCCCTGGGAACCGGCGTTCGGCTGGATCGACACCTTGTCGTAGCCGGTGACCTCGGCGAGGCGCTCCTCCAGCTCGGTGATGAGCGTGACGTAGCCCTGCGCCTGCTCGACGGGGGCGAAGGGGTGCATCTGGCCGAACTCGGGCCAGGTCACCGCCTCCATCTCGGTCGTGGCGTTCAGCTTCATCGTGCAGGAGCCGAGCGGGATCATGCCGCGGTCGAGCGCGTAGTCGCGGTCGGCCAGCTTGCGCAGGTAACGCAGCATCGACGTCTCGGAGCGGTGCGCGTGGAAGACCGGGTGGGTCAGGTACGCGTCGGTGCGCAGCAGCGCGGCCGGCAGCGTGTCCTCGGTGACGGCGTCCAGCGCCTCGACGTCGGCGGTGACGCCGAAGGCGCCCCAGACGGCGGCGAGCTGCTCGCGGCCCGTGGTCTCGTCGCAGGAGATCGAGACGTGGTCGGCGTCGACGCGGAAGAGGTTGACGCCGGCCTCGCGGGCGGCGGCCACGACCTCGTCGGCCTTGCCCGGGACGCGGGCGGTGAGGGTGTCGAAGAAGGCGCCCTGGGTGAGCTCCACGCCGCCGGCGGTCAGGCCCGCGGCGAGGATGGCGGCGTACCGGTGGGTGCGCTGGGCGATCTGCCGCAGGCCGTCCGGGCCGTGGTAGACGGCGTACATGCCGGCCATGACGGCGAGCAGGACCTGCGCGGTGCAGATGTTGCTGGTCGCCTTCTCGCGGCGGATGTGCTGCTCGCGGGTCTGCAGGGCGAGGCGGTAGGCGCGGTTGCCGTCGGCGTCGACGGAGACGCCGACGAGGCGGCCCGGGAGGGAGCGGGCGTGCTTGTCCTGGACGGCCATGTAACCGGCGTGCGGGCCGCCGAAGCCCATGGGGACGCCGAACCGCTGCGTCGTGCCGACGGCGATGTCGGCGCCGAGCTCGCCGGGCGAGGTGAGCAGGGTCAGCGCGAGCAGGTCGGCGGCGACGGTGACGATCGCGCCGAGCTCGTGGGCCTGGTCGACGACGGCCTTGATGTCGCGCACGGCACCGGAGGCGCCGGGGTACTGGATCAGGACGCCGAAGACACCGCGCTCGGCGACCTCGGCCGGGATGCCCTCGCCGAGGTCGGCGACGACGACCTCGACACCGGTCGGCTCGGCGCGCGTCTGGATGACGGCGATCGTCTGGGGCAGCGCGTCGGCGTCGATGAGGAAGACGCCGTTCTTGACCTTGCCGACACGGCGGGACAGCGCCATGGCCTCGGCGGCGGCGGTGCCCTCGTCGAGGAGGGAGGCGCCCGAGGTGGGCAGGCCGGTCAGGTCGGCGACCGTCGTCTGGAAGTTCAGCAGGGCCTCCAGGCGGCCCTGGGAGATCTCCGGCTGGTAGGGCGTGTATGCCGTGTACCAGGCCGGGTTCTCCATGACGTTGCGGAGGATGACCGGCGGGGTGAAGGTGCCGTAGTAGCCGAGGCCGATCATCGGGGCCAGGACCTGGTTGCGGTCGGCGAGCGAGCGCAGCTCGGCGAGGACCTCGGCCTCGGTGCGCGCCGAGGGCAGGCCCAGCGCCTCGGTGTTCTTGATCACGTCCGGCACCGCGGCGGCGGTGAGCTCGTCGAGCGAGCCGTAACCGACCTGGGCGAGCATCTTGGCCCGAGCCTCGGCGTCGGGGCCGATGTGCCGCTGCTCGAACGGGATGCCCTGCTCGAGCTCGGAGAGCGGAATGCGGTTGGCGGTCATGTACGGAGGCCTCCTGGTCGTCACGACCTGCGAGGGGCACCACGGCGCGGGTACCCGGACGGCCTCCCCCTCTGTCATCTCAACCTGAGAGTTTCACCGGCACGCCTCACGGCACGCCGGCTTTCACCGTCGGTGAGAGCGGGACGCCGTCGGGCATCCGCTCTGCTTTCCAGAGTGACCTCGTCCGCGCGGTACAGGGGCCTGAGAGATTCCGGGGAGGATTTGCTCCTTCGGCGCCCACCGGAAGGTTTCTCCGGGGGACTCTCCCGCACAGGGTCGACAGCCACAGCCAGCCTACCAGCGCCGTTGTGGCTGCCATCGCTCAAGTGGCCGACATCCCAGTTGTGCACTTTCGTAGGGGTGTAGAGCAGTTGCGACCAGTTGGAGGGACCGTGCAGACCGACATCGATCCGCGCAGCCTGATCGGCCGCAAGGCGTACGACCGCAACGGACACAAGATCGGCACCGTGGACGAGGTGTACCTGGACGACGCGACCGGCATACCGGAGTGGGCCGCCGTCCGCACCGGCCTGTTCAGCCGGGACGCGTTCGTCCCCCTGGACCCGAGCGACCTGCTCGACGACGGGCTCCACATCCCCTACGAACGCGCCCTCATCAAGGACGCCCCCGACTTCGGCGTGGGACGTCACCTCTCCCCCGAGCAGGAGCTCCAGCTGTACCGCCACTACAGCCTCGCCCTGCCCCCGCCCCCCTCCGACCACCCGGACACCGACTTCGGCCGCCTCGCCGGCTCCTGACCCCCCGCGCCTCCGGCCCACCCTCGCGAGCGGGCGGGCCGAGCCCGGCTGACGCGGGCCCGAGGTCTCGCCGGGCACCACGGTGCCCGGCCTTCCCCCTCCGCGACGGAAAGCCGCTCACCCCACCAGTGGCAACGGCTCCCCCGCCACCAGGTCCGGATCGTCCACGGCGAACGTCCGGACCCGCCCCGGGGCCGTCGACCCCGGCTCCTCGAAGCGGACGGTGACCCGCCCGACCCCGCTCCCCTGCACCCACCCGGGGCCGTAGACCGCGTGCCGGACGTCGTGCCCGGGCGACCAGTGGCGCTCCACGGGCTCAGGCGCCCCACCGGGCCCCTCGGCACCACCGGCACCTTCCGGGGCGGCGTCAGGGGCGCTCAGGGACGTGGAGGCGCCCTCCGCGGGCGATTCGCCCTCGGTCTCCTCCGCGGCACCGGCCGCCTGGGCGAACAGGTCCTCCTGCGTGTAGTCCGCCAGGCCGCTGACGCCCACCCCGAGCAGCCGTACGCCGCCGGTGGTGTCCACCGCCTCCAGGAGCCGCCCGACGGCCTCGCGCACGACGGCGGGATCGTCCGTGGGACCTCTCAGGGTCTCGGACCTGGTCAGGGTCGAGAAGTCATAGCGCCGCACCTTCAGGACGATCGTCCGCCCCGAGTGGCCCGAGGCCCGCAGCCGCCCGACGCACCGGTCGGCGAGCCGCTCGACCTCCACCCTGATCCGCACCCGGTCGTGCAGGTCGACGTCGAAGGTGTCCTCGACGGAGACCGACTTCGCGTCCCGCTCGGCCACCACCGGCCGGTCGTCGTGGCCCAGGGCCATCCGGTGCAGCGAGGCCCCGTGCGCCCGCCCCAGCAGCCGTACGAGCTCGTCCTCGCCCGCCTCCGCCAGGTCGGACACCGTGGTCATCCCGGCCCGCCGCAGGTGCTCCCCGGTCGCCGGTCCCACGCCGGGCAGGATCCGTACCGACCGCGGTCCCAGCAGCTCCCGCTCGGTGCCGGGCTCGATGAGGACGAGCCCGTTCGGCTTGGCCTCCTCCGAGGCGATCTTCGCGATCATCTTCGAGCCCGCGAGTCCCACGGACCCCGTCAGCCCCGTCGTCGCCAGGATGTCGGCCCGCAGCCGCTCCCCCGCGGCCCGTGCTCCCGCGCTGTCGTCGGCGACGCCGCCGGCCTCCAGGTCCACGAACGCCTCGTCGAGACTGAGCGGCTCCACGAGCGGCGAGAGCCGGCCGAGCAGCTCCATGACCTGCTCGCTGATCGACCGGTAGAAGGAGAAGCGCGGCACCAGGTAGGCGGCGTTCGGCGCCAGCCGCCGCGCCTGCCCCATGGGCATGGCCGAGTGCACCCCGAAGCGCCTCGCCTCGTAGGAGGCGGTCGCGACCACGCCCCGCGGGCCCAGTCCGCCCACGACCACGGGCTTTCCGCGCAGGCTGGGCTTCGCCGCCTGCTCTGCGGCGGCGAAGAACGCATCCATGTCGAGATGCAGGATCGTCGGCGCGGCTCTCACGATTCCGATGCTGCCTTACGCCACTGACAACGGCCCCGTACCCGGGCGGCCGGTCCACCCGCCACCGGCCGGCACGGGGGCCGGTCAGACCGCCTTGTCGCGCCGCCGCCGGGCCAGCTCGTCGCCCGGGTTGTTCCCGACGAGCGTCTCGCCCGTGTCGACCCGCTCGCCGTGCAGCTGCGAGAGCGCCGACTCGACGTCCCGCCACACCACGCCGACGGCGATGCCGAAGACGCCCTGCCCGCCCTGGAGCAGGTCGACGACCTCGTCCGGCGAGGAGCACTCGTAGACCGTGGCCCCGTCGCTCATGAGCGTCATGCGCTCCAGATCGCTGAAGCCCCGGGCGCGGAGGTGCTGCACCGCCGCCCGGATGTTCTGCAGGGCCACTCCGGTGTCGAGGAAGCGCTTGACGATCTTCAGCACCACGACGTCGCGGAAGCTGTAGAGGCGCTGCGTCCCCGACCCGTAGGCGGGACGCACGCTCGGCTCCACGAGCCCGGTGCGCGCCCAGTAGTCCAGCTGTCGATAGGTGATCCCGGCGGCCGCGCAGGCCGTCGGTCCCCGGTACCCGACCGTCTCGGCCGTCACGTCGGCACGCGCGTCCGTCCCGAAGTCGCCCACACTGCCGTGAAGCGGATACGGACCGCGCTCCCCGGACACGCGTCCGAGCGAGCTGCCTGCCGTACCGTCCGCGCTGCTCATCACGCCGACCCTCCGTCCTTGACCTGCCCACACGAAGGTAGGCAGTCACTCGGGGTGCGTCAACGATCGCCACACTCGGCACGCCGAGTGATAATCACCCTGAGAGTGGTTTCCCGTGTCCCTCTCCGGGGAAAGGCTACTCGAATGCCCTGACGGCACCCCGCGAACGGCCTCCGGTCGAAGCGTCGCGCCTCACTGGCTGTTGGTCCCGAAGTCCTCCGGTGAGATCTGGTCGAGGAACTCGCGGAACTTCTCCACCTCGTCCTCCTGCTCGTCCGGAATCGCGATGCCGGCGTCGTCCAGCACACCGTCGCTGCCGAAGATCGGCGTCCCGGTCCGCAGGGCCAGCGCTATCGCGTCGGACGGGCGCGCGCTCACCTCGACGCCGCTGGCGAAGACCAGTTCGGCGTAGAAGACCCCGTCACGCAGATCCGTGATGCGGACCTCGGTCAGCTCCTGGCCCACGGCCTCCAGCACGTCCTTGAAGAGGTCGTGCGTCAGCGGCCGCGGCGGCGCCATCCCCTGCTGGGCGAAGGCGATCGCGGTCGCCTCCCCCGGTCCGATCCAGATGGGGAGGTACCGATCGCCTCCCACTTCACGCAGGAGCACGATCGGCTGGTTGGAGGGCATTTCCACCCGGACACCCACAACGTCGAGCTCGTTCACACAGCAACCCTAGGACGTGCCCGACCGGTTTGGATAGTCGGGCCCCTCCGGGGTCACTGCAGGCGGATGCCCAGAGCCGTCTGCACGAGCGCCGCGTGCAGCCGCACCGACTGGACCGCCAGCTCCTGCGCGGTGGCCTCGGCATGGGCCCTGGTCTGCGGGTTCCGGTGCCGGCGCAGCGGCGCGACGACCTGCTCGATCAGCCCCGCCTCCCGGTCCGCGGCCGCCTTGACGGCCCGCAGGTGCCGGGGTTCCAGACCGAATCTCCCCAGGTCCGCGACAAGTCGCGCGACGGTCACGGTCTCGGCGTCGTAGCCCCCACCGTCCGCCTCGGCGATCAGACCGTACGACTCCCACGCGGCGAGGTCGGTCTCGGTCACCTCTGCGGCGGCGATCAGCTCGGCCCGCCCGATCCGCGCGGCGGTCGGCGGCTCGGCGTCCTGCTCCCAGGCGCCGTCGATCAGATCGCGTCGACGCCCGGGGGCGGGGAGCGGGATCTGCTCGCCCCGCGCGAGGGCGTCGAGGTGCTCGCGGATGACCTTCAGCGGAAGATAGTGGTCCCGCTGCATCCGCAGGATCTGGGCGAGCCGCTCCACGTCCTGCGGGCTGAACTTCCGGTATCCGGAGGCCGTACGACGGGGCTCGACCAGCCCCTCGGCCTCCAGGAACCGGATCTTGGAGATCGTCACTTCGGGAAATTCGTCACGCAACTGGTTCAGCACCGTGCCGATGCTGACCAGCCGGTCGCCCGCGGTGGCGGTGCCGGATCCGGCACCGCCCGTCGGTGTTCGCTGCATGGACCTTCCCTGAAGGCTTCTCCGAGGCGTCACACGCCCCGCTGGCTCGAGTAGAAGACCAGCCGGTACTTGCCGATCTGCACCTCGTCGCCGTTGGACAGAACGACCGAGTCGATCGGCTCACGGTTGACGTACGTGCCGTTGAGGCTGCCGACATCGGCGACGGTGAAGCTGCCGTCCTGCGCCCGCCGGAACTCGACGTGCCGCCGGGAGACCGTGAAGTCGTCCAGGAAGATGTCGCTCTGCGGGTGACGGCCGGCCGTGGTCAGCTCGCCGTCGAGGAGGAACCGGCTGCCGGAGTTCGGACCCCGGCGCACCACCAGGAGCGCGGAGCCGAGCGGCAGCGCCTCCACGGCCGCCAGCGCCTCAGGAGAGAGCGACGGCAGCTGCGTCTGACCGGTGACCTCGGCGTCGTACGCCTCGAGCCCCGAGATGGAGATCGTCGACGTCGTCTCCGACGCTCGCTCGGCGGCGACTCCGCCCCGCAGCGGCGTACCGCAGTGGGAGCAGAAGCGGCTGTCGGCCGCGTTGCGGTGACCGCACCTCGTACACACCGGCATGGACGCGTCCTCCTGCCGCGGCATTCCCGCGGAGGTCTGTGTCGCGTACGGGTCGGGGGTAAACCCTCCACCCGTACTTGAGGTTGATGGTTCTCCGAAACCTATGCGGGCGGCCCCGGCGGGGTCAACAGACGACGCGCCGTACGCGCCGGGAACGTCACCGCCCTGGCCACCGACCTCGTCGCGGAAGAGCGGGCGCTCGCCGCCCTGCTCCTCGCTCTGGGCGTGGCGCGACGCGCGGTGCTTGGCGTTACCGCCGTCCTCGCGTCCGCTCTTGCCGAACAACTTCGCAAAAAAACTCACGGGCGATTCCCCTTGACCGAAACAGACCCGCCCGTGGGGCAGGACGAACCGAGATCCATCACACCTGCCGACCCGGACACCTTCACAACGTCCGTATCCTCCGGACAGTTTCCACCACGCACCACCGTTGTGGTGCGCCGACCCCCCGCAACGTCATGCCCTTGTCGCGGGACCCCTCCGCCCCCTCTCACTGCGAGGACGACTGAGCGTAGTCAGGCCGCTTCGCGGGTCGCAAGGCGTCGACGACGATCTTCGCCGACCGCTCCACCGTGGCCGTGGCCTGCTCCTTCTCCAGGGTCTGCACGACACCGCCGGGGATGTTGAGCGCGGGCTCGAGATCCTCCGGCTTGCCGATGACCTTGAAGACGTACGGAGCGGCCACCTTCGTTCCATCGATTCGCATGTCTTCGCCGCTACCGGTGAAGTAGCTGTCCGCGACCACGCGGACACCGTTGACCTGGATCGCCTCGGCGCCCGCGGCGCGGAGCTCCTGGATCGCGTCGAGCAGCATGTCCGACTCCACCGCACCGCCGGGGTCCCCGATGGTCAGGGTGATGCCCGGGCCCTCGGCGGCGACGGTACCGGCCAGGATGCCGAGCTGCTGCTCCTTCTCCTGGGTCTGCCGGCGCGCCTCCTCCGCCTGGTCCGAGCTGGACTCCAGCTCGGAGCGCTGCTTCTCCAGCCGTGCCTGCTCGTCCTCCAGGCGCTCGGTCCGGTCGTCGAGCTCGTCGAGGATGCGGACGAGGTCCTCCTGGCGAGCTCCGCGCAGCGCGCTGTTCTCACTGGTCGAGGAGACCTGGATGGCCAGACCGAGGCCGAGCACGAACAGCAGCAGCGCCACGATGAGTTGGGCACGCGTCACCCGCGGCGGCCACAGCGCGGACGCCAGCCTCCGCCGCCCGCCCGACTCGCTGCCGCCTCCCGGGGCGGGCGCGGGCGCCGCGGCCTGCGCGCCGGCCGGCGGCAGGTCCGTGCGCGGCGCCTCCTCGCGGGGTACGTCCTCGGCCGCGACGGAGTCCCCGAGCGGGGCCTTCGGGGCTTCGGGCGTCTCCGGCTCGCGGACGGCCCCGGGCGCGCCCGCCTCCTCCGGCGACCGTCGGACCTCGGCGTCGCGCGGGGCCGCCGAGTCGTCGGGGACCTCGTGGCTCCGCGGGTCCTGGGGGTTCTGCGCGTTCTGCGGGTTCTCGGGGTTCTCGCTCATCGGCCTCACGCCCGGAACACGTGGCGCCGGATGGCGGCCGCGTTGGAGAAGATCCGGATGCCGAGCACGACGACCACACCGGTCGACAGCTGCGCGCCCACGCCCAGCTTGTCGCCGAGGAAGACGATCAGCGCGGCCACGACCACGTTCGAGAGGAACGAGACCACGAAGACCTTGTCGACGAAGATCCCGTCGAGCATGGCCCGCAGACCGCCGAAGACCGCGTCGAGGGCGGCGACCACGGCGATCGGAAGATAGGGCTCGACCACCGCCGGAACCTCGGGGCGGACCAACAGTCCGACCACGACTCCGACGATCAGGCCCAGTACGGCGATCACGATGTGCCCTTCCCTGTGTCGGCCGTGGCCCGACCGGACGGCGTCGCCGCCCCGGCCCCCCTCGGCTCTGCGGTACGTACGGTCAGGCTCGGCGCGGCCGGCAGGCTGACATCGCCCTCGGCCGTGATGGCGCTCCTGATCCCGAAGTTCTCCACCAGCGCGTGCAGGTACTGCCCGTCGGCGCTGTCCTGGAACGCGGTGCTCAGCCGCTGTCCGTCCCCGATGGCGAGGACGGTGTACGGCGGCACCAGCGGCTTGTTGTCGACCAGTATGGCGTCGCCGGCGGCCCGGATCGCGGACAGCGACGTCAGCCGCTGCCCGTTGATCGCGACGGCCTCGGCGCCCGACTCCCACAGCCCGTTGATCACCCGCTGCATGTCCCGGTCGCGCACCCGGCCGGTGTCGGAGAAGCCGCTGCTCTCGCGCGGTCCGCCCCCACCGGTGTCGGTGTCCTTGGCATCGTCGACGACGAGCTTCACACCCGGTCCGTGCACCGGCGTCGCACCCGACAGCAGCGCCACGAGCTCGGCCTGGTCGCCGCCGTGCTCCTGGAGCGCCTCCCGCTGGCGGTTCCCGACCTCGGTCCGGATCCGCTCGACGTCCCGCGCCAACCGGTCCGCGGCCGAGGTCTCGTCCTCGATCCGGTCGATCAGCTCCTGGCGCTCCTTGGCGACCACCGGCGCGGAGATCCGCGCCTCGGCGGCGCCCACGGTCACCACCGCGGCCGCGAGGACCAGGCCGGCGGCGACACCGAGCTTGGCGCGCAGGCTGCGCGGCAGGGCACCGCCCTCGGCGGCTCGCCGGGCCGTCGCCTCCGCGTACCCGTCGTCCAGCGCGTGGTCTATCACGTTGTTCAGCAGCGACATCGACGCGTCCGGGCGCGGCGGTGGTGATCCGGTGCTCCGAACGGGGGGCTGCTGCGACATGCCGCACATCGTCGCACGTCGCACGGCCTACCGCCGAATGGCCCCCGGAACGAGCCGGGAGGCACCCCTGGGGGCGCCTCCCGGCCGGTCACCGCGATCGGTCAGCGACCTGCGCTCTCGACCACCTCGGCCCACTCGTCGAGCAGGGCCTGGGCGGAGGCGTCGTCGGGACCCTCGGCCCACAGATGGGTGACGGCCTCCGCGGGGTCGGGCAGCACCATCACCCAGCGTCCGTCGGCCTCCACCACCCGTACCCCGTCGGTGGTGTCCACGGAACGGCTCCCCGCCGCCTCCACCACCCGGCGCATCACGAGCCCCTTCACGGCCCACGGGGTCGGGATGTCCTTCTTGAGGACATGCGCCCGCGGGATCCGCGCGTCGATCTGGCTCAGCGTGAGCTGGGTACGCGCCACGAGCCCGAGAAGCCGCACGAAGGCGGCGGACCCGTCGAAGACACTGCTGAACTCGGGCACGATGAACCCGCCGCGCCCGTCGCCGCCGAAGATCGTCGACTCCTCCCGGCCGACCCGTGTGAGGTCGTCGGGCGAGGTCGTCGTCCACTCCACCTGCGTGCCGTGGTACGCGGCCACCTGCTCCGCGATCCGGGTGGTCGTCACGGGCAGGGCGACGCGTCCGGACCGTCGCTCGGCCGCCACGAGGTCGAGCAGCACGAGCAGCGCCCGGTCGTCCTCGATGATCCGTCCGCGCTCGTCCACGAGCGAGAGGCGCTCGCCGACCGGGTCGAACCGCACGCCGAAGGCGGCCCGCGCCGAAGCCACGATCTCCCCGAGCCGTACGAGCCCGGCCCGCCGGCTCTCGGCCGACTCGGTGGGCCGCGATTCGTCGAGTCCCGGGTTGATCGTCAGCGAGTCGACCTGGAGCCGTCCGAGCAGGCTGGGCAGCACGAGCCCGGCACTGCCGTTGGAGGCGTCCACCACGACCTTGAGACCCGCCTCGGCGATACCCGTGGTGTCGACGTTCCGCAGCAGCGACCCGGTGTACGAGTCGAAGACACTGGCCGGGAAGGACAGGTCGCCGATCTCCCCGGGGAACGCTCTCCGGTACTCCTGCCGCGCGAACACCCGGTCGAGCTTCCGCTGCCCGCCCTGGGAGAGGTCCGCCCCGCGTTCGTCGAAGAACATGATGTCCACGGAGTCCGGTACACCGGGCGAGGTCCGCACCATGATCCCGCCGGCGCTTCCCCGCGCGGTCTGCTGCCGCGCCACCGGCAGCGGCACGTTCTCCAGGTCCCGTACGTCGATGGCACTGGCCTGCAGCGCGGAGATCACCGCCCGCTTCAGCGCCCGGGCACCCCGGGAGTGGTCACGCGCCGTGGTGACCGTCGCACCCTTCTTGAGCGTCGTGGCGTACGCCCCCGCCAGCCGGACGGCCAGCTCGGGGGTGATCTCCACGTTGAGGATGCCGGAGACACCGCGGGCCCCGAAGAGATGGGCCTGGCCCCGGGACTCCCAGATGACGGAGGTGTTGACGAAGGCGCCGGCCTCGATCGTCTTGAACGGGTACACCCGGACGTTGCCCTGCACGATCGATTCCTCACCGATCAGGCACTCGTCCCCGATGACGGCCCCGTCCTCGATCCGGGCGGCCCGCATGATGTCGGTGTTCTTCCCGATCACGCAGCCGCGCAGATTGCTCTGCTGGCCGACGTACACGTTGTCGTGGACGACCGCCTTGTGCAGGAAGGCCCCGCTCTTGACGACGACGTTCGAGCCGATCACCGTGTGTTCCCGGATCTCCGCGCCGGCCTCGACCTTGGCGTAGTCCCCGATGTACAGCGGCCCGCGCAGCTCCGCGTCGGGGTGCACCTCCGCGCCCTCGGCGACATAGACACCCGGCGAGATCTCGAAGCCGTCGATGTCGACCTGGACCTTGCCCTCCAGGACGTCGGCCTGGGCCTTCACGTAGCTCTCGTGGGTGCCGACGTCCTCCCAGTAGCCCTCGGCGACATAGCCGTAGATCGGCTTGCCGTCCTTCATGAGCCGCGGGAAGACATCGCCCGACCAGTCCACGGAGACGTCCGCCTCGACATAGTCGAAGACCTCGGGCTCCATCACGTAGATGCCGGTGTTCACCGTGTCCGAGAAGACCTGCCCCCAGGTGGGTTTCTCCAGGAAGCGCTCGACCTTTCCCTCTTCGTCCACGATCGTGATCCCGAATTCCAGCGGATTGGGGACCCTCGTCAGACACACCGTGACGAGGGCGCCCT
Source organism: Streptomyces sp. NPDC051180 (assembly GCF_040689545.1). NCBI lineage: Bacteria > Bacillati > Actinomycetota > Actinomycetes > Kitasatosporales > Streptomycetaceae > Streptomyces > Streptomyces sp. NPDC051180. Next base: position 19,330 of record NZ_JBFBBC010000031.1, read on the forward strand.
TCTCCTTGTGGAAGGCGATCAGATCGGTCAGATCGAAATCGGTGAGCGCGTCTCCCGAGATGACGAGGAAAGCATCGTCCTTCAATGCTTCCTCGGCGTTCTTCACACTCCCCGCTGTACCGAGTGGCTTTTCCTCGTTGGCATACGTGAGCTCCATGCCGAGCTCCTCGCCGTCACCGAAGTAGTTCCGGACGAGTGAGGCGAGAAACTGCACGGTGACGACGGTCTCGTTGAGACCGTGCCTCTTGAGCAGTCGTAGGACGTGCTCCATGATCGGCCGGTTCACCACCGGCAGAAGAGGCTTGGGCATGCTCGAGGTCATCGGGCGAAGGCGTGTTCCTTCGCCACCGGCCATCACAACGGCCTTCATGTCGGAAGCGTCCTCCTTGAAGAGACGACGGTCCTGCCGACTTCACCTGTCCGCTCAGTAGCCCTGGGGATGTCCTCGGAGTTGCCGGCGACGCTGCTCGGCACAGGACGGACGGGCTCAATCGGCCGCGGTATCCGCCTTCACGAGTCGACGGACCTGGACCACGTAGAGGATCCCTGCCCACCAATACAGAGTTGTACCCCATCCGGCGAAGGCCCACCCGAAAACTTCAGCGAGTGACGAAAGCCAGCCCGTTCCGTCACTGAGAAGCAGCAACGGGAACGCGTACATCAAGTTGAAAGTCGCAGCTTTCCCGAGGAAGTTCACCTGCGGCGGCGGGTAGCCGTGGCGGCGGAGGATTCCCACCATCACCAGCAGCATGGCCTCGCGCGCCAGCAGGGCCGCCGTCAACCACCAGGGCAGGATCTCCCGCCAGGTGAGTCCCACGAGAGTGGACAGGATGTACAACCGGTCGGCCGCCGGATCGAGCAGCCGGCCGAGGTTGCTGATCTGGTTCCAGCGCCGCGCGAGCTTGCCGTCGAGATAGTCGCTGACACCACTGAGCGCCAGGACGAGCAGCGCCCACCCGTCACTGTTGGGCCCGCCGAACTCCGGACGGAGAATCAGCCACAGAAACAGCGGCACGCCGGCGAGGCGCGCCATGCTGAGAATGTTGGGGATGGTGAGGACCCGGTCCGTCTGAACGCGAGTCTCCTGGACCTCCACCCGGGGGCCTCCTGCTGGGCTGGTGCCGACATTGCCCCCCGACTTTACCCTCAGCCACCACCGGGACCCGACACAGGGTCCTGCCCGCCATCAGAACGCAAAAATGCCTCAACCCCCGGACAGTGTCCAGGGGTTGAGGCTAAAGATTGTTCGGCGGCGTCCTACTCTCCCACAGGGTCCCCCCTG
>NZ_JBFBBC010000032.1:0-18013 GCF_040689545.1 Streptomyces sp. NPDC051180
GCAGGGGGGACCCTGTGGGAGAGTAGGACGCCGCCGAACAATCTTTAGCCTCAACCCCTGGACACTGTCCGGGGGTTGAGGCATTTTTGCGTTCTAGGCTGTGGTCATGCGATACGACCTGGTCATCTTCGACAACGACGGTGTGCTCGTGGACAGCGAGCCGATTTCCAACACGCTGCTGGCCGGCTATCTGACGGAGCTCGGGCACCCGACGACGTACGAGGAGTCGGTGCGGGACTACATGGGGTCGGCGATGCACCGGATTCACGACCTTGTAGAGGAGCGGAGCGGGCAGCGGCTGCCGGCGGACTTCGACGAGACGTTCCACGCGCGGGTCTTCGAGGCGTTCCGGGCGGAGCTGGAGCCCGTGGCCGGGGCCGCCGAGGTGCTGAAGGGGCTCGTCGCGGCCGGGGTGCCGTACTGCGTGGCCTCCTCGGGGAGCCATGAGCGGATCCGGGTCGGGCACCGGAAGACGGGGCTGGACGCGTGGTTCAGGGACGAGATCGTGTTCAGCTCCGAGGACGTGGGGCGGGGGAAGCCGGCGCCGGACCTGTTCCTGCACGCCGCGGAGCGGATGGGCGTGGCCCCCGAGCGGTGTGTGGTGATCGAGGACAGCCGGCTCGGCGTGCAGGCGGCGCTGGCGGCCGGGATGGACGTGTACGGGTACACGGCGATGACCCCGGAGGAGAAGCTCGCCGGGGCCCACGGGTTCTTCGGGAGCATGGACGAGCTGCCCGCGATTTTGGGCATGTGATCCATCTACCCAGCGGTAGGTTCCGGCCATACGCTGTGCCGCTATGACGGATGCGCGGTTGCGGCGTGGGCGGGGATCCCTGGCGGTCAGTTTCTTCGTGCAGGGGGTCACCTTCGCCCTGTTGGTGACCCGGATCCCGGCGATCCAGGACCAGTACGGGATATCGGACGGACTGCTGCCGGTGTTCCTGGCGGCCGTGCCGATCCTGGCCGGGGTGGCGAGCGTGGCGACCGAGAAGGTCGTGGCCCGGCTGGGGCCCGCGGTGGTGCTGCGGTGGGCGCAGCCGTTCGTGCTGCTGGCGCTCCTGGGAGTGGGCGCCGGGTCGGAGCTGTGGCAGGCGGCGGTCGCCCTCGGACTGTTCGGGCTCGCGGTGGGCGCGCTGGACGCCTCGATGAACATGCTGGGCGTGAGTCTCCAGCGGGCGTACGGGCGGAGCATCATGCTCGGCTTCCACGCCTCGTACAGCCTGGGCGGGATCGCGGGGGCCTCGCTGGCCTGGGTGGGTGCCCACTGGCATCTGTCGCTGTTCGTGTCGTACCTGCCGGTCGTGGCGGTGCTGCTGCCCGCGGCGTTCGTCGGCAGCCGGTGGTTCGTGGCCGGCGGGGACGGGCCGGCCGAGGAGGCGGGGGAGAGCAAGGGGAGCGGGATCGCGTTCCGGCTGCTGCTGCCGCTGTGCCTGGTGATGACCTTCGCGTACATCGGGGACTCGACGGTCTCCAACTGGAGTGCCAAGTACCTCCAGGACGTCCTCGGCAGTTCGGAGGAGGTGGCGACCGTGCCGTACAACGCGTACATGGTGACGACGCTGCTCGGGCGGGCCGTGGGGGACCTGGGGGTGCGGAGGCTCGGGGCCGCGGCGGTGGTGAGGGGCGGGGCGGTGCTCGCGGCGCTGGGGTTCGCGGTGGTGTCGGTGGCGCAGGGGGCCTGGGCGGGGATCGCCGGGTTCACGGTGCTGGGCTTCGGGCTGAGCGTGATCGTGCCGCAGACCTTCGCGGCGGCCGGTCGGCTGTTCCCGGGGTCGAGCGACGCGGCGGTGGCGCGGCTGAACGTCTTCAACTACGTGGGTTTCCTGGTCGGGTCGCCGTTGGTGGGCGCCCTGGGGGACGCGTGGAGCTATCGGGGGGCGATGCTCGTGCCGATGGTGCTCGTCCTGGTGACGGTGGTGTACGCCACGTCGTTCGGCTCGCGGGAGGCCCGATACGGTGGCGGTCATGAGCGGCCGCGCACTGTTGATGTGGGATGAAGCTGTCACGCAGTACGACTTCGGGTCCGAGCATCCGATGGATCCGGTTCGGCTCGCGCTGACGATGTCGCTGGTGCGGGCGTTCGGGCTGGACCGGGCGGTGGACGTGGTGTCGGCGAAGCCGGCCGGGGACTCCACGCTGCGGTTGGTGCACCGTGAGGACTACGTGGCGGCGGTGCGGGCGGCGTCGGCCGATCCGCGCCATGCCGACCAGGCGTACGGGCTCGGCACCGTCGACGACCCGGCGTTCGCCGGGATGCACGAGGTGTCGGCGCTGATCGCCGGGCAGTCGGTGGGGGCGGCGGAGGCGGTGTGGCGCGGGGAGGCCGCGCACGCGGTGAACTTCGCGGGCGGTCTGCACCACGCGATGCCGGGCTCGGCCTCCGGGTTCTGCATCTACAACGACGCCTCGCTGGCGATCGCCCGGCTGCTCGAACTGGGCGCGGAGCGGGTCGCGTACGTGGACGTGGACGTGCATCACGGTGACGGGGTGCAGGCGGCGTTCTGGGACGACCCGAGGGTGCTGACGGTGTCGCTGCACGAGCATCCCCGGACGCTGTTCCCGCAGACGGGATGGCCGGAGGAGACGGGCGCGGCGGGGGCGGGCGAGGGCGGGGCCGTGAACGTGGCGCTGCCGGCCGGGACGGGGGACGCGGGCTGGCTGCGGGCGTTCCACGCTGTGGTGCCGGAGCTGCTGGCGGACTTCCGGCCGCAGGTCCTGGTGACGCAGCACGGGGCGGACACCCACTTCGAGGATCCGCTGGCGCATCTGGCGGTGTCGCTGGACGCGCAGCGGGCGGTGCAGGAGGCGTGTCACGAGCTGGCGCACGCGCATGCCGACGGGCGCTGGCTGGCGCTGGGCGGCGGCGGGTACGCGGTGGTGGACGTCGTACCGCGGTCGTGGACGCACCTGGTGGGCATCGCGGCGCACGCTCCGGTGGACCCGGCGTCGGCGATCCCGTCGTCGTGGCGGGACGAGGTGTACGCGCGGACCCGGCAGCTGGGGCCGGCGCGGATGACGGACGGGCGGTGGCCGGTGGCCTTCCGCGACTGGTCCGAGGGGTACGACCCGGCGGACCGGCTGGACCAGGCGGTGCTGGCGACGCGGAAGGCCGCCTTCCCGCTGCGCGGGCTGCTCGCCTAGGGCGTCGCTCGGTGAGAGGCCCCCCCTGGGTCTCCTCTCCCCTTCCTCGGGGCGTCCTCGGGTACGCCTCGGTCGTGGTTACGCCGACCGTGCGGTGTGCGGGGGGTTTCGACTCGGCGGCGAGGGTGATCCGGCAGCATCGGGAGGGTGTTGAGTACCGGGGCGCTGCGGGCGCATCTGTTGGCGGCGGGGTTGGCGGGGACCGTGGCGACGTCGCGGGAGGAGAACCTGCGGAGCTACCGGCTCTTCGCCGCGCGGGATCCTCGGGTGCTGCTGGGGCTCGATCCCACGGGAGGGTGGGGTGAGGCCGATCTGCTGCGGCTGATGGCGGACAAGTGCGGAGTGTCGGGGGATCCGGCGCACCGCTCGGGGTCCGACGCCATCGATCCCGAGCGTACGTTGAGGGGGCTCGACGCCTTCGCCGCGCGGCTGGCCGCGGCGGCCGCGGGGAGGGTCCCGGTGCTGTTCGGGACGGGCCATCCCCATCGTCTGCTCGGTTTCTACGTCGCTCTCGCAGACGCTTTGTCGGCGGCGGGATGTCTTGTCCTCACCCCGGCGCAGGGGAGATGTGTCGACATAACGACCCGGTTCGGCGTACGCACGTACCTCCTCGACTACGTACGGGGGGTCGCGCTGGTACGGGAGCCGGGACCGTCGGGGGGAGGGCGCGAGCGGGGGGCGCATTCCCACTCCCCGCTGCCGGTCAGGGCCGCGCTGGAGAGCGCGGCGGAGGCCGGCGGGCCGCTGCCGGAGCTGGTGGTCGGGGATCACGGCTGGGTCTGCGGTGCTGGTCAGCTGGGTATCGAGGCCATCGGGCTGGCCGATACGGATGATCCGGCGCTGTTCGTCGGCGAGGCGGAGGGACAGGTGTCGGTGGCCGTGCCCCTGGACGACGGCGTGCGCTCCGCCTCCTACCGTCCTCTCACGCGCTATGTACTCAATCGAGCGTGTCTGTCACGGTAAACGGCCGATGGCAGCTCCTCTTCCCCACTCGTACCACCCGCCCCTAGTCTGGAGAGTGAGCGCTCGGCGACGAAGAGTCACCGGAGGGGAAGCCGGTGGGCGTCGCGGCGGAAGGTACAGGTGGGTCATGGCTGCTGGCGATCGACCTCTCAACGAGGTCAAGTTTCTGACCGTGGCGGAAGTCGCCTCGGTGATGCGCGTCTCGAAGATGACCGTGTACCGCTTGGTGCACAGCGGTCATCTGCCGGCGATCCGGGTGGGCAGGTCCTTCCGGGTGCCGGAACAGGCGGTTCACGAGTACCTGAGGGAGTCCTTCGTGGGGGTGGGGACCGCGTAGCGAGCGCGTGGCCGTCACACCGGGAGACCTGCTTACGGCCCTCGGATTACAAGCGCGGTGCTCGGGACGGTAGGCTAGGCCGACGTAGGTCGTGTGGGCCCAGACGCCCCGCACCGATCCCCGCCGGGAGGCGGGGATGTTCCGAGAAGTGAGCGAGGGTAGTCGTGGGCTCTGTTATCAAGAAGCGGCGCAAGCGGATGGCGAAGAAGAAGCACCGCAAGCTGCTCAAGCGCACGCGCGTTCAGCGTCGCAACAAGAAGTAAGGCGACAGCTGCACCGCAGCATTTCGTGCGTCAGGCGTGGCCCTTCACCGTTCGCGGTGGAGGGCCACGTTTTTTATCGCGCGGAAATCCGGAGGCGCTACGGTGGCGACCAACGGAAGACGGACGGAAGGCGCGGATCTTGGGCAAGGTCGTGCTCGTCACCGGTGCCGCCCGGCATCTCGGCGGCCGCTTCGTGCGGCGGATCCAGCGGGACCCCGAGGTGGAGCGGGTGATCGCCGTGGACGCCGTCGCGCCGCCGCACCAACTCGGCGCCGCGGAGTTCGTCCGGGCCGACATCCGGCGGCCGGAGATCGCGAAGGTCCTCGCCGAACACGACGTCGACACGGTGGTCCACCTCGACGTCACCGGCACCGCGCTCGGCGCCGGCGGCCGGACGTCGGTCAAGGAGACCAACGTCATCGGCACCATGCAGCTGCTGGGCGCCTGCCAGAAGTCGCCGCGGATCAGACGGCTGGTGATCAAGTCCAGTACGAGCGTCTACGGAGCCGCGCCCCGCGACCCGGCCGTCTTCACCGAGACGACCCCCGCCAAGTCGCTTCCGAGCGGCGGCTTCGCCAAGGACGCCGTCGAGGTCGAGGGATACGTACGCGGCTTCGCCCGGCGCCGCCCCGACGTGGCCGTCTGCGTGCTGCGCTTCGCCAACATCCTCGGGCCCCGGATCGACTCCCCGCTGGCCGAGTACCTGGCGCTGCCGGTCCTGCCCACCGTCCTCGGCTACGACCCCCGGCTCCAGTTCGTCCACGAGGACGACGTCGTCGACGTGCTGCGCCTGGTCGCGCACGAGCCGCGCAGGTCCACCCTGAACAGCGGCACGTTCAACGTGGCCGGGGACGGGGTGCTGCTGCTCTCCCAGTGCGCCCGGCGCCTCGGCCGGCCGACCGTGCCGGTGCTGCTGCCCGCGGTCACCTGGGTCGGGACGGCGCTGCGCACGGTCGGGATCACCGACTTCGCACCCGAGCAGATCCGCCTGCTGACCCACGGCCGGGTCGTCTCGACGGTCCAGACGCGCGAGGTCCTCGGCTTCTCGCCGCGCCGGACCACGGCGGAGGCGTTCGCCGACTTCGCGCGCAGCCGCGGGCCGGGGCTGCTGCCGCCCGAGCTGCTCGCCGGGGCGGTGGACCGGCTCGCCGGCCGCCTGGGCCGGTCCGCGGCGACCGCGCCGGCCGCCTGCCCCGCGATCCCTGTTCCCCCTGTTCACGACGGCGCCTGAGGAGGCCGGACAAGCGATGGCGGACGCCAAGGTCATTCCGTTCGACGACGACCGCTCGCGGGCCCGGCGGCGGCCCGGGAGGGCCGACGGCGAGGCCGCGCCCGTACGGGCCCTCCCAGGGCCCCAGCAGGACGCCGGGGAGCCGGAGTCGGCCGGGGAGGGGGCGGGCCCGCACGGAGGCGCGGACGGGTCCGCGGAGGGCTCCGGCGAACGGGCCGGCGGCAGCGGCTGGGAGCGGCGGCTCGCGGGCGGCCTCGCGTTCCTCCGGCGCCGGATCACCGGCGAGTACGAGGTCGACGAGTTCGGCTACGACGAGGAGCTCACCGACCAGGTCCTGATGTCCCTGCTGCGCCCGCTGTACGACTCGTACTTCCGGGTCGAGGTGAAGGGCGTCGAGAACATCCCGGCCGACGGCGGGGCGCTGATCGTCGCCAACCACTCGGGGACCCTGCCGCTGGACGGGCTGATGATGCAGGTCGCCGTCCACGACCACCACCCGGCCGGCCGGCACCTGCGGCTGCTCGCCGCGGACCTGGTCTTCATGCTGCCGGTCGTCAACGAGCTGGCCCGCAAGGCGGGGCACACGCTCGCCTGCGCGGAGGACGCGGAGCGGCTGCTGCGGTCCGGCGAGATCGTCGGCGTGATGCCGGAGGGCTTCAAGGGGATCGGGAAGCCGTTCGGGGAGCGGTACAAGCTCCAGCGGTTCGGGCGGGGCGGCTTCGTCTCGACGGCGCTGCGGGCCGGGGTGCCCATCGTGCCCTGCTCGATCGTGGGTGCCGAGGAGATATACCCCATGATCGGGAACGCCAAGACCCTGGCGCGGGTGCTCGGCTTCCCGTACTTCCCGCTGACCCCGACCTTCCCCTGGCTGGGGCCGCTGGGTGCGCTGCCGCTGCCGACGAAGTGGACCATCCAGTTCGGCGAGCCGATCCCGACGGACTCGTACGCGCCGGAGGCCGCGGAGGACCCGATGCTGATGTTCAACCTGACGGATCAGGTCCGGGAGCAGATCCAGCACACGCTGTACAAACTGCTGGTGCAGCGGCGGTCGGTCTTCTTCTGACCGGGCCGACGGGCCGTCGGTTCGACGGGTCGATGGTCCGGCGGGCCGATGGTTCGACGGGCCGATGGTTCGACGGGCCGATGGTTCGACGGGCCGATGGTCCGGCGGGCATGAAGAAGGGGCGCCCCCCGTCCGTGGGGGCGCCCCTTCTCCTTGCTAGCGAGCGTCCTCGCTGTCGATGCCGAGGCCCGGAAGAAGGCCCGGCAGGAGTGGCGGCAGGGTGACGTCCGGGACGTCCGGGGTGGCCTGGCCGCCCGACGGGACGGACGGGGTCCCGGTCGGGGAGGGCTTGAGCAGTCCGCCGGCGCTGCCGCCGAGGAGACCGTCGTCCTCCGGGTCGACCGTGCCGCCCGCGCTCGGGCCGGCGCCCGTGCTCGGTCCGGACGGGCGCGGCGGCGCGGAGTGGCCGCCCGGTGCGGTGGTGTCGCCGGACGGCGGACGCTGGGCGTCCGTCCCCTGGCTGCCGCTCGGGGTGCCGGGCCTACCGCTCGGGTCGGCGGAGCCGATCGCACCCTTCTCGGGGGTGCGGGGGAGCACCGACTGGAGCGGCTGGACGTCCTCGTCTATGGCGTCGAAGACGTGCGTGACCTCGCTGCCGACGTCCGCCAGTTGGACGGGGAGCCGGTCGCGGAGGCCGTTCCAGGCGTCCCGGTGGGCCTGGGCGAAGGAGTTGAGCCGGGCCATCGGGGCGATCTCGCCGTCCCGTTGGTACGCCTGGCGGAGCAGGCGGTGGCCTTCGCTGGCGTCGTGCTTCATTCCGCCCAGGACACGGCGGATCTCGCCCAGGGACTCGTGGTCCAGGTCGCCCGCGCGGCCGCGCTCCATGAGCCGGCGGGCCTCGCTGAGGCGGGTGGAAGCCTGGTCGAGGTAGATGCCGCCGCGGTCCGCGTCGTCATCCGCCATGCCCAGCTTGATGTCCTCCATGCCCCGCTTGAGCCCGTAGAGCGAGTCACCCGGCAGGGCGTCGGAGCTGGCAGCGGCGACGCCGCCGAAGGCCCCCGCCGCCACACCGACGGTGAGACCGCCGGCGGCGAGGCCCTTGGTCCAGCGGGACCGGGGGCGCAGCTTGCGGAGCGGGGAGGCCCGGTGGGTCCCCTTCCCGCCGGCCGTCCGCTGCTCCGGCACCATCGGGCCCTCGGCCGCGCTGCCCTCCATGAGCATCGCTTCCATGGCGGCGACGAGCTGGGCTCGTTGCACCACCTTGACCTCGGGGTCCAGCTGTGGCCTCGGCAACTCGCCGAGACCGTTCGCCAAGGCCAACAGCTGCCCGTGCTCGGCCGGTTCGGCCGGGGATTCGGGCTGCTCCGCCGCCGCGCCCTCGGACGCCCGGTCCTCCAGGGTCTGGGCGAAGGCGTTCGCCCGCCGGTGCGCCGATACGTTCGCGATCACTGGCGGCACCTCCTCTCGTCATGACGGTCGACTCCCCGGGGTGTCCGGAAGGTTGCACACCTTGAGCGCATCCACACGAAAGAGTGAGTGGCTGCGGACATGGCGTGTCCACAGGGAGCCTGCATCCCGCACAACGAGCGGCGCGGCACTTGGGTTACGCGCGAAAGATGATCGGACCAGTGCGTCATCGAGGCGTCACCGACTGTGAGTTGGGCGGGGGTCGTGGGGGCGTGGGGAAAGACGTCGGGGTGGGGGGAGGGAGCGTGCCGGACGGAGCACGGAGCCGCGTGTGGGGGGCGCGGAGCGGTCAGCGGGCGTCGTCCGGGAGAAGGCGGGCCAGGGTACGGACGGCCCGGTACTGGAGGGTCTTGATCGCGCCCTCGTTCTTCCCCATGACCCGGGCGGTCTCGGCGACCGAGAGGCCCTGGAGGAAGCGCAGCGTCACGCACTCCTGCTGCTGGGGGTTGAGGCGGCGGACGGCGTCGAGGAGCGCGGCGTTGGAGAGCGACTCCAGCACGGAGTCCTCGGGGCTGCGCTCGACCTCGTTGGCGTCGAGCATCTCGCCGGTGGTGACCTCGAGACGGAAGCGGCTGGACTTGAAGTGGTCCGCGACCAGGTTCCGGGCGATGGTGACCAGCCAGGCGCCGAAGTCGCGGCCCTGCCAGGTGAAGGTGGAGATCCGGCGCAGGGCGCGCAGGAAGGTCTCGCTGGTGAGGTCCTCCGCCGTCGCCTTCCCGCCGACGCGGTAGTAGATGTAGCGGTAGACCGTGTCGCTGTACTGGTCGTACAGGCGGCCGAACGCTTCGGCCTCGCCGGCCTGGGCCCGCTCGACCAGGTCCATCATGCGGGCGCTGTCGCTGTCGGCGGTCGGACGGCGGTGGGTGGTCGAGGTCGTGGATCGCGCGCCACGTCTGCCCACGGCGGCCCCGCCGTCGGCGAGGGCGTAGCAAGGCCCGACGGGTGCCGGTGAGGCGAAGGCGAAAGCGGGGACAGGGCCGGCGTACGCGGTGGGGACGAAGCCGCGCAAGAGGTCGAGGACCGTTGCGCGCAGCGTAGCCAGGCCCGAGGTGTCAACCCCGACGTGTGGGTACACGGGACTCCCAGAGGCAGAGCTTCCATCACGTGCAGTGCGGGACCGTTCACCCGTCGTGACGACGTGAGGGGTCCTTTGTGCGTTTGAGGAGAATAACGCTTCGTACAGGCAGCGCTACACCCAGTTGCTCAAATCACCGGTTACGTCGTTTCCGTTACCGCTTGCAGTCGGAACAAGGCACGGTTCGTGACTAGTTGTTGATCGCTTTGCTTCCGAGTGTGACTGCGCGGGCGTTACGTTGTGTTCACGTGCGCGACGTGTGCGTGATCGTGGCCGCTGCTGGGTAAGGAGTCCGGAATGCCTGGTGGTCGACCTGTGCGGAGGTGTTCGACCACGGACGGGTGAGGGCCGCTGGTCCGGGGTTGTCGCAGATGATCTCAGCCGAAACGTATCGGCAGGTGGGTGGCGCGCCGGAGGGCGCTGCCCCCGGGGGCGCCGTGCGGCGGCCGGGGGAGCGCGCGCCCGTCGGTGTCAGTGGCGGCGGCGGTGCAGGGCGACCGCGGCGGCCGTCCCGCCGGCGAGGGCGCCCAGACCCGCGGCCGCGGGGATGCCGACCTTGGCGGCCTTGCGGCCGGTGCGGTAGTCGCGCAGCCGCCACTCGCGGTCCTTGGCGTGCCTGCGCAGCTGGGCGTCGGGGTTGATCGCGTACGGGTGGCCGACGAGCGACAGCATCGGGATGTCGTTGTGCGAGTCGCTGTACGCGGCGCAGCGGGTCAGGTCGAGGCCCTCGGCGCCGGCCAGCGCCCGTACCGCCTCGGCCTTGGCCGGTCCGTGCAGGGGCTCCCCGACCAGCTTGCCGGTGTAGACGCCGTCGACGGACTCGGCGACCGTGCCGAGCGCGCCGGTCAGGCCGAGCCGGCGGGCGATGATCGTGGCCGTCTCGACCGGGGCGGCCGTGACCAGCCAGACCTTCTGGCCCGCGTCCAGGTGCGCCTGGGCGAGGCCGCGGGTGCCGGGCCAGATGCGGTCGGCCATGTACTCGTCGTAGATCTCCTCGCCGATCGACATCAGCTCGGAGACGCGGTGGCCCTTGACGATGGACAGGGCGCTGTCGCGGGCGTCCTGCATGTGCTCGGGGTCCTCGACCCCGGCGAGCCGGAACCACGCCTGCTGCCAGGCGAAGCGGGCGAGTTCGCGGCGCTGGAAGAACTTCCGCTTGTAGAGGCCGCGGCCGAAGTGGAAGATCGCGGCGCCCTGCATGACGGTGTTGTCGAGATCGAAGAAGGCCGCGGCCCGCACGTCGCCGACGACCGGGAACTCGGGTTCGGCCGGAGCCTCGGCCTCCGCCGCCGCCGCGGCTTCCTCCTCCCGCTCCCGTTCCAGCTGGAGCGAGGACTTGCGCGCCGCCTCGGCAGCGGCCTCGCCTGCGAGGACGCTGCGCGCGGTGGCGGAGCGCCTACGGGGGGTGAGCCATCCCAGAGAGGCCATGTCGTGAGCATAGCCAGTCTGTTCGGTCCTACCCGACTTGTGACGATGCCAGGGCGTGAACAGTGTGGGGCTCCCCTGTTAATCGGGTACCGCTCGGTCGTGGACGGGTCGCGCACGGTGGCGGGGTCCCGCCCGGCCGAGGGGACAGAATGGACGCCATGTTCGGACGGACGAAGAAGAAGGCCGACCCCGCGTCGCGCACCGTGACGCTGATCGGCAAGCCCGGGTGCCATCTCTGCGACGACGCCCGCGCGGTGGTCGAGGCGGTGTGCGCCGAGACGGGCGCGCGCTGGGAGGAGAAGGACATCTCCCGGGACGAGGAGCTCCACCGGGCCTACTGGGAGCAGATTCCGGTGGTCCTGGTCGACGGCGAGCAGCACACGTTCTGGCGGGTCGACGCGGAGCGGCTCCGGCGCGAACTGGGTGCGTGACCGAAAGGCGGTTACCATCATGGACGTTTTGTTGGGTTTCGGGGGCGACGTCGTGAGAGGTGTGTGCGGTTTTGCCCCCTTCGGGTTCTCAACGCGCTGACGCACCTTCCGGTTCCGCGACGATGCGAACCGGCCGCGTGACCCCGGTCACTTTGGCCGGACAAAACGGACACCATCTTTGTGCACGCGTTCACAAAGACATAGCCTGCATTCGACGGGGCGGTCTTGGGACATATGGCCGCCTGCAGCCCCGCTCATCCCGCAGGAGCACCGTGGCAACTGGCCGAACTCACCGACCGGCGACCCGAAGCCGAGGAATTCCCGAGGCCACCGTCGCCCGCCTTCCGCTGTATCTGCGCGCACTCACCGCGCTCTCGGAACGCTCCGTACCCACGGTCTCCTCCGAGGAGCTCGCGGCCGCCGCCGGCGTCAACTCGGCGAAGCTGCGCAAGGACTTCAGCTACCTCGGCTCGTACGGCACCCGCGGGGTCGGCTACGACGTCGAGTACCTCGTCTACCAGATCTCCCGCGAGCTGGGCCTCACCCAGGACTGGCCCGTCGTCATCGTCGGCATCGGCAACCTCGGTGCCGCGCTCGCCGGCTACGGCGGCTTCGCCTCCCGCGGCTTCCGCGTCGCGGCGCTGATCGACGCCGACCCCGCCATGGCCGGCAAGCCGGTCGCCGGGATCCCCGTCCAGCACAGCGACGACCTCGAGAAGATCATCAGCGAGGACGGCGTCTCCATCGGCGTCATCGCCACCCCGGCCGGAGTCGCCCAGCAGGTCTGCGACCGGCTCGTGGCCGCCGGGGTGACCTCCATCCTGAACTTCGCCCCCACCGTGCTCTCCGTGCCCGACGGCGTCGACGTGCGCAAGGTCGACCTCTCCATCGAGCTCCAGATCCTCGCCTTCCACGAGCAGCGCAAGGCCGGCGAGGAGGCGGGCGGCGAGAACGCCCCCGACCCGGACGCCGGGACCGCCGCCGTCCCGCCCGCCCCGCGCGGCGCGAGCGGCGGCCGCAAGGGACCCGACGGGGACCTCCCCGCGGTGATGCCGGCATGAGTCTCCTCGTCGTCGGGCTGAGCCACCGCAGCGCCCCCGTCTCCATCCTGGAGCGGGCCTCGCTGGCGGCGGACACCCAGGCCAAGCTGCTCCAGGACACCCTCGCCGCCGAACCGGCCGCCGAGGGCACCGTGCTGGCCACCTGCAACCGCATCGAGCTCTACGCCGACGTGGACAAGTTCCACGCCGGCGTCGCCGAGCTGTCCACGCTGCTCGCCCAGCACAGCGGCGTCGGCCTGGACGAGCTCACCCCCTATCTCTACGTGCACTACGAGGACCGCGCCGTCCACCACCTCTTCTCGGTGGCCTGCGGACTCGACTCCATGGTCGTCGGCGAGGGACAGATCCTCGGCCAGATCAAGGACGCCCTCGCCCTCGGCCAGGACCTGCACACCGCCGGACGCCTCCTCAACGACCTGTTCCAGCAGGCCCTGCGGGTCGGCAAGCGCGCCCACAGCGAGACCGGCATCGACCGGGCCGGGCAGTCGCTCGTCACCTTCGGCCTGGAGCAGCTCGCCGACGGCACCGACGTGGAGACCTGGGCCAAGGGCAAGAAGGCGCTCGTGATCGGCGCCGGCTCCATGTCCTCCCTGGCCGCCGCCACGCTCGCGCGCTCCGGCGTCTCCGAGATCGTCGTCGCCAACCGCACCCTGGCCCGCGCCGAGCGGCTCGCCGAGATCCTGGGCGAGCCCGGCAGCACGGGGGTCGCCGCACGCGCGGTCGAGATGGTTGCCGTCGGCGACGAACTGACACGTGCCGACGTCGTCGTCTCCTGCACCGGTGCCACCGGACTCGTCCTCACCGGCGAGGGCGTCGAGACCGCCGTACGGGACCGGGACACCCCGCTCGCCCTGCTCGACCTCGCCATGCCCCGCGACATCGACGCCGCCGCCCACCGCATCCCCGGGGTCCGGCTCGTCGACATCGAGTCGCTCGCCGAGGCATCCGCCGACGCGCCCATGGCCGCCGACGTCGACCAGGTCCGGGGCATCGTCTCCGACGAGGTGGCCGCCTTCGGCGCCGCCCAGCGCGCCGCCCACATCACCCCCACCGTCGTCGCCCTGCGCACCATGGCCGCCGACGTGGTGGCGAACGAGGTCGCGCGACTCGAAGGCCGGCTCCCCGGCCTCGACGAGAAGCAGCGCGCCGAGATCACCCAGACCGTGCGCCGGGTGGTCGACAAGCTCCTGCACGCGCCGACCGTGCGGGTCAAGCAGCTGGCCAGCGAGCCCGGCGGCGCCGGGTACGCGGACGCGCTGCGGACACTCTTCGACCTCGACCCGGAGACGGTGGCTTCTGTCAGCCGGGCCGACCTGAATGACGCCGACGTCAAGAACCGAGGGCGAGTATGACCGAGAGGGCACTGAGGCTCGGGACCAGGCGCAGCAAGCTCGCCATGGCCCAGTCCGGGCACGTGGCCGATGCCGTCCGGCAGCTGACCGGCCGGCCCGTCGAGCTCGTGGAGATCACGACGTACGGGGACACCTCCCGGGAGCACCTCGCGCAGATCGGCGGCACCGGCGTCTTCGTCGCCGCCCTGCGCGACGCGCTGCTCGCCGGCGAGGTGGACTTCGCCGTCCACTCCCTGAAGGACCTGCCGACCGCGCAGCACCCGCAGCTCACGCTGGCCGCGATCCCGCGGCGCGAGGACCCCCGCGACGTCCTGATCGCACGGGAGGGCATCACGCTCGACCGGCTCCCCAAGGGCGCGCGGGTCGGGACCGGTTCGCCGCGGCGGATGGCCCAGCTGCACGCCTACGCGCGCAACCACGGCCTGGAGCTCACCTGCGTCCCGATCCGGGGGAACATCGACACCCGGGTCGGCTATGTGCACAGCGGTGAGCTGGACGCGGTGGTTCTCGCCGCGGCCGGTCTCAACCGCATCGGCGGGACGGCGGAGCTCACCGGCTCCCTGTCGCTCGACCACCTGTCGGTCGACTCCGTCCTGCCCGCCCCCGGCCAGGGGGCACTGGCGATCGAGTGTCCGGCGTCCGACGCCGACCTCGTCGCCGCGCTCGCCGCGCTCGACGACCCGCACACCCGGGCCGCCGTGACCGCCGAGCGATCCCTGCTCGCCGCCCTGGAGGCCGGCTGCTCCGCACCCGTGGGTGCGCTGGCCGACCTGCAGGCCGACGACCCCGGTCACGGGCAGGTTGTCACCGAAATGCGCCTGCGCGGCGTCGTCGGCACCACCGACGGCTCGACGCTGGTGCAGCTGTCCACCACCGGACCCGTACCCACCTCGCACGACGAGGCCATGGCGCTCGGACGCGAACTCGCGGACGAGATGCTCGCCAAGGGAGCGGCCGGTCTTATGGGGGAGCGAGCACTTTGAACCCCACCAGCCCGACCACCAGCCCGCTGTCCCCGGCCTTCGCCGGCCACGGACACGTGACCTTCCTCGGCGCAGGCCCCGGCGACCCCGGACTGCTGACCCTCAGGGCCGTCGAGGCCCTGTCGGGAGCGGACGTCCTGATCGCCGAACCCGAGGTGCTCGACGTCGTCCGCGGCCACGCACGTGCGGGGGTGAGCACGCCGGAGCTGACGGTTGTCGACGAGGCGTCAACAGCCGCCGGAGTCCCCGTGTTGAGGGATGCGGCCAATCTTGTCATGGAGGCCGCGAGGAGCGGCAGGCGGGTCGTCCGAGCGGTGACCGGCGACCCCGGACTCGACGGCAACGCGGGCGCCGAGATGCTCGCCTGCGCCGCCGAGGGCATCCCCTTCGAGGTCGTCCCCGGAGTCGCCACCGCCGTCGGCGTGCCCGCGTACGCGGGTGTGCCGCTGCGTGACGCGCAGGGTACGGACGTGCGCTTCGTCGACGCCCGCACCGCCGACGAACGGTGCTGGGCCGAGGTCGGCGCCTCCGACGGCACCGTCGTCGTCTCCACCTCCCTGGACTCGGTGGCCGCCGCGGCCGGCGAGCTGGTGTCCGCGGGCCGTAAGCCGGACACCCCGCTCACCGTCACCATCGCCGGCACCACCACCCGCCAGCGGACCTGGAACGCGACGCTCGGCACCATCGCCCAGGTCTTCAAGCAGGGCAAGGTCCTTCCCTCGCCCGAGGGCCACCGGCCGGTCATAGCCGTGGTCGGCGAGCGCAGCGCCGCGGCGCAGCGGGACCAGCTGTCGTGGTTCGAGTCGAAGCCGCTCTTCGGGTGGCGGGTGCTCGTGCCGCGCACCAAGGAGCAGGCCGCCTCGCTCTCCGACCAGCTGCGCTCCTACGGCGCGGTGCCCCACGAGGTGCCGACCATCGCCGTCGAGCCGCCGCGCACCCCGCAGCAGATGGAGCGGGCGGTCAAGGGGCTCGTCACCGGACGCTACGAGTGGATCGCCTTCACCTCGGTGAACGCGGTCAAGGCGGTCCGGGAGAAGTTCGAGGAGTACGGGCTCGACGCCCGCGCCTTCGCCGGCATCAAGGTCGCGGCCGTCGGCGAGCAGACCGCCGCCGCGCTGGTCGACTTCGGCGTCAAGCCGGACCTCGTGCCGTCGGGCGAGCAGTCCGCCGCCGGACTCCTGGAGGACTGGCCGCCCTACGACCCGGTCTTCGACCCGATCGACCGCGTCTTCCTGCCGCGGGCCGACATCGCCACCGAGACGCTCGTCGCGGGCCTCATCGAGCTCGGGTGGGAGGTCGACGACGTCACCGCCTACCGGACCGTACGGGCGTCGCCGCCGCCGGCGGACACGCGGGAGGCGATCAAGGGCGGCGGGTTCGACGCGGTGCTCTTCACCTCGTCCTCCACCGTGCGCAACCTCGTCGGCATCGCCGGCAAGCCGCACAACGTGACCGTCATCGCCTGCATCGGGCCCGCCACCGCGAAGACCGCGGAGGAGCACGGGCTGCGGGTCGACGTGCTGTCGCCCGAACCCTCCGTCCACAAGCTGGCCGAGGCCCTCGCGGACTTCGGGCTGCGGCGGCGGGAGGCGGCGCGCGAGGCGGGCGATCCCGTGACGCGGCCGAGTGAGCGGCGGCCGGGGGCGCGGAGGCGTCGTACGACGTAGCGGCGCGGGTGCGGGTGTGTCTTGGGTGCGGGTCCTTCGGGGCCCGCGCCTTTGTTTTTGGGGTGGGGCGGGTCACCCCCGTTGTGGGCAGCTGTTCCGCTGGGGCTGGCCCTGCCTCGTTGTGGGCAATCGTTCCGCTGCGGCGGGACGGGTGGGCACGACGGACGGCGCCCTTTGCCGGGCCTAGGCTTCCGTGCGCTCACCCGCACCCCATGCGCGACGCACCGCCGGTACGGGTCCAGGCACAGGGGGCGGGGGCGCGGCCGGGCGCGGCGTCCCGTGTGCCCACCCGTCCCGCCCCAGCGGGACGATTGCCCACACGGGGGTGGGGCTGGGCCGGGCTCGGTGCGGGCACGCGTGGGGGTGGGCCGGGTCGGGTGTGGGTCGGGTGGGGGTCCGCGCGGGTGTGGGTCCGTGCGGGGGTGGTCGGGTGGGGGTCTGTGCGGGGTGGGGGGGGAGGGGAGGTATGCCCACAAGGTGTTGGTAAGGGGAGGGGGGTGGCGGGCGTAGCCTCGGGGGCATGAACTCGTACGGATCGTTTCCCGGTACGCGGCCGCGGCGGCTGCGGACGACGCCCGCAATGCGGCGGATGGTCGCGGAGACGCGGCTGGATCCCGCGGACCTGATCCTGCCCGCGTTCGTGCGGGAGGGGATCGCGGAGCCGGTGGCGATCAAGGCGATGCCGGGGGTCGTGCAGCACACGCGGGACACGCTTCGGCGGGCCGCGGTGGAGGCGCTGGAGGCCGGGGTCTCGGGGATCATGCTCTTCGGGGTCCCGGAGGACGCGAAGAAGGACGCGGCGGGGACGGCGGGGACCGACCCGGACGGCATCCTGCAGGTCGCGATCCGTGACGTGAAGGCCGAGGTCGGCGACGAGCTGGTCATCATGTCGGACCTGTGCCTCGACGAGTTCACCGACCACGGGCACTGCGGTGTGCTGGACGCCGAGGGCCGGGTGGACAACGACGCCACGCTGGAACGTTACGCCGAGATGGCGCAGGTCCAGGCGGACGCCGGCGTCCACGTCGTGGGCCCCTCCGGGATGATGGACGGGCAGATCGGGGTCATCCGCGACGCGCTCGACACCATCGGCAAGGAGGACGTGGCGATCCTCGCGTACACCGCGAAGTACTCCTCCGCCTTCTACGGCCCCTTCCGCGAGGCCGTCGGCTCCTCCCTCAAGGGCGACCGCAAGACCTACCAGCAGGACCCCGCCAACCTCCGGGAGTCGATGCGCGAGCTCGCGCTCGACCTGGAGGAGGGCGCCGACATGGTGATGGTGAAGCCGGCCGGTCCCTACTTGGACGTCCTGGCGAAGGTCGCCGAGTCGGTGGACGTGCCGGTCGCCGCGTACCAGATCAGCGGCGAGTACGCGATGGTCGAGGCGGCCGCCGAGAAGGGCTGGATCGACCGCGACAAGGCGATCCTGGAGACCCTCACCGGCATCCGCCGCGCCGGCGCGCAGATGATCCTCACCTACTGGGCCACCGAGGTCGCCCGGAACCTGTCCGCCGGACGCCGCTAGGGCCTGTCGTCAAATTCCCCTCGTTGCCCGAAGGGCGGCCCTGCGGCGTCTGGTGCGTGCTCTCGGTGTGCCGGGTGGAAGTGCTC
>NZ_JBFBBC010000033.1:0-14482 GCF_040689545.1 Streptomyces sp. NPDC051180
CCCCGACACCGTTGTTGCCCGAGGAGCCCGAACAGATGGCGAACTTCTCCAAGTCGACCGTGCCGCAGTTCTCGGTGGACGTCTACCAGAACGAGCTCCGGGGTTCCGGGGCGATGCGCGTCGTCGGGAGGTGCGCCTAGCGGGTGACGAGGGCCTCCAGCTTGGGCACGATCTCGGCGGGCGTCGGCAGCGTGGAGATCTCCTTGGCGAGGAACTGCGTCCGCTCGGTGTAGCTCGGGTTCTCCAGGAGCTCCTTGCAGGCGGCCGCGATCGTCGCGCCGGGCGCCTGGTCGGGCTGCTCCTGCACCGGCCACAGCGTCTTGCCGGCGCCGAACCCGGTGATCGCCTTGGCGATCGACTCCCGGTGGTAGTTCGGGGGGAACTCCGGCGGGTTCTCCGGGATGATCAGCTGCGGCACGCCGTTGGCCATCAGGGTCGTGGCCGTGGTCGCGCCACCGTGGTGGACCGCCAGGTCACAGGTGGCCGCGGCGACGTCCATCGGGATCCAGCCGACGCGTGCGTCGCCCAGCTGTCCGCCGAAGCGCTCGGCGGCACCGGGGGAGGCGGCGATGAGCACCTCGGCCCCCAGCTTGTTCAGCTCGCTGACCAGGAGCGGCATGGACCAGCCCGGGTCGCGGAACATCAGGCTGCGGAAGCCCGACGTGACGAGCACACGACGACGGCCTTCCGGCTTCGTGTACATCCAGCGCTCCAGGCGGCGCTGCGGGTTGCTGGGGATCCAGCGGATCGGCTGGGCCGAGGGGTCGTAGGACGGCCGCAGCGACGGCGGGGTGGAGTCGAGGAGCAGGTCGGGCTTGAGCAGCCCGTCCACGCCCAGGCGCTCCAGCTCGGGCCGGAGCTCCGCCTCCGCACCCGGGTCGATGCCGGTGAGCGGGATGCCCAGGTACTCGACCTGGCGGACGTACGGGACCTTGAGGTGCGCGGCGAGCAGCATCGCCGCGTAGCTCTGCGAGCTGCCGACGATGACGTCGGGGGTCCAGTCCTTCGACAGTTCGAGGAGGGACTCGACGCCGGCCAGGCCCATGCGGGCGAAGCCGCGGCCCTGGCCGAACATCTCCTCGTCACCGAGCTCGCGGGGGAACCGCAGGCCCTTGCCGGGGTTGGTGATCCGCATGAAGTGCCGGATCGGGTCGACCGTGTAGCAGAAGGTGGGGATTCCGATGGCCTCCGCGGTGTCCACCCACGGTTCGTGGGCGGCCAGCATGACCTGGTGACCCGCGTTCCGTGCGGCCGTCGCCAGCGGTGCGGCGGCATAGAAGGTGGCCTGGCTGCCCGTGGTGATGAACAGGATTTTCATGGCACTCCGGATGCTTTTCGTAGACGCGGCCTGACGTATTTGTGAACAGCACCGATGTTCCACAGCGCGCGCTTTTTCTGTCAATCGGCCTCGAAAAGGCGAGAGCGTTCGATTGCGGATTTCGCGCAGTTGAACACGGTGAACACTCGACCCTGTTGCCGCCGCACCGGGTCCTGACCACCATATGGTCAGGACGTGCAGGCGAGAAAGCCTCTTAAAAAGCGGATACAGAAAGCCGGTGGTCTCCATGAACACGCTGATCTACAACGCCCGAATGGCTCTCCGGGACGTCATGGAAGTCAACATCTACACGCAGGGCAACGACAAGGTGTATCTGACCGTTTTCCCGGACCTGATCTGGGAGGGCACCGAGGAGACCCACACCGAGAAGGTCGTCCACGGCATCGTCGAGCGCCTGCACGACATGGACCTGGCCCTCGCCGGCGGCGACGCCGACGTCAAGACCCTCGTGAACTCCGGCGTCGTGGAGATCGTCCGCAAGGTCGCCTGAAATCCGGTGCGCCGCGCCGTCGCTTCCGGCGGGCCCGCGGCCTTTCCTGAGGAGGTACGACGGTCGTGATTGCCCGTTATGCATTGCCCGAGATGGCGGAGCTCTGGTCCGACCAGGCCCGCTACACCACCTGGGTCGAGGTCGAGGTGCTGGCCTCGGAGGCCCAGGCGCTGCTCGGGCGGGTCCCCGAGGCCGCCCTGGAGGACATCCGGCGGGCCGGGGTGCCGGCGGCGGCGCGCGTGGCGGAGCTGGAGCGTGAGCGGGACCACGAGATCCTCTCCTTCCTCGCCGCGTTCTGCGAGGACCTGCCGGACGACTCCGCCCGGTGGGTGCACCTCGGGATGACGAGCTACGACCTGGTGGACACGGCCCTCGGCCACACGCTGGCCCGGGCCTGCGACCTCCTGACCGGCGCGGCCGAGCGGCTGCGCGGGGTGCTGGTCGAGAAGGCGGTCGAGCACTGGGACACGGCGTGCATCGGCCGCACCCACGGCATGCACGCCGAACCCACCACGTTCGGCCACAAGCTCGCCG
Organism: Streptomyces sp. NPDC051180; assembly: GCF_040689545.1. Lineage (NCBI taxonomy): Bacteria > Bacillati > Actinomycetota > Actinomycetes > Kitasatosporales > Streptomycetaceae > Streptomyces > Streptomyces sp. NPDC051180. Next base: position 2,364 of record NZ_JBFBBC010000033.1, read on the forward strand.
GCTTCGCCTTCGCGGTCGACCGCTCGCTCCGGCGGCTGGCGGACGCGCGGGAGCAGGTCGCGGTGGGCACCATCTCCGGCTCCGTCGGGACGTACGCGCTGATCGACCCCTTCGTCGAACAGCACGTGTGCGAGGCGCTCGGCCTCGGCGTGGAGCCGGCACCGAGCCAGGTCGTGGCCCGGGACCGGCATGCCCAGCTCGTCCAGGCGATCGCCGTGCTCGGCGCCTGCGTCGAGCAGATCGCCGTCGAGGTCCGGCTGCTCTCCCGCAGCGAGGTCCGCGAGGTGGAGGAGCCCCGCACGGCCGCCTACCAGGGGTCGAGCGCCATGCCCCACAAGCGGAACCCGACGACCAGCGAGCGGCTCTCCGGCCTCGCCCGGCTGCTGCGCGGGTACGCCGGGACGATGCTGGAGAACGTGGCGCTCTGGCACGAGCGGGACCTGTCCCACTCGTCGGTCGAACGGATCGTGCTGCCCGACGCGTTCACCATCGCGCACTACCAGGTGACCGCCGCGGCCGACCTCGTCCGGGACCTCCAGGTGTTCCCGGACCGGATGCGGGCCGCGATCGACCAGACGGGCGGACTCGCCTACAGCTCCGCGGTCCTGGCCGATCTCCTGGAGGGCGGCAGCGAGCGGGAGAAGACCTACCGCATGATCCAGGACGCCGCGAACGGCGAGGACTTCTTCACCCTGCTCAGGACCGAGGGGATCGACGCCGATCCCCTCGGGCCGGAGCGCTACCTGGTACACCACGACGTCATCTACAAGCGGTTGGAGAACCTTCGTGAGCTGGAGCATTGAGCGGGAGAACGGCCCCGACCTCGACCTCGGGGACGTCCTGCGGGTCTACCGGGAGTCGGGTCTCGGCGAGCGCCGGCCGATCGAGGAGACCGAGCGCATGGCGGCCATGGTGCGGAACGCCAACCTGGTCGTCACCTGCCGCGTCGACGGCGAGCTGGTGGGCATCGCCCGCAGCGTCTCGGACTTCTCCTACGTGACCTACCTGTCCGACATCGCCGTGGTCCGCGACCACCAGCGCTCGGGCATCGGCCGGGAGCTCATCGACGCGACCCGCAAGGAGGCGCCGACGGCCAAGATCGTCCTGCTCTCCGCGCCCGCGGCGGCCGAGTACTACCCGCACATCGGCTTCACCGCCCACCGGTCGGCCTGGGTCCTGAACCCCTGAGCCGTCCCCGTCCGCCGGTGCCCGCGTCCGTCCCCCGGCGCGGGCACCGGCACGTCCCCGACGGGCCCCGCACCCGCCGGCGCGCCTCCTCAGTGGTGGCCGCCGCCGTGCAGGTGCGCGGCGGGCGTCACCACGAGGGGACGCATCATGTGCTGCTCGTGCTCCAGCATGTGGCAGTGGTGGACGCCCCTGCCGACCACGGGGAACCGGACCGCCACGGTGACCAGTTCGCCCGGCGTGCCGTTCGGACCCGGCACGATCTGGCCCGCCGTGCCCACCCGGATGACGTCCTTCTCGCCGAGCTCGTGCGGTTCGAGCGCCGACACCGCCTTGAAGGCGATCGGCCGGGCCGAGCCGCGGGCGATCCGGTCGAAGCCGGTGATGTCGTAGCTCTCGCGGGCCATCACCTGGAAGTGCGCCAGATGGATGTGCATCGGGTGGGGCGCGGCGGTGAGGTTGAGGTACTTCCAGATCTCCGTGCCGCCGTGGGCCACGGTGATCGTGTTGCCGTCGTCGTACGTCATCGACGTCCGGCGCAGCGTCGTCACGGTCCCCTCGGCGTTCAGGACCTGGACGACGCCGGCGGCCGGGAGGACGAGGCCGGCCGGGTCGATCTCCTCCATCTCCCAGAGCTCCGGCATGTTGCCCGTGCCGGGGCCGACCGTCACGATCCAGCGGTGGCCGTGCTCGTGCGGCAGGTCGTCGTGGGTGAGCCGCTTGAAGGTGGGGGAGAGGGCCGCCGGCAGCGCGAACCGCTTCGAGGGCTTCCGGTCGGCGACGCGGAACTGCATGACGTCGGGTTCCAGGAGGTCGTTGCGCCGGTCGGAGACGCCGGGGGTGATGCCCTGGAGGGTGTTGACCAGCTTCAGCGTCCGTCCGCGGAAGGCGCTGAAGTCGACCAGGACGTCGGCGCGTTCGCCGGGGGAGAGGTTGAGCGCCCCGTCGACCGCGAGCGGCCGGTCGATCAGCCCGTGGTCGGTCCCGATCACCTGGAGCGCGCCCGGCACCGGCACGCCGTCCGCGAGGAGCATCAGCCGGTAGATCCGGGAGTTCGCCGTGTTGACGATCCGGAACCGGTACCAGCGCGGATCGACCTCCAGGTAGGGCCAGACCACGCCGTTGACCAGGGTGTACGGCGCCGCGTGCGGGCGCATCAGCCGCTGCGCGCCGACCATCTCCACCTTGTGGAGCAGCCGTCCGGTGAGCGCGCCCGACGCGTCCGTCGCGAAGTTCCGGTCGGCGAGGATCAGCGGCACGTCCTGTGCGCCGCGGGGCAGGTCGAGCGCCCGCTCCTCGTCGTTGCGCGACAGGAACAGGCCGGCGAGCCCGGCGTACACGCTGTAGCGGCTGAGGTGGTGGGTGTGGTCGTGGTACCAGAGCGTGGTCGCGGCCTGGGCGTTCGGATACGCCGACAGCTGGACGTCGCCGGGGCCTATCAGGTTCTCCATCCACCCGTCGTTGCCGCCGCCGGTCAGCATGCCGTGCAGGTGCGCGGCGCCCCACGGCGGCATCGCCGCCACCCCGGCGACCTCCTGGCAGCCCTCGGCGCCCGGGTAGTTGGAGAGCGGGTCCGTCATCGGGCCCTTGGCCTGGCCGAAGTCGACGGCGGTCACGGGTATGTCGCCGGTGAGGTGGTTCTCCCAGGCGACCCGGAGCGGCCGGCCGCTGACGGTCTCGATCGTCGGGCCCGGGTAGGCGCCCTCGTAGGTCCACATCGTCACCGGCGGGAGCTCGGAGTGCACGGTGACGTCCGCGGTGCGCATGCGCACGGTGAGTTCGTCGTGGTCGCCGCGCTGCCGGGGCCGGAGCACCGGCGGTATCCGCAGCGGGTCCCTGAACTTCGTCAGCATCAGCCCGGCGGCCGACGGCTCGGGAGCGCCGGGGGCGGCTACGGCCGCGGCCCCCGACCTGGTGAAGGCGGGGACCGCGGCGGCCATCGCGGCCAGTCCGGCGACGGAGCCGTAGCGCAGCACCGTACGCCGGTTCGGTCCGGGAAGGTCGTTTCTTTCGGGATGTGTCGGTTCCATGCGGGGAAGCTAGGAACGTCCGCTCACGTCGCGGTCGAGTTCGGCTGCAGCTTTCCGGCCAATCCTGTTCCGCTTGTGTTTGACCACCGACCTACCGCAGCGCCACCGCCATCTCGGTGTCCCGGTTGACGAGCGTCGCGTAGTGACCGCTGAGGGCGAGCAGCTCGTCGTGGGTCCCGCGCTCGGCGACCCGGCCCCGGTCGAGGACGACGATCTCGTCCGCGTCCCGGATGGTGGACAGCCGGTGGGCCACCGTGATGGTGGTGCGGCCGGCGCTCGCCGCGTCGATCGCCTCCTGAACCGCCTGCTCCGTCTGGGTGTCCAGGGCACTGGTGGCCTCGTCGAGCACCAGGATCGGAGGGTCGCGCAGGATGGCGCGGGCGATCGCGAGCCGCTGCTTCTCCCCGCCCGAGAACCGGTAGCCGCGCTCGCCGACCACCGTGTCGTAGCCGTCCGGCAGCGACACCAGATAGTCGTGGATGTGCGCGATCCGCGCCGCCGCGACCAGCTCCTCGTCGGTCGCCCCCGGCTTCGCGAACCGAAGGTTGTCGGCCACTGTCGCGTGGAAGAGGTACGTCTCCTGGGAGACCACCCCGACCGTGGCGGAGAGCGTCGCGAACGACAGGTCGCGCACGTCGATCCCGTCGATCGTGACCGTGCCCGACGTCGGGTCGTACAGCCGCGGGATGAGATAGCTCAGCGTGGTCTTGCCCGAGCCGGTCTCCCCGACGATCGCGAGACTGCGCCCCGCCGGCACGGTCACGTCCACCCCGTCGAGCGTCGGCCGCTCCGCCGAGGCGTACGAGAAGCCGATGTTCCGCATCCGCACCTCGCCCCGCAGCTCCGCCGGCTCGACCGGCTTCTCCGGCTCGGCGACGTCGACCGGCAGGTCCAGGTACTCGAAGATGCGGCCGAACAGCTCCAGCGAGCTCTGCAGGTCGATCCCGATGGTCAGCAGCCGCTGCGCCGGCCGGAACAGGGCCTGCTGGAGCGTGGTGAAGGCGACCAGCGCACCGATCGAGATGGCCATGTGGCCACCGGTGCCGGTCAGCCCGGTGACCCAGTAGATGATCGCCGGCATCGAGGCCATGACGATCCAGATCGTCGACTGGTACCAGAGGCCCGCCGTGCTCGCCCGGACCTCGATCTCGGTGAGCTTGCGGGACTGCGCCGCGAAGTTGTCGGTCAGCGACCGCGAACGGCCCATGGTGTGACCGAGCATGACCCCGCTGACCGACAGCGACTCCTGCACGATCGACGACAGGTCCGCGAACTGGCGCTGGCGGTCACGGGTGATGACCCGCCGCTCGTCGCCGACGTGCCGGCTCACCCAGACGAACGCCGGCAGGATCACCAGCGAGGCGATCGTCAGCCGCCAGTCGAGCAGCGCCATCGCGGTGGTCGTGGCGATCACGATGGTCACGTCCGACACCAGCGCCGTCGCCGTGGTCGTGACGGTGACCTGCATCCCCCCGATGTCGTGGGCGATGCGGGACTGCACCTCGCCGGTGCGGGTCCGGGTGAAGAAGGCCAGCGACATGCGCTGGAGATGCGCGTAGACACCGGTGCGCAGGTCGTGCATGACGAGCTGGCCGATCTTGGCGGACACGTGCGTCTGCCAGACGTTGAACGTGCTGGTGGCGATCGACACGACGATCATGCCGAGCGCGAGTACGGACAGCAGCCCGGTCCGGCCCTGCGGCAGCGCCACGTCCATGATCTCGCGGATCAGGAACGGGTTGACGAGGGAGACCAGGGACGAGCCCACGACCAGCGACGCGACGAACAGCAGGCTCCTCCGGTACGGGCGGAAGAGCCCGAGGATGCGGCGTTTCTGGACGGGGAGATGAGCGGTGGCCGACCCGGTGGTGCTCACCCTGGTCTCCTTCTCTTTCGGCTCTCTACGGTCAGTTCCAGTCGACGGAGCGCACGACGACGGCGGAGTTGAAGCCGCCGCGGCCCCGCGCCAGGACGAGCGCCGTGGCCACGGGGGCCCGCCGCGCCTCGGTGACCAGGTCCAGGTCGTAGTCGGGGGAGAGGGTGACGTTCGCCGTCGGAGGGATCACCCCGTCCCGCATGGCCAGGAAGGCGGTGGCGACGTCCAGGGGCGCGGCCCCCGAACCCAGCCGGCCCGTCATGGTCTTGGGCGCCGTGACGGGGACCCCCCGAGGCCCGAAGACCTCGGTGATCGCCGCCGCCTCGATCCGGTCCAGCTCCCGCGTGCCCGCCGCGTCGGCGAAGACGACGTCGATGTCGCCCGCCGTCAGACCGGCGTCGGCCAGCGCGACCTCGACGGCCTTGCGCAGGGTCGGCTCACGGCCGCTGTCCGGCGCCGGGTCGAACGTCGAGCCGTAGCCGAGGATCTCCCCGTAGACCCGGGTCGCGCCGCGCCGGCGGGCGGCCTCGGCGTCCTCCAGGATCAGCAGGGCGCCGCCCTCGCCGGGCACGTAGCCGGAGGCGTCGGCGTCGAACGGCAGGTACGCCCGGTCGGGCCGCTCCTCCGTGCTCAGCTCCCCGGTGGTCAGCTGGGCCACCCACCCCCACGGGCAGATGGCGGCGTCGACACCGCCGGACAGGATCAGGTCGCTGCCCTTGCGGACCAGCCGGCGCGCGTGCGCCAGCGCGTCGAGCCCGCCCGCCTGGTCGCTGACGACCACGCCGCTGGGGCCGCGCAGCCCGTGCCGGATGGAGATCTGGCCGGTGTTCACCGCGTAGAACCAGGCGAAGGACTGGTACGCGCTGACGTACTGGCTGCCCTGGCTCCACAGGTTCTTCAGCTGGTCCTGGCCGAACTCGAAGCCGCCGGAGGTGCTGGCGGTCATCACGCCCATGCCGTACTCGTCGGCCTCCTCCGTGCTCACCCCGGCGTCGCCGAGGGCGTGCTCGGCGCCGACCAGCGCCAGCTGGGTCATCCGGTCCGTCTGGGGGATGAGCCGGCTCGGCAGGTGCTCCTTGACCTCGAAGCCCTCCACCTCGCCGGCCAGCTTCGAGGGATAGCGCTCCGGGTCGAAGCGCGTGATGCGGCCGATGCCGCTCCTGGACGCCCGGGTGGCGTCCCAGAACTCCTCCACGCCGAAGCCGTTGGGGGAGACGATGCCGATGCCGGTCACCACGACCTGGGTGCTCATGCCGTCGTGTTCCTGTCCGGTCGGGCGAGGACCATCGCGCTCTGGAATCCGCCGAACCCGCTGCCGACGGTCAGTACCGCGTCGGTGCGCCAGTCGCGCGCGGTCCGCGGCACGTAGTCGAGGTCGCATTCGGGGTCGGGCTTGGTCAGGTTCGCAGTCGGGGGTACCACGTTGTTCTCCATGGCCAGGACGGAGGCGGCGATCTCGATCGAGCCGATCGCGCCGAGCGAGTGCCCGACCATCGACTTGATCGAGCTCACGGGGGTGCGGAAGGCGTGCTCGCCGAGGCTGCGCTTGAAGGCGCTCGTCTCGTGACGGTCGTTCTGCTTGGTGCCCGAACCGTGCGCGTTGATGTAGTCGACGGCCTCCGGGGCGAGCCTCGCCTCGTCGAGCGCCGACCGGATGGCCTCGGCCATCTCCCGTCCGTCGGGACGCAGACCGGTCATGTGGAAGGCGTTGCACCGGCTGGCGTAGCCGGCGATCTCGGCGTAGATGTGGGCCCCGCGGCGGCGCGCGGACTCCAGCTCCTCCAGCACGAACATCGCGGCGCCCTCGCCGAGGACGAAGCCGTTGCGCGTCAGGTCGAAGGGCCGGGAGGCGTGCTCCGGGTCGTCGTTGCGCGGGGTGGTCGCCTTGATCGCGTCGAAGCACGCCACGGAGATCGGCGAGATCGGCGCGTCGGTGGCACCGGTGACGACCACGTCGGCCGAGCCGTCGCGGATCAGCTCGGCGGCGTAGCCGACCGAGTCGATGCCCGAGGTACATCCGGTGGACACCACCGTCGAGGGGCCCTCGGCGCCGACCGCCCAGGCGACCTCGGCGGCGAAGGAGCTCGGCACGAAGTAGTTGTAGAGGTGGGGGACCGCGTACTCGTGGTCGACGAGGTCGAGCCGGCCGCCGTCGCTGACGACCCGGTACTCCTCGTCCAGACCCATCGTGGCGCCCACGGCGCTGCCCACCGCCACGGCCACCCGGTGCGGCTCGACCGCGCCGAGCTCCAGGCCGCTGTCCGCCATCGCCTCACGGGCCGTGACCAGCGCGAACTGGGCGGCCCGGTCGGTGCGCCGGATCTCCTGCGGGGTCAGCCCGTGTTCGTACGGGTCGAAGTCGATCTCGGCCGCCACGCGGGAACGGAACGGCGTGGGGTCGAAGAAGGTGATCCCCCGCGTCGCCGTACGGCCCTCGCTGAGCAGGCTCCAGAAGTTCTTGGTCCCGATGCCGCCCGGGGCCGTGACCCCGACACCGGTGATGACCACACGCCGGCCGGTCACGCCGACTCCCAGGTGTAGAACCGCTTCGCCATGGCGTCCGCCGGCGAGCGCCAGGTCGCCGGGTCGTACGCCTCGATGAACGGCTTCAGGTCCTGGCTGATCCCGACGAAACGCGGATCGCTCTTCGCCTGTTCGATGAGCTCGCCGCCGTTGTCGTCGTCGAAGTCCTGAAGGTGGAAGTACAGACCGTTGTACATGAACAGCTGACGTCGCCGAGTCCCCATGCGGTGCGGCATGTCGGTCTCGTCGAAAGCAGCGAAAAGCCGAGCCACGTCAGCACTCGAACGAGAATCCATTCTGGCCACTATCAGATTGCTGTGCATTGACCGCCTCCTCGATGATTTGCTGCGCCTATCGCAGATGCTTGACCAGTGCCGCCCATGTGGCGAGCTCCTCTTCCGACAGCGGTGGCAGGCAGGGCTGGTCGGCAAGCGGGATCCCGAAGTCCCTCCCGTCGTAGGGGGGATACATTCCGCTCCACGCAAAACCCATCCACATCAGGCCCTCACCGAAGTTCTTCGATAGGGATCGCATGGCGGATCTGAGCCTCGCGCCCATGTCAATCTCCATTCGCCGGGAACCACCCACCGCCACCTTGTGCGATGTCCCTCAAGAGGGGGTCGGAGGTGTATCGAATTCCGCTGGAGAAGGTGAAGGGGGGACGCGAAAGGGGCGGTTCCCCGAAGGAACCGCCCCTTTTCGGCTGAAACACAGGAATTACTGCGCGGCGACCAGCAGCCCCCGGGCGCGCAGCACTCTGCGCTCGACGGGGGCGAAGACCAGGAGGTCCACCGCCACCCCGACGACGAAGATCAGGAGGATGCCGAGCAGGACCCCGGGCATGTCGGAGAACTCCCGCTGGTTCTCCAGGTAGCGGCCGAGGCCGAGGCCCAGGTCGGGCGAGGACGCGATCAGCTCGGCGGCCATCAGCGACCGCCAGGAGAACGCCCAGCCCTGCTTGAGCCCCGCCAGATAGCCGGGCAGCGCGGCGGGGAGCAGCACGTGCCGGGCGCCCCGCAGCCCCGTCGCGCCGAGGGTGCGGCCGGCCCGCAGGAACAGCGGCGGCACCTGGTCGATCCCGGCGATCAGCCCGTTGGCGATCGACGGCACCGCGCCCAGCAGGATCACCGCGTACATGGCGGAGTCGTCGATGCCCAGCCAGATGACGGCGGCCGGCACCCAGGCCACCGACGGCAGCGACTGGAGACCGGAGAGCACCGGGCCGAAGGCGGCCCGGACCGGCTTCACCCGGGCGACGACCAGACCGATCGGCGTCCCGATCGCGACGGCCACGAGGAAGCCCGACAGGCCGCGCCAGACGCTGGTCCAGATGATCGAGAACAGCGTGCCCCGGTACCAGAGGTCGGCCAGCGCGGCCCAGACCGCCGCCGGGCTCGGCAGCTTGTCGGGGGTGGTCAGACGCAGGCTGTACGCGAGCTGCCAGGCCCCGAGCACCACCACGGCGCCCAGCACCGGCGGCAGCACCTTCTCCCGCAGCACCCGGCCCGGCGTGGTGCGCGTCGTCCGCACGGTCTCCAGCGCGTCGAGACCGGCCCCGACGCCGGCGAAGTCGTCCACCGGCGTCGGCGCGCGGAGGGTGTCACTGCGGGACATGGCGGCGGATCTCCCCACGGAGGTGCTCGGTGATGTCGGTGGTCAGCTCGGCGGCCCGGGGGGAGTCGGCGCGCTGCGACGCCGGAAGGTCGATCCGCCACTCCCGCGCGATCCGGCCGGGCCGCGAGGAGAGCAGGACGACGCGCTGGGCGAGCCGGACGGCCTCACGGACGTTGTGGGTGACGAACAGGACGGTCAGTCCCTGCTCCTGCCAGATCCGGGTGATCTCCTCGTGCAGCACGTCCCGGGTGATCGCGTCGAGCGCGGCGAACGGCTCGTCCATCAGCAGCACCCCGCCGCCCTGCGCGAGCGAGCGGGCCAGCGCCACGCGCTGGCGCATCCCGCCGGACAGCTCGTGCGGCCGCCTGGCGTGCGCGCCGCCGAGCCGGACGAGTTCGAGCAGCCGCTCGGCCTCGGCCCGGCGCGCGTCGCGCGGGACACCGGCCAGGCGCAGGGCCAGCTCGATGTTGCCGCCCGCGGTCAGCCACGGGAACAGGGCGTGGTCCTGGAACATCAGCGCCGGACGGGTGCCGGGCACCTCGATCGTCCCGGAGCTCGGCTCGTCGAGGCCGGCCACCAGGTTCAGCAGGGTGGACTTGCCGCAGCCGGAGGCGCCGACCAGGGTGACGAACTCGCCCGGGGCGACGTCCAGGCTGATGTCGTCGAGCACCGGAGGGGCCGCGCCGGGGCGTCCGAACGACTTGGAGACGTGCGCGAGCCGGACGGCGGGCCGCCCGGCCGGGGCACCGGCCCGGGGGCCGGGGCCGGGGGCGTCTGCGGGGGCCGTCTCCGGCGCGCTCGACGGTGCCCCCTTCGGGGCGTCCTCCGGGGCGTTCTTCGGGGTGGTCAGTGCCGTGGTCATGCCGGACACCTCCTGCGGGATGGACGGGGAACGGGAGTTACCGGGCGCCGAGCCCGGCGTCCGTCACGGCGGGCCGGCCCGCCGCCTTCAGCACCCTGTCGAGCAGGGTCAGGTCGTAGATGCCGGCGAGGTCGGGGTCCTCGATCAGGCCCGCGGCGGCCGCGTGGTCGGCCTGGGTCCGCAGGGTGCCGGCCAGCGGGTCGTCGAGGAAGTCGATGCTCCGCCAGGCCGGTTCGAGGACGGCCGGGTCCAGCGCCTTGCCGGTGTCCTGCTCGATGCGTGCGTCGGCGTCGGCCCTGGCCCGGTCGCGGTGGGCGGCGATGTACGCGTTGGCGGCCACCGAGCCGCGCAGGACGGCCTCGACGACGTCCGGGTGGGCCGTCAGGAACTTCTGCGAGACGACGATGTTCGTGATGACGAACCGGCCGCCCGGCCACAGCGACCTCTCGTCGACCAGCACCTTCGCGCCCAGCGCGACCAGCCGGGAGGCGGTCGGTTCCGGCACCCAGGCGCCGTCGATCGCCCCGGACGCGTAGGCGCCGGGCGTCACCTTGTTGTCGGTGCGGACGACGCCGACGTCCCCGGCGCCGGAGGCCGGGTCGACCCGCAGGCCGCGGCCCGCCAGGTAGTGCAGGAGGGCGACGTCCTGGGTGTTGCCGAGCTGCGGGGTGGCGATCCGCTTGCCCCTGAGGTCGTCCGGTGTCGCGATCCTGGCGGGGTTGACGACCAGCTTCACGCCGCCGGAGGCCGAACCGGCCACGATCCGCAGGGCCTTGCCGCCGGAGCGGGTGTAGCCGTTGATCGCGGGGGAGGGGCCGACCCAGGCGAGGTCGACGGCGCCCGCGTTGAGCGCCTCGATCGCCGACGGGCCGGCGTTGAAGACCTGCGTGCGGATCCGGGTCGCCCCCAGCTCCTTCTGGAACAGCCCGGTGCGCAGGCCCACCAGGGCGGTCCCGTGGGTGAGGTTGGCGAAGTAGCCGATCCGCACGGTGTCGGCGGAGAGCCGGGGGCCCGCGCCGGCCGCGGCGGCCCGCACCTCGGGGCCGGGGCCGCCGGCCCGGGAGCCGTAGCCGCAGGACGACAGCAGGGCGGCGACGGCCAGGGCAGCGACGGCGGCCCGGGCGGCCGCCCGCCCGAAGCGGCCTCGCATCAGAACCGGTCCCCGTCGCCGGGTGTCCCGGGTGCCCGGACGGCCCCGAACGCCTCGCCCGCCATACCGGCGGTGAGCGTGGTGCCGTCGGCCGGATCGATCAGCAGGAAGGAGCCCGTGCGGCGGTTGTCGGTGTAGCTGTCGAGGGCCAGCGGCTCGGCGGTGCGCAGCACCACGCGGCCGATGTCGTTGCCGTTCAGCCCGTCGGCGCCGGAGCGCTGTTCGAGGGTGCCGATGTCGATCCGGTACGAGATGTCCTTGACCAGCGCCCGCACGGTCCGGGTGGTGTGCTTGAGCAGCACCTTCGCACCGATGCGCAGCGGGCGTTCGTCGAGGTGGCAGACGCTGGCCTCGAAGTCCTTCGTGGGCACCGGGGCCCGGTGGCCGGCGGCTATGAGGTCGCCGCGGGATATGTCGATGTCGTCGGCGAGCCGCACGGTGACCGACTGGGGGGCCCAGGCGGTGTCCGCCTCCCGGCCGAGGGCGTCCAGGCCCGCGACGGTGGTGGTGCGCCCGGAGGGCAGGACGGTGACCCGGTCGCCGACCCGCAGCACCCCGGAGGCCAGCTGGCCGGCGTAGCCGCGGTAGTCGGGGTGTTCGGCGGTCTGCGGCCGGATCACGTACTGGACGGGGAACCGCGCGGGTTCCCCGGTCGGGTCGCCGCCGACCGGGACGGTCTCCAGGTGCTCCAGGAGGGTGGGGCCGCCGTACCAGTCCATGTGGGCGGAGGGCTCCACGACGTTGTCGCCGGCGAGCGCGGACAGCGGGATGGCCACCACGTCCCGGACGCCGAGCTCGGAGGCGTAGGTGGTGAACTCCTCGGCGATGGCGGCGAAGACGGGCTCGGCGTAGTCGACGAGGTCCATCTTGTTGACGGCG
>NZ_JBFBBC010000034.1:0-12031 GCF_040689545.1 Streptomyces sp. NPDC051180
AGCCCCGTCGCCGAGAAGGCCCAGCACGGCGACGGGGCTGGTCAGCTGCGACTTCACCACCATGCCGTCGGTGCACGTGATGGTGGGCCGCGACCAGCGCGGTGGCCGCTATGCCACGCCGCATGTGAACTCCTTCGATGATCCCGGGGAGACGAGGGGCTGGAACCTTCCTCATGCGACCGTACCGTGCCTAGAACTTGTTGCGGGGCGTGATGCCCAGGCTCATGCCCGAGAGGCCGCGCTGACGGCCGCCCAGCTTGCCGGCGATGGCGCGCAGGGCGGCGCCCGCCGGGGAGTCCGGGTCGGACAGGACGACCGGCCTGCCGTCGTCGCCGCCCTCGCGGAGCCGGACGTCGATCGGGATCGAGCCGAGGACCGGCACCGTCGCACCCGTGGTCTGCGTCAGACCGTCGGCGACCTTCTGGCCGCCGCCGGTGCCGAAGACGTCGACCATCTCGTCGCAGTGCGGGCAGGGCAGGCCCGCCATGTTCTCGACGACGCCCACGATCTTCTGGTGGGTCTGGACGGCGATCGAGCCGGCCCGCTCGGCGACCTCGGCGGCGGCCTGCTGCGGGGTGGTGACGACGAGGATCTCCGCGTTCGGCACGAGCTGCGCGACGGAGATCGCGATGTCGCCGGTGCCCGGCGGCAGGTCGAGCAGCAGGACGTCCAGGTCGCCCCAGTACACGTCGGCGAGGAACTGCTGGAGCGCCCGGTGCAGCATCGGGCCGCGCCACACGACGGGGGCGTTGCCCGGGGTGAACATCCCGATGGAGATGACCTTCACGCCGTTCGCGGACGGCGGCATGATCATGTTCTCGACCTGGGTGGGACGCCCGTCGACGCCCAGCATCCGCGGCACGCTGTGGCCGTAGATGTCGGCGTCGACGACACCGACCTTCAGACCGTCGGCGGCCATCGCGGCGGCCAGGTTCACGGTGACGGACGACTTGCCGACACCGCCCTTGCCGGAGGCCACCGCGTACACCCGGGTCAGCGAGCCGGGCTTCGCGAACGGCACCTCGCGCTCGGCGCCCGTGCCGCGCAGCGCCGCGGCCAGCTCCTTGCGCTGTTCGTCGCTCATCACGTCGAGCGAGACCTCGACGCCGGTGACACCCTCGACCCCGGAGACGGCCTCGGTCACGCGCTGCGTGATGGTGTCGCGCATCGGGCAGCCGGAGACCGTCAGGTAGACCGTGACGGCGACCCTGCCGTCCGGTTCGATCTCCACCGACTTGACCATGCCGAGCTCAGTGATCGGCTTGTTGATCTCAGGGTCGTTCACCGTCGCCAGTGCTGCGAGCACCGCGTCTTCCGTAGCCATACCGACGATGGTACGGCGCCGACCACCGGCCCATGAAAGAGCTGTCAACGGTCGGGTACGTCACTTCCCCGGCCGTCGCCGGACGGGAATAGATCCCGCCGCTCCTCCAGCTCCTTGATCAGGTCCTGCAGCTCGGAGCGGATCCAGTCGCGCGTCGCGACCTCACCCAGGCCCATCCGCAGCGCAGCGATCTCCCGCGTCAGGTACTCGGTGTCCGCGATCGACCGCTCGTTCTGCTTCCGGTCCTGTTCGAGATTGACCCGGTCCCGGTCGTCCTGCCGGTTCTGCGCGAGCAGGATCAGCGGCGCCGCGTAGGAAGCCTGTAGCGAGAGTGCGAGGGTCAGGAAGATGAACGGGTACTCGTCGAACCGCAGCGGCGGCGGCGCGAAGATGTTCCACCCGATCCAGACGACGACCGTCAGCGTCATCCAGACCAGGAACCGCCCCGTCCCCAGGAACCGGGCGATCCGCTCCGAGAGCCGGCCGAACGCCTCCGGGTCGTACTCCGGCAGCAGCCTGGCCCGCCGCTCCCGCGGCAGGTCGAGCCGGATGCGGGGGACCGCCCGCTCGCGCTCCCGCTCCCGGTCCTGTGTGCGCTCAGCCGCCATGCGGGATCCCCTCCTCGTGGAACTCGGTCTCCCGCCAGTCCTCCGGCAGCAGGTGGTCGAGCACGTCGTCGACGGTCACCGCGCCCAGCAGCGAGCCGCTCTCGTCCACCACCGGCGCCGCCACCATGTTGTACGCGGCCAGGTAGCTGGTGACGGCCGGCAGCGGGGTGTCCGGCCCGAGCGGCGGCAGGTCGCTGTCCACGAGCGAGCTCACCAGCGTGAACGGCGGGTCGCGCAGCAGCCGCTGGAAGTGCACCGTGCCCAGGTACTTGCCGGTCGGCGTCTCGTCCGGCGGCCGGCACACGTACACCTGCGCGGCGAGCGCGGGGGAGAGGTCCTGCTGCCGCACCCGGGCCAGCGCGTCCGCCACGGTGGCGTCCGGACGCAGCACGATCGGCTCGGTCGTCATCAGACCGCCCGCGGTGCGCTCCTCGTACGCCAGCAGGCGCCGCACGTCGGCCGCGTCGTCCGGCTGCATCAGGGTCAGCAGCCGCTCCTGGTCCTCCTCCGGGAGCTCCGACAGCAGGTCGGCGGCGTCGTCCGGGTCCATCGCCTCCAGGACGTCGGCGGCGCGCTCCTCCTTCAGCTTGCCGATGATCTCGACCTGGTCGTCCTCCGGCAGCTCCTCGAGGACGTCGGCCAGCCGGTCGTCGTCGAGGGCCGCTGCCACCTCCGCGCGCCGCTTGGGGGAGAGGTGGTGCAGGGCGTTGGCGAGGTCGGCGGGGCGCAGCTTCTCGAAAGTGGCGACCAGGCTCTCGGCGCCCTGACCGTCCTCCTCCAGGGAGAAGCCGGTGACGGCCGACCACTCCACGGTCAGCGTCTCGCCCTTGCGGCTCAGCACCCCGCCCTTCCCCTTGCGGACGAAGACCTTGTCGATCTCCCAGTCACGCCGGGCCGGCAGCTGCTGGATCGCGACGTCGAGGACGGTGACCTCCTCGTCGTCCTCCACCAGCCGGACGCGCCGGTCGAGGAGCTCGCCGAGGACCAGCCGCTCGGTGGGGCGCCGCTCGAACCGGCGCATGTTCACGACGCCGGTGGTGATGACCTGGCCGGACTGGACGCCGGTGACCCGGGTCATCGGGACGAAGACCCGGCGCCGGCTGAGCACCTCCACGACCAGGCCGAGCAGCCGGGGCGGCCGCCGGCCCACCCGGAGCATGGCCACCAGGTCGCTGACGCGTCCCACCTGGTCGCCGACGGGGTCGAAGACCGGTACGCCCGCGAGGTGCGAGACGAAGATCCGGGGGGCGCCTGCCGCCATGCCACGCGCCTCCTCGGTGCTGCACGATGCGAGTCGTCGGACGGCTCTGCCGGTGATGGCGGAGCTCTGCCGGGTTCAGGCTAGCCCGTGGCGTTCCGCGCCGCCCCGGCAGCGCCTCCGTACGGCTGCCTGCGGGGTCCGCCACCCGGCCCGGGTACGCTGCGGACTGCCGTCCCCCCCCCAGCGGCCCCCGCACCGGACCCGGCCCTTCCGCCCGGCCGGGAACGCGGCCGCGCCGGCATCCCGTACGGGCCAGGTCCCGTCGCCCCCACGAACCGAGAGGCAGCGCAGATGGCCGTCCGCACCCCGTCGTCGCGTATCCGCAGGGCCGTCGCGCCCCTGGCGCTCTGCGCCGGACTGACGGTGGGGCTCACGGCCTGCGCGGCCGACCCGGACGAGGGGACGAACGGGGTCGGCAGGCTCGCCGCGCCCGAGATCGAGCAGAAGGCGCAGACCGCGGCCGACACGGCGAAGGCGGTACGGCTCTCCGGCACGCTGGTCAGCAAGGGCGACACCTTCAAGCTGAACATGCGCCTCAAGCAGGACGGCGCCACCGGCTCGGTGACGACGAAGAACAGCACGTTCGAGCTGCTGCGCGTGGGCGACGCCCTCTACATGAAGGCCGACGCGGGCTTCTGGTCCCACGACGACAAGGCGACCCACGCGCCCACGGAGGCCGACACCGAGGCCGCCGACAAGCTCGACGACATGTACGTGAAGGTCCCGCAGGGGGACCCCTCGTACAAGCAGCTGCGCGGCTTCACCGACATGGGGCTGCTCCTCGACGGGCTGATCGGTCTGCACGGCGAGCCGGTGAAGGGCGACCGCGACCAGATCGGCGGGATCCGCACGGTCAAGGTCAAGGGCGGCGCCGACGGCGAGGGCGGCACCCTCGACGTGGCCCTCGAAGGCTCCCCGTACCCCCTGCAGTTCGCCCGCGGCGGCGGAGCGGGCGTCGTGGTCCTCTCCGAGTGGAACAAGGACTTCCCGCTCGCCGAGCCCTCCAAGGAGGAGACCCTCGACTACGGCAAGCAGCTGCCCCGAACCTAGCGGGTGTCCCGGCGCTTCTTCCCGCGGCCGAACAGCAGCCTGGGCAGCGCGGCCGGCACCGGGCGGCGGGTGACGGCCTCCGACGGCAGCGGGACGGCGGCCAGGGAGCCGTCCGGCAGCTCGGTGGTCGAGTCCCGCGGGTCCAGACGCAGCACGCGGCACTCGCGGGCCCAGCGGGCCGTCATCGCCTCGCCGTCCGGGGCGTTGAGCCGCTTGCCCTTCAGCTCGGCGACCGCCGCGTCCCACTCCTGCGAGCCGGGGGCGAGCTCGCGGACGGCGGCGGTCCAGGCGACGAGCCGCCCGCCCTTGTCCTTGCTGCGGACGGTCACCTCGGCCGTGCCGCCGTCGGGCAGGCCCGGGAGCGGCTGCTCGCCGGGGCCGTCGCCGACGACGTGCGCGGCGCCGTCGTGCCAGACGTGCCAGAGGGCGCGGGCGGGGCCGGTGCCGCGCACCCAGACGAGGCCGGACTTCTTG
Source organism: Streptomyces sp. NPDC051180 (assembly GCF_040689545.1). Classification (NCBI taxonomy): domain Bacteria; kingdom Bacillati; phylum Actinomycetota; class Actinomycetes; order Kitasatosporales; family Streptomycetaceae; genus Streptomyces; species Streptomyces sp. NPDC051180. The sequence continues at coordinate 4,718 of NZ_JBFBBC010000034.1, forward strand.
GTGGCCTCCTCGACGAGGGCGCCGGTGAGCAGCGTGTCGGTCATGGCCGCAGCCTATCTACAGCCAGCCGTTGCGCTTGAGGGTGCGGTGGATGGTGAAGCAGACCGCGATGATGCCGGTGAGCACCATGGGGTAGCCGTACCGCCAGTGCAGCTCGGGCATGTGGTCGAAGTTCATGCCGTAGACGCCGCAGACCGCCGTGGGGACGGCGACGATCGCCGCCCACGAGGTGATCTTGCGCATGTCCTCGTTCTGCGCGACGGTCGCCTGCGCCAGGTTGGCCTGGAGGATCGAGTTGAGCAGCTCGTCGAAGCCGACGACCTGCTCCTGCACGCGCGCGAGGTGGTCGGCGACGTCCCGGAAGTACTTCTGGATGTCGGGGTCGACCAGCCGCATCGGCCGCTCGCTGAGCAGCTGCATGGGGCGCAGCAGCGGGGTGACGGCCCGCTTGAACTCCAGTACCTCGCGCTTCAGCTGGTAGATCCGGCCGGTGTCGGCGCCGCGGCCGGCGCCCTTCGCGGCGGGCGAGAAGACGTCGATCTCCAGCTGGTCGATGTCCAGCTCGACGGCGTCGGCGACCGCGATGTAGCCGTCGACGACGTGGTCGGCGATGGCGTGCAGCACGGCCGAGGGGCCCTTGGCGAGGAGCTCCGGCTCGCCCTGGAGGCGGTGGCGGAGGTTGCGCAGGGAGCCCTGGCCGCCGTGCCGGACGGTGATGACGAAGTCGGGGCCGGTGAAGCACATGACCTCGCCGGTCTCGACGACCTCGCTGGTCGCGGTGAGTGCGGCGTGCTCCACGTAGTGGATGGTCTTGAAGACGGTGAAGAGGGTGTCGTCGTACCGCTCCAGCTTGGGCCGCTGGTGGGCGTGGACGGCGTCCTCGACGGCCAGCGGATGGAGCCCGAACTCGGCCGCGATTCCGGCGAATTCGGCTTCCGTCGGCTCGTGGAGTCCGATCCACGCGAAGCCGCCGCTCTCCCGTACCTGGCGCATCGCGCCGCGCGGGGTGAGGCACTCGCGGTCGTCGATCCGGCGCCCGTCGCGGTAGACGGCGCAGTCCACGACGGCGCTGGAGGCCGAGTGGTCGCGGGTGGGGTCGTACGAGGTGTACGTGGTGGGGGTCTTGCGCAGGCTGTGCCGCAGGCTCGGGCGGACGGCGGCGGTGAGGTCACGGATCATGGACATGGGCGTGCTCCTTCACGGATCGGCCGTCGGCGCGAGACGTGGCACAGCCCGGAATGGGGACGGGGAGGTACGTCGTCCACAAAGCGGGCGGCACCGGAGGGGCGCGGTGACGGCGGTCGCTACAGACAGGGAAAGGCGAGTTGCTCTTCCGTCGAGCGAGATGCCGGAGGGGCGGGTCCTTGCAGGACCCGGACGTCACCGGAGGAAGCGCACCGGGCGGGGGTGCGGAGCGGCGGAAGAGCGGCTGGTACTGCCCGATCGACTTCGGTCCATCGCAGTCCCACCTCCTCCGGCCGGTCCCCTGTCGGGGATGACGTGTGACGAGCAGTCGGGAATCCCGACCAGTGGCCAACACTATCAGCCGACAGAGGGTCAATCCCTTACTTTGCCCGTTCCATACGCGATCTATGCTCCCCGCATGGGAGAAGTTCTTGCACTGGTCGAGGCCCGGCTGCGGACGGCGCTCGGCGAACCGGACGCGCGGGCCGCGGTGACCTTCCTCGGCACGGACCGGATCGAGGTGCTGCGCTTCGTCGACGGCGACCTCGTGCGGTACGCGACCCTCGGGATGTCCGCGCAGCCGATGGCCGATCCGACCTCCGCGCTCGCCGACCCGGTGAAGGGCCCGCGCGCGGAGCTCGTCCTCACCGTCCGGGCCGGACTCGCCGACACCGACAAGGTGCTGCGTCCGCTCGCCGTCCTCGCCGCCACCCCGCAGGTCGAGGGGGTGATCGTGGCCCCGGGCGCCTCGCTGGACGTCGGCGACCCGCTCTGGCCCGGCGCGCCCTTCGGGTCGGTCCTGGTCGCCGAGTCCGGCGGCCTGGTGGAGGACCTGGAGCTCGACGAGCCGATGGACCCCGTCCGCTTCCTGCCCCTGCTCCCCATGACCTCCAACGAGGCCGCCTGGAAGCGGGTCCACGGGGCGAAGGCCCTGGAGGAGCGCTGGCTCGCCCGCGGGACGGACCTGCGCGATCCGCTGCGCCGGTCGGTGGAGCTGGACTGACGGAACGGACCCTCCCGCGGGCGCGCGCCCGCGGGAGCAGAGGCGCCCCGCCCACCCGGAGTGATCGTCCCGGGCCGGACGGGTGATCGTCCGTGGACGTCCTTGACGCGGGGCGGAAGAGCTAGGACCGTTGAGCCCTATGAGGGGCGAACCCAGTTGTCCGAAGTGCGGTGGCCGGGTCAGGGCGCCCGGACTCTTCGCCGACTCCTGGCAGTGTGACGTGCACGGCTCGGTGCACCCGCTCCAGCCCGTGATCCCCCCCAGCGTCGAGGCGCTCGGTGTCGTCGTGCACCGCTCCCACGTACCGGTGTGGATGCCGTGGCCCCTGCCCGTCGGCTGGCTCTTCACCGGGGTCGCGTACGCGGGCGACGACCGCAGCGGCGGCCGCGCGACGGCCGTCGCGTGCTCCGGTCCCGGGCCGCTCGGCGGGATCGGCGAGCTGCTCCTGGTCGCCGAGGAGCTCGGCGTCGGTCTCGGCGCCCGGTACGCCGGCATCGACGGACCCGACCCCGGGGCCGGCATGGCCATCGACAAGCCGCCCCAGACGAAGGTGCTCGCCGCCGGCCGCCCCACCCCGCTCTGGCACGTCAACGGCGCCCCGCAGGACCGCGCGGTCTTCGCCGGCGAGGCGCGCGGACTCTGGCTGTGGGCGATCGTCTGGCCCGAGCAGTCCGGCCTCCTCATGTACGACGAGCTGGTCCTCACCGACCTGCGCGACGCCGGAGCCGAGGTCGAACTCCTGCCCTGCGGCGCTCTGACCCCCCGGCTCCTCGGCCCCTAGGCACGTCTGCTCCGGATTTCGCCCGGGGGGCATCGAGACCCGCGGAAGGGGCGGCCCGGAGGGTGTGACGTTCCGTACGGGCGTGTTCGATTCGCCCGTTATGCTGGAGCGTCCCTCGTCCGTGCCGAGCCCCCGGAGTACCGCGTCGTGCGCATCGATCTGCACACCCACTCCACGGCCTCGGACGGTACGGATTCGCCGGCGGAGCTCGTACGGAACGCGGCCGCGGCCGGGCTCGACGTCGTCGCCCTGACGGACCACGACACCACCCGCGGCCATGCCGAGGCGATCGCGGCGCTGCCCGAGGGCCTGACCCTGGTGACCGGCGCCGAGCTGTCGTGCCGGATCGACGGGATCAGCCTGCACATGCTGGCCTACCTCTTCGACCCGGCGGAGCCGGCGCTTCTCGCCGAGCGCGAGCTCGTCCGGGACGACCGGGTGCCGCGCGCCCGCGCCATGGTCGCCAAGCTCCAGGAACTCGGCGTGCCCGTCACCTGGGAGCAGGTCGCCCGGATCGCCGGCGACGGCTCGGTGGGCCGCCCGCACGTCGCCGAGGCGCTCGTCGAGCTCGGGGTCGTACCGGACGTGTCGGGGGCCTTCACGCCCGCGTGGCTCGCCGACGGCGGCCGTGCGCACGTCGGGAAGCACGAGCTGGACCCGGTGGACGCGATCCGCCTGGTCAAGGCGGCCGGCGGGGTCACCGTCTTCGCGCACCCGCTCGCCGTCAAGCGCGGCCAGGTGCTGCCGGAGGCGTCGATAGCCCGGCTCGCGGAGGCCGGACTCGACGGCATCGAGGTCGACCACATGGACCACGACGAGGCGACGCGGGCGCGGCTGCGCGGGCTCGCGAAGGAGCTCGGGCTGCTGACCACGGGCTCCAGCGACTACCACGGCAGCCGCAAGACCTGCCGCCTCGGCGAGTACACCACCGACCCCGAGATCTACGGCGAGATCACCCGCCGTGCGGCGGGGGCCTTCCCGGTCCCCGGCGCGGGAGGATCCGCCGCCTAGGGCGCGCTCGGCGCCCGGGCCCAGGGCGCCGGCCTCCGGGAGCGATCCCGGAGGGCCTCCGTGCGCCGTGACCGCCCCCGGGTCCCGACCGGCCCCGTCGGGGATTTTCCCGGCCGGCCACCGCTCCGTGTCCGGTGCGGGGCCGAGGCCCGTCCCCGCCTGTCCGAGCGCCTTCCCGTCCCTGGTCCGCCCCCCGTCACGGCTCCGATCCGTGCGCGGGCGGCCTCCTCCCCGCCCTGCTTGCGGAACCATGTGTTCCGCATTTCGGGGCCAGGGATCACACCCCACTGTTCGACCTCTCCCGCAAGGCACCCCACGTGTTCGACGCCGCCGTCTTCGGCTCGCTGTTCCTGACCCTCTTCGTCATCATGGATCCCCCCGGGATCACCCCGATCTTCCTCGCCCTCACCTCCGGCCGTCCGGCCAAGGTGCAGCGCCGGATGGCCTGGCAGGCCGTCGCGGTGGCCTTCGGCGTCATCACCGTCTTCGGTCTGCTGGGCCAGCAGATCCTGGACTACCTGCACGTCTCCGTCCCCGCGCTGATGATCGCGGGCGGTCTCCTGCTGCTGCTCATCGCGCTGGACCTGCTCACCGGCAAGACCGACGAGCCGAAGCAGACCAAGGACGTGAACGTCGCCCTCGTACCGCTCGGCATGCCGCTGCTCGCCGGGCCCGGCGCGATCGTCTCGGTCATCCTGGCCGTGCAGAACGCCGACGGCGTCGCCTCGCAGGTCTCCGTCTGGACCGCGATCGCCGCCATGCACGTCGTGCTCTGGCTGACCATGCGGTACTCGCTGGTGATCATCCGGGTCATCAAGGACGGCGGCGTCGTCCTGGTCACCCGGCTCGCCGGCATGATGCTCTCCGCGATCGCCGTGCAGCAGATCATCAACGGCGTCACCCAGGTGATCCAGAACGCCTGAGCCGCGGCCCGCGCCGGCCGGGGCGGGCCGCTCCGGACACCACTGCGCCCCCGTACGGATTCCGCTGTCGCGAAGTCCGTGCGGGGGCGCGGTGCGTGGGGTGGACCCGACCTGTTACGAGGCCGCGGTCTCGGCGGGGCGGATCCAGATGCGCTGGCCGATCGCTGCGGCCTGCTGCACGATCCGGTTGACGGAGGCGGCGTCCACGACGGTCCGGTCGACGGGCGTGCCGTCGATGTCGTCGAGTCGCAGGATTTCGAAGCGCACAGGCTTCTCCCTTCGTCTGAGTTGATCCTCCTGATGGAGAACTGCGTTACACAGGGGTACAACGAGGTGCACCCTGCAAACATTCCTTACGCTAAAGAAAATTTTCGAGTGTCTAACTACTGACGGGTAGGGGGGTGTGGCGACCACGTCCCCACGGGCGGACAATGAGCCCCGTATGAACGACGCAGAGACCACTCAGGTGACCGAGACCGACGCCCGCCTGCGCGCACTCGACGCGCGCCTGGAGCGCACCAACGAGCTCCTCCAGCGGATGCTGGCCGAGGTAGCCAAGACCCCCTCCACCCACGCCATCTTCGTCGACGCGGGTTACGTCCATGCTGCGGCCGGGTTGCTTGTGGCGGGCACCGAGGACCGGCGCTCCTTCGACCTCGACGCGGAGGGCCTCATCGAGGCGCTCATCGACAAGGCCCGCACGATCTTCGCGGACAGCAGGCTGCTCCGCGTCTACTGGTACGACGGGGCCCGACGCCGCATCCACACGCCCGAGCAGCAGGCCATCGCCGAACTGCCCGACGTGAAGGTCCGCCTCGGCAACCTCAACGCCAACAACCAGCAGAAGGGCGTCGACTCCCTCATCCGCACGGACCTGGAGTCCCTCGCCCGCCACCGCGCCATCAGCGACGCGGCCCTCGTCGGCGGCGACGAGGACCTCGTCTCCGCCGTCGAGGCCGCCCAGGGTTACGGCGCCCGCGTCCACCTCTGGGGCATCGAGGCCGCCGAGGGACGCAACCAGGCCGAGGCGCTCCTCTGGGAGATCGACAGCCAGCGCACCTTCGAGCTGGACTTCTGCCGCCCGTACGTCACCCGCCGCCCCGTCACCACGTACGAGAACGAGGGCGAGCCGCCGCCCTCCCGCGAGGAGGTCCGGTTCGTCGGCGCCCAGATCGCCGCGACCTGGCTCGCCGAACGCGGCCGGGACCGCCTCGCCGAGCTGCTGCCGAGCGCCCCCTACCTGCCCGGGCCGGTCGACCAGGACCTGCTCGTCGAGGCCGAGCGGCTCCTCAGCCGCTCCCTGCGGGGGCACGCCTCGCTCCGGCGCTCCCTGCGGGACGGCTTCTGGCAGCACCTCAAGGCGCAGTTCTGACCTCGGTCGCCGCGCCGTCGCCCGCGGGGGAGTCCGCACGCTCCCAGAAGGCGGCGAGCCGCTCGGCCAGCTCCTCGGGATGCGACACGTTGGGGGAGTGGCCGGCGCCCGCCACCACCGTGTGGTGCGCGCCGGTGAGGGCCGCGGCCGCCGACAGGTCGGCCGGGGACCAGACGGCCTCGTCCGCCCCGTAGGCGATGTGCAGCGGCATCCGCAGCGCGGACAGCTCGGCCGTTCCGTCCCGGCCGTCCAGCAGGAGCCGTCCGGCCCCGGCCAGTTGGGCGATACGGGTCCGCATCCAGCGCCGCCGCAGGAAGGCGGTGAGCTCCGGCGGGTCCGCGGCGCCCGGTTCCTCGCCGCGGCTGTCCAGGAGGCACATCGCCTGCCACACGCGCTCCTTCGGGAGCAGCGCGAGGGCGCCGCGCAGCACCCGCACCCGGATCCGCTGCGGCCGGGCGACCGGGCCCGGGCCGGAGGAGAGCAGGGTCAGGGAGCGGAAGGCGCCCGGGGCGAGCGCGGCCGCGGCCCGGGCCACCAGGCCGCCGAACGAGTGGCCGACCAGGTGCACGGGGCCGTCGCCGAGGGCTGCCGCCTGCGCCACCGCGTCGAGCGCGAGCTCCCTGCGCCGGTACGCCCGCCGGCCGCGCGGTCCCGGCGACTCGTGCTGCCCGCGCCCGTCCACCGCCACGGCCCGGTATCCGGCCTCGCCCAGCGGTCCGAGCAGGGCCAGGAAGTCCTCCTTGCTGCCGGTGTACCCCGGCAGGAGGAGCACCGTCCCCCGCCGGCCGCCCGCCGGAGCCGCGTCCAGTACGGCGAAGTCGCCGCGGGCGGTGACCAGGCGTCGGGCGCGGGTGCGGGGCGGCAGTGCGAGGGAACGGGGCTTGCTCATATCTGGAGCGTAACGGCGGGAACGGGAGAGGGCCCGGGAGCCCTCCCCCTCCACGTGGAGCGGGTGCAGCGCATCCGCGACTCCGTGGCGACCCAGCCCGGTCTCGCGGTCTGCGGTGCCCTGTACGACGGCGTCGGCGTGGGCGTCTGC
>NZ_JBFBBC010000035.1:0-10306 GCF_040689545.1 Streptomyces sp. NPDC051180
GAGCGCATGATGCGCGACGCCAAGATCACCCAGATCTACGAAGGCACCAACCAGGTCCAGCGCATCGTCATGGCCCGCAACCTCCCGTAACCACCAGCCCGTTGAAAGGAGACAGGCCGTGACCCTGAAGATCGCAGTCTGTGTGAAGTACGTCCCCGACGCGACCGGCGACCGCGGTTTCGCCGACGACCTGACGACCGACCGCGAGGCCGTCGACGGCCTGCTCTCGGAGCTGGACGAGTACGCCGTCGAGCAGGCCCTGCGCATCTCGGAGGAGTCCGACGACGCCGAGGTGACCGTCGTGACCGTGGGCCCGGACGACGCCAAGGACGCGCTGCGCAAGGCGCTCTCCATGGGCGCCGACAAGGCAGTCCACGTCAACGACGAGGACATCCACGGCTCCGACGTCTTCGCCACCTCGGCGATCCTGGCCAAGGCGCTGGAGAAGACCGGCTTCGACCTGGTCGTCTGCGGCATGGCCTCGACCGACGGCACGATGGGCGTGCTGCCCGCGCTGCTCGCCGAGCGTCTGGGCCTGCCGCAGGTCACGCTGCTCTCGGAGCTGTCCGTGGAGGACGGCCTGGTGAAGGGCCGCCGCGACGGCGACGCCGCCACCGAGCTCCTGGAGGCCCCGCTGCCGGCCGTCGTGTCGGTCACCGACCAGTCCGGCGAGGCCCGCTACCCCTCCTTCAAGGGGATCATGGCCGCCAAGAAGAAGCCGGTCCAGGAGCTGGACCTCGACGACCTGGACATCGACGCCGACGAGGTGGGCCTGGCCGGGGCGTGGACCCTGGTCGACTCGGCCACCGCCCGTCCGGCCCGTACCCAGGGCACGATCGTCACGGACGAGGGCGACGGCGGCAAGCAGCTCGCCGCCTTCCTCGCCACCCAGAAGTTCATCTGACCCGCCGTCGGTCACCCACCCACACAGGAGCTACGAATCATGGCTGAGATCCTGGTTCTCGTGGACCACGCCGACGGTGCGGTCCGCAAGCCGGCCCTCGAACTGCTGACCCTGGCCCGCCGCATCGGCGAGCCCTCGGCGGTCGTCCTCGGCGCCGGCGAGGCCGCCGCCTCGATCGCCGCCACGGCCGGCGAGTACGGCGCCGCCACCGTCTACGTCGCGGACGGCGCGGAGTTCGCCGAGCAGCTCGTCGTGCCCAAGGTCGACGCGCTCACCCAGCTCGCCCAGGAGAAGGCGGCGGCCGCCGTCCTGGTGACCTCCTCCGGCGAGGGCAAGGAGATCGCCGCCCGGGTCGCGCTGCGCCTCGGCTCCGGTCTGATCACCGACGCCGTCGAGCTGGAGGCCGGCGAGAACGGCCCGGTCGCCACGCAGTCCGTCTTCGCCGCCTCGTACCAGGTGAAGTCGACGGTCTCGCGCGGTGTGCCGGTCATCACCGTCAAGCCGAACTCCGCCGCTCCGGAGGCCGCCGCGGCCGCCGGCACGGTCGAGAACGTCACCGTCGCCTTCACCGGCAACGCCGCCAAGGTCGTCTCGCGCACCCCGCGCGTCTCGACCGGCCGCCCCGAGCTGACCGAGTCCGCGATCGTGGTCTCCGGCGGCCGCGGTGTCGGCGCGGCCGAGGGCTTCGCGGTCGTCGAGAAGCTGGCCGACTCGCTCGGCGCGGCCGTCGGCGCCTCCCGCGCCGCCGTCGACGCCGGCTGGTACCCGCACGCCAACCAGGTGGGCCAGACCGGCAAGCAGGTCTCGCCCCAGCTGTACGTCGCCGCGGGCATCTCCGGCGCCATCCAGCACCGGGCCGGCATGCAGACGTCGAAGACGATCGTCGCGGTCAACAAGGACCCCGAGGCCCCGATCTTCGACCTGGTCGACTACGGCGTGGTCGGCGACCTCTTCGAGGTGCTGCCCCAGCTGACGGACGAGATCGGCGCGCGCTGATCCACATCGAGAAGGGGGCGGGTGGCACAGAGTGCCACCCGCCCCCTTCTTCGTTCTCCCGCTCAGTACCAGCCGTCGAGCGGGACTTCCTCGCAGAGCCGGACGACCGGCCGGCGCCCCACGACGGTGGCGCCGGAGAGCTTGACCCGGACCCCGGGGCGCACCGCGTGGAGGGGGCCGTCGACGCGGCAGCGGACCACGAAGCCCTCCGTCATGTGGACGGGCCAGAGGTCCGCGTCGGCCGCGGCGACCCCGCGCCGTACGGAGATCACGCCCTCGCCCTCGCTGAGCTCGGGCGCGAGGTCGGTCGACCCGCAGGTCGGACAGAGCAGGCGCTGGAACGTCGTGGTGTGGCACCAGCGGCAGCGCTGGAAGTAGAGCTCGGAGTCGGGGGCCGACTCGTCGGCCTGGACCGTGGTCCCGCTCCTCAGTCCCGTGGTGAACACGATGCCTTCTCCTCGCACTCGGCGGCTCGACCGTGCATGGAGCAAAGATATGGCACTGAGTGCCATCAAATAAAGACCTGAGTTCCCTCAATTCGAGATACGCAGGACCCTGTGATCACCGGCGGCCCGACGCGAGCCTCGCGGCCGCGGCGCAGGTCAGCCCTCGCCGAGGCTCGACTCCACCTCGCGCACCACGCGCCACATGGGGGTGGACCGCTTGGTGATCACCACGACGACGTCCTCGGTCTCCTCCGCCGGCGTCTCGGCCGGCGCGTCCGGGCTCCAGGTGGCGCGGACGAACTCCAGCGCGTGGTCGACCTCCGCCTGGGGGTCGCCCTCGCCGCCCGACCGCAGCCAGTGCCGCAGGGCGTGGTTGTGGGCGGCGACCACGGCGGCCGCGGTCACGTTGGCGCGCAGGGTGCCGTCCCGGCGGTCGGCCCACCGGGTGCGCAGGTAGTCGCCAAGGGTCTTCTCGTACCGCCAGACGACCGAGAGTTCGTAGGTGCGCAGTCCGGTCACCTCCCGGGTGAGCCGGTAGCGCTGCACGGAGAAGGTGGGGTTCTCGGAGTACATCCGCATGACGAGGCGGGCGGCGTCGCAGACCCGGACCACCGGGTCGTCGGAGTCGGCGCTCGCCGCGAGGAAGCGGGTCATGTCGGCGAGACACTGCTCGTGGTCGGGGAAGACCACGTCCTCCTTGGACGGGAAGTACCGGAAGAAGGACCTCCGGCCGACTCCGGCGAGCGTGACGATGTCGTCCACCGTCGTCTGCTCGTAGCCGCGCTCCAGGAAGAGCCGGAAGGCCGCGGCGACGAGGGAGTCGCGCATCGCGGGCTTCGAGGAGTTCGTCGACGCAGGTGCCATGGCCCGAACCTAACATCCGAATCGATCCCGTGCGGCACTTGGTGCCGGACGAATCCGGCACCGAGTGCCCTATCGAGGGTACGGAGGCTCAGCGGGGGGCCATGCGCAGGGCGCCGTCCATCCGGATCGTCTCGCCGTTGAGGTAGTCGTGCTCGGCGACCATCGTGACGAGCCGGGCGTACTCCTCCGGCCGGGCCAGCCGCTGCGGGAAGGTGACGCTCGCGGCGAGACCGGCCCTGACGTCCTCGCCGAAGCCGGCCATCATCGGGGTGTCGACGATGCCGGGGGCGATCGTGACGACCCGGATGCCGTACTGGGCCAGGTCGCGGGCGGCGGTGACGGTCATGCCGGCGACACCCGCCTTGGAGGCGGCGTACGCGATCTGGCCGACCTGCCCTTCGAAGGCGGCGATGGAGGCGGTGTTCACGACCAGGCCGCGCTGGCCGTGCTCGTCGGGCTCGTGCCGGGCGATCGCCTCGGCGGCGAGCCGCATCACGTTGAACGTGCCGAGCAGGTTGACGTCGAGCACCGTGCGGAACAGGTCGAGGTCGTGCGGTCCCTTGCGGCCCAGGATGCGGGCGGAGGGGGCGATGCCGGCGCAGTTCACGGCGAGCCGCAGTACGGCGCCGTCGGCGTCGATCGCGGCGAGGGCCTCCCGGACCTGCCCCTCGTCGGTGACGTCGGCGGCCAGCAGCCGGACGCCCTCCGGCAGCGGCCCTGCGGCGGCCACGGCCTTGTCGAGGTCCAGGCCGTAGACGGTGGCGCCCCGGGCGGCGAGGGCGGCGGCGGTGGCGGCCCCGAGACCGGAAGCGGCACCGGTGACGAGAGCGGCGGAGCCGGCGATGTCCATGGAACTCCTCGTTCGTGTCGTGCGGGTGCGACCCTGCCGCCGGGTTGGCCGCCGGATCGGGCGCGTGCCCGCGGAGGACCGCGCGGTCCGCGCGATCTGCGCCGCCCACCATAGAACCGCCTCCCGCGCCGCCGGAAGCGGAGGCCGCGCGGGCCGCCGCTCCCGCGCCGCACGACGGCCCGGGAGCTGCCGGGCGCCCGCGTCAGAAGGGCTTGGTCGGCAGGTACTTGCCGTCCAGGGTGATGACCGCGCGCTCGCCGCCCTCGGGGTCGGCGACCTTCCGCACGTCGAGCGTGAAGTTGATCGCGGAGATGATGCCGTCGCCGAACTGCTCGTGGACCAGGGCCTTGAGCGTGGTGCCGTAGACCTGGAGCATCTCGTGGAAGCGGTAGATCGTCGGGTCGGTGGGGACGGCGCCGTCGAGGGAGCCCCGGGTGGGGATGGCCTGGAGCAGGCGGACCGCCCTCTCGTCGAGGTCGAGGAGGTCGCCGACCGCCTGCGCGGCGGCCTCCGGGAGCGCGTGCTGGCCGAGTACGGCGGCGGTGGTGTACGCGACGGAGAGGCCGGCGGCGTCGGCGATCCGCTGCCAGGTCAGATCCTTGGCGATCTTGGCCTCGACGGCGGCGACGGCGATCTCGCGGCGGGCGGTGGGGTCGAACTGGGCGTGCTGCATCAGGGATCGTCCTTTTTCCGGAGGGGTGTCTCGTGGAACCGGAGGGGTGTCCGGTCGGTCGGGAGGTGGTTCGGGGGTTCAGGCCGCGAGCGCGGGTCCCGCGGCGGGGAGCTCCTCGACGGTGCCGTCGGCGATGTCGAAGACCCAGCCGTGCAGCCGTACGGCTCCGGCGGCCAGGGCGCGGGCCACGGACGGGTGGGTGGCGAGGTTCGCGAGCTGCGCGGTGACGTTCTCGCGCACCAGGGCGTCCACGTCCCCGTGGCGACCCGTCGCGGCCGTACGGGCCAGGGAGGCGTCGGCATGACGCAGCCACGCGGCGACGGCGGGTGCGGCGGCCAGGTCGTGTCCTTCGGCGAGCGCGGTCATGGCGCCGCAGGCGGAGTGCCCGCAGACAACGAGGTCCCGCACCCCGAGGACGGCGACGGCGTACTCGACGGCCGCGGTGACCCCGTCGGCGCCCGGGGTGTGGGCGGGGACGAGGTTTCCGGCGTTGCGCACGACGAAGAGCTCGCCCGGATCGGTCTGGGTGATGAGTTCGGGGAGGACGCGGGCGTCGGAGCAGCCGACGAAGAGCGTCCCGGGGCGGTGGTCGGTGGCGAGCCGGGCGAAGAGCCCGGCCTTGGCAGGGAAGACCTCCCGCTGGAAGCGGGCGATTCCCTCGGCGAGGTGAGGCATGTCCTCACCCTGCACGACCAGGTGTCATAGCGTCCAAGACGCACTGTCGATGTCTGCCATAGATGTGATCTATAGGCGCGCTACAGTCGGGGGATGCAGCCGGAACTCCGTCACCTCCGCTATCTGCTCGCCGTCGCCGAGCACGCCAGCTTCACTCGCGCCGCCGAGGAGCTCCGCATCGCCCAGCCCACCCTGTCCCAGCAGGTCAAACAGCTGGAGAAGGCCCTCGGGACGCAGCTCGTCGACCGCGGCGGCCGCTCCGTGCGCCTCACGGACGCCGGCGAGACCTACGCCCGCTACGCCCGCCGGGCGCTGCGGGACCTGGCGGCCGGCGAGCGGGCGGTCCTGGACGTGCAGGACCTGTCCCGGGGTCGTCTCCGGCTCGCCGTCACCCCCACCTTCACCTCCTATCTCACGGGCCCGCTGATCGCGGGCTTCCACGACCTCCATCCGGGCATCGACGTGGAGGTGCGCGAGCTGCCCCAGGACCGCATCGAGGCCGAACTCCTCACCGACCGGCTCGATCTCGGCATCGCGTTCCACGGGGTCCACCTCCCGGGCGTCGAGGCGGCCGAGCTGTTCACCGAGACCCTCGGTCTCGTGGTGGGACCCGCCCATCCGCTGGCCGGCCGGACCGAGCCTCTGCCGGCCGCGGAGCTGAGCAGCCATCAGCTGGCCCTGCTCAGCGGGGACTTCGCCACCCGGCTGCACGTCGACGCGTACGTCGCCGAGCACCGCGTCCGGCCGCGGATCGCGGTCGAGGCCAATGCGGTGGGCGCGCTCACCGAGATCGTCCGGCGCACCGCCCTGGCCACGGTCCTGCCGGACGCCGTCGCCCGCGACCACCCGTTCCTGAGCCCCGTGCCCCTCTCCCCCGCACTGCCGGCCCGCGGAGTCGCCCTGCTGCGGCGAGCGGCGGGCTACCGCAGCGCCGCCGCCGCGGCCTTCACCGGGCTGGCCACGCGGTGGGGCGCGCAGGAGGCGGGTCAACCGATCGGATGACCCCGGGGTCCACCGCCCGGGGCGCCGGGGGCAGCCGGGACGACGACGGACGGCGGGGCGGCCGCCGCCAGGATGGAACACGGAGCGGGCCACGGCCTCCTGACGGCCCCCGCGGTACACCGAGTCCACTGGAGCAGACCCCATGAAGCACGTGAAGAAGACCTCGCGCACCCGTGTCCTGACCGGTGGTGCGGTCGTCGCCGCCCTGGCCCTGGGCGGCTTCGGTGCCTACTCCGCCAGCGCCACCGGTGAGAAGGCTGCCGCTCCGGCCCCGGCCGTCGCCAAGGCCGACGCGAAGAACAAGAACACCACCCGCTCGACGCACCTGACGATCGAGGCCGCCACGAAGGCCGCGCAGGCCGCGCTCGACGCCGCCGAGAAGGAGAACCAGCGCGTCTCCGTCGCCGTCGTCGACCGCAACGGCACCACCCTCGTCACCCTCCGCGGCGACGGCGCCGGACCCCAGTCCTACGAGTCGGCCGTGAAGAAGGCGTACACCGCCGTCTCCTGGAACGCCCCCACCTCCGAGCTCGCCAAGCGCCTCACCAACGCCCCCACCCTCAAGGACATCCCCGGCACCCTCTTCCTCGCCGGCGGCGCACCCGTCACCGCCAAGGACGCCCCCGTCGCCGGCATCGGCGTCGCCGGCGCCCCCTCCGGCGACCTCGACGAGAAGTTCGCCCAGGCCGGCGCCGCCACCCTCGCCAAGTAGCCCCTGCGGCGGGAGACTTGACGCCTGCCGCGTGGCGCGGTGTCATGCGCGGGGGCGGAGGGGGCGGGATGAGCGACGACGAACGCGACACCGGTGACCGGGGCGACGTACCCCCGCGGCGCCCGGATTCCGGTGACTTCCCGGGCAACGTCTGGACCGTACTGCTCGCGCTGCTCGTGCTGGGGCTGATGCTTTACGGCATGACGCGGGGCGACGACGGCGGCGGCGGAAACCCCGGCGGGTACACCGGCTGGCACTGAGCACGTGAGCCCGGTCCCGTCCCCCGGTCGGAGACGGGACCCGCTCGCCCGCCTACCGCGCCAGGCCCCGGCTGATGACCAGTCGCTGGATCTGGTTGGTGCCTTCGAAGATCTGCATGATCTTTGCTTCGCGCATGTAGCGCTCGACGGGGAAGTCGCGGGTGTAGCCGTACCCGCCGAGGACCTGGACGGCGTCGGTGGTGACCTTCATGGCGGTGTCGGTGGCGATGAGCTTGGCGGCGCTCGCCTGGCGGCTGAAGGGGCGGCCGAGGTCGCGGCGGCGGGCGGCGTCGAGGTAGGTGGCGCGGGCGGCGTCGACGGCGGCGGCCATGTCGGCGAGGAGGAAGCCGAGACCCTGGTGGTCGACGATCCTCCGGCCGAAGGTGGTGCGCTCGTTGGCGTAGTCGACGGCGGCGTCGAGGGCTGCCTGGGCGAGGCCGGTGGCGCAGGCGGCGATGCCGAGGCGGCCGTTGTCGAGGGCGCTGAAGGCGATCTGGAGGCCCTGGCCCTCGTCGCCGACGAGCCGGTCGGCTTCGAGCAGGGCGCCGTCCCAGTACGCGGAGGTGGTGGGGACGGCCTGGAGGCCCATCTTGCGTTCCGGGGCGCCGAAGCTCAGCCCGTCGGTCTCGCCGGGGGCCAGGAAGCAGGAGACGCCGCGGCTGCCGGGGGCGGTGCGGGCGAAGAGGCTGTAGAAGCCGGCCTTGCCGCCGTGGGTGATCCACGCCTTGGTGCCGGTGACGCGGTAGCCGCTGCCGTCGTCCTGGCGCTCGGCCTTGCAGGTGAGGGCGGCGGCGTCGGAGCCGGCCTGCGGCTCGGAGAGGCTGTAGCCGCCGATGGTGCGGCCCTCCAGCATCGCGGGGAGCCAGCGTTCCTTCTGCTCCGGGGTGCCGAAGGTGTGCAGCGGGTGGCAGGCCAGCGTGTGGACGCTGGTGGCGACGGCGACGGCGGCCCAGCGGGCGGCGAGCTCCTCAAGGACCTGGAGGTAGACCTCGTAGGGCTGGCCTCCGCCGCCGTACTCCTCGGGGTAGGCGAGGCCGAGGAGGCCGGCCTGGCCGAGGGTGGCGAAGAGCCCTTCGGGATAGGTCTCGGAAGCCTCGTGCTCGTCGACCCGCGGAGAGAGCTCCTTGTCGGCGATCTCCCGGGTGAGGGCGATGAGGTCCGCTGCCTCGGGGGTGGGAAGCAGGCGGTCGACATCCATGTGCGACTCCAGCGGCGCGCAAAGTGGTACTGGGGAAGGTACTGCAGTACCGCCGAGAGTAGCGCAGAAGGAGGCCGCCGTAACCCCCCGGAGCACCGGCCTGGAATACTGGGCAGGTGATCGAGACCCCCGCCGCCGACACCCCGAAGCTCACGGGCCGGGGTGCGGCGCGTCGCACCGCCCTCTTCGAGGAGCTCGTCGCCCTGCTCGTCGGCGAGGGTTTCGCCCGGCTGACGCTCGACGACCTGGCCGCGCGGCTGCGCTGCTCCAAGCGCACCCTGTACGGCCTGGCCGGCAGCAAGGAGCAGCTGGTCCGGGCGGCGGTGGTGCACTTCTTCCGGCGCGCCACGACCCGGGTCGAGGCGGTCCTCGCCGCCGCGGGCGACCCCGCCGAGCGCCTCTCCGCGTACCTCCGCGCCGTCTCGGCCGAGCTGGCGCCGGTCTCGCCGCAGTTCTTCGACGACGTGGCGGCCTTCGAGCCGGCGGCCGAGGTGTACGAGCGCAACACACGCGCGGCCGCGGGCCGGGTGCAGCAGCTCATCGAGGAGGGCGTGCGGGCCGGGGTCTTCCGCGAGGTGCACGTGACCTTCGCGGCCGACGTCATCTCCTCCGTGATGGTCCGCATCCAGCGGCGCCAGGTGGCCGCGGCCACCGGTCTCGCCGACGCCGAGGCGTACGACCAGCTGGCCGAGCTCCTCCTCAGCGGTCTCCGGAAGGTCTGACCCACCGCTGCGCGCCCCTCGCGAACGACCCGTTCCCGGTCCCGGACGGGCGCCCCGAACGCGCGGGGCCGGGATACCGGGCAGCGGTATGTTGAGGTGAGGACTACTTCACCAGGGGGCCCAGTGACCATGCGGAACGGCCGCACCGTGCGTGACCTGCGACGCGAGAACCGCACCGCCGTCCTCCAGCGCCTCTACTTCGACGGGCCGCTGAGCCGTTTCGAGCTGGGCCCCGCGACCGGACTGAGCTCCGGCTCGGTGAGCAACGTCGTCGCGGAGCTGGTCGCCGAGGGGCTCGTGGAGGAGGCGGGCAGCGTCGACTCGGCCGGCGGCCGCCCCCGCATCCTGCTCCGGATCACCCCGGGAAGCGGGTGCATGATCGGCGTGGACGTCGGCGAGACCCGGGTCAGGGTGGAGCTCTTCGACCTCACGCTCACCGAACTCGCCCGCACCGAACGACCGTTGACGGTCGACAGTGCCCATCCGCACGACCGGTACGAGGTGGGGGTCGTCGTGGACCACATCACCGAGGGCATCGCCGAGGTGCTGCGGAGCGCCGACGTGCCCGCCGAGCGGCTCCTCGGCGTGGGGGTCGGCGTGCCCGGCATCGTGGCCCCGACCCCCGAGGACGGCGCGGTCGTGCACGGCCAGACCACCGGCTGGGACGCCGTCCCGCTGGAGCGGCTGCTGCGCGGGACCGGGGCGCTGCCCGATGCGGTGCCGTACTGGATCGACAACGGCGCCAAGACGCTCGGCCAGGCGGAGATGTGGTTCGGCGCGGGCCGGGGCGCGAGCAGCGCCGTGGTGGTGCTCTTCGGCTCGGGCGTCGGCGCGTGCGTCGTGACGGATCCGCTGGGTCCCGGCCGGGCGCTCGAATGGGGCCATCTGAAGGTGCGGGTCCGGGGCCGGCGGTGCCGCTGCGGCGCCCGCGGCTGCCTGGAGGCGTACGCCGGCGCGGAGGCGCTCCTCGAACGCTGGCGCGAGGCCGGCGGCCTCCCCCCGAC
>NZ_JBFBBC010000036.1:5000-7682 GCF_040689545.1 Streptomyces sp. NPDC051180
GGCCGCCACTCCATTTCGGGGCCGGCGGTGTTAGCGCCGGGTCCCCAACGCCGGGCTCTCCCAAAAAGAGGGGAGCTCGAGGGTTGAAATGACGCTCGAACAGGCATGCCCGCCAGAATTCTGGCGGGCGCAATGTGCGTTCAAAGATTCGATGATTCACTGAATTCTGCAATTCACATTACTTATCGCATTTCGCTGCGTTCTTCATCGATGCCAGAACCAAGAGATCCGTTGTTGAAAGTTTTGATTCATTTGTATTTTGCCTTGCGGCACACTCAGAAGAAACTGTAAAAACAAAAGAGTTTGTGGCCTCCGGCGGGCGCCTGGTTCCGGGCCGCGAAACCGAAGAGGTTCCGGGCGCCGGGGCGGCTCCGCCGAAGCAACGTAAAGGTATGTTCACATGGGTTTGGGAGTTGTAAACTCGGTAATGATCCCTCCGCTGGTTCACCAACGGAGACCTTGTTACGACTTTTACTTCCTCTAAATGACCGAGTTTGGAGAGCTTTCCGGCCCTGGGTGGTAGTTGCCCACCTCCCTGGGCCAGTCCGGACGCCTCACTGAGCCATTCAATCGGTAGTAGCGACGGGCGGTGTGTACAAAGGGCAGGGACGTAATCAACGCAAGCTGATGACTTGCGCTTACTAGGGATTCCTCGTTGAAGAGCAATAATTGCAATGCTCTATCCCCAGCACGACGGAGTTTAACAAGATTACCCGGGCCTTTCGGCCAAGGAAGTACTCGCTGGCTCCGTCAGTGTAGCGCGCGTGCGGCCCAGAACATCTAAGGGCATCACAGACCTGTTATTGCCTCAAACTTCCATCGGCTTGAGCCGATAGTCCCTCTAAGAAGCCAGCGTACTGCCAAAGCAATACGGGCTATTTAGCAGGTTAAGGTCTCGTTCGTTATCGCAATTAAGCAGACAAATCACTCCACCAACTAAGAACGGCCATGCACCACCACCCACAAAATCAAGAAAGAGCTCTCAATCTGTCAATCCTCATTGTGTCTGGACCTGGTGAGTTTCCCCGTGTTGAGTCAAATTAAGCCGCAGGCTCCACCCCTGGTGGTGCCCTTCCGTCAATTTCTTTAAGTTTCAGCCTTGCGACCATACTCCCCCTGGAGCCCAAGCACTTTGATTTCTCGTAAGGTGCCGAACGCGTCAAAAAATAACATCGTCCGATCCCTAGTCGGCATAGTTTATGGTTAAGACTACGACGGTATCTGATCGTCTTCGATCCCCTAACTTTCGTTCCTGATTAATGAAAACATCCTTGGCAAATGCTTTCGCAGTAGTTAGTCTTCAATAAATCCAAGAATTTCACCTCTGACAATTGAATACTGATGCCCCCGACTGTCCCTATTAATCATTACGGCGGTCCTAGAAACCAACAAAATAGAACCACACGTCCTATTTCATTATTCCATGCTAATGTATTCGAGCATAGGCCTGCCTGGAGCACTCTAATTTTTTCAAAGTAAAAGTCCTGTTTCCCCGTCACACCCAGTGAAGGGCATGAGGTTCCACAGAGGGAAAGGCCCGGCCGGACCAGTACACGCGGTGAGGCGGACCGGCCAGCCAGGCCCAAGGTTCAACTACGAGCTTTTTAACCACAACAACTTTAATATACGCTATTGGAGCTGGAATTACCGCGGCTGCTGGCACCAGACTTGCCCTCCAATTGTTCCTCGTTAAGGGATTTAAATTGTACTCATTCCAATTACAAGACCCAAAAGAGCCCTGTATCAGTATTTATTGTCACTACCTCCCCGTGTCGGGATTGGGTAATTTGCGCGCCTGCTGCCTTCCTTGGATGTAGTAGCCGTTTCTCAGGCTCCTTCTCCGGGGTCGAGCCCTAACCCTCCGTTACCCGTTGCAACCATGTTTGGCCAATACCCAAACATCGAAAGTTGATAGGGAAGAAATTTGAATGAACCATCGCCGGCGCAAGGCCGTGCGATTCGAGAAGTTATCATGAATCACCAAAGAGCCCAGAGGGCATTGGTTTTTAATCTAATAAATACATCCCTTCCGAAGTCGGGATTTTTAGCATGTATTAGCTCTAGAATTACCACGGTTATCCAAGTAGTAAGGTACTATCAAATAAACGATAACTTATATAATGAGCCATTCGCAGTTTCGCTGTATAATTGCTTATACTTAGACATGCATGGCTTAATCTTTGAGACAAGCATATGACTACTGGCAGAATCAACCAGATAACTATCGTCCGCCGCGGAAAAACGGCAACCGGTGCTGCGAGCAGCGCCGGAGAGATGTCAAGTTCACTGGGTGGCGTCCGGAGACGCGCCGGGCAAAGCACCTGCGGCAGGAGCCGTGGGCGCCGTGCGAGCCGGCAATCCGCTTTCCCACTCATGTGTTCCCCAGCGAAGCCGTCGACCACACTGAGCCCGAACGGGCGGCGTGTGGCCTGGGGCACGCCAGGAGAAGGACTCAGCGCCCGACTTCAGCCATTGCGGCGTCCGGCGGGCGTGGTTGCCTTCCGTTGCTCGATGGTAGAACTCGCCAGAGGCCAGTAATCCACAGAACCCATCCCTACAGCGGCGATTGCCGGGGCATTCGTCGCCTTCAGGGCATCCCCAGTACGCCGTGAAGCCTGAGCGACCGGTTTCGTGGGGGCCGACCAACACTATGAATCCCTCGCTAGCGAGACCGGAGCCTGC
>NZ_JBFBBC010000037.1:0-6881 GCF_040689545.1 Streptomyces sp. NPDC051180
GGCGAAGACGGTTCCCTCGGGGATGGTCAGGTCGATGCCGTCGAGGACGGTCTTGTCACCGTAGGACTTGCGCAGTCCGACGGCCGAGACGGCGGCGGGCGCTTGCGGAGCGTCGTTGCGCCTGGGCGTGTTCATGACAGAAGAAGGCATGGAGCCCTCCCTTTCGAAGGGGTGAGTGAGGGGGTTGGGCCGAGCCTTGGGCGGTGGAGGGGGTCAGCCCCGCGAGTGGCGGATGTCGATGTTGCCGTGGCGGGTGCGGGCGCGGACCTCGACGGTGTCCTCCGTCTCCGACGGGGTCTCGGAGGCGGTGAGCGTGTTGCGCACCTGGCCGGAGCCGGAGCTGACGTCGAGCCAGGCGGCGGTGCCCTCCCGGATGCCGACCTCGATGGCGCCGTACGAGGTCTCCAGCTGGACCGTGCCGCGTACGACCTCGCCGAGGCGCAGGGTGCCGTGGGCCGTGGTGGCGACGACCGAGCCGCCGGCGCGCGCGATGTCGATGTCGCCGTTGGCGCCGCTCACCCGCAGATCGCCGGTGGCGGTGCCGATCGTCGTGGTGCCGTGTGAGTTCTTCAGGACCGCGGGGCCGTCGACGGAGCCGACGCGCAGGCTGCCCGAGCTGGTGGTGATCTCCGCCTTGCCCTCGACCCGGTCCACGGTGATCGAACCGTGCGAGGCCGTCAGGTGCAGCGGGCCGGTGCTGTCCAGCCGTACGTCACCGGCGGAGGTCTTCACGCGGACCTCGCCGAGCCGCCCCTCGCCGAGGACCTGTGCCCACGAGCCGGTCAGCTCGACGTTCGAACCGGTGGGGAGCTCGACCGTCACGTCGACCGTGCCGGTACGTCCGACGAGGTAGCGCTGCTTGGGCGTCCTGACCGTCAGGACGCCGCCCGCGCAGGACACCTCGGTCTGCTCCGCGGCGCGGACGTCCTGGTCCTTCTTCGGGTCGCGGGGCCGTACCTCGACGACCGTGTCGAGGCGGTCGGTCGCGGTGAACTGGATGGAGCCGGCGTCCACGCGAGCCGTGGCCGAGATCGGTTCGGGAGTGTCGAAAGAAGGCATGGCTGTCCCGTCCTCTTGGGTCTTCAGGGCGTCCCCGCTGGTGGGACGTGGTCTGGGTGAAGTGGTGCGGGCGGGCGGGAGCGCGGTCTAGCGCACCCAGCCCGTGAAGTTCTGTCCGACGGACTGGGCCTTCTCCGTCGTGCGCGGTCGGCCGCCGCCCTCGACCGCGGCCGCCACGGCGCGGGTCAGCCAGGCGTTGACCGACAGGCCCTCGCGGGAGGCCGCCTCCTCGGCGCGGGTCTTGAGGTGGGCCGGCAGGCGGAGGTTGACCCGGGCGGTGCCGCCCTCGTCGCCCTCGGCGGGCGCCGGGGCCGCGAGCGGCTCGGCCGGGGCGGGGGGCTCGTTGGCGGCGCTGCCGACGGTGGGCGGCAGCGTCACCACGAAGTCGGGGTCCAGCCCCCGCAGCCTGACGTCGACCGAGCCGGGAGCGAGCTCACGGGTGATCTCGTCCGTCGCCGCGGACAGCACGTTGAGCATGGTCAGCCGGGCCGCCGACTCCAGAGGCGCGGTGAGCCGGTCGGCCAGCTCGCGGGCTTCCTCGCCGCCGGCTTCGGCGGCCACCGCGAGTTCGCGGCGGAGAGTGTCGACATACGGGGTGAGATCCATGACGCCATCATGGCACCATCGTGGCGCCATTGGCAAGCGCCTCGGGTGTCGTCGCAGCCGTCCTTGCGGGAGGGTGGTGCTGACCTGCGGAAATGTGGGGTGGGTGGATCGTGCGGTCGGGGTCGCGGTGGCGCTTCCGGTGTGCGTATGTCATTGCGTGGCGCCATGTGGCACCACATGGCGCCACACGGGGTCGTGGGTGCCGCGGGGTGTCAGGTGGCATCCCTGCGGCGTCCCGGGGCGGCTTTCGTCCCGGGGCTCGTTCGGTAGTTGCTCGCCGAACAGTTCCGATATATCGTTGAGGCATCGCGACAGTTCGACGATGAATCCCGATGGAAGGAGCGTTGCGATGCGTTCACATGGACACGAGTACGGAGACGGACACGGAGCCGGTCGTGGAGGCTGCGGCCCCCGCGGGGACTTCGAAGGGCGACGGGCCGCGTTCGGGCCCTTCGGCCCGGGCTTCGGAGGGGGTCCCTTCGGGGGCGGCTTCGGAGGGCGCGGGCGTGGTGGCGGCGGTCGGGGGAGGGCGCGGCGCGGTGACGTGCGCGCCTCGATCCTGGCGCTGCTGAAGGACCGGCCGATGCACGGCTACGAGATGATCCGCGAGATCGGCGAGCGCAGTGACGGGGCCTGGAAGCCCAGTCCGGGTTCGGTCTACCCGACCCTCCAGATGCTGGAGGACGAGGGCCTGATCACCAGCGCGAGCGAGGGCGGCAAGAAGCTGTTCACGCTCACCGACACGGGACGCGCCGAGGCCGAGGAAGGCCCGGACGCTCCGTGGGAGGAGGCCGGTCGCGGGGTCGACTGGGAGGCCGTGAACGAGATCCGGCAGGCCGGTTTCGGTCTGATGGAGGCGTTCGGGCAGGTCTGGAAGACCGGCACCCCCGAGCAGCGTCAGAAGGCGGTCGGCGTGATCAACGAGGCCCGCAAGAAGCTGTACCTGATCCTGGCCGACGAGGACTGACGGTCGGCCGTCGATCGGCCGCCGGTCGCCGGGGCGCACCCGGCACCCATGCGGCGAGGGCCCCGCGGCGTACCGCCGCGGGGCCCTCGCCGTGCGTACGGATCAGACGACGAGGCCCGAGAGCTTGCGCAGGGACTCGGTGAGCGCCGCCGTCGCCGAGTCCTTGAGCTTGCCGGCCATCAGGGACACCGCCGCACCGGTGAACTCCCCGTCGATCCGCACGGTCGTCGCGTCCCCGTCCGCCTCCAGCGAGTAGCGGGTCGTGACCATGACGCCCATGGGGCCCTTCCCCTTGATGGCGAAGGCCCGCTCGGGCTCCAGCTCCTCGACCGTCCAGAGCACCTCGGCCGGGAAGCCCATCAGCTTCATGTTCTCGGTGAAGGTCGCTCCCGCCGCGAGAGGCGCCGGCCCGCCGCCGGGGAAGTCGGTGTGGGTGGCGTTCCACTCGCCGTACGAGGAGAAGTCCGTGAGCTGTGCCCAGACCTTCCCGGTCGGCGCCTCGATCCGTGCCTCCGCGCTGACTTCGGCCATGAGACCACCCCTTCACGCGTGCCAACTGGGTTCCGGTGTCGCGGAACGTAGCGGGGTGGCCGTGAACATTCAATACTGATGAACCGTCAGTTCTGCGGCGGCAGGTCCCGCGCCGTCCCCGATCCACCGGATCTCGGCCGCGTCGAAGCTGTCCGAGGCGCGCGGCGCCCCGTCCTCCTCGTGGCAGTGGAAGGCGGCCCAGAACAGATCCGCCGGCAGTGCCTCCCGGGGCGCGTACACCCGGTACACGTACTGCCGCCCGTCGAACGCGAGCAGGGCCACCATCCAGAACACGACCGGAAGACGTGGGGCAAGCGGCCCGTGGTTGCAGGAGGGGCGCGAGGCAAGGCGGCGCGCGCCCCTTCGGGGCGCGAAACGCAATCTCATCCGCAAGGAGGAGGAACCGTGCACCCGTGCCCAACTCCGGTGGGATGCGGACATGCTTCTCCCCGGTGATGCCCTGGCCGCCCTCGCCTGATGAGGTGGGAGGGTGCACCATCCCGTCCCGCTTCCCCCGCCGCCCCGGCAGCCCGCCGCCCTGCGCGCGGAGCTCGCGTCCTTCCTGACGCCCTCGCTCGGCGCGGTCGTGACGGGCGCCCGCCGCAGAGCGCTCCGGGACGGCGACCGGCAGATCGACACCGCCCACCTCCTGCACGGACTCCTCGAAACCGACCCCGAGGTGACCGAGGCGTTCGGCGACGGCACCCGGCTCGCCCGCGTCCTCGGCTACCTGGCCCAGCGGTCCATCGGCTACGGCCTGCGCTGGCAGCGCTCGGTGGAGGACTCCGGCGCCGGCTGCCTGCTCCCCGCCGTGCGCGAGACCGCGTCCCGGGACGCGGCTGCCTCCGGCTGGTCACCGGCCGCGACCACCGCGTGGGAAGGCGCCTTCCGTCGGGCCGCCGAGCGCGGCGACGACCGGGTGTACGGACTCGATCTCCTCGCCGTCATCGCCGCCGACCCCGAGAGCCGCGCCGCCGAGATCCTGCGCCGCGCGGGGGTCGATCCGGCTGCGCTGGCCGCCGGGGTCGAGGAGTGCGAGAACGCGCGGCCTCGATCCGCTGGTGCCGCGGACGGGCGCAGGGACATGCGCACGGACACGGACCCGTACTCGGATGCGGATGCGGATGCGGATGCGGCGGTCGGTGTGGTGGCGGGTGTGGTGGCAGGTCCAGGCGTGGGAGCCCTGGCCGTGGGCGGCGGCGACAGCGGTGCGGGCGCCGCGTCGGGGACGACCGGCGGCCCCGGTGACGGGGTGTCGGAGGACCACGGCCGTGCCGATGCGGGCTTCCGTTCCGATATCCGCCCCGACACCCGCGGTGAGGAGTCGTCTCAACAGGTGTGACGGGGGTTACGCACCTGACGGCGCCCTGTCATGATGGCCTGATGCACGCGTCTCAGGGGAGAAGCGCCGGCCTGGGACTAGCCCTGGCCTCGGCCTTCGCATTCGGTGGTTCAGGTGTGGCGGCGAAGCCGCTCATCGAGGCGGGGCTCGACCCGCTGCATGTGGTGTGGCTCCGCGTGGCCGGTGCCGCGCTCGTCATGCTGCCGGTGGCGTGGCGTCACCGGGACCTCCTGCGCCGCAAACCCGCTCTCCTCGTGGGCTTCGGCCTGCTCGCCGTCGCCGGCGTCCAGGCTTTCTACTTCGCCTCGATCTCCCGGATACCCGTCGGCGTCGCCCTTCTCATCGAGTACCTCGCGCCCGCCCTCGTCCTGGGCTGGGTCCGCTTCGTGCAGCGCCGGCCCGTGACGCGCGCCGCCGCCCTCGGCGTGATCCTCGCCGCCGGCGGGCTCGCGTGTGTCGTCCAGGTGTGGTCCGGCCTGAGCTTCGACCTGCTCGGTCTGCTGCTCGCGCTCGCCGCCGCATGTTGCCAGGTCGGCTACTTCGTCCTCTCCGACCAGGGCTCCGACGAGGCCGAGCAGGCCGACCCGCTCGGCGTCATCGCGTACGGACTCCTCATCGGCGCGCTCGTCCTCACCGTGGTCGCCCGCCCCTGGAACATGGACTGGGCGCTCCTCGGAGGCCGCGCCGACATGGACGGCAGCAGCGTGCCCGCATGGCTGCTGCTCGGCTGGATCATCCTCATCGCCACCGTCCTCGCGTACGTCACCGGAGTCATCTCGGTGCGCCGGCTCTCCCCGCAGGTGGCGGGGGTCGTGGCCTGCCTGGAAGCCGTGATCGCGACCGTCCTGGCATGGGTGCTGCTCGGCGAGCACCTGGAGGCGCCCCAGATCATCGGTGGTGCCGTCGTGCTCGTCGGCGCGTTCATCGCCCAGTCGTCGACGCCGAAGAGCCCGGCGGCGGGGCCCGTGGCGGGCTCCGGGCCGCAGGGGGAGGCGGCACCCGCCGTCGCCACCGAGCTCGGTGGCGGTCTCGGTGCCGTGTCCGGTGTCGTGGCGGGTGCCGGTCCCGGCGCCGGCGACTCCACGGCCGGGCGGGACCCGGAGTTGTCCGGCGGACGAACCGGACCGTAGGGTGCGGGCCATGCAGAAGACCGTGCTTCCGCCTCCCGCCGCCTAGCGCGCGCGGAGGACTCCTCCTCGACGAAGACCGGGCTCGGCCGGGCGGTTCCCCGCCCCCGAGCGGTTCGTCGCTGCCCGCGCGCGGATCCCAGCGACCACCTTTCCCTCCTGTCTTCCACGGAGAAGTCACGTGTCGAACTCCTCGGAATCCGCCCTGTCCGTCGGGCGGAGCCTGCTCTATCTGATCGTCGCCGGCATCGCCTGGGGCACGGCCGGCGCCGCCGCCTCGCTGATCTTCCGCATCAGCGACATGGGTCCGCTGGCCCTGTCGTTCTGGCGTTGCGTGGGCGGACTCGTCCTGCTGCTCGGTGCGCTCGCACTCCGGCCGCGGCGCGCCGCCGCCCGCACCGCGGGGGAGACCCGCGGCCGCCGGACGGCCCGCATCCTCGGTACCGGGATCGGGCTCACCGTCTTCCAGAGCGCCTACTTCGCCGCCGTCCAGGCCACGGGACTCGCGGTCGGCACCGTCGTGACCCTCGGAGCCGGCCCCGTCCTCATCGCGGTCGGTGCCCGGCTCACCATGGGCGAGCGCCTCGGCCGGGGCGGGATCACCGCCGTCACGGGGGCGCTGGCCGGGCTCGCCGTGCTGGTCCTGGGCGGCGGAGCGACGGAAGTACGGCCCCTGGGCGTGGTCCTGGCCGTCGTCTCGGCGGCCGGGTACGCGGCGATCACGCTGCTCACCCGGTGGCTCGGCCGCGGCGGCGGAGGCAGGGACGCCTTGGCGACGACCACCTGGGCCTTCGCCATCGGAGCGGCCGGACTGCTGCCCGCCGCGCTCGCCGAGGGGTTCGTGCCGCACACCGACGCGCCCCTGAGCGTGGTGCTCCTGCTCCTCTACGTGGCCGCGGTGCCCACCGCGCTGGCATACGCGCTCTACTTCGCCGGGGCGGCCGTCGTCCGGGCCGCCACCGTCTCCGTGATCATGCTCCTGGAGCCGGTGAGCGCGGCCGTCATCGCCGTCTCGCTCCTCGGCGAGGAGCTCACCACCGCCATCGTCCTCGGGACGCTCCTCCTGCTCGCCGCCGTGACCGGCCTGGCCTTCGCGGAGGCCCGGACGGCGGTGGTGGAGCGCCGACGGGAGGAGCCGGTGGCGGTCTAGCGGTCTAAAGGGTGTTGCAGAAGGCTCAGTTCTGGGCATTTTCCCTGTATGGGTGGGGTGTTGCGGGCTGAGCCGGTGTGGGTGGAGACGTTCACGGGC
>NZ_JBFBBC010000038.1:0-6523 GCF_040689545.1 Streptomyces sp. NPDC051180
TGCAGGTCGTTGGCGACCAGCGCGTCCAGCGCCTCCTGCGGGAACCGGCCCTCCTCGTCCACCGCCGCGGCGAACGGAACGATCTTCGCCTCCGCCAGAGCGCGGACCGACTCCCGGAGCATGTCGTGCTCCTCGGAGGGCCGATACAGGTCGAAGTCCTTGCCCATGATGTGGAGCTCCCCTAGACGCTTGTGGCACTGAGTACCCTCAGCAAAACACACTCAGTGCCATGACGCCAGAGCGCCCCGACGCAATCTGCGTCAGGGCGCTTCGAAACCGTCGGGTCGGTTCTCTTAGCCGTGCGTATCGGCGTGCGGGCTCTGGTCGAGACGGAGCAGCTGCTCGTCGTACTCGGCGGCCAGCAGCGCGACCCGCTCCTCGGTCAGGTCGAGGCCGGTCAGCAGCGCCGGCGTGCAGATGCTCGGCATGAAGTGCTGGAGGAGGACGGAGACCCGGTGTGCCAGATCCTCGCGATCGCAGAGGATCTGGGACATCGCCTGCACGCCGGAGAAGGCGCCGCAGAAGAGCCTGGCGGTGTCCGCCACGTCCACGTGGAGCAGGAGCTCCCCCCGGGCGTGCGAGGCCGTCAGGATCTCCGAGACCTCGTCGATCCACGCCTGGAACGCGCCGACCCGGTCGACCCCCGTGGCCCCCGTGTCCAGGGCCAGGCCCACGCTGGCCCGCACCAGCGCGTCGTGCTGCAGGCGGTGGGTGAGCAGGAAGCACTGGTCCGCCAGCTCCTGGATCTTGATCGCCCGGGGCGGCAGGGGAACGTCGAGCATCTGGGCGTCGAGCACCCCGAGGGCCACTTCCTCCTTGGAGGCGAAGTGGAAGTACAGCGCCCCCTTGGTGACCCCCGCGCGTACCAGGATCTCCCCGATGGTCGTCCGCTCGTAACCGCGCTCCGCGAACACGGTCGCGGCCGCCTCCAGGATCGCCCGTCGGGTCCTGATCGCACGCGCTTGCTGCGCCAAGGCGCCTCCTGCTGTCTGTGCTCAACGTGTGACGTGAAGCATTGAAAAGAAAACCGGGCTGTACGTATTCTAGGCAGGGCGGACATTCCGCCCCGGGGGCGCGGGGACGCAAGGGGTATCCATGGACCAGGATGGTCGCAGAGCGACGGCGCACGTCCCCGGGGAGTTCGTCCACCGAGCCGACCCCGCCGACATCATTCCCACGGGCTGGACACGGCTGCGGCCCGAGCGGTTCTCCGTCTCGGCTCACTGGCCTGCGGCACATCCCTTCTTCTCTCCGCCGGCGGGGGACCGCCACGACCCCCTGCTGGTGGCCGAGACGATACGTCAGGCCACCATGCTCGTGGCTCACGCCGAACTGGGGGTACCCGTCGAGGACCAGTTCGTCATGTGGGGCCTGCACTACACGGCCGACACCGAGGCGCTCGCCGTCGACGGCCTCTCCTCGGACATCACCCTGGACGTGGTCTGCGACGAGCTCGGCAACCGCGGCGGCCGCCTCGGGAACCTGCGCACCACCGTGGTCCTCACCCGCGAGGGCCGGCACCTCGGCACCGGCGGCGCGCTGGCGCGCTCCACCTCCGTCGAGGCGTACCGCCGGATCCGCGGCGAACGGATGGCCGCCCTCGGCAGGCCCGTCCCGCTCATACCCGGCGTGGCCCCGCACCTGGTCGGCCGCGAGGACTCCCGGGACGTCGTCCTGGCGCCCGGCACCCGGCCGGGCCAGTGGCGGCTGCGCATCAACACCGGCCACACCACCCTCTTCCGTCGCCCGAACGACCACGTCCCGGGGATGATGCTCCTCGAGGCCGCCCGCCAGGCGGCGGCGATGACGATCGGCGCGGACGGCTACCTGCCCACCGGCATGGACGTCTCCTTCTCGCGCTACGCCGAACTCGACAGCCCCTGCTGGATCGAGGCCGAGGTCGTGCCCACCTCCGACCCCTCGGTCGACACCGTCCGGATCGAGGGCCGGCAGGACGGCCGGTCCGTCTTCGTCTCGACCCTCACCTCCCCCTCCCGCTCCCTGGCGGTGGCCGTCGGCGCCCTCGACAGCCGACGGGCGGGCTGAACCGGACGGGAACCACCGTGTCTCGCATTCTGATCACCGGGTCCACCGGATTCATCGGCGGCCGGGCGGCGGCGACGGCCGCGGCCCGCGCGGACGTCGAGCACCTCGGGCTCCTCGCCCGCCGACCGCTCCCGCCCCCGGCGGCCGCCGGAGCGTACGAGCCGGCTCCCGGGGAGCGGAACCAGGGCCGCCGACCTGATTCCGAGACCGTCGTCGGCGACCTCCGCGACCACGCCTCGCTGCGCCGCGCCTGCGAGGGCGTCGACGTGCTCGTCCACTGCGCCTCGGCGATCGGCGTGGACGACGAGACCGCCCACGCGGTCAACGACGAGGGCACCCGCGCCCTGGTCGACGCCGCCGTGCGGGCCGGGGTGACCCGGATCGTGGCCCTGAGCACCGCCTCGGTCCACGGCCGCGGCCCCTTCCGCGCCGCCGCCCCCGGCACCCTCCCGCTCGCCCCGGGCTCGGCGACGAGCCGCACCCGGGCGGCGGGCGAGCGGCACGTACTGGAGGCGGGCGGCACCGTGCTGCGGCCGCACTTCGTGTACGGGACGGGCGACCGGCAGCTGGTGCCCGGTCTGGTCCGGCTCCTCGCGGCGCTGCCCGGCCCGCTCGACGCCGGCGCCTCGCTGCACTCCGTGATCGGCGTCGACGCGCTGGCCCGGGTCCTGGTCGGCGCGGCGCTGTCGGACCGGACGGAGCCGGGTCCGTACTACGTCAACCACCCCGAGCCGGTGCCGGTGGCGGAACTGCTCGCCCCCTGCGAGTCGCTCGTCACCGGTCGGCCGGCGGACGGCCGGGGTGCGGCGGTGGACGTCGCCGAGGCCCGCGAGCTCCTCGCGGACCTCCCCTTCGCGCTGCACCACCTCGCCATGCTCGCCCCCGACCACTGGTTCGAGGACGACCGTCCCTGGGGCGACCTGGCGTGCGATCCGGGGCCCGCGTTCACCGAGGGGATCGCGGAGCACCTGCCCTGGTACCGGGGGCTGCTGGAACGGGAGTGACCGGCCCGGCCCCGCGCACGGCGCGAGGCCGGGCGCGAGAGCGCTCAGCCCACCGGCGCCGTGGTGCCGGCGGGTTCGCGGTCGGGGCGGGGGCCGGGCCCTGTCAGCAGGGGCAGGAGGGTCTGCCAGAGGCCGGTGACCGTGCGGGGGGAGAGCCATTCGGCGTTGTCGCGACCGAGGGTCTCCAGGCCGACGGTGGCGGCGACGACGGTGCGGGCGAGGTCCTGCAGACGGCCGTGGCCGGTGGCGAGCAGGCCCTCGTCGGCGGCCTCGGCGAGCCGCTGCTGGACGCAACCCTGCCACTCCTGGCGGAGGTTGAGCTCCGTACGGCCGTCGTCCGCGCAGCTGAGGCGGAAGCCCGCGCGGACGACGACGTCCTCGCGGAGCAGCCGGGCCAGGGCGTGGACCGTGTCGCCGAGGTTCTGCAGGGCGTCCGACGGGCGGCGGTACTCCAGCCGGGCCGTCCGGCGCAGGGTGGCGGCCGCCTCGCCCTCGACGGCGACCGCGACCGCGGCCTTGTTCTCGAAGTGGAAGTGGAGTGCTCCGGGGCTGACGCCCGCGCCGGAGCTGATCGCGGACAGGGTGGCCGACTCGTAGCCACGCCGGTCGAACTCGGCGGCCGCCGACTTGATCAGCGCGTCGCGGGTCCGCGTGGCCCGTTCCTGTTTGGTCAACCATGGCTCCCGTAGCACCGTGCGCCGGCGGTACGGCCCTGACCGTCGCGCCCCACCGCTCGACAACTCCAAACCGACTGCTTGGTATTGTACGAGGTTCTGTGCGCCTGCCAGGGAAGTTTCCGTGATCGAGGGTGTGTTCAGCGTGCGCGCCCCTCCGCCGCGACCCGGTGGCGCGGGTGGGTGGTGACCACCACGGCGCCCGCGAGCAGCACGACGTTCTTGACGACGAACTCGCCCACCAGCGTCAGCAGCAGCGGGTTGGAGTGCGCGAACGCGATCTGCGGGGTGAGGACGAGCACCGCGAACGTGCCGCAGAGGTGGGCGGCGAGCACCGAGAGCGCCGCGGCGCGGCCGCGCCCGGACACCAGCCAGAGACCGAGCGCGACCTCGCCCCAGCCGAGGGCGGGCACGAACCAGTCGCCGGCCGGGAAGGGCAGGACGGCGACGACGAGTTCGGCCGCCGGGCTCAGGCCGACGACCTTGAGGACGCCGAACCACACGAACACCCCGCCGAGTGCGGCCCGCAGCATCCCCAGGCCGTAGCGGTGCAGCCGGGGGGCGAGCCGGTCGAAGAGGGAGACGGCCGGCGGCGGGGCGGAGGACGCGGTGCCGGGCAGCGGGCCGGGGGCGGAGGTCGTGGCGGGGGCCATCGCCTGGGAGGAAACGGTCATGCGTGGGCATCTCCAACACGAGTCGACACGGGGACCTGGCGGAACGGGTGGGACCGGGGATCGGCGGACGGACCGGAGCCGGGAAGGACGCGCCGGGGTCACGGGCGGACCGGTGCCGGGCGGTGGACCGCTCGGATCACGCCGAAATCGAGCAGGAGGGTCGGACGGCCGGCCTCACGCTAACCGCGATCGGTGCACCCTCGCGACGCCCATCGCTTCCTTGCATGCCAGCGATGGAAGAAGTCGATCGGCCGTTGCCGGACGCGATCAAATCTCGCCAGCCTGGGGACTGTTCGAGTTTGTGTGTGATTCGCAGACCCGGACCGAGTCCGTCCGCTCCCGGCACCTGCGAAGGAATCCACGGATGTCCCACCGACCCGCCGCCCCCGCCTCCACCACGACCGGCGCCGCCCGCACGGCCACCCGGCGCCGGGTGCTCACCACGACGGCCGCCGCGGCCGGAGTGCTGGCCCTGCCCGGCACCGCGGCCTGGGGCGTTCCCACCAGCTTCGAGGCGGAGACCCGCACCGGCCGCCGCCGCCCCGGCGCCGTGACGGACCCCAGCGTCGTCATCCGCTGGAACCAGGCCGCGATGGACGCGATCCTCGGCCGCTACCAGGCCGCCGGCAACCGCTTCGGGCCCGCCACCGTGAACGCCCGCGCCCTCGCCGTCCTCCACAACGCCGTCTACGACGCCTGGGCCTGCTACGACCGCTGTGCCGTCGGCACCCGCTACGGCGGCTCCCTGCGCCGGCCCCGCGCCGAACGCACCCTCGACAACAAGAACGAGGCCATCAGCTACGCCGCACACCTCGCGCTGCTCGACCTGTACCCCGAGTACAAGGTCCCGATCGACTCGATGCTGCGCGGCCTCGGCCACGACCCCGAGCTCACCGACCCCCGCCCGTACAGCCCCGCCTGGATCGGACAGCGCACCGCACGGGCCGTCCTGGAGTACCGGCACGCCGACGGCGCCAACCAGCTCGGCACCCCGGCCTACGCCGACACCACCGGCTACCAGCCGCGCAACAGCCCTCAGACCGCGGGCGCCTTCGACCCGTCCACGGTCACGGACCCGGCCCACTGGACGCCCCTCATCGTGAACGGGAAGACGCAGCGCTACCTCACCCCGCAGTTCGCGGTGATGCAGCCCTTCGCGCTGAGCCGCCCCGACCAGTTCACGGTCCCGGCCCCGCCCGCGTACCCCTCCGTCCGCATGACCGCCGCCATCGAGGAACTCCTCGACATCAGCGCCCGCCTGACGGACGAGCAGAAGGCGATCGCCGAGTTCTGGCTCAACGACGACGTCACCCCGCCCGGCGCCCAGCAGATGTGGGGACGGTACGTCTCCGCCCGCGACGGCCACGGCGTCGACGAGGACGCCCGGCTCTTCTTCGGCCTCAACATGGCCGAGTGCGACGCCGCCATCGGCTCCTGGGCGGTCAAGGCCGACTACGACTTCGCGCGCCCCTCGACCCTCATCCCGTACGACCGGCGCGGACAGCGGATCCAGGCATGGGGCGGCCCCGGCCGGGGCACCGTCGCCATGGACGGCGTCGACTGGCAGGCGTACGTGGCGGTCCCGCCGTTCCCGGCGACCGTCTCCGGACACAGCACCTTCTCGGGCGCCGCGGCCGAGTTCCTGCGCCGCTTCACCGGATCGGACTCCTTCGGCGACTCCTACCGCTTCAAGGCGGGCGCCTCCACCGTCGAGCCCGGCCTCACCCCGCGCACCGACGTCGTCCTGCACTGGCCCACCTTCAGCGACGCCGCCCGCCAGGCCGGCATCTCCCGCGTGTACGGCGGCATGCACTGGAGCTTCGACAACGAGCCCGGCATCGAGATGGGCCACCGCATCGGCAAGGTCGTGCACCGGCAGGCCATGCGCTACTTCGGCGGCACCCACCGCTGACCCGCCCCACCCCGGCCGGCCGAGACCTCGGCCGGCCTCCGGCGGGCCACCGCCCGCCCCCGCCAAGGAGAGAACCGCCGTGAGCAACCAGACCCAGACCCCCGCGGGCGCCGCGGCCCCGCCCGCCCGCAGCACCCGCACCGGCAAACTGGCGACCGTGCGCGACGACGGCAGTCCGCACGTCGTACCGGTCTGGTTCGTGCTGGACGGCGA
>NZ_JBFBBC010000039.1:0-2910 GCF_040689545.1 Streptomyces sp. NPDC051180
TTCGACCTGACGTTCGCCTTCGGCGAGCGGCGGACCGCGGACGGCAGCCCCGACGGACTCGACATCACCGTCGAGTACGCCACCGACCTCTACGAGCGCTCCACGGCCCAGGCCGTCGCCGAGCGGCTCGTCCGCCTCCTGACCGCCGCCGTCGCCGACCCCGACCAGCCGGTCTCCCGGCTGGCCCTCCTCACCGACGAGGAGACCCACAGCCTGGCGCAGTGGGCCGGAGCCGCCACCGAGGCACCCCGCCTCGGTCTGGACGGCCTGTTCGCCGGCCAGGCGGCGCGGTCGCCCGAGGCGCCCGCGCTGGTCTTCGAGGACCAGGTGATCTCGTACGGCGAACTGGACGTCTGGTCCAACCGTCTGGCGCGTCACCTGACCGGCCGGGGCGTGCGTCCCGGCGATCTGGTGGCGGTGCACGTCGAGCGGTCGCCGCACATGGTGGCCTCCCTGCTCGCGGTGCTGAAGGCGGGCGCCGGCTACACGATGCTGGACCCGCTGTTCCCGGTGGAGCGGCTCAACGGCGTCCTGGGACAGGTGGCGCCCGCGGCGCTCCTGACCCAGACCCACCTCGCCGAACTCCGCACCGAAGCGGTCGTGGTCGACCTGACGGCCGACGTCGCCGAGATCAGCGGCCTCCCCGGGACCCCGGTGGAGACCGGCGGTTCACCGGAGTCGGTGGCCTGCGTGATGTTCACCTCGGGCTCGACGGGTCTGCCGAAGGGCGTGATGGCGTCGCACCGGGCGCTCGCCGCGACCTTCGTGGGACCGGACTACCTGGCCTTCGGCCCGCAGCAGACGTTCCTGCAGTGCTCCCCGGTCTCCTGGGACGCCTTCGCCCTCGAAGTGTTCGGCCCGCTGCTGCACGGCGGTGTCTGCGTCCTCCAGCCCGGTCAGCACACCGACCCGAACCTCATCGCCGAGTTGGTCGAGCAGCACCGGGTCACCACGCTCCAGATGTCCGCCAGTCTCTTCAACCACATGCTCGACGAGTACCCGGCCGTCTTCCGGGAGATCCGCGAGGCCATGACGGCCGGCGAGGCCGCCTCGCCCGCACACGTCACCCGCGCCCTCACGGACCACCCCCAGCTGCACCTGCTCAACGGGTACGGCCCGGCCGAGAGCATGGGCTTCACCACCGCCTTCGTCATCGAGCCCGGCATCGCCGCCGGCGCCGCGAGCATCCCGGTCGGCGGTCCGCTCTCCGGCAAGCACGCCTACGTGCTCGACGCCGACCTGGAGCTCGTGGCCCCCGGTGTGCCGGGTGAGCTGTACGTGGCCGGTCACGGCCTCGCGCACGGCTACATCGGCCAGCAGGCCCTGACCGCCGACCGGTTCGTCGCCAACCCGCACGGCCCCGCGGGCTCCCGGATGTACCGCACGGGCGACCTGGCCCGCTGGAACAAGCAGGGCGCGCTGGAGTACCTCGGACGCGGCGACGAGCAGATCAAGCTGCGCGGCTTCCGCATCGAACCCGGCGAGATCGAGGCCGCGCTGATGGCACACGACGCGGTGGTCCAGGCCGCCGCCGTCGTCCGGGAGGACCGGCCCGGCGACAAGCGCCTCGTCGCCTACGCGGTCGCGGAGGCGACCCCGGAGGAGCTGCGCCGGCACGTCGCCGCGCGGCTGCCCGAACACCTGGTTCCCTCGGCCTTCGTCGTCCTGGACGAGCTGCCGCGCACGGTCAACGGCAAGCTCGACCGGCGCGCCCTGCCCGCACCCGACGACGGCGTCCCGTCCGAAGGCGGCCGCGCCCCGCGCAACCCGGCCGAGGAGATCCTCTGCGGCCTCTTCGCCGACACGCTCGGGCTGGAATCCGTCGGCCCGGACGACAACTTCTTCCACCGCGGCGGACACTCCCTCCGCGCCACCAAGCTCACCTCCAAGATCCGTGACGCCTTCGGCGTGCGGCTCGGAGTGCGGGAGGTCTTCCAGCACCCGACCGTGGCCCGGCTCGCGGAACTGATCGCGGTGAGCGCCGGCGAGGAGGAGCGCCCCGCGCTGACGGCCGGCGAGCGTCCCGAGCGTCTCCCGCTCTCCTCGGCCCAGCAGCGCCTGTGGTTCCTCGACCAGTT
Source organism: Streptomyces sp. NPDC051180 (assembly GCF_040689545.1). NCBI lineage: Bacteria > Bacillati > Actinomycetota > Actinomycetes > Kitasatosporales > Streptomycetaceae > Streptomyces > Streptomyces sp. NPDC051180. Next base: position 2,079 of record NZ_JBFBBC010000039.1, read on the forward strand.
GGAGGGACCCTCACCGACCTACAACATCCCGCTGGCCGTACGCCTCACCGGCGCCCTCGACGCGGAGGCGCTGCGCCTCGCGCTCGGCGACGTCGTCGTACGCCACGAATCCCTCCGGACCTCCTTCCCCTCCGAGGGCGGCCTGCCTCATCAGGCGGTCCGACCTCTCGCGGCGACCGACCTCACGCTCCCGGTGACCCCGGTGACGGAGGAGTCCCTGCCCCAGGTGCTGGCCGGACTGTCCGGCACCACGTTCGACCTCTCCACCGATCTGCCCATCCGCGCGGATCTGCTGGAGCTGTCCCCCGAGGAGCACGTGCTCCTGGTGGTGATGCACCACATCGCCTCCGACGGCTGGTCGAACGGCCCGCTCCTGCGGGACCTCGCTGCGGCGTACACGGCCCGCAGCGAGGGAGCAGCCCCCTCGTGGGCGCCGCTCCCGGTCCAGTACGCCGACTACACCCTGTGGCAGCGGAGTCTCCTCGCCATCGATGAGGAGCGTCAACTCGCCTTCTGGCGCGAGCAGTTGGCCGAGCTGCCGGAGGAGGCGACCCTTCCCGCGGACCGACCGCGGCCGGCCGTCGCCTCCTATCGCGGGGCCACCCACAAGGTGACCGCCCCCGCTCGGACGCACGCTGCCCTGACCGGGCTGGCGCGCGAGACCGGAACCACCCTGTTCATGGTCGCCCAGGCCGCGGTCGCCACCGTGCTCGCACGGTGCGGCGGCGGGACGGACATCCCGATCGGTTCGCCGGTCGCGGGACGGACGGATCAGGCTCTCGACGATCTCGTGGGCTTCTTCGTCAACACGTTGGTTCTGCGTACGGATCTG
>NZ_JBFBBC010000040.1:0-1878 GCF_040689545.1 Streptomyces sp. NPDC051180
AGCCCCAACGGGTGCTGTGATGGGTAGGGGAGCGTCGTGTGCCGGGTGAAGCAGCCGCGGAAGCGAGTTGTGGACGGTTCACGAGTGAGAATGCAGGCATGAGTAGCGATACACACGTGAGAAACGTGTGCGCCGATTGACTAAGGGTTCCTGGGTCAAGCTGATCTGCCCAGGGTAAGTCGGGACCTAAGGCGAGGCCGACAGGCGTAGTCGATGGACAACCGGTTGATATTCCGGTACCCGCTTTGAAACGCCCAATATCGAGCCCATTAATGCTAAGGCCGTGAAGCCGTTCCGGACCCTTCGGGGAAAGGAAAGTGGTGGAGCCGTCGACCCAAGGTGGTAGTAGGTAAGCGATGGGGTGACGCAGGAAGGTAGTCCAGCCCGGGCGGTGGTAGTCCCGGGGTAAGGGTGTAGGCCGTGTGATAGGCAAATCCGTCACACATTAAGGCTGAGACCTGATGCCGAGCCGATTGTGGTGAAGTGGATGATCCTATGCTGTCGAGAAAAGCCTCTAGCGAGTTTCATGGCGGCCCGTACCCTAAACCGACTCAGGTGGTCAGGTAGAGAATACCGAGGCGTTCGGGTGAACTATGGTTAAGGAACTCGGCAAAATGCCCCCGTAACTTCGGGAGAAGGGGGGCCATCACTGGTGATCGGATTTACTCCGTGAGCTGGGGGTGGCCGCAGAGACCAGCGAGAAGCGACTGTTTACTAAAAACACAGGTCCGTGCGAAGCCGTAAGGCGATGTATACGGACTGACGCCTGCCCGGTGCTGGAACGTTAAGGGGACCGGTTAGTCAAGATTCGTCTTGGCGAAGCTGAGAACTTAAGCGCCAGTAAACGGCGGTGGTAACTATAACCATCCTAAGGTAGCGAAATTCCTTGTCGGGTAAGTTCCGACCTGCACGAATGGCGTAACGACTTCTCGACTGTCTCAACCATAGGCCCGGTGAAATTGCACTACGAGTAAAGATGCTCGTTTCGCGCAGCAGGACGGAAAGACCCCGGGACCTTTACTACAGTTTGATATTGGTGTTCGGTTCGGCTTGTGTAGGATAGGTGGGAGACTTTGAAGCCGTGACGCCAGTCATGGTGGAGTCGCCGTTGAAATACCACTCTGGTCGTGCTGGATGTCTAACCTCGGTCCGTGATCCGGATCAGGGACAGTGTCTGATGGGTAGTTTAACTGGGGCGGTTGCCTCCCAAAGGGTAACGGAGGCGCCCAAAGGTTCCCTCAGCCTGGTTGGCAATCAGGTGTTGAGTGTAAGTGCACAAGGGAGCTTGACTGTGAGACCGACGGGTCGAGCAGGGACGAAAGTCGGGACTAGTGATCCGGCGGTGGCTTGTGGAAGCGCCGTCGCTCAACGGATAAAAGGTACCCCGGGGATAACAGGCTGATCTTCCCCAAGAGTCCATATCGACGGGATGGTTTGGCACCTCGATGTCGGCTCGTCGCATCCTGGGGCTGGAGTCGGTCCCAAGGGTTGGGCTGTTCGCCCATTAAAGCGGTACGCGAGCTGGGTTTAGAACGTCGTGAGACAGTTCGGTCCCTATCCGCTGTGCGCGTAGGAATATTGAGAAGGGCTGTCCCTAGTACGAGAGGACCGGGACGGACGAACCTCTGGTGTGCCAGTTGTCCTGCCAAGGGCATGGCTGGTTGGCTACGTTCGGGAGGGATAACCGCTGAAAGCATCTAAGCGGGAAGCCTGCTTCAAGATGAGTATTCCCACCTCCTTGAGAGGGTAAGGCTCCCAGTAGACGACTGGGTTGATAGGCCGGATGTGGAAGCCCAGTAATGGGTGGAGCTGACCGGTACTAATAGGCCGAGGGCTTGTCCTCAGTTGCTCGCGTCCACTGTGTTAGTTCTGAAGCAA
>NZ_JBFBBC010000042.1:0-1191 GCF_040689545.1 Streptomyces sp. NPDC051180
AAGCCGCCACGGTCGTCACGGCGGTCGTCACGCTGGTACGAGGGACGCTCATCGCGACGGAACGACGGACGGTCCCCACCACGGTTGTCGCCACCGCGGTTGTCGTCACGGCGGAAACCGCCACCGCGGTTGTCGCCACCGCGGTCGTCGCGGCGGAAGCCGCCACGGTCGTCACGGCGGTCGTCACGCTGGTACGAGGGACGCTCATCGCGACGGAACGACGGACGGTCCCCACCACGGTTGTCGTCACGGCGGAAGCCACCGCCACGGTTGTCACCGCCACGGTCGTCGCGGCGGAAGCCACCACCACGGTTGTCACCACCGCGGTCATCGCGGCGGAAGCCGCCGCCGCGGTTGTCGCCGCCACGGTCGTCACGGCGGAAGCCGCCACCACCACGGTTGTCGTCGCGCGAGAAGCTGGGGCGGTCGCCGCCACGGTTGTCGTCGCGACGGAAACCGCCACCGCGGTTGTCCCCACCGCGGTCATCGCGGCGGAAGCCGCCACGGTCGTCACGGCGGTCGTCACGCTGGTACGAGGGACGCTCATCGCGACGGAACGACGGACGGTCCCCACCACGGTTGTCGCCACCACGGTTGTCGTCACGGCGGAGGCCACCGCCACGGTTGTCCCCACCACGGTCGTCACGGCGGAAGCCACCACCACCACGGTTGTCGTCACGCGAGAAGCTGGGGCGGTCGCCGCCACGGTTGTCGTCGCGACGGAAGCCACCACCGCGGTTGTCGCCGCCACGGTCGTCACGACGTCCGTAGCCACCGCCGCGGTTGTCGCCACCGCGGTCGTCACGACGTCCGTAGCCACCGCGATTGTCGCCGCCACGGTTGTCCCCACCACGGCTGTCGTCCCGGCGCGGCCCGCGGTAACCGCCCCGGTCGCCACCGGCACCGTCCCTGCGACGCGGCTCGCGCTCCGGACGGTCGTCGGGAGAGTTGGTGGGCATGGTGGTGACTCCTCTGTCTTCGGGTACTGCAGTCATTCTCGCGCAGCCGGCACTCAGCCGCGCATCGGAAAAAGTCAAGCAAAAAACAAAAGGACCCCTGGTCCCAGCGTGAACGCTGGGACCAGGGGTCCTGAAGAATTGTTCGGCGGCGTCCTACTCTCCCACAGGGTCCCCCCTGCAGTACCATCGGCGCTGAAAGGCTTAGCTTCCGGGTTCGGAATGTAACCGGGCG